>CAYULA010000089.1:0-1672 GCA_964445525.1 uncultured Thermoplasmatales archaeon | reverse complement strand
TTCCAGGTCCAGGGCTAAAAGACCATTTTATCATTCCTGGATTATCACTTGTATCCACATCAGACCTTCCTGTTCTCTGGATATCTCCCTTGAACATGGACCAGGAATCGGAAGGACCTCTGGAAAAGAGAAATCCTTCCTCCTCATTCCGATAGGAATCAAATCCCAAGGATATGGTTGATGCGGAAAGCAACAGGATCAATGGAACAATGAAAGCCAGACAGGTCCTCATCCTCATGAATGAAGAATGGATCGAATGGATAATAATCTTGCTGTAAGTTCTGAAACATGATCCATAATCGTTGAAACGGAATCCAATTTCCTTTGTATATGGATAAATACAGACTTGCTACAAGAATTCAGTTCTATCTTTGAAAACATACATATATTTGTTAACACATGTATATGTGGGGACTTACATGCCCAACATCACATTATCAGTGCCGGATGACATATATCTCCTCATGAAACAGCATGGGGAGATCAAATGGAGCGAAGTTGCTAGAAGAGCAATATCGGACTATGCAAAGAAGCTTTCCTTGCTTGATGCTTTGACCAAAGAAAGTGAACTTACTGAAGAAGATATCATGGAACTTGATGAAAAAGTCAAGGAAGGCATCTACAACCACTACAAGAGGAAGAAATCATCATGAAACTGGTAATTGATTCCAACAGAGTAATGGCCGGTTTGATAAAGGATTCAGGAACCAGAATGATCATTCTGAACGAAGAATTCGAATTCATTGCACCGGAATTTCTTCTCTCCGAGATCGAGAAATACAAGGATTACCTCATGAAAAAAGCGCATCAAACAGAAAAAGAATTTGATATCACAAAATCAACATTGATAGAACGTATCGAATTCATACCCAGGGATGATCTGATGGCAGAGATGGAAGAAGCCGAAGGGATAATGAAAGATGTGGACACGAAGGATTCGCCTTTCATTGCGGCTGGAATTCATTCCAAAACGGAAGGTATCTGGAGTGAAGACAAAGACTTTGATCGACAATCTATCCTGAAACGATACTCCACAAAGGAACTATTCGATATTCTATTGAGGGACTGATCCGGGTCAGATCAAACGCGGAAACAACAATCATTATTACGGTATAAAGAGATCAACTTCGATCTGGGTGGAGAAATTTGGATCTCCCTGATCAATATTTAGAAAAATTTTCCAGCATATCTTCATTTTCTTCCGGTTCGCCATCCTGTTTTTCTTCATTTTTCCTCTTTAACAAGATTAATCCAATTACAATGGAGACTGCTATCAGCACAAGGATAACAATTACTACTAAGAAAATTACAAGGGATGATCCTCCCCCGCCGTTTTCCTCCCCATTTCCATCTTCTTTTACAGCGGAAACCTGGATCCCTTCCGATTCAAGAGATTCACCCTTTTCATTCACGGCTGTAACAAAGTAGTGATAGAACTTACCGCTGACAACCGAGGTGTCGTTGTATTCGAGTATATCTCCCGAAACCTGATCCAGAGATTCCAGTAGATTATTCTCAACCGACCGGTAAATAATGTATCCAGTAATCGGGGATCCTCCATCATCTTGAGGTCCTTCCCATTTGATATGGATGAAACCAGGACCCTGTTCGTAGGTGAGGTCCCTCGGAGGGGAGGGAGGGTCGGAGGGAGAGATCGCAACAGCATTGATGA
>CAYULA010000088.1:0-1707 GCA_964445525.1 uncultured Thermoplasmatales archaeon | reverse complement strand
TGCGGTGGATTTTCATTCATGCGTGACGGGCCACCGGCCCATGAGGGTTTTATATTCAAAATTTTACTTGATGAAAATGATGGAAGGTGGCTTGGAAGATCCTTTCCTCGATCTCGATAGAGCTACCCTGGCCGAGGATATACTCGAGGAGCATTTCAGGGTGTCGCCTCACCTGAGGCAGATATATTCAAAGGATCAGATAGAAAGATGCAGGGAGGACATCGGCTACCATCTGGATTTTCTAAGGATGTCGGTATTGACCGATTCCAGGATCATATTCGTCAATTACCTGAAATGGCTCAAGGGCCTGTTCAGTTCTTTGGGACTGGATGAGGAGATGATGGTTATCAATTTCAGGGTGATGAAGGAAATCATCTCATTGAAGTTGGACGGGGATGATTCCGCCTCGATTGAACTTCTCGATATGGCCATAAACGAATACCCCGGCTACCCCGAGGATGTGGAGAGGCAAATACCCGAGGGAGGACCGCATACCCCTCTCGCAAATCAGTATCTGAACCTTCTGCTCGAAGGAGAAAGGCACCAGGCCATGGAGCTGATATTGAAGATGGTGGAATCGGGAGTCCCTGTCAAGGAGATCTATCTGGATGTATTCGAAAAGGTCCAGAAGGAGATTGGTTCTCTCTGGCAGATGAACAGGATAACCGTGGCCCAGGAGCATTACATGACAGCGTCCACACAGCTCATAATGGCAAGGCTGTATCCATATATATTCAACTCCGATAGAAAGGACAGGAAGATGATAGCCACATGCGCCCAGGGGGAGCTCCATGAGATAGGGATCAGAATGGTGGCGGATTTCTTCGAGATGGAGGGATGGAGCACATACTATCTTGGGGCAAACACTCCCATAGAGAGTCTCATAAGGACCGTTGAAGATACAAAACCCGATCTGCTCGCCATCTCCTCGACCATACCCACCCATGTTGAAAGGGTAAAGGAGATGATAGAAAGAGTCAAAAATTCCATGGGTGAAAAGGCCCCGAAAATAATCGTGGGCGGTTATCCTTTCAATACGGATCTGACCCTGTGGAAGAAGATAGGTTCGGACGGATATGCCAGAAACGCCATAGATGCGGTGGAATCGGCAAGGATTCTCATGGAGTGATAAGGTAAAATGAAGATAAAGAATGAATCTGTCATAGCCCTGATCGTGAACAATGAAGGGATCATCGAAGAGGTCCTCCTCGACAGCATCAATCCCGACAAGGAGAAGGATATTGAGAGGAGCAAATTCACCGACCTCCTCATCAGCGACAGCATGAGAAAGGGAGACAGGTTCCTGGAGGATCTCTTCAGGAACGGTTCGGCCCATGACTGGGAGCTCAATATCAGTTCCGGAAAAGGGACCACAAATCTCAACTTTGCCGGAGCTGCCATGGGAAAGAGGGCAGCCATCGTGGGAAGCGGAACAACAAGGGAAATGGAATCCCTTGTCGAGGAGCTCATGATGATGAACAACGAGCACACCAACATGCTCAGAGGATTGATAGCGTCCCAGGCTGCAAAGGATGATGATCATGAAAGGAGGCTTTTTGAGGACCTGACCAGATTGAACAACGAGCTTTCGGCAATGCACAGGGAGCTCTACAGAAAAAACATGCAGCTGGAGGAATTGAACAAACTCAAGAATCAGTAGTTCACCAGTTTTTGCATAGAGAATTTGTACACTGGCCTATCGGTACC
>CAYULA010000087.1:0-2015 GCA_964445525.1 uncultured Thermoplasmatales archaeon | reverse complement strand
GTAATGTGTTACTGAGATAAATAAATGTCTAAGAACTAAATTGTCATGACACTAGCAAACGACAGCTACAGGAACCTTCTGAAAAGGGCAGGAATTGATGAAGATCCCCTGGGAAGAAACATCTTCGACCTCCAACCATTCCTTCCCGAGAAGGTGATGCAGGAATACAGGGATGTCTTCGAAAGCGGGGAGATCCTTGCAACCGACGAACAGACCCAGATCGGTGACAGGGAATTCAACACCTACACCATCAAGATACCCATAAAGAAGGGAGAAAGGGTTGACAAGATCATCACGGTCATCCGGGATACCACCGATCAGATGTACTACCTCAACGAATTGAGGGCGGGTGAGGAGAGGGTAAAGAATATCCTGGAATCCTCGCCGGACTCCATCACAATCACAGACCTGGATGGAAAGGTGATCGATTGCAATGATGCAACCCTGATTCTTCACGGTTTCGACAGCAAGGAGGAGATCATAGGAAGGAATGCTCTCGAATTCATTCATAAGAAGGATCATGAAAGAGCCATGGTGAATATGACGAGGGTCCTCGCTGAGGAAAGATTGGATAATCTGGAATACGAGCTCATAAGGAAAAACGGAACATCCTTTCCTGGAAGGATGTCTGCAAGTCTGATGAGGGACGGCGACGGAAGACCTCAGGCATTCATCGCAATAAGCTCCGATATAACCGACAGGAAGAGATCCGAAAAAACACTTCAGAGGAGGCTCCAGTTCGAATATCTGATATCCAACATCTCATCGGAATTCATCAACACATCACCGGAGAAGATCGATAAAAGTATTGAAAAAGCACTTGAAATGGCAGGTGATTTCGTAAAAGCGGACAGGGCCTATGTCTTCCTCTACAGGGATAATAATAGAATTATGGACAATACCCATGAATGGTACAGGGAAGGAATAAGCAGAGAGAAAGAGAACCTTCAGGGTTTGAATACCGAGGATTTCTACATAGTCAGGGATTTTCTGCTCCGGGACAAGATGATCTATCTCCCGAACCTGAACCATCTTCCCAAAGAAGCCGAAAAAGACAGAAAGGAATTCGAGAGGGAGGGTATAAGAGCATTGTTGAACGCACCTCTTGTATGCGACGGAAGGATAATCGGTTTTGTTGGTTTCGATTCCGTAAAAAATGAGGTGAAGTGGGAGAGGGAAACCATTGACTTTCTTCGATTGGTCGGGCAGATTATAGCCACGACTCTAGTAAGATACAGATCACAGACGGAGATAATAAAAGAGAGGGAGAGGGCGGAGTTCTATCTGGATCTCATGGGTCATGACATCGGCAATCTCCATCAGGGTATCTATTCAGGTCTCCAGATAGCCAGACATTCAAATGACAGGAAGATACTGGACATGAGCCTGAATTCCACCGAGGATCTCGTAAAAAGATCCATCAAACTGGTAAAGAACGTGCTTCTCCTTTCAAAACTCGGAATAAAGGAACCAGAAATGGAAAGGGTCGATATCAAGGATGCATTGAAAAATGCCCTGGACCAGGTTGAAAAACTATTCCCTTCAAAAGAGCTTTCAATAGAGACCAGGATGTCAAAAGGAAAAGTGGCGGTAATGGCCGAACCGATCATCGAGGAAGTGTTTTTGAACCTCCTCCACAATGGTATCAAATTCCAGGATTCAAAGAAACCCAAGTTGGAAGTTTCCCTGAAGAAAAGAAAGGATCATGCCGAGATAACGATCTCTGATTACGGAATGGGTATACCCCAGAAATCCAAGGACCTTCTGTTTTCGAGGTTCTCTCCGCAGGGGAAGGGCTCACAGACCGGAATCGGTCTCTCCCTTGTCAAGGCACTTACAGACAGGTACAACGGTTCTATCGAGGTAATGAACAGAGTTGAGGGTGATTACAGAAGGGGAACCAAGTTCATCCTAAGATATCCTCTTGCCTGATCCTGGCCGTGTATAAGAAATTAATAAATAACCTTAACTCGGTAAAAGTTAACCCATAGGACTTCATTCACATTATTTTTGGG
>CAYULA010000086.1:0-2245 GCA_964445525.1 uncultured Thermoplasmatales archaeon | reverse complement strand
ATGTGACTGAACCGAGATCAACATCAATGAGGAAAGGTGCATCATATCCAGATCGGAGCATGTACTTTCCTTGTTTTTCATCGAAGAGGACCTTTCTTTCTGTTTGTATCAACCCTTTATCCAACGAACTCAATCACGATCAGAAGTACTTTCAGGTCTCATGGTGGGGCCTCGGGATGGGGCCACAGCTGCAGCCCTCCAGACATCGCCACAAAAGTGCTTTTTGTTGAATACTATCGCTTTTTTGTCTGTCAATGATTTCTATTCAATGATAATGTCCATCTCTGGGAACAGATACATAATCCAGATTTTAATTATGGCGAATTTGCCATAAATTGACCTAAAGAAGGTGTGGAAACATGGATGGTCTCCCATTTCCGATAAATCTCAATGATCTCATATCGGGTCATTCTGTCGAATGGGAGCGTCTTGAATTCAAGAAAGGATGGAATCCAGAGAAGATCATCCATACAATCTGTGCATTTGCAAACGATATACACAATCTTGGCGGAGGATATATTATAATTGGTATAGAGGAAAAGGATGGCAAGCCCATATTACCTCCTATCGGTCTTGATACCAAATCAATCGATCGGATACAGAAAGAACTTCTGGGTCTTTGCAAAACGGCCATCTCTCCCGATTTCAATCCACTCGTATCTCCAGTTAAATATCAGGAAAGTTGGATATTGGTCATCTGGTCTCCAGGTGGTCCGGTCAGGCCGTATAGATCGAAGGTCAGCCTCTCGAAAACCGACAAGGAATGGGCCTATTACATCAGGAAGGCTTCCAGTACTGTCAGGGCAAGAGGTGAGGATGAAAAAAATCTCATATCCCTGACTGCCCGCATCCCATTTGATGATCGTATAAATTCCTTCCATAATATCGATGAACTATCCAGAGATCTCATCATCGATTTCTTAAAAGAAATTAGAAGTGACCTGGCTTCAAATGCAATGGACCTGCCCCTTGATCGATTGGGAAGACAGATGAATATCATTGGAGGGCCCTCCGAATCACCTTCTCCCAAAAATGTAGGATTGCTTTTCTTCAATGATAATCCACATGAAATATTTCCATACACACAGATCGATGTAGTCTGGTTCCCGGAAGGTCCCGAGGGTGATAGGTTCTCCGAAAAGATTTTTCTAGGTCCTCTGAACAGAATAATCGGAGAGTCTCTTGATTTTATCAAAAGAAATTATCTCTTCGAAACCGTAGTGAAAAGGAATGACAGGGCGGAAGCAGATAGATACTGGAATTTCCCTTATCCTGCAATAGAGGAAGCAGTTGTGAATGCAGTTTATCACAGGTCCTACGAGATACGTGAACCTATTGAGGTTAGGATAAGCAAAGAAGACCTGATAGTTTTGAGTTTTCCAGGGCCAGATAGGTCCATAGACATGGATGATCTAAGTAAGGGAAAAGCTGTAAGCAGACTTTATCGAAATAGAAGGATTGGTGAATTTCTCAAGGAACTGGAGTTGACGGAGGGAAGGTCCACCGGAATCCCGAAGATACTGAGGTCCCTCAAGGAGAACAACTCACCTCCCCCCGAATTCAAGACCGATGATGATAGGACCTATTATTACATTAAATTCAATGTGAATCCACAGGTGAAATCCGAAGATATCAAGGGGCCCATGTCGGGGCCCATGTCGGGGCCCATGTCTGAAGAAAATCAATACAGGATCCTTTCATCATTGAAAGAAGGGTCCTTGTCCAGAAAGGAGATAATGGATATTATTGGTTTGAAAGAAAGGAGTGGATCGTTCAAGAGGACCTTGAAGGACCTCATTGAAAGAGAGTTGATAGAGTACACGATCCCCGAAAAACCGAGAAGCCGCCTCCAAAAATACAGAATCACCGGGAAAGGAATGAATGAATTGAAAAAAGATCTCAATAATTGATCACAGTGCCGAACAGGCCCAAGGTTTTATTCTCGGTAAGAGGACCTCTCTTTCTGTTTGTATCAACCCAGTTTTCGTGAAATTATTTTCCGATCAAGAGGACCTTCAGGTCTCGACCTGGGGCCTCGACATGGGGCCACGGATGGGGCCTCGACATAGGTAAAAAAAGCCTCGAAGCAGGTCACTACTGATTGGCAACATACGTTGCCTGCACACGGTATTTATCGAGATTATTTAGGTATTAATTGATATGTATAGGTCTCGCCATGGGGCCACGATTGGGCACAGGTGTGAAAATCACTATTTGAAGGGTTGATCCATTTCTTGATCAAAAA
>CAYULA010000085.1:0-2265 GCA_964445525.1 uncultured Thermoplasmatales archaeon | reverse complement strand
GAGGATCACCTGTAACCGGATACGTGATATACCGGTCGGTGGAAAGTGATTCACTCGAATCCCTGGATCAGGTTTCGGGAGATATCCTGGAGTATAATGATACCTCAGTTGTTGGAGGGAATGTCTATCACTACTTTGTTACAGCCGTGAATGAACATGGTGAATCTCTTGAATCGGAAGGGATCCAGGTATCCTCTGTAAAAGAAGATGGAAATGGGGAGGAAAACGGCGGGGGAGGATTTCCTTGGATCGTGATAATATTGATCTTGGTGATCATTGTTGTCATAGGCTGTGTAGTTGGATTCATTCTGGTTAAGAAGAAGAAAAATGTGGAGAATGTTGTATTAGAACAAAAGAATCCAGATCAAATAGATATAATAAAAGAATAAATGATCACAAGCAGATATTTCATTTACTGATAAACGTCTATATGTCCAAGATCTTGAGGTAATATCATATGAAGGAAACTGAGACCATTGAATTCAAACGTTCCAAATCAGAGCTCAAAGAAGCGATAATATCCATTGCAGCTATATTGAATAAGCATGGAAAAGGAGAGGTAATATTTGGTGTGAGAAGTGATGGAACTGCAATTGGACATATAATCAATGATAAGACTTTGAGAGATATATCCCAGGGCATATTCAATTCAATTGAACCGAAGATATACCCTACAATTGAAGTGATTGATATCGAGGGAAAAGAATGCATTAGAGTATCTTTTCAAGGTGTTGATTCTCCCTATTATGCTTTTGGAAGAGCATATATTCGTGTCAGTGATGAAGATCGTGTCCTAAGTCCGAAAGAAATGGAGAAACTAATCCTTGAAAGGAATTATAATAAAGAATTCTGGGATTTCAAGCAATCCGATTCCACTCCGGAATCAATAAATGAAAATGAGTTGAATAATTTTATCATCAGTGCAAAACAAGCAGGGCGATTACTACCAAGGGAAAAGGACAAAGTTGCGATATTGGATAAACTCGGATTACTTGCAGAAAAAAAGCTCAGAAATGCTGGTGAGATCCTATTTTGCGATAATAATAAACTTGAGATACAACTTGCAATATTTGCCGGAAATGATAAAACAACTTTTCTTGATATCAAGATGCTGAAAGGTAATCTTTTTCATTTGCTCCGGGAATCCGAACTTTATCTCAAGTCAAATATCAAATGGAGTGTGAAATTTGGAGAACTTGAAAGAAAGGAGATGCCTGAAATTCCCATAAAGGCTTTGAGAGAAGCACTTGTAAATTCGCTATGTCATCGTGATTATTCCAATCCAAAGGGAAATGAGATTGCTCTTTTTAAAGACAGAATAGAAATCTACAATCCAGGTACCTTCCCTGAAGGATTGAAACCGGAGGATTATATTCTTGGTGATGAAAGATCTGTGCTCAGGAATCCCCTTATCGCTAATATTCTATATCTCTCGAAAGATATTGAGAAATGGGGTTCTGGACTGAAGCGGATATTTGAAGAATGTAAGATGGAGAGGGTTGGGGTCGAATTCAAACCCTTGAAAACGGGATTCATTACGATATTCCATAGAAGGATGCCAGATGACAGTGGGTTGGGTGAAAAGTTGGGTGAAAAGTTGGGTGAAAAGTTGGGTGATAATGAGGAAAAGATTCTAATCTTGATCAAGAGTAATCCGCAAATATCATTGGTTGAAATATCTGAGAAATTGTTAATCAGCACTACAGCAGTTGAAAAAAATATCAAGAAATTGAAGGATAAAGGGTTGCTGGAAAGAAAAGGCCCTGCGAAAGGTGGTTACTGGCTTGTAAGATGATTCTTTTCACTGATTTATTTGTAATCTTGGATCGTGGCACATGGCAATTAAGTACCTATGTCCCAGTGGATGGCACCTGTTTCATTGAATGAGAGGTCGCGTGACCGGCCTTCGGATGAGAAAGAGTTTTTCTTATCTCCTAAAAACGGTTCTCTCCCCACTCCGCCGAGGAGGACCTCTCGATCACAGCAACCTTACAGCAAGATTATTATCCGATGGATTCATTTTTCACATGATGAGGATGAGAGTCTGGATCACGACATTTATCATGCTATTACTCCTGTTTTCCGCATCAACCGTATCCATGGGGTTTGATTCCAATTCGGATGAGGAGGATGGTCACAACTCTAGGAACCCTTCCGATTCCTGGTCCATGTTCAAAGGCGATATCCAGAGAACAGGAAGGTCTGATGTCGATACAAGTGATAATCCAGGAATGATAAAATGGTCTTTTAGCCCTGGACCTGGAA
>CAYULA010000084.1:0-3461 GCA_964445525.1 uncultured Thermoplasmatales archaeon | reverse complement strand
GAAAACAGATAACTTATGGGGGTAAAAAAAATCCAAGCCTATCTTGACGCCATGGTGGGTTACGGTTCCCTTGACGACAAAGCTTATTTCTATTGGTTCGGAACCCGATGCATCATCAGCTATGCCAATAAAGTGAACCGGAAGAAGGAAAACAATGACAAAGGTTGCAAGAATCATCCTCTGGCACATGGACCTCAGGACTATCCCCCGATACCTGATTCATGTGGCAACTATTTAAAAAAACCCGTCAGGTCTCTTTCTTGATCAATAGAAGGGCTGCTATTATGATTATACCCACGAGCAGTATGACCGAAACTGCCAGCATGAAATAGATCAGAATATCATCCTCCTCATCCTCTCCTTCCTTTTCGGAGGGGTCGAACTCATCATCATCGGTCTCGCTGCCATCCTGGATATATCCCTCTGCCTGCAGGAACTCGAATACGGCTCCTATCAACTCGAACTTGATATCTTTCTCATCTTCCGAATATTGGCCGCTTTCATCCACCGCTCTGGCAATGATAAGCAGATCCGTATCCGACAACAATCTCATCAGCTGGAGAGGATCCGTGATATTTTCCAGTTCCGATATGCCGGTCCTGTTCAGAAGATCCTCGACCCCGGGAATCTTCCTCAGATCATCCAGATCCGTGATATTGGTGATCTCATCAATGGATGAGGTATCATTGATGGTGATCCCGAAAAGACCCGCTATCAGACCGATCACCGCACCCGGGTCCTCGTTCATGGGAAAATTGAATGCAATGTCGAGTTTCCAGGTGGTCCAGTTGTCCTCACCGGCTCCGGTGGGAACCAGGGATATTCCGTTTCCAAAAAGCATCATATCGATGGGTTCTATCCAGAAATCCAGTGTCTCTCTTGCAGTGGAATTGGAATAACCGAAGGTTACGTTAACGTGATCCGTGGATCCCGGAGCCTCGCCCCTGACAAGGAATCGAAAATGGAGCATGGAGCTCCTGTTCTCCAATTCGATATCAATTTCTCCTATCCTTACCTCATCCACCGGTGTGGATTCACCTTCAAAGGTTAGTAGAGGTGTGACTATCAGAAACAATCCTACTGTGAATGCAAATAAAGAGATCTTATTTTTCACAAAACTCCCTCCTTCTCGCTTCTTCCACGAGCATCTCCGCCAGCGGCTGAAGGTTCCTGATATCCTCGAGGTTGTACTTCAGGAGTAGTTTCAGAGCGTTCCTGTTCGATCCCCTCTCGTAGCTTCTCCATAACCTCACAGCATCCTCTCCCGACATACCCTTCACATCATCCGGTCTGGATATCCCGGTCATGATCTCGATTTTTTTGAGGCCTCCGGCCAATCCGCATTTTCTGGCCAGGAACCTCAGGTCCAGGTGTGGGACTTCCGGAACGGATCCCGGGTATTGATGCTCTATCATGGGAATATCAAAGGATGCACCGTTGAAGGTGACGATCATACTTGCCCCTGAAAGTATATCCCTGATCCTTTCATTCGAGAGGTCCTTTCCCCTGACGGCTGTCCTGTATTCCTTTCCGTCGTAAACCCCCACGACCGTGATGGGCGAGTATCTCCTGGTCCCGGTCGTTTCAATGTCCAGGAACACGGCCCTTTCATCGAAGGTGTTCCAGAGCCTCCAGGACTCGCATCCGTTGAACAGCGAGGAAAAATGTTTCAGATCCCGTTTTTCAAGTCTTGAGATGGTCTCCAGGAGGAGATCGTCCAGTTCGAACTTTCTATTCCCTTTGACCGGACCTGCTTTATCGGCTTCAAGAAATGTATCCCAGTCCGGGATCCCGCTTTTCCATATTCTTTTCTCGGTGGCCGATCCTATGCTGGGAAGGAAAATGAAACTTCTCCTGAGATCCGATATGATTCCATTGCTCAACCTTTCACCTCTGGTCTGTATCTGGATGTCAGATCGTTTTCCAGACCCAGCAGGTCCATTATCCTGCCCGCGATCACTCTTTGAAGATCGATCCCTGTTGGATCCTTTAAATCATAGAACGGAGGCGAGGCCGGTAGAATCACGGCTCCCCATGAGGAAAGTTCGTATGCCGCTTTCAAGACAGGTGTTGAAAGAGGAGTCTCTCTGAGCACAATTATCAATGGCAACCTCTCCTTCAATGCAACGGAGGCACACCTGGTTGCAAGATTATCAGCTATTCCTCCATGGATCTTCGATAATGTTGATGATGTACATGGACAGATGACCAATGCCTTGAAGAGGTTGGATCCGGAGGCAAGCCTGTGATCCATTCTGGATGAGTGTACCGTCTCATCAGCTAATTTTTCCATATCTGACAATCCGATTCCTCTCTCATCCTCCATGATCCTAATCGAACCATCGTTGTAGATGAGGTCAACGGAGATGTCACCCTTTTTTCTCTTCTCATCCAGACCCTTGATGAGTTCCAACCCGTATCCTGCTCCGGAAGCCCCCGTAAGAGCGACAACGATTCTGTCTATCATAATACCCGATCGACCTGGAGGTATCTATTGTTTGTGAGAAAAGAATAAACGAAGGCCGGTTGAAGCCGGCCTCCGGATCTCAGATCATTCTTCTTCCTTTTTTTCGCCTACCTTTGGTAGTGCTACCTGGCCTGGTGATGTTTCCATCCGGGGAGGTTTCTGGCCCGGAGGCATTCCCCTGGGTTTTTGATCTTCCTGTCCCGGAGGCGGTAGTCTGGGTCCTCCCTGTTCCTGCTGGCCGTTCATCTGTTTGATCTGTTCCTCCATGGGAACGGCTCCGACCATGACCTTGCCGCCGGCACTTTTAACCTGCGTCTCATCATATTCCTCTGCGGCGTTGAGCAGGGCATCCATTGATGCGTTCAGGTCCTCCTCATCCACATCCTCGACAAGCTCATCGGGGTCCTTTACCGTGTCACCACTCAGTGATTCCCCGAAAGTAAGAGTCGGAGCGGATGATTCGAAGAGCGGTCCGGATCCCGATTCCCATTGAGGTCCTTCCTCTTTCTTCTTTACGGGAGATGTCTCTCCCTCATCGAGGTCGCCTTTCTTTACACCCTTTGCCAAACCGCTTGAACCTTCCTCATGGTATACCTGTCCTCCAAGATCGAGCTGAAGGTCGTCGAGTGTGGACTGGTCCGGTCCTTCGAAGTCCTCATCTTTGGTCCTTCCGTAGAGACCGCTTAGCTCTTTCTGCCTGCGGTCCATTTCCTGAACCCTCTTTTCGAGGTCTTCTTCCTCCTTCTGCTCTCTTCTCTTGGATAGGGTTACAATAACGAAAATACCAGCCACGATCAGGATCACTATGATTACCACGATTATTATCGTGATAAGGGCCCAGGTGGGAAGGCCCAATGGTTCTTCATCTTCCTCTTCCTCCGGCCCCTCATCCACTGGTTTGACCTGTCCGGGATAGACCTCTGCATCCGCCGGATTGATCTCATTCTTGTTGAGGGAGTAGACACCTGTCATTTCGGAGTCGTATCTCGGTATC
>CAYULA010000083.1:0-4474 GCA_964445525.1 uncultured Thermoplasmatales archaeon | reverse complement strand
ATGGCTCGGATAGTTATTAAACGTTACGACAGGCTACACTTGACATGACACTAGTAGTCCCGTCTTTGGATATTAGATCAAGTTCATTGGGTCCTTCCCAACCGCCTTCCCTGATGGAATCTATTATTGAATTGAACTTTTTCCTGTGGTCAGGAACTACAAGGTCCTTAAATGATACTTTACGGAGTTCTTTTGAATTGAATCCGAGCACCTCTTTGGTAATAGGATTCGTATCGGTTATTTTCAGATTTTTGTCCAGTATTATGTTCATGTTTGTGGATTCATTAAAGATGAATGTGTACCTGTCTATTGTTTGCTTGAATCTCTTTTCCAATCTGCTCTGTTTTGTTCTATCCCTTAACAAGAGCAGGTAACCGATAATACTTCCCTCCTCATTCTTGACAGGGTCCATATTCAAACTCAGGTCCAGATCTTTTCCTCTGATGTTGATTTTATCAAATTTGAAATTTTGAATTTTCTTTTTTTCAACAACCTTATTTACGATTATTGTGTAGACGCTCTCCGGAAATATCATATCTATCTTCATACCGTTCATATATCCGGATTTGTAACCCATCAATTTTTCTGCGCTCTTGTTGCAGAAGAATATCTCCAGTTTCCGGTCGAGGACAATCACTCCCTCATTGGTCTGTTTCAAGAGCTTGCTGAAGAAACCCAGTGAATTTGTCGCGGAGGTCAGTTCCATCTTGTCCTCGTGACGTTTAACGACGCTATCCAGCACAATTTTCTCATCGGTGGAGAGTTTGAGACCGTAGATGTCCCCGTAACCTATGCTGGAATCGGATTTCTTCACTATGCCGTGTTCTTCAAGAAGCTCCATATGATGCTGAACGGTTCTGTAATTGAGGTCCAGGGTCTTTGCGATCTGATTGATATTGTAAGGTCTCTCTTCAAGAAGTTTTATCATCTTGACCCTGTTTGCTCCTCCCCTGCTTCCGAGGATAAGATAGGATAGCTCTTTTTTGTCTAAACCCATATCCCCACCATATCAAGATATTATCTATGAGGTTTATAAAGATTTTTCCTTATGCAATTCATGGGTTATGAAAGAAAAAAGACACTGGACAGGTAAAAAATGACCATGAAAAGATTTGTATGTAAGAAACATACAAACATAGGTACGAATGTACACATGACAGATCATGGAATGATATTTTTCTCTGATTGAATGAAACCATCAACCGATAAAATTCCTCCCCCACCCATGAATGGTTTGTCACGGCAAATTGTCAAATATCATCTGATCATAACAAAGAATAAAAAAATTGCGGGACAATTCGAGGATAAGCATCAATTTTCCATTTTTTAAATACGAATATTGAGAATAAGTAAATGATAGTTTGGATTTGCATCACCATTGCATGTAAAATTGCAGCATGAATTGAAATTCCCTTATAAGCCACAAAGACATTATCAATCTAAGACGGCGGACCTCGAAGATCCCGCTTAACAATTACCTGCACACCTCCTCAGATGTGCTATCCGGGGCCCGGGATTGATCGGGTTCCGCTGTCGTATTTGAACAATATATGAATAGCAGTAAAAAGGGGATTAAGAAATGGAAAGATACAAAAAAGAGATGTTCAGAAAAACGATGATAGAGAGTTTCAAGAAAGAATTCAATATATTAAACGAAGAGGATATCGGTTTCGTCGAAGAGATGGCTGATATGGTTCTCAATGAGTTCAACGGAAATGATTCCATCGACGACGATGATGTCAATCCGGAAATAAGGGATGTCCTGTACCTCCTGGAGGCAATGGATTTTTTGAAGATGGATATTACAGAGAAACACATTGTAGATGGAAGGGTATGGAAGAGGCATTTCTGGGTTCTGAACCATTACCAGGTTAAAAAGATGCATGACAGGGGAGAGACCCTTTTTGGAAAAAGCACCAAACCCAAAGATATTTACCAGGAAATACCTGAACAGGTTTGGAGAAAAAGAGATACTCTGACAGATCTCAGATCTTCGGAACCTATAATACCTCGAGGACCGATCGGTATGACCCATTTGATGCCTCAAGTGGATGATTACAGATTCCGTGATGGAAATGATCGAACAGAATTCCCACAGAGAAAAAATTGAGAGGATATCCAGGGAATTGGTTAAAAGAAGAGGCAGAGGACCGATTTCATTCAAGAAAAGGTCGGTGTCCCATCAGGTTCCGAAACCTGGTGATGAAAAATACAGGGATGAAAAGATCGATATCAGCGATCTGGATGATATTATAAGTATAGATCCACAGAGGTTGATATGTGTTGCAGAACCCGGAGTCACTTTCGAAAACCTTGTAAAAGAGACGATGAAATTCCAACTCGTCCCCATAATCGTTCCGGAATTGAAAACTATAACCATAGGCGGAGCCGTGGCGGGCTGTTCGATCGAATCCATGTCGTTCAAATACGGGGGATTCCACGATACCTGCCTCGAATACGAGGTGATCACGGCAGATGGAAAGGTTCTCAATTGCACTCCGGACAACGAGAACAGTCTGATCTTCCAGATGGTTCACGGAACTTTCGGAACATTGGGACTGATTTCAAAATTGAAGTTCGGATTGATCCCCGCAGAACCTTTTGTCAAGGTTGAATTTGAAAGATTCGACAATCTGGATGATTTCAAGAAAGGCATCATGGATCATTTCAATAAAGATGATATCGATTTCATGGACGGCTTCGTCCATTCACCGGAGGAGTTTGTAATAAATGCCGGTAATTTCGTTGATGAGGCCCCCTTTACACATGATTACGATTGGAAGAGGTCCTTTTGCCAGAACTCGAAGGAACTGGATGAGGATTATCTGGAAACCCCGGATTATTTCTTCAGGTACAACAGGGGTGTATCCAACGTCAGATCTCTTTCATCAAGATACATCATGAGCAAATTCCTGACCTCCAATGACATACTGAAAATGGCCGACAGGTTTCATTCAATAATACCCGGAGATTCCATCCCGATTACCGTTGATCTGTTCATTCCTTTTTCCAAGGTGGATGAATACCTTGATTGGCATACAAGGGAGCTGGATCATTTTCCGCTCTGGTGCGTTCCATACAAGAGAGTGAGGGATTACGAGTGGATATCGGATGAATATGCCAGGAACAATCATGATGAGCTTTTCATGGATCTGGCAATATACGGAATGAAAAAGAAGGGGAAAAACGCCTGTTATTACAAGAAGATCGAGGAGGAACTCATGAATATCGGGGGCCTCAAGACCCTGATATCGAACAATTACTTTTCCGAAGAGGATTTCTGGACAATCTGGAACAGGGAGAATTACAATGCTGTAAAGAAGAGGACGGATCCCGACAACCTCTTCAGGGACCTCTATAAGAAAATGTGCAGGACCCCAAAAGAACTTGAACAATGCCAGAATGGTTCCTCAAATTCGGGTTTGGACAGGTTCACATCGTTCATTGGTAATATCAGAGGCAAATGAAGAACATTATTACCAGAAAAATACATATTTTCATCCTGTTGATCGAAATCATTATTTATCCCTTACATTCAAATTCATATCGAGGCGAAAAAAAATGGGAACGAAAGGACAAGAGATCGTCAAGATGGATACGAACGAATTGATAGATATGCTGAACAAAGCCTATGCCGATGAATGGCTGGCATATTATCAATACTGGGTAGGAGCCAAAGTTGTTGCAGGTCCGTTGAGAGGTATGGTCGAGGCTGAGCTCATGGAACATGCCGAAGAGGAGCTCAAACATGCGGACATGCTGGCCGAGAGGATCATCCAGCTCGGGGGAAAACCTCTAATGAAACCAGAGGATTGGATGAAGGAGACCAACTGCGGTTACGATGAACCAAAGGATGAATTCACCAAGACCATTGTGAAGCAGAACATAGACGGGGAGCAGTGCGCGATCGATGTCTACAACAAGATACTTGAAAACATCGCTGGCAAGGACCCGATCACCTTCAATATGATAAGGAAGATAATGGAGGAGGAAGTTGAGCACGAACAGGACCTCCAGGATATTCTGGAGGACATGGATTACATGAAAAACAGGTGAGGATCACAGGATCAGATCCCCAAAAAACAGGATCCGATCCGAAAGGGTCGGTTCCTCCTTTTAATTTTTTTTCAATTCCTTTTCCGATCCTTTAATACAGTAATATAAATTTTCAAGATCGAGTTCTCCGTATACCGGGCAATCCTCACATATACACCCCTTTTCTTCCGTGATGCACTGGCTCTTTCCTATGGTATGATAACAGAATCCGAATTCTTCCTTTCCCCCTTCCTTGCTGCAATCAACATAACTGGGACAGTCACCGCATATGCACTTTTCCAGAACCATTTTCTCTCTTTCTTTCATTACTTTTTCCTCCGCGAATTCATAATCTGGGTTAAACCTGAATTTATGGATACTTATATTTACTGAAGTTTTGCGTTTCAGATTAGATTCACCCGTTTCACCTTCGTAGATT
>CAYULA010000082.1:0-5254 GCA_964445525.1 uncultured Thermoplasmatales archaeon | reverse complement strand
AATGACGGGAGGAAGTTACTAACTCCTTTGAAAAAGGAGTGATTTACGAAAAAACCCGAATGATATTTTCATCCTATGTTGTGAGACATAGGCTCATGAGGGTTTTTTTTGCTGCTTGATCCAATAAATATTCAGATAACGATACAGATCCATGACTATCTGGCTTACAGCGGACCTTCACATTGGCCATTTCAACATCATTGGATACTGTGACAGGCCCTTCGGTGACCTCGAGAGTATGCATGAGACAATGATAAGGAAATGGAACCAACTGGTCGAGGATCAGGATGAGGTCCATATACTCGGCGATCTGGGATTCGTGAAGGGCTCCGGCGATCAGATATCTGATTTTCTGGACCGAACCATTGGGAAGAAGGTGTTGGTAAGAGGTAATCATGACAAAGGAGAAAGGACCTGGTACCTTGAGAATGGTATCGCAGAGGTCCATGACAGGTACGAGGTACTCTCCGGATGTTTGCTTTCTCATTATCCGCTTGAACCGGATATCTATGATGGGAAGAAGGTTAGAAGTACAAAAGAAGTGCTCCGAAATGTATATGCAGAAAATAGGTGTGGATTCCATTATTATGGCCATACACACAAACCTCCGGTAAAAGGTGATAATTTTATGAATGTCGGAGTTGATCTTCATGATTTCCATCCGATACGATTCAGGACCCATGATCGATAGGTCCTTCTCGAAGGGCCAGATGCTGGGAACTATTGCTATCATTAAGCAGATTTAATGAAAAATTTAACGATATCATTAAATTTATCATAAAATCCATGTTATGATAAAATGTTATTGATCTGCCGGGTAATGTCCGTGAAGAAAGATACAATCGGAATGAAACATGTTGAGGAGGGGGGGTTCGAATTTCCCTTTCCGGGGGCAAGATAAGGCCCTGTTGCTGGTATAGATGCTCCAATGGATGATCTTTCAGATAGACCATTTTCCCTTTTCAAGACCGAATAGAAACAGGGAAACAGGGATCGCTTCTTTTCCCAGTTCTTCTTTGGTAAGATAGATCACTGGAAATGGTAGATTCGCTTTTATCATATTCCCATATTTTGTTTCGAATCCTGTCACTTCATCCTTATCCATCCTGATTACAAGGTCACACTCTTTTTTTCCTGAATAAAAACCTGCAAAGCTGTGTTTCTCTTTCATCAGGGGTCTTTCCATCGTCCATATTACATGTGAACCGACGGTCCCTTCCACCAACCATTCCTTGTTCTCATCAAGGAATTCCTGTGCTTGCATCCATTCTCCCCCTTGCAGGTAATTGTTGAAGGCTATCGGGAAAAGTGAGCTCTGGAAAATGATCTTTTTCTCCTTTGCCCTTTTGATCTTTTTCCTGGAAAGGTCCCATTGATACAAAACAAACAGTATCCTTCCATCTTCGAGGAGTTCAAGGTAATCCCTGATGGTATTGTGGTGTATATTGTCAGTTTTTCCTATCGTCTGGAAATCCACCTTGTTGGTCTCTATTGTGATCAACCTCTCCAGGATCGAACGGACTATTGATTCCTTTCTCCCTTCCTTTGATATCAACCCGAGTGTCATTCTGATCACGGTCTCGTAGATACCGGGATCGACATATCCATCAAGGAACAGGCTGATTATCGCATTTGGAAAACCACCTGTCAGAAGGTAATGGTGGAATGATCTTTCGATCTCCTCGTAGAATGGCAGAATTTCATCAACGTTCGGAGAAGATATCGGGAAATGGAGGTCCGCATCAGGTAACGATTTCACCGCTTTGACCATTGAAGGGTGCAAGATCTCCTCGGGTGCTTCCTTTATTGCAAATATGAACTCCCTGAATGACAGGGGATCGAAATAATACTCATTTCCTTCAATCCCTCTACCGGGCAGTCTTTCAGAGGAGTGTTTTATCCCGATAGGGTTCGATCCGGTTGCGATAACAGTGAAACTTCCTTCTTCCATGATCTCTTTCAGCAGGAGATTCCATCCCTCCATGAAAGTGATCTCATCCAGTAAGAGATAACCCCCTCCTCTCTGGATCCTGAATTCCTTGATGATATTTTTTGCATGGGACCTGTTCATCCGGTCACAGGACATGTAGATTATTGATCTGGGATCTATCCCCTTTTCGATGAGATCCTTCACTATCTCTTTCAGATACACGGTCTTACCGCTTCTCCTTACACCTCGGATAATCGTGAGTTCGGATTCGGAAATATCTATCATTCTTCTTTTCAATAGAAACCTGACCCTTCTGAGGTCGGAATCATCTTTTTCCCAACCCTCTCCCTTCCACCATTTGTTTTGGTTTACCAGGTCTGTCAGTTTAATTGCCATGTGTGACAATGGGATATCACAATATAATAGATTTGTGATATTGCAATATCACAGGTGATCTCAATATTGTTTCCCGGATTGATGGAAATGGCCATGAGAGAGACAAATGAAAAATGAAACTTTTTTTCAGGATCTGACCATGCCGGTGGTCAATTCCTTTTACAATGACCTGCAAAGGTTCAGGGCCCATTGTCTGTAGGGAACAACCCTGATGGAACCTTCGGGGACCTTTAGTTCATCATTCTCCCTCAATGTTACCAGGAAAGAGGTGTCGTGACCATATTCCTTCATGACCTCCCTGAGTCCTTTGATCTCTCTTTCTTTGGTGTCTTCATGGGATATGTCCAGACAGGCATTGATGATCGAGATCAGACTACCTCTGTTCCATACCAGGAAATCCACCTCAGATATTCCCTGATAGCGAAATATCTTATAGCCTTCTCTTCTCAGATCAAGAAAGACGGCGTTCTCGAACAATTTACCTCTGTTGGCAGAAAAACGATGGGAAACAACCTGCAACATACCTCCGTCGATCGAATACACCTTTCTCGGGCTCCTTTCCAGTTCCTTCTGCTTGAAAGAATACGTGTTCACAAAGAAAAGTAAATAGGGTTCCTGAAGATATTTGAAATATCTGTTGACCGAATCCAGAGATATCCGGTTTTGCATATTCTTCCTGACACTGGTGATGGTGATCGGTCCAGGTACAGAGGACATTATCATGTTTGCAACGGACTCCAGCTTGTCAATTTCCCGTATCTCGTATCTTCTGGCGACATCATGCTCTATTATATCCCTGTAAATATTCTGCAGCATGATTTCTTTTACGTCCTGTTCTTTTGTCAGAGCGACCTGGGGAAACATCGGCGCTGAAATGAATTCGGATGCCAACGCATCTGCGATCTCGGGGTCCATTATCGAATCCGGATCAAGGTCGTTGAATCGAAAATATTCTGATAGATCCAATGGAAAAACTTCCAGATCGATATGTCTGCCCGTAAGTAGTGTAGCCAATTCTTTTGATAACAATTTCGAAGATGAACCGGATACGAGGATCCGAAATTGCTGTTTCATATCAAACTGGATCCGACTCCATCGCTCCCAGCCCGTCAATCTTTGCACCTCATCAAGGACGAGATATCTCAATCCCTTCGGGTCGATCAACGCTCTATGTGCTTTGATAACTCGGTCCAGTAACTTTGTTCCTTCTTCCACAGGCAGTCTCGGATCTTCAAAATTTATGTACAATGTGCTCTTGGGATCAATATTTCGATTCCCAATCAGATGATCCAGGAATTGAAACAGTATTGTTGTCTTGCCGCATCTTCTCACTCCTTTTGCGACCAGGATCTGATCACTGCTGCTCAATTTTTCAATCCTGTTGATATAATCAGGCCGTGGTACTCCTGTGAAGGGTTTTCTTTCCCAGAAATTGAAGGGTATGAGGATATCGATCAATTCCTTATCGTCCATGGGTCAATATTGAATTGAGACTACATATAGTTTTCCGACATATCGGAATAATATGTAAAAGTTATCAGAACATGTCGGAAACATATCCCTTCATGGATTATTATAATTATGAGTTGAACCGATCTGGTCTGTTCCTTCACCTTTGATTGTATTGGAATGCTCTTTTAAATCGTTCCTCGGGATCGTCGAACTTGACATCAGCAGGATCTTCTCCTCATTTTCACCCAACTTCTCCTCCTTGGCAAGTCTCCTATAGAATATTATCATGAAACCTGTTTTCGAAGGTCTGAATTTAACCTTCACATCTCTGGACATACACTCCTCAAAAATTCGCTTAAGTCCTGAATCCCATTTCTCAATATCTTTGGAGAGGTAAAGAGCATTGGCAATAAGCGGATTCCTCAATATTGACCTTTCATCACCCTGTATGTAATCATCGGGTTTCAATCCATCAAGATACTATGGAAATGGAACTGATTTTCGTGATCTCATGTCCTATTTGATCATCTGGATCAATTCGTCTTTTGGAATGCCGTTCCACAATGAAACCTTTGATATAATGTCATTCAGGGTTCCTTTAGCGATCTCGCTGTGCATGGGAATCGTGATCTTATGGTCTCCTACGGGAGTTGATTTCACCATCCTGACATGGCTGCCTCTCTGCCTAGCAACGGTATAACCGATTCTTGTCAGAAGTTTGACCAGTTTCTTTCCACTAACCACTGGCAACCTTTGCAACAGAACCCACCTCGAATTCGGAAATGGAAATTATCCTTATCTCTTCTCCTCTTTCGATCTCATCCTCGAAGTGCAGTTCAACTGCTTCCTGAAGGTTCCGGATCAACTCATCCATTGTCCTTCCCTGGGTGAAGATATCATCCCTGATACCCCTGGCACACCAGTATTCACCATCATTGTAGATCTCGAATTTGGTGAGCATGTCATTACCTTCAACAATAAATAGCATCCAGATTATTTATAGTCTGTTGGATTATTCTTTCTGTATTCATATGGGAATGCTCTGTCCTGGCGTTAATGGAATTGTACAGTTCATATACGACATAATGATTCCACCATGTGTTCTGATCCATGTCTGTCAGCTTACCCTCAACATATGATAATGGATTGTCACAAAATAATTCTGATGTGATACTTGATTATCAAAACTGATCATTTGAATTGATGATCAGGGTAATGAACAGAAGGAGAACAGAGAGATTCTCATGTATTAAAACAAAGGTGGGTCCGGCCTGACTTTAACCCTTTATTCAATCCTTACCCATCTGGATCACAAACTTTTTTTTTCTTGCTTGATCATTTATATACGGTTTTCATGATCTGGATATATGGTCATCTGGTTGACAGCTGATCTCCATATAAGTCACCAAAATATCATCAGGTACCAGTAGTTCCGAAGGTAATTTGAACCCCGGATCAGTTTGAGATGACATTCGA
>CAYULA010000081.1:0-5900 GCA_964445525.1 uncultured Thermoplasmatales archaeon | reverse complement strand
TTAACACCTTATATCGTCATGATTTCTCCTTTTGATTTCTCGGACAAACTCTACACCTAGATAATAAAATTTCCCGTTCTCCAGTCCCTCCAATATGTATTCCTTTTCAGTGAGGTTTTCTACCTCAAGAACTAGATCATCACTTGTTTCACCAACATAGAGATCATAGGTTACGCCCGAAGCTCCTCCAAGATCGAATGGCGAATCCCACATTATTCTGAGTTCACCGTCCCCATCCAGATAGGTCAGGGATCTGGGTTCGGTGGGAATCTTCATGGGTGTTGCATTGATTATGTTGGAAAAGGGACCCGTTCCCTTTGAATTCCTTGCCCTTACGGATATGTAATAGGTTACACCGTTATCGAGTCCCGTAACGTTTAATTCTTCCTTTCCGGAAATCGAAACCGAGACAAGATCGGAGATGGATTCTCCAAGATAAATTGAATAGTCCACATCATCGTCTCCTCCCAAATAATCGGGTATATCCCAGGTTAAATTGATGAAGGAATCGCCTCTCACCGGGGAGAGATTCCTGGGTTTTTCGGGTAATTGGAGAGGTCTGAGGGCAATGATATTGGAAATCGAGCTGTTGTAGAGGCCGTTGAAAGCCTTTATTGCAAAATAATAGGTGGTCCCGGGTGTGAGGTCGTCTATGGTGATGTTTCTCCCGGGAATCTTTTCAATGTGAGGGGTTAGTTCCGCCGGATCTGTTCCCATCATTACCGTGTAGGTTACGTTTTCTACCCCACCTGTGGAATTGGATCCCGACCATGTCAGAGAGACCCAGGTCCCGTGTTCCGTTCCCTCCAACCGGAAAGGCTCGGAAACGGGGCCCAGTGGTCTCAAGTCCACCAGGTTCGATCTGTTGCTCTTTCCTACATTGTTGATAGCTATCACATAATAGGTGTAGTTCTTGCCGTTGAGTAATCCGGTTATCCTCAGGGAAGTCTCTTCCAATCCTGTCTGGACAGGCCAGGTATAATCATCATTGACGTATCTGTGAACTTCATAGCTTATGTTCCCGGAGCCTCCGAGATCGAGAGGTTCGTCCCATTCGAGAAGGACGGATCTGTCCCCCGCCGAACCTCTGAAATTCCTCGGGACGGACGGTCTTGCAAGGGGCGTGGCATTCAATATCTCCGAACCCTCGCTCGATCCCAGTTGGTTCAGGGAAAAAAGCTGGAAGAAGTATTTTATTCCGTTTTCGAGACCTTTAACATCCAGATAGGTTCTGTTTATGTCTCTGATGGTATTTTCCAGATTATCGGGCTGGTCACCGTACTTCACCTGGTAGGTGACCTTCTCGAATCCGCCCTTGTCCCAGGGCGGAAACCAGGTCAGGTTCACATGTCTGTTCCCCGATACGAGATCATCCCAGACTGGAGGCCCCGGAGGGGAGATGGGCCTGTTGAATGTACTTGTTCCCGGTCCCGTTCCCACGCTGTTATTGGCCTTTACGATGTAATAATAGGTCTTTCCTTTTTGCAGACCGGTGTGATTATAGTGAAGCAATGTGGTCTTTGTCAGCAGGTCGGGAGCGGAAGGTGAGCCGCCCCAGTAGACATGATAATCATTAATTGGTTCGTTCCCGTCGAACTCCGGTGGTTCCCAGGTGATATTTATACTGTTGTTGGTTGCTGTCGAAGCTATATTGGTCGGAGGTCCTGGGAGGTAGGAGTCCATCTTGAACCTCATGCAGAAGAGATCATACTGTGAAGCATGAATCTCCTGGTAGGCTCCTTCGGTGGTGGGGAAGTCATGGTCCAGCTGGTCACCGTAGGTGTGACCTGAAACATACATCCAACCATCCTCGTCAACGGCCACTCCGTAACCTTTATCCTCCTCGTAGCCCCCTATGAATGTGGAGTATTGAACGGAGGTCAGATCGCTGTCCATTGAGAGCAGGAAAGCATCAAGCGAGTTCCGGTTCTTGTCGAATGCATCCAAGGAGACAGGGAAATTTATTGAATCTGTCATTCCGGTTACAACAACATTACCGGCATTGTCCAGGGTAATATCGGTGCAGTATTCCACATAATCCGTTTGAACGTCCGGCGGCTGTCCGTATTTTTCATTGGATCCAACGTAAGTGGAGTTCAGAACATTTCTGCCGTTTGGGTCCATTACGGTGATGAACCCGTCCATATCACCGGAGAGGTCCTTGTCAAAAGCGTCACCTGATACCGGGAATTCACCGCTGATGGTTTCCGTTCTTCCGGTGAGGTATATGTTTCCGTCCTCATCGATTATCGTTGAATTTATCCTGGTTCCAAACGCGAGGAAGGTGGACATATTCAAGCCGGACCCGTCAGATGTCAATCTGGATATGAAACCCATGTAGTTGCCGCTACCGTTTTTGAACACGCCTTGCGTTGTGGGAAAATCGATCGACCTGGAATAACCCACAACCAGCGGCCTCCCTTGCGAATCTATCTCAATGTCGGATATGTCGTCTCCGAATCCGCTTCCTCCCAGATATGTGAGAAAATGAAGGCCGGTTCCGTCGCGGTGCAGTTTTGCTACGAAGCCGTTCCTGATACCATCGAGATATGTCTGATAGGATCCGCTTGTTGTCGGGAGATCCGATGAGGCCGAAGATCCGCAAATGAAGGGTATTCCCGACTTGCTGACATCAACCCCGCTGGTCCAGTCCTTTTCACTCCCTCCGATATAGGAGGAGAAATTCAGCACGGAAAGATCGCCGGATAAAGCGGCTACCACGCCATCCGATTCACCCCCGCCGTAGGTTTCCTGAAATGCGTTCGAGGTTGTGGGGAAGTTTCCGGAAGAGGTTTGTCCTGCAACGTAGATCAGTCCTTGATCATCCACGCTGAGGTCGTGGAGGACCTCGTGATCGGAGCCCCCGATATAGGTTCCGAATTTCATTGTTGAAAGATCTGAAGAGAGCCTGCAGACGAAGATATCCTCCTCCCCGTTGAAGGTACCATCGTATGGTCCGGATCCGGTTTCCAGATTGGAAGATTCAACGGTTCCGGCAACGACAACGTCTCCGGAGTTGTGGATCCTCATTCTTCCGTTGAGGTCCCAGCTGTTTCCCCCTATGAATGTGGACGCGGTCATGAGAGGATCGATGATAAGAGGAGAATGACGGTCATGGTCCGCCAGTTCGAATGTAAGATAACCATCGGTCATACTGATGTCCGATTCGATCCTGTTATCATTCTGAAGCAGTATGAAAGGACCCTCCGAGAGGAAATGGGAACCGGTTCGAAAGATAATGGAATCATCGGTGGTTTCGGCATTGTTGAAATTCCCCGAATAGTGGATCGATAGAGATTCAATAAGGGAGGCTGATCTCAGTTCGAGCTCCCATTTGGGACCTTCTTCATTGGATAGCAATCTCAGATCCACTCCGGGGAGGACCTCGCTCAGCGTAACCCTTTCAAAGGACCTCGCTCCCGAGATCCAGAAGGAAGGATCGCTTCCATAGAAATAGTTGAGGACGGGTCCTCTCTCTTCGAGTTTCTTGTCACCCTTCCAGTGAGTATTTTCAATTTTCATTCTGTAATTTGTACTGGTGGAGGAGGACCTCACGGAGATCCCGTCCGAATAGAGGCAGACCATGGGTTCTCCGGGGTAATAGAAGAGGACCTCATCGTCTTCGACCTGCCCCTTGTTCTCGATGATGAAATGATTGACAACGGGAGATATTTTCATATCCGAGTAAGAGTCGGAAGAATACCGGATGGATTCCGTAAATGTCTCTTGAGGATCTCTCTGACCATTTTGAATTGCCAGAGGTATGATTAGGAGAATCAACGTGAAAACTGCAAGGATCCTGGTCAAGGTATCTCACTCCAGTATATCTGGTGAATTGGTAGAGGGTCCTATAATATATTGTGGTGAATCCGAAAGAGAAATTAAATATCAATAATTCCATATGAGACTGAATTGAATATACAGGAGAGTGAATTGGATGATAAATTATGCCGAGATGCCGAGAAAAGATAGAATTGACATTAGGGATCAATGGGCTAAAGAAAAAAGGGATAGAATTAGAAAGGATCAGGCCAAGAAAGGTCTATCAAAGATTTTAGAAGTAAAAAAGAAGGACCTTCCAACATCAAAAGCAATACTTGATAAGATGGTAAATGTCAAAGGAATAGGTGGAGAAAAGAAAAATAAAATAGATGTTTTGAAGAAATTTGCCTATTAATGTTCAAGGACCGCAATGTGCTCCTTGATTGTAAGGCGGGTTCTGGACTTCCTGGCAGGCATCCTGCATTGCCAACCAGACTTCCTCACAGCCAATATCCTGATGTGGCAAAAGATGCAAAGCCAGGTCGTAATGATCTTCCTCCAACTCCTCATGTGAAGCCATTGAATAGCAATAGTTGAATGGTTTTCCGCTGGCTATCAATTGAGCAACATCGTGTCCCAGACACCCTGATCTCAATCCTCTAAGTACAATCAACAATCTTTCAAAATTCGTACCAATGAATTTGTCATCAATATTTGACAATTTATAATTTCCATCACTTGCTGTAACATAAGGTTCTCCGTTTATTAGTTGTGCTACGTCATCCATATAGATCAAAACGCAGTCTTCCGGTTGAACATCGATATTCTTTATGGAATTGTCCAGATCAGTTTTCGTTCCATTATCGTAAATACCTTCGTCGCTCCATTCATGGGATAATAACAAGTCTCTCAACTGTATGAATTTTGAATTAGCTTGTTCATCTTTAACTTCGTTACTTTTCCACATTATCAATTTTTTAGACATTTTAATTCCTCCTTCTAATTTAGATTGAATTAGATTCAATCCTATAAACTGTATCAAAATCAAGTTATATGATTCTTTCGATATTTTCAAATCCATTATCCTTGCCATATTCTATCATAAACCTACGCCGTTCTTCCTTTTCTACAGGAGAGGGTAATGGAAATGCCACTTCCAGGGATCTCTTATAGAAATCAATTGCCTCATCCAGCTCCTTCATCATAAGGTAAACAAGAGAGAAATTGAAGTAGGTGGTGCCGACCATTTCCAGGTCACCGATATTTTTAGTGATTTTTTCTGCTTTTTTGAGATATCTGAAAGCGAGATCGAATTTACCTTCTCTTGCATAGATATCCGCAAGGTTTCCAATAATGGCTGATTCACAGTATTCCGATTTGGCTTCGGTGGCAAATCTCCTTGCCTTCTTCCAGTCTTCCTGGGCATTTTCAAAATCATCCATCCTGTAGTACAGGGTACCCCTATTGTTATAAGAGATAGAGAGCATAAGTGGAAGACCAAATGTCTGAAAGGACCTTATGGAGGAGTTAAAGAGTTTCATTGCATCATCGTATCTGCCCTGAATCATCCAGATGAGGGCCCTTACCTGTTTTGAGAAAGCCAGGAAGGTCTTGTTATCCGTGTTGTCTTCCGTATCGGATAGTATCTTCAGGGCGGAATCGAATTCTCCCATCTTTCTGTAGGTATGGACGAGCCCCATCCTTGCTATGAACCACTGGTTCTGTGTAATCTTGTTCTTGCCCGAGAGTATATACTGGTACAAAGTCAGAGCATCGTTCAACTTGCCCTGTTTCTGCTCTGATTCGGCGATGATCAGCAGAGCATTTGCGTCCCTTTCTTCCCATCCGTCCTTTTCAAGGATCTCCTTTTCGAAATCACCATGGAATGATGTCTTGGAAAAGGTCACGATGAAGGGAACCCTTGCTATCTCTCCCTCGTCGAGGTCCATGTCCGAGAAGATATTGACGATATTGGAATCCGCCCTTGTTATCTTCAAAGCATCCAGGAACATGATGAGGTCGAAATCCTTCTTCGAGGCATATAATGATAGGAAGAACAACATCTCCAGAGGGTCCTGTATCCTATCTAGTGTCATGTCAACCCTAAACTGTCGGGTAAAGCCGTGAAAGCTTTATTC
>CAYULA010000080.1:0-5995 GCA_964445525.1 uncultured Thermoplasmatales archaeon | reverse complement strand
AATGACGGGAGGAAGTTACTAACTCCTTTGAAAAAGGAGTGATTTACGAAAAAACTTGAATGATATTTTCATCCTATGTTGTGAGACATAGGTTCATGAGGGTTTTCTTTGAATAATCAACCGCATGGTATAACAATCGTTTAGTTACCGTTTGGAAACCTTGTTTTTCATATTTCTTTTGATCCTTATTCTGTCGATGGAAAAGATCCTTGGGAGGGTGTCCATCGAGGCTAAAGAAGAATTGAATGTCTATTTCAATCATCCTGTGGGAGATCTGGGGTCAATTGTCGGTGAGATGGTCGGAGGGTGAACAGGGAAGCAATCGTGAAGAGATTGTCGGGTATGCTGGATAGGGGTGTCAGTATCAAGGTTCTGAGGGGGGTAATATCCCGGAAAGGGGCTGGTCCCGATACAGATATCATATTCGGGAAAGTGATTGGAATAGATGTGAGATACACGGAGTATTTCACCAACCCGTTCATCGTTGTGGATCGTAAGAAGGTTTTTTTCATCATCTGGGATCCTCTCACCAGCGAACCCTCATCCATTGCAACGGTATATCTCTGGAACAGGCAGCTCGCGAGGAAACTGGTGAGCAGGTTTGAGGAGATATGGGGACTGTCGGATAACAACAAAGGAGTGTTGGGGGATCAAGGCCCATTGGGTGGACAATTATAGAAGATGATTGTAATTTCGGCTTCCATGTATTATTCTTCTGATCCTGACAACATCTCCATCTATGACGTAGAAGATCAGATAATCGTCCACAATCAATACCCGGTTTCCCAATCTCTCCAATCTCGTATCTTTTGGGATCGAACCGATCTTCGGAAATGATTCCAGTTTCTCGATAAATCCTCGAATTTTTTCTATGGTCTCCAATGCAGCAGCCGGGTCGTCTTCGAGAATATAGTCCAGGATCTCATCTAGATCATTAAATGCGATCGGGAGATAGTGTAATTTATAATTTTTGGGCATCGATCTTCTCCTTTAACCTAAAAAAAACTTCCTCATGTGTCAAACATGGTACATTCTCAGCTTCTTGCTGTTCTGCAACACTCAATTTTTGATACAACTCAAGCAGAGAAATATACTCCTCGAACAGGGCCTGGCTCATCACAACAAGGTCTCCTTTCCCATTTTTTGTAAGGTATACTGGCTCTGCGTTCTTGTGGCAGTATTCGGAGATCCTGTGGAAGTTGTTTCTAAGTTCAGAGATCGGTCTTATTATGGGCATTATCTTCACCATATATTATCATTATAATGATACCGTAGATATATATATCTTGCTAACAGGATTGCTATACTGAGTTGTCCGAAGCGCAGCTTAGAGCAATATTGATCACGCGAAGCGCAACCGCATAGCCGCTTGTGTATGCTTCTGCTCATGAAGTTTGTTTATCCGGCTGTTGGTATGAAAATTGATAGGTATGATATTATCATTTTTTCATACCCACGCAAAACAGTGTCTCTAAGCTACGCTCTGTTTTGCTGTGTTTCGAAATCACGTTTCAGTTTATAATTGACGAGAGTGATTTACGAAAAAACCCGAATGATATTTTCATCCTATGTTGTGAGACATAGGCTCATGAGGGTTATCTTTTATCAAGTAGGTATTGTTGCGCGGTGGGATATGAAGGTTTCAAAGAAGGGATGGAAGGATACCATATCTGCTCGAAGTGGAACTCATCATAAGAGAATGATCATCTGCCACCAGGAAGGATCTCTCATGAGCCGTTCCTGGATATCTGTATCCCAAGTAATCTCGAACCATTTGAGGACCTCATCGATATGGTTGCAGGTTCGGTGACTATACAGGTCCCTTCCTGCAAAGTATGGGTTTTATCGTTCACGGTGATATCAACACTGCCTTCAACAACATGAAAAATGACGTGGGAGGTCATGTCGCACGGTGGTATCCTGTCATCGGGTCCGAGAAAGATCGTCCGCATCTTGATACCGTCCTTTTCGAACAGAATCTTGCTCTTTTGTTCTCTGTCAGTTCCTTTTTCTATGTTCTTCAGATCAAATATTTCCATTATTTTCCCTCCTTTTTGCCGATAGCATAGGCTCCTTCTTCGATGATCTTCAGATCCGTCAGTTCGATCCCGGATCCACCGAAGTAACGAGCCGCATCATTACCGAGATTTGTGAAAGTATCCCCTCCGAAGGAGAATGCGATCAATATCATCCCCCCGGGTTTGAGGACCCGGGCCGCCTCGCACAGATAAACCGGCGCATTCGACGTTATTACCAGATCGAACGAGGCATCATCATATTCGAGTTCCATTGCATTTCCCAGGGTGAAAACAATATTCTTGATATCCAGGTTATTTACCTTCTCTCTGGCGATATCCAGCATTTCCTCTGCCTGGTCAACACCCTCAATTTTGGATACCGGGAACACACTGGAAGCTTCGATGGCTGCTGCACCGGTTCCGGTGCAGATATCCAGGATCTTTTCAGGTACAAGGGGGATATTCCTTAACCCTCGTTCCAGTGCCCGATATGTGTTCTTTCCATCCAAACCCATTTTTTCATCGTAAGACCCGCTTATCTTTGATGGAAATGTCTGCATTGCCTTGACGAATATCCAGGACCTCATCGATCCCGGGTGTTTGAGAACGAACTTTACGAGAGGTGAGAGCATGATCGTTTTAAGTTTCCGGATGTTTGCCATTTTCATGACACCTCGATCGGTGCGGGACCTTCCCTCTTTTCGCTCCATTCCATTATCCTCTCGATCAGTACACTCATCACGATCACGAAGAATATCGTTAGTCCAAGTCTGAGAAGCATGAACTCGAGTCCAAGGAACTTCAGTTCCACCATCTCCTGGGGTAGCTTGATGCATGCCCAGGCTGAAAGGAACGCTATTATGCTGGATGTCCTTGCTCCCTTTTTCATCAATGCGGATGCCATTGGAAATGCAATATAGAGAGGTCCCGTTGGGAGACTTCCGAGGATCAGTCCGATGATTATACCTTTCAGTCCGGATCCTTTCCCCAGATATTTCTGGATCATTTCTTTGGGGATGAAGACAGCGAATATCCCCAGTATTATCATTACAGCGGGCAGGATCAGCATCATCTCGATGAAGAAGTCCCAGGACGTACCGATAACCTTCGTCCTGTTCTCCGGGAATATGGAAAGTAGCAATGTGGTAACAAGGACCGTGAGGATGAGGAACATTACATCCCTGAGAAGACTCTTTTTGAGGTCCTTTTTTCCATTGTTCACAGTATCAACCCCATGATGACAGCGATCATGATGGCAATGATGAAGCTCAACCCGTTTCGGAGAATGGTCATTTTCTTTCCCAGTTCCCTGATTTCAATGGGAATCGTTGTCGTCCCTATCATCGTCAAGGTTGTAATGAAAGCAGCAACGGCCGTCACCGATGCACCCCCCTCGAGAAGTGAAGCAGCGAGTGGAAATGATACAAGGGCAGGTATGAACATGACGGCTCCGAGAAGGCTTATCAGGATCACGCCGATAATGCCCGATTCATTTCCGGCTATGTTCTGTATGGTGCTTGTCGGAACAAAACCCAGCAAAAGACCGATGCCGATGATTATGATCAGTACCATGGGAAGCATCTTGACAAATGACATGAGAGATATCTTCAGTGCATCAAGAGTCCTTTTTCTATCTTTGACCAAAACGGCAGCGAGAGCCACAAGTGCAATGAGATTGATCACGATGACAGTGTTGCTCAAGGATCGTCCTCCAGCAGATCGAATTCTATCCTTTTGATCTTGAGTTTCCAGATTTTTTCCGGAGCTCCCCCTCCCTCTTCCCTGTATTCAGCAACATCGATGATACCGGAATTCTTCAATTCCGAGATGTGATAGTAGAAACCTGGCTTTGTCAGTTCCTCACCCATCTTGACAAGGTGTTCGTAGATCTCGGTGGAGCTTTTCTTTCCGTCACCGATGAATTCGATTATGGTCCATCTGGTTGGAAATCGTAGTGCCCTGACAAGGTCCCGCAGCCTGATCCATCTTGGATGGGGGTCCTTCGGAGGTCTGCATTCGATGTTGTTGCACATAGTTATCACCGTAATGTTATGGTGTATGGCCATAATACTATGGCTTTATTTAATAGTTACTTTGAAAATGAGATGCCAAGGGAAGGGATATTGAGGGTGTTGGACCAATTCAAAGGATCCTGTTGTGAGGAAAGTTGCCGTTGTGAATAGTGGAGCAGATCGGTCTGTTCAATTCATTTTCGACATCAATTGGATGAGGTCTTCATGAATTCAACATATTCATTTCAGGACCCATGATCGATAGGTCCTTCTTGAAGGGCCTGATGCAGGGAACTATTGCTATCATTAAACGGATTTAACGAAAAATTTAACGATATCATTAAATATTTTACAAATACTATGTTATGATATGAAGGTCATTGATCTGCTGAAGTTGCTTAAAAGTGGTGAAAGTGATGTTTTGGAGTTCAAATCGAAGGTTACAAGTGATATTGGGGAGGAGGTAACCGCTCTGGCAAACGCATTCGGTGGAACCATACTGGTTGGAGTCCGTGACGATGGACAGATACTGGGAGTAGATGCCAGAAGGGCAAAGGAAAGAGCGACCCAGTACACCACAAATATTGTTCCCCCTGTGAAGATATCATTCGAAACTGTCTATCTGGATGAAAAGGAGATCCTTGTCATTGGTGTTCCACGTGTCAACAACATCTGTTCCATCGGTGGAATGGCCTATATCAGGATAGGCACCTCCAAGAGGCCTCTGTCTATCCAGGAGATCTTTACCATGGGGACAGAGAATCTTCTCTATGAAATTGACAGGACACCAACAGAGGAAAAGGAATTCGACAGGGACCTTGTCGATGATATTCTGGGATCCAACGATGATAACAGGAAAGAACTGATGAGAAGGATAGGGGCCATCGACAGGGAAGGGTGCCTGACTCTGGCAGGATTGCTTTTCTTCCACCTGGATCCACAATCGATCCTCCCCCACACCTCGATCAGGATGATGAGGGAAGGGGAAAGATGGAGGAGGTATTCGGGTCCCATGGTCAAGGTGATAAGGGAAATAGAAAAAGACCTGGAACAGCACATGGACAGGATATCGATACAGATTGGTTTCAGGAGGATCGATGTTCCGGAATATCCATTGAAAGCCCTCAGGGAAGGGATCGTCAATTCCATCACACATCGAAACTATGCAATTAAATCCGAGGTTTTCATCGAGATGGGAAGGAACCATATCGAGATCCGGAATCCCGGATCATTCCCACCGGGAACTTCACCGGAGGAACCAATGCCAGTTCCCAGGAACCCTGTGCTTTACGAGTTGATGTTCAGATCAGGATATGTGGAAAGACAGGGAAGGGGTATCGATCTGATCTCAAGTGAATGCGCGGAGCATCCCCTGATCGGTTTCAGGTATGTTCTTACCGCCAATGCTACCAGATTGAGATTCGAAAGATCGGACAGCAGCCTTTCAAAGGATCAAAGACGAATACTCGATTTCATGGGAGAGGAGATCTGGTCCTCCACAAAGATTGCAAAAGGATTGGGCTTGAGCATCCCCACGGTACTGAGAAAGCTCAAGGACCTGATCGATATGAACCTGGTTGAGAAGAAGGGAAAAGGGCCAGGTACCAGGTATGAGATTGCGAAAAAGGTCCGAAGGTAGATGTTAATATACAGGTCCTTTCCCACAATACTGTCGGAGCGTTATTTTTACAATCCGTTGTGAAGAACTGTTATTGATGGTTTGGTACGAAAATTGATAGGTATGATATTATCATTTTTTCATACCCACGCAAAACAGTGTCTCTAAGCTACGCTCTGTTTATGCGTGTCTACGCATCTCAGATGCGGAGGCCAGTAAAAAACCGAAGGCGTAGCCTGTTTTTTACGATGGTTTCGAAATCACGTTTCTGTTTATAATTGACGAGACCTTGGAATTGTTGATCAATATAACAGATGTTATAATTCCAAGGCCCGCACAGTGGTCAT
>CAYULA010000079.1:0-6072 GCA_964445525.1 uncultured Thermoplasmatales archaeon | reverse complement strand
CGAATGTCATCTCAAACTGATCCGGGGTTCAAATTACCTTCGGAACTACTGAACATAATTTCCTTTCTGCAGTTTCTGATCACATTTCCAAGAATGTAGACAGAATTCCCCCTTATCATCATGCTGTAATGGTTCCTTCGCATGCTGTCATCGTCCGATACCCTTTCAATCTCCATCTCCATCAATCCCAGAAGTATCTCGAGCCCGTCACCGGAGATGAACTCCTCGCTGAAGGATCCATCTGGATCCTTGTGAACGCATCTCAGGACCGTTGTCAAAGTATCAAACACCAGCTTAAGATCATCCTCCAGCAGCAGGACCTTCAGATGCCCGGTGATTCCCATCTTCAGTGAATCCCTCATCCTTCCGGATTCCACGGAATCCTCCAGAGCTCCCAGAAACCTGTGTATCGATCTGATATTACCCGGATCGTAATGTTTCGTTGAGTATTTCAGCTCCGAAAGAGGTTTCCTGACCATATTGGAATCCATCTCCCCCATCAGGATATGACGGTTTACAACCCATGGGATCTGGATATCCCTCCAGTGGAACTCATCATATGGCATACCGATCGGACGGTTTGTCAGCTTCATGTATGTCATCTATGCAGAATGATTAGATATATGATATCACGTTATGAACGTTACAGTTCGGAAGGGGATCATAATGGCGAACCTGAGGGTGGTCGTGTGCTGTGTCTCGTTCGAGACCGTGAAGGTCCTGGACCCGATCAGATATTACAGGGCCGACAGGGTCCACATCATCCATTCCGGAAAGAAGCCTCCCTACATAGACTTCTTCAACCACGTTAAAAACGAACTTGAGAGTGACGGTATAGAATGGAGGGAGCACGACATCTACTACGCCAACTTCACCGACGTGATGAAGACCGTGAGAGGAATAATCAGAGATGAGAAGGGAGAGGGAAATCACATCTACGTGAACGTGGGGGCGGGACCTCAGATCTATTCCTCCGCTGCCATGGTGGCATCCATGATGGAGGGGGCAACACCTTTCAATGCTCCCACGGAGGAGTTCACCGTGAGGGATCCCGAGAGTGTCTTCTTCGAGGACGGGAAACCCGTCGGAAACGCTTTGAAGGTAAAGGATCCCGTGGAGATCCCCACCTTCGAGGTGAAAGCTCCCGATCAGGACCTCGTCAAGGGCCTTGGAATATGGTTGGATGTTACTGGTAAGTATAAGAGCCTCTCCACCACGGAAGTGATGAGGGAGCTGGAGAGAAACGGAATGCTCGAGGATATATGGGAGGATGAGAGAAGAAGAAAGAGGTCCCAGTCCGCTCTCATGAGATACAGGAGGAACTTCCAGGACAAGTGGGAGGACCTCGGCTGGATAGAAAAGGATTCCAGGGGTAAGTATTCCATTACCGAGCAGGGAAGAATGATGCTGGAGATATTCGGATAATCCAGGCATTGAGCATATATGTTGTCAAAACATGGGATATGAAGTATTCTGGATTTCAAAGGAGAGTTCAATACATCCATGGTGAGCATTTTTTGAGAAATAAATAAATAACATTCAACCTCATTTAAAAAGAAGCCAGAAAACCGTTCAATGTTTATTCCGAGGGAAGTAATAATATAGAACAATGACCTTGGTTCATAAGCAGGATGCGTAACCTGAGGGTGAAGTTGATGCAGTTCGTGTCTATCAAAAGGCTTTCAAGAGACACAAAAGTCTCCTTGTTACAGGAATTGGGTTATGATGTCGACGGAGAATATATCATCAACCAGAATGGAAAGAGGGTCAAAGACAAGTATACAGATCTTGATGTCACCCTGAAGGATATGGCAATTTTTCCGGGAAGTACAATAATCATAAATGACAATCCATTCAGTATTGCTTCCTATTTTGAAGAATACGGGGATGCCTTTTGAGTGAAGACGATCCTTTCATAAAGGTAGCTCAGGGATACGCTCAGGGAACTCTGAACTGGACGAAGGATCAGATAAAAGCTTATGCCAAGGGTGTTGTAGATAAGAAATATTCCTTTATCGAAGATGAGAGGCATATCGATATTGTAAAGGATTCCAAAAAATCCCAGGAATGGAAGATCATCTCGGACTATATCAACGACAGGAAACTGAAGCCACTCATCCTTTCAGGAATCAGTTTGAGGAAATTGGAAGATGACAAAGATGAACTTCACAAATTGAAGGATAACATTTATGCCGCACATGGGAGAGATGGTGTTCACATAGCCGAGATGGTTCAAAACGGAATATTCACTCAGTTCATCAATGACCTGGTAGGTCTGGATGTTGGAAAGAAGGACATTATTCGTTTCACGGAAAAGTTGATCGATGATGTTCGCAGCTATTCTCTTTTCATTTCCTCGGATGATTCCCTAGAGAGAAGAATTGAACAGATAAAGATCAAAATTTTGGGTATGAACATTGATTTTCTGATCCTTTTTGCAAGCGATAGCGCTGTTTCAAAACTGGACGAGATTGTTGAAAAATTGAAAAATGAAGATTATTTCAAAGATTACGAGTTAAAAACACATATTATAGAGACAAAATCAATGAAGAAAACCGTTTTCCTGTATAATACGTCCATCTAATCGGTCAATAATCGAATAACTGTTTTTTCGGGTAGTTGTAACGTTCATAACGTTAGATTCTCGATATACCAGTTGAACCATACTTCTTGTGCAAGAAAGGGTAATCAATCGAGATGTCCTTACCCATGTTACACACTTCAGAATACCCAGGGGGGAGTTGGGTTTGAAGGTTACATGCAGTGAATGCAAGAGAAGGATCAGGGTAAAACCCGGAAAGGAGAATAAATGCAAATGCGGAAATGTTATCAATCCATTCCCATCCAGCGCATTTCAGAAGAGATTTGCGGAATATGACCATTCGTCCATAAAGGAATTCGGTGATCATTTTCTGAACGGTCATACCATGGATGAAAAGATCGAGATGCTGGATTTCCTCAAAAGAAGCTCCAGGGATCCCGACACGAGAAAGTTCTCCCTGCTGACTTCGGTTGAGGTCCTCAGGAGATTCAGGGGAACCAATTACATCGATATCGCCTGGAGCATCGTCGGAGAATATCCAAGAGATTTCAGGGTAAGATACATGATCGCAAATTGTCTTGACCTTTCCGATAGAAGGGAGGATCATCTTGAAGCTTTGAAACAGAGAATGATAGGGACCTCCATCCACTGTCTGTTGAAAAAGAAAAAAGGAGAATTATCAGAAGAAGAATACATGAAAATCCTTGAAAGACATCTGAAGAGGATCCATGAGGAGAGGGGATTTCTGAGAGGTCAAAAGGAGCATTCCTCGGAGAAGGTGAAGGTTCTCTCTTCAAAAAGAAAGGATATTCCCGAGGACCTCTCTTCAGAGATAAGGGAACTGGAGGGATTAGTTGGAGAAGATTATCGAACAAAAACTAAACCGAAACTGACGTGTGTTCTTGACACGAATGCGATCTCCAACAGGCATTCATCCAGTTTGTTCGGTGATGAGAGGGTGGAGTTCATGGCTCCTCTTGATGTGTTGATTGAACTATCGAAGTGGGGGAGGATCGATCAGGTTCCGTTTGAATTGGATTATGTGAGGATAGAGGAGGTGAAGATGGATCCTCCGAGGGAGATAGACTGCATGTTTTCAAAACACAAGGGACTCAAACCCAGTCATGCGGACAAGATGGTGGCAACACTTGCCTTCAGGGAAGAGGCAGATGCAATCGTTTCCAACGACAGGGACCTCTGGGATTCCGGTCTCCAATATAATCTCGAGAAAAACTATGGAATCAGTTTAAAGGTGGTCAGGCCCGATCATCTCGAGAAATGGATAGGGAAGAATACGTGAGGCGTTCGTGTATCTACTAAAATTCTGTCCGGGATAGGAGTATATCTGACCATTCAATGATGAATTTGGAGCTGAGAGAGGGTGAATAGATGTCAATGATCATTTCAAAGAAAGGAAAGAAAGCCGAAATTGTGGAAAGGTCCCCCATCGAGAAGGAAGAATATCTCCAGGAATACATACACGAGAATCCCGAATCGATTCCAATCTACGAGATAAAGGAGGAAAGAAAACTTCTGGTTGTCGCCAGGGAATACGAGACCAATTCGGGTCCCATCGATGCCCTTGCAATCGATAAGGATGGCGATATATACATAGTAGAAACAAAATTGTACAATAACACCGACAAGAGAAGAGTGGTTGCTCAGGCCCTGGATTACGGAGCTTCCCTCTGGAGGCATTCGAACAACTTCGATATTTTCATTGACAGGATCGAAATGGAGATAGAGAAAAAATTCAGGATGGGATTCCAGGACAAGGCCATGAAATTCTTCGGTCTTGATGAGGAAGGTTACAATGAACTGTTGAACGGGATCCGGAGCAACCTTCTGAACGGAAGCCTTCAGTTCATCGTGATAATGGATTCCATGGACGAGAGGTTGAAGGACCTGATCGTGTATATCAATCAGAATTCCAATTTCGATATCTACGCGGTGGAGCTGGATCACTACAAATTCGAGGATTTTGAGATCATGTTACCGAGGATCTTCGGAGTCGAAGTGAAGAAGAATATGGCAGTTGAAAGAAAGTTAAGTGGTAGAAAGAAGTGGGGTGAGGAGAGCTATTTCGAGCAGGTTGAAGAGAGATTGGGATCCGGAGCAGATGAGCACTTGAAATTCTATGATTTCTGTAAGGAAATCTCGGATGTTATCAACTGGGGCACAGGAAAGATGAATGGGTCCTTTACTCCGGTCATGAAGAATATTCATCCGACCATATTTCCGTTCTCCTTCTACTCAGGCGAATTGGTCTATGTCAAGGTAAGCTGGTATGTGGACCGGATCGATGAAAAGCATGTGGAAGAGATCAAGGACCTTATTCTTTCGGAGTTGAATGAGAGTGGGAAAGAGATCATTGCTGGTTATGACATATATAAGGATTCCATCTATCTCAATGTTGATGATTTCGAGGATCGATATGAGAGTTTGAAGAGAATTATTAGACAGTTCAGAAGTTTTGAAATTGATAAGTAGTCCTGGATATTTTCACATTTGGAAGGATATTATAGGTCTCGACGTGGGGCCACAGTTGGGGCCTCGACTTGGGTTTTTTAGGTCTCAGGGTGAGGCCCCTGTGATGTGGGGGGTGTTTGGGGGGTGGAGGTCTCATTGTGGGGCAGGGGTGGATTGAAATTGTATTCGGGTCCAGAGGTCCTCTCCGGGTCACGATGTGGGGCACCTGTGTTTGGTATGGGCAGGTCATGGGATGGGGCCTCGAACGGGCTAGGGTGAAAGAAATTCTATATAAAGGATGCAACAAATCCAACAATTTATATCCCCGTAGGACCATTCCATTTTCCTGGCGGGTTGAGGTTGATGTTAATTTTATATCAACGCACTCAATCCTCTCTACGCAGCCTCATCCCGCCACTCTTTCCTTAAACTCTTACAATGGAAATCACAATCATCACAGAAGGGAGGACATTATTAAGGTCCGGATAAAAATAAAAGTTGTTAATTACACTCTCATCAAAAATATCATAGATTTTAAATAAAATCACTTTTTCATTATTATATTATTTCAATATTTGAACATCTTTGTTTATATGAAAGGAATATTCAAATACTTCTAAAATACTAAAGATACAATGATTGGAAATAATAAGGTTCTCATTAGTATTATTATTATATCGATTATATTTGGTAGTGGATGTATACATTCGGATGAAGAGGATGAATGTGGTTGTTGTGATTTTCTTCCCGTTGAAGATATCGTATTTATAAAACCTTCAATGGAAATCAACATAACTCCTTGTATATATCATTCAATTCTTGATTTTAATAATGATGGTCTTTTAGATATATATTCGGTAGAAGAAACTGAAGATTCGTTATTTAATGTTTTTATTAAAATATCATCTGGATTTCATTTTCAAAATTTTACCAATTATAGATTATCTGATACAAATATTGAGTATAGTCGACCGGAGGCTGCATTTATTGATCTAAATAATGATTCATCTTACTTTCCGCACATCTCAAATGTCTTAAATCCGATTTAATTGTTTCGCAAA
>CAYULA010000078.1:0-6910 GCA_964445525.1 uncultured Thermoplasmatales archaeon | reverse complement strand
TCTGTATCCTGAAGCCTTACCTATGGGTTAAAAATTGTGGAGTTAAGGTTATAAAAATTGATTGAAGTTCAATTTCCCCAATTTATACCAGCGGGAGCTCGATAGTAAATACAGTCCCTTTAGAATAGTCTCCATCAACCCTGTCGGTCACGGAAATCGATCCTCCGTATCTGTCAACCAGTTCCTTGACTATGGACAATCCTATCCCGGTGTGCGCGTCACTTCTGGTGGTACTTCTCCTGTCAAAGATGAGAGGCTTGATATTGTCAGGAATGCCAGTCCCCCAATCTGTAATGGTGGTAGTGCAAATACACGAGGTTCTATCCCGAATCATCTCGATTTTGACTTTGGGTTCGTAGACCTTCTGGAACTTTACACTGTTCTGGATCAGATTGAAAAAGAGCTCCTCGATGATGAACTCCGAATTTACCAATACTTCATCCTTTGGAAGCTTAACCTCGATTATCGGTTTCCTGTCGGTGTACATCTCCTTGATATCATCAACTATATCATCGATCAGGATTCGTATATCGATGGGTTTGAACACATGTTCTTCCTCCGTCAATCTCGAGAGGAGCTTGACATATTTCACCAGTCTCAGAGATCTCATTGTGAGGGTCATCTGATTTTCAATGGCCGTGAAAAGGAAACCGGGATCATCCTTTTTTATCAATGCGAGTTCAGCATTGGAATACATCGATTGATGGATGTTCCCCATATCATGGCTGAAAAGGTCCAGATAGAACTGGGATAGATTCTTCTGTTCCTCGAGACTGTTCTCCAATTCCTTCTGTTGTGTAATATCTTCAAAAACCGTAACGAATTGTCCCTTCTTGGGGCTGAATGCCTTGATTTTGAAATACTTTCCAAATATCTTCGAATATTGATGAAAATTAATGTCCTCTCCCAATAGCGCAACTTTTCCGAATACATCGATCATTTCAATGTTCATTCCGGGCAATGTCTCCTTCGCGGTCCTGCCCAGGAGATCTTCGGCTCTCAGTCCTGTTAGGCTCTCGAAAGCCGGATTGACATCCAGGAATCTGAAATCAACAGGGGATCCCATCTCATCTATTATGATCTCATGAAGTGCAAATCCGTCCATCATTTCATCAAAGAGCATCTTGTAGGATCTCTGGAATTTCCTCATCTCCGTAATATCTCTTGCAAGGCAGAGGATCGATGACCAACCGGTTCCATTTTCCTTTTCCGGAACCAGGACCAAATGAAAATCCTTTTTTCCCTCCTTGATAGGAAGCTCCAGTTCGAATTCTATCCTCCTTTCTTCTCGAAGTGTTTCCTCCAGTTTTTCCGTCCAGTATCTTCGAATATCTTGTGGAAGATTTTCCATCTGAGAAATTGTGGCCCCTTCACATTTATGTTTGGTAAAATCCATCAGTTCCTTTATCCTTTTATTGCAGTATACCATTTTCAGGTCCCTGTCGAATCTTATGATCACATCGGGGGAATTCTCTACGAGAGTCTTGTAGTTCCTCTCACTTCTCACAAGCTCCCTCTGGGCCTCCACCCTGGGTCTGATATCCCTTGCTATGGCCAGGATACACATACTGCCTCCCAGATCTATCAGGTGGGAGTTGATCTCCACCCTTAATTTCTCCTTCGTTCTGCTCACGAAGGTCCTCTCGAATATGCTTTCACCTTTTTCCAGGATATTCTTGATGTTCTCCCTGTAGGACCCTCTCTGATTTCTCTCCACGATATCCACCGGAAGCTTGCGGAGCAGTTCTTTTCTGGAATAACCCAGTACATCACAGGCCCTGTCATTGACTGCCATGAAGCTTCCAAGCTTCAGATCCGGTCCTATACGGTGAAGGAAGAACATGTCCCTGCTGTTGTTGAAGATACTCTTGTAGAGCCTCTCGCTTTCGGCCAGGGCCTCCTTCGCCTTTTTCTGTTCTGTTATATCCCTTGAAATACCGATGATCCCTTCCAGATTCCCGTATTTGTCAAACACTGGATTATCGGTAATCTGTATCGGAAATCTTTCACCGCTTTTTCTCTTTACCCAGAACTCTCCCTCCCATGATTTGCCTTCACTCAATCTGTCCATTATGGTGGAAGCCTGGAGGATCATTTCCTCCGAAGGGGTCACCTCCAAGATATTCTTCCCAAGGACCTCCTCTTCCCTCCATCCGTAGATTCTCTCCGCCGCCTTATTCCAATACCTGATTCTCCCCTCAAGGTCGGTTGTGATGACCGCTTCTCCTATGGAATCCAACATCAGGGATTTCATTCTCAATGAATCCTCGATCCTCCTGGAGCCGGTAAGGTCCCTCGCACTTGCCAGTATGCAATCTTTACCTGAGAGGGTGATGGGATGAGTGTGTATCTCAACCGGGAAAACGGTCCCGTCTTTCTTCTTATGTTCCCATTCGAAACCGGAGGAAGTGTGACCCGCTTTGGTTATACGTTCAGGAGCTTTTTCCTTTAATTCGTCTTTGGCAATATCGGTAACCTTAAGGCTGCCGAACTGCTCTCTCGAAAATCCATAGGTCTTTACTGCCGTTTCGTTGACGTCGATTATTCCTCCATCGAGTCCTACAATGAACAACGAGTCGGGGGATGATTCGAAAAGGGTTTGATACTTCTCCTCACTCTCCTTGAGTGCTTCATTTGCTTTTCTTATCATTTCCTGATCGTCGAATTTCCCCATGGAGAAGGAAATATCCCCCGCGACTTCCTTGAACAGGGAGATGTATTCATCCTCGCATTCGACATAAGAAGGAAGGTAAACAGATATCATCCCGTAATCCTTTCCATTGTGTTTCAGGATCCTGGCCAGTCCTTTCCCGTATGGTGATCCGTAATTGATGGGGCAATTGGAACATTCTTTGAGAAAGGACCGGACATCGCTTTTCCCTCCGTTGTTTCTCATCTTCTCCCAGCATGGGGGTCCGGTGTTTGATAGGAAGAGATTCTCGAGAATATTCAACCTCTCATTCATATTGGAGCCTTTGATATTTTTGAGGCCTCCCTCGGGATCCATTATGGCTATCCATGCTCTGTGGAATCCACCTTCCTCCGTAAGCAGATCAGCAGCGGATTCGATAACCTCTCCTCTGGTATCCGCCTTGGTGATCAATTGATTTACGTTCCTGATTGATTTAAGTATATTAACCAGGACTTCGCGATCAATTCTATCCGAATCGGAATATGATAAACCGCTGCCTTGAGGCGGAGCTGACATTAATGGCAAATAAGGGGTTTCCAGCATTATATTAACAGTGAAAAAATAAGTGAAACGATTTTTTCACTAAATAGTGCGGTTAATGCTTTCGTCAACTTCCAGAAGCTTCATTCTACCCTTCCTGATCTCCATCAAAAGCCCCATCTCCATCAATTCCCTTATCCTCTTCCTGGCAGTGGGTTTGCTTATTCCCATCTCCGAGGATATCTCCGAATAATCCGGTCTTCTCCCCTGGAAATTCCTCTCCCTTACAAAATCGAGTATGTTCCTGAGATTGATCGGGATCTCCGGTCGTTTCCTGGGTGTTATGTCAGAAAGGTCCTTTTTGAAAAGATCGATCTCCTCTCCGGTCAGATATCTTGGATCCAGAGTAACGATAACGATGTTCTTTTTCATCATGGATATGTCCCTTATATCCTGCATCAATTTCAATATCTTCTTAATCCCGTGTTCCAGGATCAGGTAATCCAGGGATCCGATAAACAATACCGAGCCTTTTCCCATCTCCCTGCATTTGTTTTCAATGGTTTCTGTACTTATCTCTTTGATTTTATCATCCTTTCCGATCCTGGTCAAGGGCAATAGATCTACTTTGGTTCTATCCAGTATATCCTTGAGCCTTTCCTGATATCTTATCCAGCCTTCTATTCGGTACCCCACGGATTGCAGTTCTTTTAAAACATCTGTAGTTTTATTGTATGTAGGTTCGGAAATGAGATAGGTGGTTCCATCCTCGACAATGAATTTCATGGATGCTTTCCTGATGTTTTCCTCGAAGATCTTTCTCATGGTCACGTCGTGACCTATCAATTGATACTGGATCTTATCTCCCCTCTGCAATCCTTTTGTAAGATGGAACTCAAGCGTAACCTTGGCTCTCTCTCCTTTGATAGGTATCTCAATTATTTTCTTGTCGGAGCCTTTCATTGATGAAGAGAACCAGTTCATGAAGATCGAACCGGTTTTTTCATCATCTGCAAAAAGATCCATAATGGTATCAATTTTTCTAGATGGTGCGATCAACCTCACGATCAGATGAGCGGAAGCATTCATTCCCTGTATCCACCCTTTCTTATCCAGCAGGAAAATGGGGTCCGGATTGGTTTCGAATAATGAACGATATCTCGATTCGCTTTCTTTCAATATGGATTCGGTCTCCTTGAGGGAGGTGATATCGCTGTTGACTCCGATAATACCGGAGAATGTTCCATCATGATCAAATAACCGGATGGCGGTTCCCTTGACCCATCTTACGGTCCCGTCCTTGTGTTTGAACCTGTATTCCATATTCCATTTTGAATCAGTGGCAACCATGTCATACCAGGTTTGTGTTACCCTCATACTATCATCAGGATGGAGGCCTCTTATCCATCCTTCACCGAGAGCTTCCTCTTTGCTGACACCCGTGATCTCACACCATTTGTCGTTGACGAAAATGCAATGTCCGTCGGCATCTGTTCTGTAGATCCCGACCGGTGCCATGGTTGTGAGAGATCTGAACAATTCCTCACTTTCTGTAACAGCAAGTTCCATTTTTTTCCGATCGGTGATATCGAACATGGTTCCGATTGTCTGTTCGATTTTACCCTCTTCATTTCTCTTGAAGACCTTCCCCTGGTGATGAAACCACCTCCATCCATCCTCGGTCTCTATCCTGAATTCGAAGTTGTTGATGAATCCATCCGTTTCTTCGTCCAGGTTTTTATGTCCTTCCGTTATCTTGCAGATATCATCCGGATGTATGAAGGAGATTATGTCATCATAATTCAAATCGATCCTTTTTCTTTTTGCCTTTTCTTTCAGGAAAATGCTGTAATTATCATTGACCCAGATGTTTTTCTTCAGATTATTATCATAAATATAGATCAGATTCGGTATTGTTTTATTCAAGATGGAATTGAATCTTTCCCTTTCCCTCAATGATTGCTCCAATTCCTTCAAATCCGTTATGTCGAACATGGTTCCGATGGTCTTTTCTATCTGACCATTTTCCTTCCTTTTAAATATCCTGCTCTGATGGTGGAACCACCTCAATCCACTTTTTGTTTTTATCCTGAAATCGAAGATATTGATCAAGCCATCGGAACCCTTGCTCAATTCTTTCTGCGCATTTTCGAATTTTTTCAGATCATCCGGATGAATGAAAGCGATAATATTATCATAGGTCATATCCCCCACATCGCTTTCGACCTCATTTTCAAGAAATAATTGATAATTTTCATTGATCCAGGTGTTCCTATCCTTTTCAACATCATATATGTATAAAAAGTTGGGAACGGTCTGGTTGAGCATACGGTTGAACCTTTCGCTTTCCCTGATCTCATCTTCCATCCTCTTTTCTTCCGTGATATCCATGATGGTCCCGAAAATACTTCCGACCACTCCCTCATAGTTCAAGATAGGTTTACCGATTGATTTAATAAACCGGACCTCTCCACCGGGATGGATTATTCTGTATATACTTCGGAAATCTTCTCTTTCCGATACGGAATCTGAAAGTGCATTGCCCATTTTCTCCCTGTCTTGAGGATGTACCATATTCATGAAATCCCTCAGGGAGGGTTCCCCTTGTTCGGGATACCTGCCCATTATCCGGAATGTCTGTTTTGACCATCTGAAGGTTCCCTCGGGCAATATGTACTCGTAACTTCCCATTTTTCCGACATGCTGTGCCAGGGATAATCTTTCCTCACTTTTTCTCAGCATTTCCTCAGACCTGCGATGTGCCACCGCGACCGAGAGGTAGTCCGAAATCCTTTCCAGAAAGTGGATCTTGCTTTCCGTGAACATATCCCTTCTCGGATCATTGAATTGTATGAGTCCGATGGTCCCGTCAACGGTTTTCAGGGGAATCAATGCAACCGATTCATACCCCTCGCCATTGCATCTGTTTCTTGTTCTTGCCTGTCTGTCCTCTTCGGATGTATTGGACAGAAGTTGTGTTGTGCTGTTTGTCCAGAAGCTTCCTTTTTCCGTGAAGAAGTGCATTGAGGGGTCGAATCGGCCTTTTATTATGTTTCCGCACATGCATTCAAGAATCGGATTGCCTATTTCATCTCTAAGTATCTGGCCTTCAATGTCCCTTGCGCAAAGATATCTTTCCGCTTCCACGAATTTTTCCGGAAATCCTCTGGTTTCGTAATAAGGATAATCATCACCTTCCTGTATCCTGATTCCTACAGCTTCAAAATCCAATCTTTTCTTCAGCATTGATACTGATCTTTCCACCATATCCTTCTGATGGAGGCTTGAATTGATGATCTTCAGAAGGGAAATAATGATATCATTCTCGATTTCAAGTTCCTTTTCTTTTGTGATATCCCTGTTGCTTGCTCTTACTCCGAGAAAGGCGCCCTCACCTGAAAAAACTCCCTGGCAACGGTGTTCAATGAAACGTACTTCTCCGCTTTTTGTCACTATCCTAAATGGTGGAATCTCCTCTGCTCCCCTGTTCTTTATCTCATTTTCATGATGATTTTTAACGAATTCTCTGTCTTGTGGATGTATCAATCTCATCAATAACCTGGGATCATCCATGAAATCTTCAGGTTTGTAACCTGTAATTCTCTCACAGGAAGGAGAGACATAGATGAACTTTCCATCTGCTCCCAGCCAATTTTCCCAGTCATAGGTGAAATCCACTGCAATTCTGTACTTTCTCTTGGCCCTCTCCAGGTCGGTGACATCCTGAAGGCAGATAAG
>CAYULA010000077.1:0-7293 GCA_964445525.1 uncultured Thermoplasmatales archaeon | reverse complement strand
CAAGAATAAAGCTTTCACGGCTTTACCCGACAGTTTAGGGTTGACATGACACTAGTATCTCCTATGTGGACCGTGGTCGCATGTATCCGGATGAGGACCTGACCATCTCCTGGAATCGGTTTTTCAACTTCTGTAAGTTTCAAGACATCGGGAGGTCCGTAACCCGTGCATACCACTGCCCTCATGGTAATCACCCCCATGATTGCGAAAGGGTCTCAATAAGCTTACCGCATCCACCGTTTCTGATATATTCCGTATGTTCCTCGACCGAATCGAATTTCTTACCGCATATCTCGCTGCAAAGGAATCTAGAGCCAGTATGATCATCGAATGTGAAGAGAACGTTGGAAGAGTAAGAATTTGAATAGGCCGATTTCCCTGGATTATCATTTACCCACTTTATGGATTGCAGCCAGATAGCAGCTATCAAAGCTCCGCATGCACCTCCGCTCAGTCCGATTCCCCCGGCAAGGCCCGAAACGGCACCGATCTCCTCTTCACTGGCCCCCATATTCATGGCCACTTCGGATGCACAGCTTATCGTATCAGGTGAATAATCACCCGGATCATCCAGGCCTTCCCGGGCTGAAGCTATAGCATCCTCTGTCCATTTATCCGCCAGTTTGAAACAGGAGAAGGCCTTGAAGACCATATATCTTGCAAATTGCAGCTTCTTCGAAAAATCCGTGTCGGTGATATCCCTGCAGTTGGGGCTCCCTGCATTCTCACCGAAGGCATCCAGCACCTTTCTGCTTGTCATGATCGAGGTCCCGAGAGCCTGGCTCGTGTTTCCGTATCTCCTGTGGGCCTCCCTTCCGACCGCCAATGAGGCTCCAATAAGCAGACCGCACTGGTGACCCAGCTGAAGTATTCCGCCAACAAGCGGATCGGAGGCTTTTTCATGGACCTCTTTGTTGTTATCGAATTCCCGATTGATGAGGTAGAAGAAAGTCTGGGAGCAGGTTCCTTTCTTGAAGAAGAGTTTCCTGGTGTCCTTCTTGACCGGTTTCATTACATTCACCTTTGTTGACAAATCGACCTCAAATCCTGATCACGATCTTTCCCCTTACCCTGCCGCTATCCATGTAATCTATCGCCTTTGGTGTGTCCTCCAATGAAAACACCTTATCAACGAAAGGTCTCAAACTCCCATCCTCGATGAGTCCATTTATGGTATTGAGGTCTCCCTTCTTCAGATCAGCTATCTTCATTGTTCCCACATGCCTGTCGAAAGGAGCCCTCGCGAATGCCTTGATGACGTATCCCATCCCGCCATGTCCGCTGTTGGGGACGATCATACCATTTTTCTTGAGAACTCTCTTCATATCCGAAAATCCGTTCCTGCCCGTATTGTCAAGAATGAGATCATATCTCTGATCGCTTCTGGTGAAATCCTCCTTGTCATAGGAGTAGACCCTGGAGGCTCCCAGGGACCTGACCAGGTCTTTCTTTTTGGAACTGCATACACCGTGGACCTCGCACCCGAACGATCTGGCAATCTGAACAGCCATGGATCCAACTCCTCCTGAAGCTCCGAGTATCAGAACCTTCTGGTCCTTCCGGATATTCCCTCCATCCCTCAACCTTTGAAGAGCGGTGAGGGCGGCGGTGGGAATGGCTGCGGCCTCTTCAAAGGATAGGCTCTTTGGTTTCCTCTCGAAAAAGATATCCTCTCCAGCTGCAAATTCAGCGAAAGCAAATTTGGTCGATCCGTAAACTTCATCCCCCTTCTTGAATCTCTTGACATTTTTACCTACCGAATCGACTATTCCGGCGACATCCCAACCAAGTATGTGATCCTTTGGTTTGGGAAATCCGACCTCGAATCGAAGCATGAAGGGACTTCCTTTAACCGTGAATAGGTCCCCCGCATTGACGGAAGCGGCCAGGACCTTGACAAGAACCTCATTTTCCTTCACCGATGGTTTCTTCACATCCTTTAAGGTAAGATATTTGGTAGAACCGTAACCATTCTGCACAACCGCTTTCAAAGTCGATTCCTCCTTGCATTAACTTCCGTCCATTTCCCTATTATAATTCGGATCAGGATTAAAAGAAATTCCTCAATAACTTTTATATATCCGTATAAATACATATTTTCCCCCATTAACAATCGCATTCCGGCAGTCAAAGATTTTCCTCCCTGAAGATATTTGTTAGACGTGATCAATGAACGGGAATGTACCTCGATTAAATACTTCCCGGGCAATCCTGATTTCCGGTCAACACCAACTTTCAGATTCCCACCAAGACCATCACATGTTCCTCAATTGATCTTTATCACCACATTGCCCTTCTTTTTACCTTCCTCGGAATATCTGTGGGCTTTTGAAGCGTCATCAAGTGAAAAGGTCCTGTCGATCAATGTTTTGATCGCACCATCTTCTGCCAGTTTCTTGAATGTTCTCATCTCCTCCTGGTTCTCGCTTGCAAAAGCGCATATCATTTTCTTCTTGCTGAGAGGATTATTCAGCATGGACTGGAGAACCTTTCTTCCCTTGAAGCTTGCACAAAGGTAGGTACCGTTTTCCGTTAGTGAATTCTTCACTTCGGATAATTTCCTCTTTCCCAGTATATCATAGATGATATCATATTTTTCACCATTTCTTGTGAAATCCTCTTTTGTGTAGTCAATAACGTGGTCAGCACCTATTGATTTCACGAATTCCACCGAATTGGTTCCGCACACACCCGAAACTTCCGCTTCCTTGTGCTTGGCAAGCTGCAAACCGATAGAACCTATTCCTCCTGATGCACCGTTTACAAGAACCTTCTGGCCGGTTTTGATATTCACTTTTTTAAGATGATCATTTGCCATAATGAATCCATAGGGAAGGCAGGCTGCTTGTTCATGGGTCAGGTTCTCTGGTTTGATCCCTATCATCTTCTTGTCTGAAATGGCGAGATATTCCGCATAAGCTCCCATGGCCTGACCCGGATATCCCACGACTTCATCACCTGGTTTGAATTTTTTCACATCCTTTCCAACCGATTCCACCACTCCCGAGAACTCGCTTCCGAGGATCCTTACCTTTGGCTTGCCCATTCCGAATGTCATCTTGACGATCGGAAAAAGAAGGGAGGGCATGTAAAAATCCTTCAATGTCTTGTTCTTGAGGTCCCTGGCGAAAAGGTCCCCGAAGTTCACGGTGGTTGCATGGACCTTGACGAGAACCTCATTGTCCTTCGGAACAGGTTTGGGAACATCCTCCACGTGGAGGACCTCTGGAGGTCCGTATTGATCGTAAACAATGGCTTTCATATGAAATTAAAATAGAAGAACACAATGTATTTTAGTTTCCGTTGAATTTGAAGTTGAAGATACCAAAATCGAAATCAAAAAAAAGATGCAAGCGATGTGAATTGTAAGGAGTAATTTTGTAGTAATAAAGTGATCCTTCAGCTTCATGACACCGCTTGCTGAGGTTCCCTATGAAGCTTTCTTATAAACCATTTTCCCAATGTAAACGGATTCAGGCTCCTTTCTGCCCTACAATATCTTCCAGGGTAACATCGGGATGATGGTATCTTCCATCCTTCCTTTCCCATTTCTTGTCGACAAGGATCGCCTGCTCCGGACAGAAGTTGAAGCATGCAAAGCAGTAGTAGCACTGGACATCCTTCTGCCAGACAGGTTTCCCTTTCATAAGTTTTACCTTGTTCGACGGACAAACCCTCTCGCAGGTTCCGCAACCGATGCAGGTATCATCCGTGACGTAGCCGACCTCCGATTTGATCCCTTTTGTTACCATATCCATCAATGGTCTTGTCAGTGTTCCAACCGGATTGGATATCACTTTATCGGGATATTTTTCTCCGTTGTTGACAGCCTTTGCGAACCTATCAAGGTCTGGAAGAAGCTCTTTTTCCAATTTCTCCACTTCTTCATCGGAGATCCTCTCGATCCATTTGGGATCACCCTTTCCCGGCTTCAATCCTGTTGGTGAATTTGAGGCCATGTTGACTATCAAAAAAGAATCCAGTTTTCTTCCTCTTTTCTTAAGGAGGCTGTTAACCAGTTTATCCGCAATCGTGAACGTACCGATTCTGGTTGCAGTCATGAATGTGTATTTCACGGATGTGAGATCCAGTCGGGATATAAGATCCCTGACGGGAGAGGGAATAGTTGTAAAATATACAGGGAAAACGAAACCGACCTTTTCGGCATCCACTTTTACCAGGTCCATATCCTTGAATGCGAGTATCGGCAAAAGTAAGGAATCCGGGATCCTCTTCTGGAGCTCCCTTGCGATGTGAAGGGAGTTCCCTGTCCCGGAGAAATAATAGATCTTCGTCTTCACCATGGAGGGACCAGTCAATTCTGATTATTTACCTCTTCCTGAATAATATTAGGACCCTTGAAATGATCCTCAAACAGATTTTTCAGTTAACTCCCAGTGTATCATAGAATAGAAATCTATAGGCAAATCTTGAGTCATAGAGGCAACCGACAAGAAAGAGCATTCAGGACCCATGCACGGAGGTGTATGCCCTGTCTGTAAAAATGAGGTGAGTGATGATGAATACTTCTGCCATACCTGAGGGCGAAATTGACCTGAAAAGGTGGATGATAAGATTGGAATACGGAATGATGACGTGTAATTGATCGAGGAGAAGAAAGTTAAGATTTCCGGAGAAACAGGAATGCCATCCCAAAAGATAAATTCCAGATAATCAGTGACACATGTATTATTGACATCGGGAGAAAGTGAGCTGTGGATGCAAATTTGTTTTTACCTGGACATCATCGAACAGCAAAGCGGGAAATGAAGGAATTATTAACTCAATGTAAGATGTTATGAATAGGGAATGGGAGAATCCGCCCGGAGGGGTTTGATGAGGAAGACCAAATACATGATCATTTTGGACCTTGCATTGATAGCATTATTCATATCCATATGCATGACAATGAAACCCGACTACCTTGTGGTCATTGGTTATATCTCCTTCCCCCCTTATCTGATACTGACTGGAAGAAAGAAAATGATCAAACATTACTTTCTTGCAACCCTTATGGCATTGACATGGATGCTGTTTGCCCATGGTCAATATGGATACAACAAGGACCTCCTGACGATAGAAGGAGTGAATATCTTTCCCCTGTTTGCTTGGGCAAACGGATTGACGGTTTCATATCTTCTATATTCATATCTGGAGAGGCTCTTTCGATTGAAACGGTTTCCTTCGAAGTTCGCAGTTTATGTGGCTCTGTACTGGCCCATTCTCATAATGCTGGAGGCAGCGGCATATCATCTGTTCAACTTCAGGAACAAGGCAACGGGAGATTATCCCGGTCTTCCGTTTATTGATACCATTCATGCACCGGTTTGGATGCAGATATCATACATTCTCCTTGGTCCATTATTTTTCATTTCTTCATATCTTCTCGATAGAACGGATGATTACCGCAAGGAGGGCCTCATTGATGGCATCGATATCACTCGTGAAAAAGGTGATCCGGGGATATAGGAAACCTCTATTTTTCTTTGGTATCATCGTTTATCTTTATGGTTGAGTCTATATACTCCGTGAAGGACCTGGCGGCTGATAAGAAATCGGTTGGGATCATTAAAACAGTGGTGCTGTTCTTTTCCGCTCCCACTTCGGTTATCATCTGCATCCTTCTCAGTTCCAGAATTGAAGGCTCCTGTCTGATCATTGTGCCTGCCTGAACAAGTTTCTTCGTTGCCTCGTATTCTCCCAGGGCTTTTATTAATCTGGATTTTTTCTCCCTATCCGCTTCCGCAACCTTTGCCATGGCCCTCTGCATTCCCTGAGGAAGGAGGACCTCTTTTGTCTCAACGGATTCCACCTTTATACCCCAGGGATCCGAAAGCTTGTCTATGACCAGCCTGAGCTTGGTGTTTATCTTCTCCTTCTTGCTTAGAACATCATCCAGGACGAACTGTCCAATTATTGATCTCAGTGTTGTCTGAGCAGCCTGAGCAATGGCGATCTTGTAATTGGCCACATTGAGGATCGCCATCTTGGGATCCATTATCCTGTAATAAATAACAGCGTTAACAACAACGGGAACGTTGTCAAGGGTTATGGCATCCTGCTTGGGCACATCAACGGTTATTACCCTGAGATCAACCTTGGACATGGAATCCAATAGAGGTATCAGATAGAAGAGTCCGGGACCCTGAATCCTGTTGAACTTTCCCAATCTGAAGATTATCCCCCTGTCATATTCCTTCATGACACGGAGACCTATCAGTATCAGGAAAACGATCAACCCGGCAAGTATTCCGAGAGCGATTAACAGGGCCTGAATTACAAGAACCATGACTATCACCTTTTGGACATTGGTTTGAAATTGTAAATAACTATTACCTGAAGTATTCAAATTACTGAATATCCTCCCCGGAAAAAAGGAAATACCACCAGAATAATATCTTCAATATCCGGGGGCAAGGAAATGAGAAAATCGATGTTGATTGCAGTGAGCATGATGGCCGTACTGCTTATATCCATGACAGCTTCGGGAAATGGCGAAATATGGTCCTATGATGACGAGAGCGGTGACGTACAATTCACCATGTCGGACACGGGCCATGGAGATGATATTGATGTGGTATCCCTGACACTTGACCAGTCAGGAGACCCTTTGATCCTCACACTGACCGTTGTTGGAGATATAACAGGTGAATACGGTGAGGACGGAGAGGATGGATACAACTCCTATGTTCTTGGGTTGGACCTCGACGGTGATGAGGATTACGCTGAAATAAATGTCAAGATAATGGGAATATATTACGGTGAGGAGACCTACATCACAATAAGTTCACCCACTGCAATCGAACCCATAGGCGATGATAATTATACGATAAGCGGATCAACTTTCACGGCAAGAATAAACAGGGGTTACATGGGTTCCTTCACGTCGGTTCTTGATTTCACAGGTTCGTTAACACAGACAATGGGGATCAATACCGGATTCGATTATATCAATTACAATTTCGGAGATGATGACAAGCCGTATGATGGCGGTTCCTCAGGCGATGATGATGATCCAGACGACGATGATACCACTGATGATGATACGGGTGACGACACTGACGATAAGGAAGAAGAAACTGATAATGAACTATGCGGAAGCATACTATTGTTTCCTATAGGTATACTTCTATCATCGATCATTGCAATCTTCACATTATTCAAGATTAGAAAATGATTCGATATAAAGCTGGAATCTACCTGGATTTTTTCCAACCAATCATAATCGACATAGGTAAGTCCTCACGGACTGTCCCTGTCACACCACCGTGCATACGGAACCGTACACGGCGG
>CAYULA010000076.1:0-8249 GCA_964445525.1 uncultured Thermoplasmatales archaeon | reverse complement strand
TCGAATGTCATCTCAAACTGATCCGGGGTTCAAATTACCTTCGGAACTACTGGGAAAAGATTTAATCCCAACCCGCGGTTGGTCGGGTATGCCTGGCCTCAGGGATCTGACGGAGGTAATCCGGTCCATCGGAAAGTCGGCGGTTGCCTTCTCCGGCGGAGTGGACAGCTCACTTGTTGCCCTGGCGTCCATGAAAGCCTTTTACGGTGATACAGTGGGAATCATGATTGAAAATCCCACAATACCCTCAGCTGACATCGAAAGCGCCGGAAAGGTTGCGAAAGCACTTGGTATGGAACTCGTAATTATCAGGGCAGATGTCATGACCGATCCGATTTTCAGAGGTAATCCTCCGGACAGATGCGGGATCTGCAGGAAGATAGCAATGCCGATGGTTATCGAGGAGGCAAGGAAGAGAGGTTATACCCGGGTTGTTGACGGGGCAAACAAGGATGATCTGAGAGATCACAGGCCCGGTCACGAGGTCTCCACCGATCTGGGAATAAGACACCCTCTCATAGAAACCGGACTCGGGAAAATTGAAATAAGGTCAATCCTGAAAGAGGAAGGAATGGAGGTCCATGAGAGGCCTTCATCACCTTGTCTTGCCACCAGGATTCCCCATGGCGAGGAGATCAATTCTGAAAAATTGAGATTGATAGACAGGGTCGAGGAGGGAATAAGGAACCTTGGATTTTTTGATGTAAGGGCCAGATTACACGAGAGTGCATCCGGAAGATATCTATTGATTCTGGAGGTGGGCGATCCCGAAAAAGCTCTTGAGGGATGGGACTCGATCATCGATATCGTTGGAGATGTGAAAATATATCTTGATCCCAAGGGATACAGGCAGGGGTCGCTTAACGAGGTTTCGGGCCCATAAGGTTTATATTAAACCCCCCGTTTCCCCCATTCCAAACCGCCCGTTCCAGTGATCGCGGTCAGAAGGTGGAATCGATGTTGACCCGTTTCGAGAAAGCCAGGATCCTCGGGGCCAGGACCCTGCAGCTCAGTCTGGGAGCACCTCCCTTGGTACAATCCGCAGAGGTTGATCCTCTGAAAATAGCCCAGAGCGAGATGGATAAGAACGTCATACCCCTGACCGTGAAGAGGAGCTAGGAGTTGAATAGATGAGCGATATCCAGAATGCCAAGGACCTTCTCATAGAGGAGGATGTTTACCTCACATCCGGAGTCCATATCGGAACCCAGCAGAAGAGCGCGGACATGAAGGATTTCATATTCAAGGTCCGGTCCGACGGCCTCTATGTGCTGGACATCAAGAAGACCGACGAGAGGATCAGGACCGCTGCCAATATGATAGGCAGAATCTCGGGGGATGAGGTCCTCGTCGTATCGGCAAGACAGTACGGCCAGAGGCCGGTCAGGGAATTCTCCAACAGGATAGGAAGCGGAGCATTTCCGGGAAGGTTTGTCCCTGGCACTTTAACCAATCCTTCACTTGACGTTTACATGGAGCCCAGGGTTCTCATAGTAACGGATCCCGCCGCAGACCAACAGGCCCTCAAGGAGGCCGTGAGGTCCGGCATACCCATCATCGGCCTTTGCGATGCTAACAACGAGACAAAATATGTCGATCTGGTTATTCCTGCAAACAACAAGGGACGCAGATCGCTTGCTCTGGTATACTGGCTTCTCACAAGAGAGGTACTGAAGGTAAGAGGCGCTATCGAGAACGATTCCGATTTCAAGGATGAGGTCAAGGATTTCGAAGCCACCCTCTGATCGTGCGAAACAGTTATGGTCTCTCCAGCGAATGTTAGTATTATGAGAGAACCAGCAGTGGCCGGAATGTTCTATCCCGGGTCCTCAAAGGGCCTCAAGAGAGAACTAAGGGATTGTTTCAGGAAAGGACCCAGCAGATCCGATCCGGGCAGGGGAAGAAAAGTTAGAGGATTGATCTCTCCCCATGCCGGATATGCATATTCCGGGCCAACAGCGGCATTCGGCTTCCTTGCACTTGCCGACGGTGGCATGCCGGAAACCGCAATCATTATAGGACCCAACCATACGGGAATGGGCAAGAATATCGGGATCCTGAATGAAGATATGAAAACCCCTATCGGGGTAATGTCCGTTGATAAGGAGTTGGCCCATGCCATGGGGGGACATTACGATGAACTCTCTCATCTCAGGGAGCATTCAATGGAGGTCCAGCTTCCTTTCCTTCAGTATTTTTCGGAGAATATGAAGCAGATCTGCATATCGGTGGGCCATCCGGTAAGAAAAGGACCTTGGACCTCGGAGGAGGATGCCGAGCTTGAACAGGCAAAAGAGATAGCAGGGATGGTCGCAAAGGCGGTCAAGGAGACAGGTAGAGACGTATGCATTATCGCATCATCGGATTTCACTCACTGCGGTCTGAATTACGGACTGCCTGTTCCGGCAGGTATGAATGCCGGTGAATTTGCACGGTCAAGGGACCTTCCGGTGATCGACAGCATCGTTGAAAAGGATGTGGAGGGAGCTTTGAAAAAAAAGAGAGACCTCGGCACAACAGCCTGCGGAATGGGGCCTATCGCATCATCGATGCTCGCCCTCAAGGAGTTGGGAGGGTATAATGCGGAACTTCTGGATTACAGGACCTCCTACGACGTTTCCCCGTCCCACAGTGCCGTGGGTTACGCATCCATAGTTTTCTATGGATAACTTGTTACATCTTACAATTAAAATAGGTGAACCCGTTTCTCCGGCCGGAGGCAGGAAATGGAAATTTCTGTTATCGGCTGCGGATATGTGGGCCTCACAACTGGACTCGCTCTGGCGGAGCTCGGACATCGTGTTGTCCTTGTCGATGTCCTACCCGAGAAGCTCAAGGCCATTGATGAGATGAGGTCGCCATTTTTCGAACCTGGTGTGGATGAGATGCTTGTAAAGCATGTTTCATCCGGGGCTGTCAGGACCTCTACGGACCTGAAGAAGGCTGTTGAAGGTACTGAAATTACCCTCATTGCGGTGGGTACCCCATCCAGAGAGGACGGTTCGATGGAGGAGGGATATGTCAGATCAGCATCCTCCGAGATAGCCGAAGCCATCAATGAGAAGAATGCCTACCATGTTGTGGTTATGAAATCCACTGTGGTTCCGGGTACCACTGACGGTCTCATAAGGGACATACTGGAAGGAAGAGGACTGATAGAGGGCAGTGATTTCGGCCTTGCGATGTGCCCGGAATTCCTTAGAGAAGGTGCGGCCATGAAGGACAGTCTCAATCCTGACAGGGTCGTTATCGGGACCCATGACGACAGGTCCTTCGAAACATTGAAGGAATTGTTCGACCCCCTGGGATCCAAAATACTCAGAACCACACCCACTGCAGCCGAGATGATCAAATATGCCTCAAATTCTCTCCTTGCAACCAAGATATCCTTTGCAAACGAGATCTCCAGGGTATGTGAGGATGTGGGCGTGGACGTTTACGAGATTATGGAAGGAGTGGGAATGGATTTCAGGATATCCCCGCATTTTCTAAGAGCCGGGGCGGGTTTCGGAGGTTCCTGCTTCCCTAAGGACGTTTCGGCCCTCAGGCACATTGCAGCAAGCAGGGGCATATCCACTCCTCTCCTCGATGGGGTGATGGAAAACAATGACATTCAACCCAGACATCTTGTGGAAGTGGCAGAAAATGCCCTGGGCGGACTGAAAGGATTGAAGGTATTGCTTCTGGGGCTCGCATTCAAACCGGATACCGATGATATCAGGTCCACGAGATCATTACCGGTGGTTGAGGCTTTGCTTGAAAAAGAGGCCAGGGTCGGGGGGCACGATCCCAAGGCAGAAGAGAATTTTAAAGCCGAGGCTCCCGAGATCCGCTATTTTCACAGTTTGGATTCAGCTCTTGAATGGGCGGATATCGTATTCCTGATGACCGAATGGCCCCTCTACAAGGAGATAGATTGGAGTGGTTTCGAAGGGATAAAGGCGGTATTCGACGGCAGAAGAGCCGTTGATACCGATAGCCTGTCAGGAAAGAAATACTGGTCAATGGGAACCTCTCTTCCCCGATGGTAGGGGAGGTGCCAGCCTTTGAAATGGAAGGACCGGATAAAGGACGCCGCCTATATCGGCCTCGGTCTCTTCCTCATCGGAATGCTTCTTCTCAGGGCGGACGTGACCGATACTTTCGAGAGCATGGCAGGTATCGATGCCAGAATACTGGGACTCGTTCTCTTACTGTATGTTATCAATACCAGCACAAAGGTTCTCAGATGGTTTGCCATCGTCAGGGGAATGGGAGTGAAACGCGCCGGATGGATCATCCTGCCCATATTCCTTTCTTCTCTGGCATTGAACAATTCCACTCCCGGAAAGGTCGGAGGAGAACCCGTGAGGGCGCTGATGCTGAAGGAACATACGGGTTCCGGAATATCAAGAGGCATAGCATCGATCTTCGCTGAGAAGTCCCTTGATATCTTGATGATCCTGTCCCTTTCCGCGGTCGGCATGTTCTACCTTATCCTGGAACTGGGATTCAGGAATGTGGAGGGGATGGTATATGCAATCGCCGTTGGAGGGGTCCTGATAGTTATCTTGATAGGGTTCCTCTTCTCCAGAAGGGCCTCCAAACTGATGTCGGATATCATAGGCAGGATTGCCAGGAGAGCTTCCGGAAACAGGGAAACCTCCATAATGATAAGACTGACCGCCAAGGTACAGGGATCCATCGATAAATTCCAGGAATCCCTGGGCAGGCTGAGAAGAAATCGATTTACATCCACCGCCGCCGTAATGCTGACGCTGGCAATATGGATCAACGAGGCTCTGAGACTTTATCTGATTGTATCCGCGCTTCCCGGGGACCATTACATAACCTTCCTGGGCGCTGTTGCCGCGATCTCCGTTGCCAACATACTGGGTTTCATACTTCCGATCGGAAGCGGGAACGTAATAGGTGGAGCTTCTGTACTTGTTCTCCTTACAGGTGAAGAACTTTTATCTACGGCAGCCTCGATCACGGCGGTTGCAACCTCGATATGGATCTCAATACCGCTCGGACTGGCCTCCATCTTCTATCTCAGGAGGAGGTCGAGGTCAAAGATAAAAAAGGGGGCGACCGAGGAATGAAACCCGAAGTTACGACCGTGCTCCTTCTGTTCAACGAGAGGGCCAATGTCGAACCGCTGACCAGGGACATCGTCAATGTGTATCGTGAAAACGGTATCCAGGGAGAGGTTCTTCTCGGGGATGACGGTTCCACCGATGGCACGGGCAAGGTATGCGATGATCTGGCCGATGAATTCGAAAACGTCAGGGTATTCCATCACAAGGCCGATCCAGAGAACGGCCATCCCATCGACAACTGGAACAGGGCCTGGACGATACTTCACGGGTTCCAGAAAGCAGAGGGAGACGTCGTAATAATCATGGATGGTGACAGGCAGTATGAACCGAAGGAAATTCCACTGTTTCTCGAGAAGATGAGAAAAGGGTGGGACGTTGTATCCGGATGGAGACACAAGAGGGCTGACAACTGGTGGAGGAGGCTTCAGTCCAGGACCTATAACAGAATTTTCATTTCAGGTTTCTTCGGCATGGATGTCAAGGACCAGAATTCCGGTTTCAAAGCATTCCGGAGGGAGCTTGCTCTGAGGATGCCGTTCGATCCTCGGGGATACAAGGGAATCCATCGCTTCATCCTCCCTATCGCATATGTTACCGGAGCAACCATTACGGAGGTTCCCATAGAGCATTATGACAGGCCCGCGGGAAAATCCTACATCAAGACGACAACCGTTCCATTCATTTTCCTATCTGATCTTCTTTTCAGGTTCAGGAAGAGGTATTCCAAAGATATCAGAAAGATGAAAAAACTTAAAAAGAAACTCGGAAGGATGCCCTCGCCCGGTGACAGAAAGATGATTGAAGAGACTATCGGAAGGCCCGATTATGAACAGCCAACAAGATAAAGTTATAAATAATTGGACGAATTCATACTATCACTTTTAAATAGGATTGTCTTGTAATTCAAATCTGTCACTATATATTGGAGTGATAGAGGCACCATAAGGTGCATTTTTGGGGTGTCAAAATGAATAGAGGCAAATTTATAAAGGGCTCTAATGGAATGGTATTTTCCGTTCTCATAGCTGGTCTGTTTCTTTTCTCTTCATTTCTGATGATGGAATTTGCGGCTGATGAAGCCGTTTCCGATGAAGAAACAATGGACCAGACCATGGGGATCGAGAGATTGTCAGGTCACCTTGACCTTAGCGAGAATTCTGCAAACCAGCAGTTTTACGGTACGACACAGTACGACTATGGCGGAAGCGGTTTGAACTCAGGTGATGTCAACGGCGACGGATATGACGATGTGATCATGGGAGCGAGAGGGGCTTCCAGTTATTCCGGTGAGATATGGATCTTCTATGGAATGACAAACACGGCGGCTCAGGTTCCTGACACGAATGCCGATGTGGTGCTCAGTGCTCCGTCAGGCGCGAGGTATTTCGGCGAGAGCATCGGCGTTGGTGACGTTGACGGTGACGGAATAGATGACGTTGTTGCAGGAAGCTATGCGGCCTCCAGTTACCTAGGGGAAGCATACATCTGGTTCGGAAGCACCAACCTTCCAAAATCATCCAACAAGCCGGATGTAACCTTCGTGGGAGAAAGGGGTTATTCCTCATCGAATTATTTCGGAAGAAATGTCTGGGTGGATGATCTGGACAACGATATGATCGACGATGTGGTCGTTGTGGAACCATACTGGTACGAACGTGTCTATGACAACGAGTACTTTGGAGGTACAACTTCATACAGGCAGTACAACTACACAGGACTTACCTTTATATTCTGGGGAAGATCCAAAACAGATTGGGGTCAGAATAATGGAAAATTCCAGTGCAACAACGAAGACTGGGATGTGAGGATAAAAGGCTGGACACCGGCCGCTCAATCCGGCCACAGATATTCCAGGATGGGATATTACGGAGGGCAGGCACTTGGTTCCGGAGATTTCAACGGTGACGGATACAACGACATCGCTGTAAGCACAGGATATTATTGTTACATATATTACAGCTCGAGCAGTTATTACAGCTACACCGGATGTGTCTGGCTCATCCCAGGAAGGAGCAGGGCCGATTGGATGCAATGGGGAGGACATTACGACATGCTTGCCAGGCAGGGCGATTACATGATGTTCACCCAGAGACAGAATTATGCATATGCGGGATACAATCCCCGATTGGGCGATGTCAACGGTGACGGTTTCGATGACCTGCTGTTCTGCGATGAGGAGAGCGACGGGAACATTTACGTGGTCTTTGGGATGAGCAATACCACCGAACTGAGGACCGGGACATTCTGGAATCAATACCCCTACGGCGGTTACTACAACGATATCGATGATGTCTATGATCTCAAGATATCCGGGTCCGGATATAACGGATTATCACAAGTGTGGGTTGATGATTTCGACGGAGACGGCATAGGAGATATTCTGGCGGGAGAGGGTTTTGCCCCGGGCTATACAGGAGGATATAGCTATGGTAATGTCCACCTCTTTTACGGGAAGAGGGATTGGACCAATAATAAATTGACCACCTCCGATGCAAATTTCACCATTTACGGTGAGGCTCAATATGCATACCTGGGATACTACTACTATCAGACCCTGGGAAGCGGAGACTTCAATTACGACGGTGTGGCGGATCTCCTCATGGGTTCATACGGAACAACCGGTCCTGGAAATGCCCGGTATTCAGGTTCTGTATATATGTACCTGACAAAACAGCCGGAAATGGAGCTCCACGGAGCCGAGATTCTGGATGCGGACGGTTACGACGGGAAAACGGTTCTACCCGGATCCGGAGGGGCCGAGGATAAGAGCAAGGACAAGGTCGGAGACGGTATCTATTCGATAGCTACCGGATTCAACGATACCTGGACGGTATACGAGGCAAAAGAGGTCAGGGTAATTTTCCAGTTGAAAGGACAGTTCAGGGACTTCAGATACGTTATGGGATACGGTGTCAACAACAAGTCATTCTATATGATCGAAAATCCAGCAAACGGTATGGCCCTTGTTCCGGAACAGTGCCATTATAATTACACAAGCAGGCTGTCAATGGAGGTTACATTCTCCTTCATGTTCCACGCATGGTTTTTGACACAGGACCTATTCGATGTTGTCATACAGGTGGAAAACAGCAACGGGATCGAGGAAATTGTAATGGAAGACAGACTGCACCTGGAAAAGGACATAAGATTCCTCGGAGACGATTTCGC
>CAYULA010000075.1:0-8989 GCA_964445525.1 uncultured Thermoplasmatales archaeon | reverse complement strand
TTTTTTCACATAATAAAACCTGTGTGAAACAGAGCGATACATTCGGAACTACTGGGTACTGTGAAAGACCCTTCAAGGACCTGAACAGTATGCATGAGGCCATAATCGAGAGATGGAACGAATACGTATCTGAGGAAGATGTCGTTTACATCCTGGGTGATCTGGGATTCGTAAAGAGAAGTGGAAATGCTATATCAGAAGTAGTTGAAAGATTGAATGGTCGCAAGATCCTCATCAGAGGCAATCACGACAAAGGAGAGAAAAACTGGTACCTCGACAATGGTATCGATGAGATATTTGATCATTATGTGACAATGGAAGGTTCCCTCCTGTCTCACTATCCCCTTGTACCGGATATCTATGACGGTAAGAAGGTGAAAAAAATTAAGGAGATGCTCTCTGAGATATATAAAAGAGATAAATGCAAAATCCATTATTATGCACACACGCACAGAATTCCTGTAGAGGGTGAGAATTTCATGAATGTAGGTGTGGACCTTCATGATTACTATCCCGTGATGTATCGCAAAGCGAAATAACTAATAAATAATGGAGCCACCAGAGGGATTCGAACCCCCGACCTGCTGATTACAAGTCAGCCGCTCAACCAGGCTAAGCTATGGTGGCGTATTTTTCGTGGATAATAGATTTTGATAGATAACGATTTGGGTATGGTTGAGTGCTGACAATGTGGATCAGCGGTCGGGTGACAGGCATTGAAGTCACCCCGATAGGGTTTTCATTTCTTTTTTCTCACTTTATTCCCGAAATGATATACAATTGCTCCAGCCAAGAGCATAGAAAATCCGATTGCTGATAAAAAGGGCATTCCAGTCTCTTCTGAATAACCAGTATATTTATCATACCCACTTCCAAGAATGACCAAAATAATACCGAATATTCCAAGTATGGAACTGATTCCAAATACTATTCTATATATCAAACGATGGTTCATCTATGATTCTCAGAAGATCATGGTGTTATAGATTATATAAGAAATTAGGACCGAACGAACATCTAATTACTTGAACAGATGCTCGTAATCGTCCCAGAGGCCTCTCTCCTTGATCCTCTTGACGTATTCCTTCTTGTAACCCGTCATGGACCTGTACCTCCATGACACCCATTTCGCGGGAGCAAAGAAGGTCCTGTAAACCAGCCTCGAGAGTGTCGGATGGGGGCTCAACCATTTCTCCATGTTCGAGATGGAATCCGGATTGGCAGGCTCGAAGGGATCCTTCACGTCCTCTATCTTCTCACCTGAAAGTGACATATCCTTCAGATCCACGGGACCGCACCCTCTCTCGTGGGCGGTCATGATGTGCCTGATCTCCCTGTGATCGATATCCATTATCCTGCATGCCACCGAATCGGCCGCAACCGCGTTTGTAGCTGTTAAGAGCAGGCCCAGTTTCTTGGGAAGTCCGGCTATGGGCCCGTCCGATTCAAGTCCGATCCTTCCGTCCATAACAACGAGTCTGGGTTTCAGAAGGAGACAGAAATCGGCCAGGGCCTGATCGATCACACCGTGATACTTCAATCTCAGATCATCGGGAACGCATCCGAAATGGTTCTTGAGTGTCAGTGTAACCCCTGTTAATTTATGAGTCTTGAAAAGCGGCATTGATGCAAACACATCGCAATCCACATAGGATTTCGGCACCCTGTATTCGTTGAAATCGAAGACCTTCCCCTTCAAGGGATATGTGACGAACTCATCCTTCATGAAATTCACAACTTCGGCTCCGGCATCCTCGGCTGCATCCTGTATCCCGCAGCCGACAAGGGCCTCCTCGGCACAAACTCTCTGGAGGTCCCCTTCACCGACAACAACCTCCGCACCCCTGTCTTTGAGTATCGAAACAAAATCATTTACAAGCTGAGGTGTAACAGTGATTCCCGGCAGATAATGGAAATGGGTTGCATTTACCTTGATAACAACCTTATTTCCGGATTTGACGATATCCCTGAACCCTGTGGCATCCAGACTCACTTCGAGCTGATGCTTCATATTCTCATCGTTGATCCTTCTTACGTCAACCCGGGGGACCTCTGAACCGGTCATCGATCCTTGTACATTTTCCTGCTATTAATAGAATATCATATGACGGGAAACAAAGAGAGCCCAATAGGCATCATTTCTTCGCCTTTCCCTTTCTGACCCGCAAATAAACCAGAATCGATACGGCTATCAGAAGCAGTACTATCAGCAGTATCCAGGTGTAGTTCCTTCCTTCTTCGGGTTCCTCGTGAACCTCCTCACGGGGAAGTTCGAGCTCCCTCAGGTCATAAACATATGTTTGGACTGTAGCTCCCGTTTCCAGCGGCTCTCCCGGGAATATCGGAGCATACACCGCATTCAAAGGCCGGGTCCTGTATGAGCCGTTGCCTTCGACATCGAACACGACACCTATCTCGTATTCCACCCTCAACTCAACGTAGTTGACTCCCTGAAGCGGACGGGGTATCTTCACACCCCTGCCAATAATTCCAAAGGTCCATTGGTTTTCATCTCCCACCGGTATATCCATGATATCGGGTCCTCCCGAGATCATCGACAGCTCCGATTGATGATCAGGGGTACCGTCACCATTCGTATCGACGGTGAAGGCGATGTCCGCACCCTGAAAGAGAGTGGCATCGATACCGGAATACGACATTGTTACAGTCGCCCTTGAGGCCCCCTCTGGAATCTCCACATACTTGGTCTGATTTACCAATGACAGGGGATTCATGTTCTGATCGTTGTATCTGGAATATTCACCGGACCATTCCACGCTTGCCCTGTTGGTTGTCACCTGATGCTTTCCGTCCACATCCTGGCCGTCATAGACAGCAATGGCATCCCGAACGTCGATCTTTCGCGGGTCCTCGCACATATCCCTTAATCTCTCCAGAGTAAGGGCAATCCCCACCGCCCTACTCGCATCGACAATACCGTATCCCTGGACGTAATCTATGGGTTTGCCGTCCCAGCCGGTGGAATTTGTATCTCCCGCAACGTTTCCGCTCTCTTCGGTAGGTGGGAGAAACCTTGCCGAAGCTTCCAGGATCCATTCCACCTCGTGGATCCTGGTATTGGGATTTCCGTACCACTCATCAGGGTCCGGTCCGGAATAATCCTCATGCAGTTCCGAGACCCTCATTGAAGGTGCGGCTTCCCAGAGAAGTGCCACCAAACCTGCAACATGTGGTGTGGACATGGAGGTCCCGCTTATTGCAAGGTAATAGGGATTGGTATTGCCTCCCACATATGATCCTCCGCTTATCACCGTCCTCCTTGCGGATGCGGACCAGATACTCCTTCCCGGTGCTCCGACATCGGGATATGTGTGGTTGGCACCTACCCTGCCCCGGGATGAGAAATCGGTAACGGCAGAACCATCCCTTTCATATGCCGCCACCATGATCGCCACCGGCGCGTTGCCCTGTCCGGAAGTGGTCAGTTCCTCTCCTCCCGGATCGTCCCTGCCGTCGTTTCCGGCTGACCAGGTTGAAATAACATTGTTCTCGAATGTGAGTTTCTCTATCATCTGTGTCAGGACCGTATTGGGATCGTATTCGTCAACAGTGGAATGCCATGAATTGGTCACCACCCTTATGTTATCGGGATTTGCCCCGGGTCTGGAATGTTCATAGACCCATTCAAGGCCCTGTATATATCCATCCTCGAGGTCTGACGTGACCTCTTCGGGAATGGAAACGGTCAGTCCGATAAGATTGGCTCCCGGTGCAACCCCTGCTCTGGCACCCGCGGAAGCGTCTCCGTTTCCGGCGACGGTTCCGGCCACATGGGTGCCGTGACCGTAATTGGTATCGGTATTTTCGGCCTCGATCCACAGTCCGCCTCCCGCGTCGTACATATTTGATATGGTCTTCCCCCCGTAATCCAGGTCCGGGTGTCCGGCATCAATGCCGGTATCCACCACACAAACAGTAACTCCCGAACCATCTATCGGTCCTTCAATACCTCCCGGTCCGTTTACCATGGAAGCCCATACTTGGGTGGCATTGATGACATGTGTGCCCATCTCCATGTCATGGACGACGGGATCATTGTTCTCTATATAGGTTACCCTGTCATTTTCCAGAATTTTTTCCAATAAACCCGGAGGTCCCTCGATTGATATCGAGGGCACCACGTTGAATGTCCTTCTTGTGGAGAAACCGAGGTTTTCCAGGAAAGCCCTGTCGCGGGACACTGGTCCGTCCCTGAACTGTACGATGTAGGATACCATTCCGTTTTCCAATGTTGTGGAATCATCTTCATCGATCAGGTCTGGGGAGACCCTATCGATGATTCTTTCCATGGTCGATTTCTCGGCTTGCGGATCCGAAACCACAATGGAAATCGCAGACAGGATAATAATCACCGATAGTGCCCAGGCTGGACTCCGTCTCATGCAGGTAAGAGATGATCCATATCTAATTAATATTTTCACGAAATGGAACATGGAATCCTCGGAAATGGTATTTGAACTCCGGGCATCCTCTGTAAAAATTCAAATAATATTACTAATATAATCAATTCAGGGGGAATTCGGATTTGAAGGGGAAAGGCCATTCAAGGGGCAAACAAAATATTATCAGGATAAACAAGATTTTGATAATGACCATACTGGCTTTTTTGCTGTTATCGGTTATACCGCTTCCGACAATCGAGGCAAAGGAGAATGAAATAGACATACTGACACCTGACGGCGGTGAGGAACTCAAGGCAGGTTCCGTAAAAAAGATATCATGGTCGGTTTCGGGATCCACAGGATATATCTTCATCGCATATTCCACAAACGGTGGAAAAAAATACGAGTCGATCACCACAATATCCAACAATCCCTCTCTCGGAGTAGGATCAATAGATTGGAACATACCACCGACGATCAATTCGACAAAATGCAGGATAAGGGTAATCTGGACAAGCGGACTTATGAAACCTTTTACAGTATACGACCAGTCGGAATCGGAATCGAACTTCACCATTGAACCGGGTGTGGTGATCCAGTTCACGGAGGTTCCCTCTCTTGTAAGCTTCGGCAAATACTATCGCTGCAGATATGATCTCTACGACCCTGACAACCTGGTTGCAGGTCTGAGATTCACATGGAAGATCAATAACGGTTCAGGATGGACCGGATGGGAGCCTCTGCCAGGTCACTTCGACTGGTATCTGCCCTCAAGAGGTTGGATCTGGTGGTCACCGGAATACGTCGAGAGCGGCAACTGCCAGATAAGGGTACAGGCAGTTGAGGAAGGCAACGCCACCATATGGGGAACTGACACCACGAAGATAATGGATATCATTTCACCCAGTGTCACATTGATACAGCCGGACGGGGGTGTAACCCTGATCTCCGGCACAACATATACAATCAAATGGAGGACCTCCGAGGACCCCGAAGAGGTATTGATCGGTGTATGGATCAGATACTCCACAGATGGCGGATCAACATGGTCCTCTGCCGGATACCATGATAATGATTTCGAGTATGACTGGACGGTTCCCGCCATATCAACCACGGAGCTCGTGGTACGTGTCATCTCACTTTACGGAGAATGGTATACCTATGCCCAAGACGAAAGTTCAGCTTACAACAGGATCATAACCAGCCCGAGCATTCCTACGGTAACACTTGTGGAACCCAATCCACCGGTGGCCGGAGGCCTCTGGCTTTTATCGGGAGAAACCCAGATGATAAGGTATTCTTTGACGGGCACCTCGAACATAGATACCCTAATTCTATCCTATTCCACCGACAACGGATCTTCCTTCACCAATATCAGGCTGATACAGGAAGGATTCGGAATTGCTTCACCATGGACAGTCCCGGCTGTTGATACCAATGAAGGATTGGTCAGGATCGAGATGTCATCATCCTCTCACCCCGACCAGACCGTGGTATCAAATCATCCATTCTACATATTTGATGAGAGAACGGTCAATCGCGCACCTGTGGCAGTTGTCGAAGAACATGATATCTACGCAACGGAAGGCGACCTCATCACACTTGACGCATCATCTTCATACGATCCGGATCATGATCCTCTGACCTTCAACTGGACGCTGCAGGGTTCGGCACCTATAGATGTGGATCTGATCGATCCCCTGACAGCGACTCCCGATTTCACCGTTGAACTGACCCATTACCCTGTCAATCTTGTGTTCGATCTCAAGGTGGAGGACGGATACGATCATTCGAACCAGACCTTCACTTACGATAGAGATGCTGTTAACGTTCATGTCACTCCATTACCCCCGGTCCTTACGGACCAATTCCCCGACACAGGATGGGTCGGAACCAAGCTAAGATTGCAGGGAACGGACCTCATGGGAGCGGAGATACTCTTTGACGGTGTCAATGTAGGAGATATTCCCACAGTTCCGGTGGCGGATAGTCCGGACCCGGACACCGAGTACGTATTCCCGATACCCTCTGACGTGGATCCGGGAGTCTACGAAGTATCGGTCAGGACAATGGCCGGTACATCATCATTGGGGAGGACCATAGAGATCTTTCCCGTTCCCGAATGGCAGTATGAAAACGGACTGGGATTCCCGAACAACAGCACCCATACACTCAGTTATCCCTGGAATCCCTGGGGGACTGGCAGATACCGGGACGTTTTCGAAAATCAGGTCTATCTCAACATCTGGGTATGCATCGGACTTCCCTACTGGACGCCCTGGGACGGCTGGGAATGCCTTGGATATGAGATCGAGGAACCGTTTGCACCTTCTCCACTGGCAGCTCTTTTCTACGGAGCAGTATTCCATTACATCGCAAGGGACGGGGAATGTTTCGGGATGAGTTCCGCCGCATTGAAACACTATTACGGAGATCTGTCCGTGGGCCATTTCGGTCAGGAAGGAGTGACCGATTGGAATGAACTGGAAAGGGAGGGAGAGATGAGACGGTATATCCAGGAGCATCAAGGGGCTCAGATGTCGGCGGAGATCCTCAACGATTATCTCGATACGCTGATAAACGGCCTCATACCATCTTCCGACCTCAGCGGGATAGGAGCAATGGCATCACTGGTGAAAAGCGGGATCGATTCGGGGGACCTTGGGGTCATGACCATGATCTGCGACGAGGGAGCACACGCGGTAGTCCCTTACGCATACGAGGATACCGGAGACAGGATAAGATTCTATGTCTACGATTCCAACAGGGAATTCTTCTCCATGGAGGAGGATGCGGATGATATCGCTCTAAATTTCAATGAAGCAAATGATAACCCGCCCTATATCGAGATAGAAAGGTCCGGAACATACTGGGACTGGACATTCGACTGGGTCAGCGGAACCGAATGGTCTTCCGCTGTTGGACTGGCATATGTTCCCTACAGTACCGTAGCCGGTGACAGAACGCTTCCACTTACTGTCGAGGGTATCTTCAACCTTCTTGCGGGATCTGCGGAATGCAGCATTGAAAACGATGAAGGCGATGTGAGCGGGGTGGCCGATAACGGCTCCCTGATGTGGGAAATTCCCGAAGCGGCACCTCTTCCGATATTCGGCGGAGAAGGTTACAAACCATCCTCATACTTCCTCCCGGAAGGCAACTATTCAACAAATATTCGAGGAACAGAGGACGGCAAGTACAACTGGTCCACGATCAACAACCAGACATCCGCCTTCAGCATAGAGGATGCGGACGTAAAGATAGGATCCAATGATACGGTATCGGTGGATTATCCCGATGGAAATCCCTACAAAGGTGTCATGAGCTACGGATCCGAAGATGATCACAAGGAATACAATGCAAGCATCGTGCATCAATACGGCCAAAGATTCAGGAACATGAAGATCATAGGAGGGGAGCTCAATGATGACGGAGAGCACGGAGACGGTCAGCATATCATCAGAGCGAACGATGATTACACTGGAATGATCTTCGAAAACAGAGGAGGAGGGCCCACCACGTTCGATGTGGAGTTCCAGACCAACGTGATGTCTGAAGATGTCTGGAACGGTACCGGCAGACCCGGAATCGGATATCTGCCGACGGCAACCAGATCCGGAATAACCGTGGGACCGGGTCAGACAGTTGAAATAAAAGCCACCGACTGGCTCGATCTGAACAATTCCCTGATAGTTCTCGGAGATGAGGCGGTTCCGGGAGAGGTCCTCGATCTTCTGGTAGAAGAGACAGCGGGTCAGGTTCAGTTATCATGGTCTCCACCGGTGAGCACCGGGGGATGGCCCATAACCGAATACAGCATAATGAGAGGGAATTCCAGCGAGAACATGACAGAGATCGGCACATCGAACTCCACCACTTTCATTGATGAGGACGCGGAAAGGGGAACCACATATTACTACTCGGTCAGGGCGGTCAACGCTCTTGGTGCAGGTGATGTCATAGAACCGGTTACAATTCTCATCCCGGCAATCACCGCACCGGAGGCCCCGCCCAACTTCTCGGGTCAGCTTGTTGAAGGAGAGATTAAATTGGAATGGGATCCTCCCGCTGATGACGGGGGAAGCGAGGTAACAAATTACGTTCTGTTCAAGGGGTCAACCTCGGGTGACCTCACGCAACTTGCAGAGATCGGAAATGTCACAACACATACAGATTCCGAGGTCCAGACAAACATGACCTATTATTATCAGGTAGCTGCGGTAAATTCCATCGGACAGGGTGTGTTTTCCGAAGAAATTCAGGTTGAGGTTCCAGCGGATCAGCCCCCGCCGGATGATGATGACGACGATGATGATACGGATGATGACGATGAGGAGGAAACCGATAATTCGTGGTTGCTTTTCCTGATAATCGGAATCGTGGTGGTAGTCATCATCATAATACTCCTTGTATTCCTCTCCTCCCGGGGCAAGGGAGAGGAGGATTACGAGGAATAGGACAAAATATCCCAGTACAAATGATAGCCCTTCAGGGTGTCTTCAATTAATATGATATCAACCTTTGAGATTATCTCTTAATACTACTTCGTGGGTTGGTTCCTGACACGGTAGAAAACTATTGATATT
>CAYULA010000074.1:0-9003 GCA_964445525.1 uncultured Thermoplasmatales archaeon | reverse complement strand
CGATATCTTTCTGATATCTGATAAAATCACTCATCAACTAACGAAGTAGTACTAAGCCTTTGCATTATAATGGAATCAAGGATCGATAGTTCGGATTCTGTCAAACCAATGAAACCATGAATTGGATCTCTGATGTTCTTAAAGAAATCCATCAGACCTCTACCCCTATCTTTCCGATAAAATCAATTATGGAATCCACACTAATTACCGGAATCTCCCATTTATACTTTCTCAAAACCTCGTCTTTTTCACAAACCAATCCTTTACTATTGAGATTCTTTTCTATGAAATGATATTTTGCAGAGTACGACAGATATTTCAAATTATTATTCAGAATATCCCAATAAGAATCAATAATCAATTTCAGAGATTCAACATAAGGATCCATCTCTCTATCCAGATATCTTCTACCTTCATCAGTGAGAGAATAAGCATAGGACCTGAAATCGACACCATTGTCATCATCATTCCTCTTCTCGATGAGGTAACCATATGTGGTGAGTAAATCCAGATTCTCGGATATTTCCTGAGAAAATGGGCCATAATAATATGCCTTGTATTTGATACCCAGGGACTTCTTTTCATTTAAAAAGTATATAATCTTCTGGACAGCGGTTCTGCCAATCCTGTCATTACCTGCAATATTGACTGTATCAAGTATAATCGGCATTATATCCTCAGACAATTTTTCACCTGCAAGGTAATTGATATTCTTCTGATTAAAACCATTTCATCGGAGAGATGATTGAAAGTAATGCAGATGCCTGAAATATCCAATTCATTCATTTTTTAGTATATCTGCATAAACACCTTTCAAAACATGTTTTAATGACAAAACCATACTCTCCAAAAGGAACAGGGAGAAGAACTCCATGAGATCCTGGATAACCACGATAGGACCCTCTCCATTTGCTGTGATAAACACCTTCTGGGCAGCTGCGGAAAGGGATGGATGGGTCTCGGAGAGGATCTTCATGGTCTACAACGATCAGACCAAGGAATTCCTTCCCGGGATCTCCAGGGTCCTGGAATCAATAGTGTTAGAAAACGGAGGAAGAAAACCCGAGATATGGTGTTCGTTCATACAAGAGGATGATCTCGGCGATGTATACCAGACATACAAGAAGATCATTGAACAGGAAAGGGAGCTCGGAAACGAGATCGCGATAGACATCACTCCCGGAAGGAAATACATGTCTGCCTTCTCGCTCCATGCAGGTCTGAATAACGGCAAGATAGACAGGATCTACTACATTCACATCAGAGGGAAGAAGTTCATCAACCAGCCCTACCCAATGATTCCCGTTCCATACTGCGATCTGGAGGATATCGTCTCCATAGGGGGGATGGTGGAATGATACTTGAAAATGAATTCCTGATCCCCATCCTGAACCATGAGATAAGATCGGGAGAAACCGAATTCAAGGTCTATGAGGGTTGGAGAACGGACAATCCAATCTTCAAAGGTATCTATTCATCCGGGAAAATGTCGGTCACCTCCATCAGAAAAAGTGATTACTGTCGGAATTTTCCCGATCACAGGGAGTTCCCTAATTATTATGATCTGATCCAGAAAGTATTGCATGCAAGCTGTATTTTCAAAAAGGATGAGGTCCTCCTTTTCAAAGAGAAATTCGATTCCATCGTGGGGGATGAGGAACCCTACAAGAGGAATGTGAGGTTCTATTACGATACAAATTCATTGATGAACAATTACTTCTTCAATTTCAGGGAGCTGATACCCGGATTCGTGAAGAAAGCGGGACATACAATCTCCTACGGTGTGATGTCGGAGCTTGAAAACCACTTCGACAAGAAGCTGAAGAATCAATTCTTTCCTGATGAATTCGATGAATTCTACGGTGATGACAGGTATATGTTCTTCAATCAGCCGAATCTTGTCGGAAGGTTTGCAAGACTTGCCTATCCAGAAGCAGACCTGATGAAGAACAAGTTCGGGTCCAACATAATCAATGTGTACAAGACCGGTGATACGGAAATTCTCAACTCGTTCATATCCGATTGCAATGACAACAATCTCGAGGGGATAATGGTAACCAATGATTCAACAATGGCGGAGAGAGCCTCCAAGAGGATGGGGTCCTGGCATGTGAGGTTCGATTTCAGGGAGATCAAGGACCTGGAAGTGAATATCGAGTATTTCCTGGAAGCCATCTACAGGGCATCGATTATCTACGGAAGGGTCAAGATCAATGATGAAATAATCATTGACGGGATATGGAAGGGGAAAAAGGATGATTGGAAGAAGAATTCATTGAGGGTAGTCAGATGCAGAGATTGTGGTATGAAAAGGATAAAGAATATTCTTGAAGAGGTCCCTCCCGATTTCTACGGAAAGGGATACTATGGCGATTGATTTTATTAAATCGGTAGAAGTATTCCTTATATATTCTCAACCATCCGTGATCCCATACCGTAACCTGTTCATCCCAAACACAAGTGCCCTATACTGGGACCTCACCAATCATCCTGGCCCTCCCCAATCCTCCCCCACACCCCTGCCACACAATGAGACCTCATGCACCCTGACACCTATGGTGACAGCGGTGCCCTATGTCGAGACCTAAATTACCCGAGTCGAGGCCCCACGCCGAGACCTACATACCAAAAACTATTACCCTCTTTGTAACCCTTTTCTGATCTCTGATATTACACAACCCACCAAAACACCTCCAACTCAACTCGAGACAAAACATCAGGACCGAGAACCTTCTTTCTCGAATCTGTTACCTGCTTTTAAAAGAGCTTGGAACCCTGAGCCTGTTCGGCACTGTGGTAGTCGTCTATAAAGATGAAGGTCCAAGTTATCATCACCGGATTGCAGAGATCCACCATTCAGTGAACATCTCTTCTACCTTCGGTTTGAACTATCCTGGAATTCCATATGGTTGATCCTGGACCTGGGTGGAAAAAGGCTCAAAACACGGTTTCTAACTGATATGATCATATCAAGATCATAACGTTTTGGATTTCGTTTAATATTTTCATTTCCCTGAAAATCCAACTATCAAGGATTTCTTTACAGCTGCATACGGAGAAGGTTTTCTTTCCCTGAAGATCGATTGATGTATGTACAGTTCATTTTTCAACTCTGGGAGAAGGAAGTTCATTCATCAACCTCTCTCGTTTAAACTTTAAATAGACATCAATTGATGGCATGTCAATGGGTAAGATATCACCGAATTCAGTAAATGATCCCATATTTATTGAAGAAATTGTCTCACACATCAAGAGCAGAGTCTGCTCGGAAGTTGAAATCGAGAAGGAAGGTATGGACAGGTACCTGATCCATACACCATTCACATTCGATGATGGTGATGTTTTCAAGATAATCCTGAAGGACTTTGAAAAAGAAACCCCGTTCTTGACGGATGAAGGCCATACTTTGATGCATCTTTCTTACAAGGATGTGGAAGTGGAATCGGGAACAAGGTCCGAACTATTCTCCAACATTCTCAACAGGCATTCGATTGTCAACAATGATGGCGAGATGAGATTGCACATTGTCGATAGGGAAACTGTAGGTGATGCTGTTTTTTCATTTCTTCAAGGTATTTCAAATATTTCGGACCTCGATTTTCTGAAAAGAGAGAGGATCAGATCGATGTTCTATGACGATGCACGAAAACTCCTTGCAGAGAAATTATCAGAGTTTGATGTTCACTTCGACAAGACAATTGAAGGCCATGATGAGCAGGGTCTGTATCCTGTTGATTGCTGTGTAAGGAGTGATGCGGGAGATATCTTCATCTTTCCCATCTTGAATGATGATAAATGCAGGGATGCTACCATATCATTGCTGCAGTTTGAAAAGTATGGTGTGGGTTTCAGGAGTATTGGAATATTCCAGAATCAGGAGGAGATCAACCGAAAGGTTCTCTCAAGATTCTCCGATGTATGTGACAAACAGTTCTCAACATTGGATTCTGCCAGAGACAGGATCCAGAAGGTAATCGGTTCCATGACATGACACGAACCTCTGGCAATACAGATATCACGGAAACACCAATGCCCTGCATCGTGACCCAAAGAGGACCTCTGGACCGGAATATAATATCAATCCATCCCTGCCCCACAATGAGACCTCATGCACCCTGACACCTTTGGTGACAGCGGTGCCCTATGTCGAGACCTAATTTACCCGACTCGAGGCCCCACCTGTGGCCCCACGCCGAGACCTCACCACCCTTACCTATGTCCCTCCACAATCATCCCAAAACACATACCCAATCACAAGGGCCTCACTTCGAGACATAAAAAACCCATCCCGAGGCCCTACGTTGAGACCTCACAATAACTGTTTTCATTCAATATAAAGAAAATCATTTTTACTGATTCCGTTTTTTTATTTTGTCTATTGAATGTATCAATCTGAAGACCTGTGTGGATGGATTGCTGTTTCTTCCGTCAAGATCATTTCCATGTTCAATGTGGAATTCATTCAATCTTTGTGCTCTTTCTGAAGCTTTTTCCGTAAAGGGAAACAAGATTGCATTATAATTTTTCTCTTTTTCGTAATCCGGTAAGTATGCTCTCCTCAACTCCTCGAGGACCTCATTTCTATCGATTCCTGCCTCTCTGTAGATGAAATGAAGCAGATACCAGAATTCGAAAGAGGGATTGGAAAGTGCAATATTTACTCCTTTTCCTTGTGCATGAGAAATGGAATTCTTGAGGTCCTCATCCCGGTTCTCATCTACATCGAAAACACACCATATCTCATTTCCATCATCATCTGAGATCTGATATTCCCTCCTCTGTTTGATGGCATATTCGACAATGGATCTGGGATCTGTTGATCCTGAATGTAGTGTTTCAATATTCACACGACTTCTCCTTTCATTGAATCCTCTGAAATAATTGGGTTCCGTTTTCCTTCCCTCGCAGACTATGACTATGAAATTTCTTTGTCGTCTGGTATCCCTCTTCCTTCTCTGATAGGGCCTCATATGATCACTCAACCGATGTAACAAAGGGGAGTGCACCATACCTGCCAGCAAGATACCCTTTTCTTATGTTCGCATCATTGCGTGGATGATATTCAAGAAGAGAAAAAATTTCGGTTGCACCCGTATCAGGATCCTTTTCGGTGAACCATATCTGATCCCTCCTGAATATATTCTGATCTAGAAGGTTCAGATCATGGGTTGTAAAGATCAATTGCGATTTTCTGTTTCTTTCATCATGGAACAGATCGAGAATGAACAAGTTCAGAAGATGGTGTAATCTCTGATCCATATCATCAAGAACCAGGACACCCCCCTTTTCCAGAACTTCAAATATAGAACCTATAAGATAATACATCCGTTTGGTTCCTTCGGACTCCTCCATATTGAAATCGAATGGAACACTACCATGTATTGTACGAACTTTATAGGTATCAATTTCTGATGATCTCGTTCTGTGGTTCTTATCCAGATCATTTTGAATTTTCTCAACATCCATCCTATCAATAATTATATCATCTATACCCAGATCTGCAGCTTTAAGGGCATTCAATATTTTTTCTTTCATATTACCAGAATAGATCAGTTCCGATGTCATTTGTTTTAGTAAGGGATGATCTCCAGGTCCAAGCATACCCAGATCAAACCTGAACCATTCAAAAGCTTCAGCTGTTCCATGATAATCCAACTGTGTGGCCCTTGAAAGGTAAAGTACATTTTCAGGTGTTCTATCCTTGATGAAATTTTGCTTTCCCTCTTCCTGAGTGAATCTATATTGATCGGTATCCGTTCTTTCGAAAATGATCCTTTTCTTACCCCTGGGATAATGATAAAGATACTCATCATGTATTCTCTTGTCATCATTCGAAAAACCGTAAACGAATTTGACATTGTTTTTAATAAAAGTTATTTGATATTCCGTAACACCGTTTGCATGATCCTCATCCAGTTTGAATGGTTCGAAAGGGATCGGATCTCCTTTTTGATAGTTGTGAGATTCAATTATTATCTTATCCATATTATTCAAACCGTAGATGACATTGGTCTTGCCCGATGCATTGGCACCATAGAAAACTGCGGTTTTCAACAGTGAATCATTTCCCATTCCTTCCTTCCGGATCAAGTTGGAAGGATGGCTTTTATCGGCAGATGCAAGGAAGCTTATTACGGCTTCTTCCTTTATGGATTTGAAATTTTTGAGTCTGAATTCTATGATCATTAATCGTCACCTTCTTCATTAAAGTATTCTTTTTACGGACTTTCAGTAATATTAGGTACAAAACCGGGAGTAATTAAGGATTTCCATCAAATGATCACTGTAATGATCAATGGAGATCATTTCTTCTCCTCGAATAACCAGATACATATATCACCTGAAAGAGTGGAGATAGTGAATCCCGGGAGACTTATGTTTCCGAAGGAAGAAATGGGAAAAAGGAGCGCCCAGAGAAATCCGCTAATGACCGATATGGTTCACAGACTCGGGATGGTGGAAAAGGCTGCTTCGGGATTGAAGAGGATGAGAAAATCGATGAAAGAATACAATCTTGAACTTGATTTTGAGATTAGCTCTTTTTTAGTGCCGTATTCCACAGAGATAAAGGAAGAAAATCCGACGCAAATCCGACGAAAACAGGAAGGAATGGATATTGGAATACTAGAGAAGAACAATAAAATAACATCCAAGGAAGTTTTTTCATATTTCTCAATACATAAAGATCAGCCGTAAAGGATTTGAATAAATTAGTCAAATATGGGAAAATCGTTAGAAAGGGTGGTGGTAACAATGTTTGGTACGAGTTGAAATATTGAGAAATGAGAAAACGATGAGGAATCAAATTTTGGAAACACCGTATCTTGGCCTCACCGCGTGACCTGCACATACCAAACACAGGTGCCCCATCCCGTGACCTCGCCAACATCACTGGCCCTCCTCAATCCTCCACCACACCCCTTCCCCACAATGAGACCTCCACCCACCAAAACAAAAGGGCCTCACCCCGAGACCTAAAAAACCCGAGTCGATAGCCCAAACATTCCAAAGGAATTGTTCCATTGCGAAGCAATGGGACTTTGGTCGTACCGTCAAACCTCGGGAGGGTGGGGGTTCTCTTCTCTCCGAATTGGGTAATTCGGAGGGTCGCAGGTGAGGCCCCACGCCGAGACCTGAGGAGGTCCTAATCAAATACAGATCCCACCGACTAATTTCAACTTCATGACTGCCATGAATTTTTCTTAAAAAAATTCTCCACCAGAGGGCCAAGGAGGACCTCTCAAAATGGAATAACCTGGATTCCTTGGAAAACCATTATTATAATATTTGCATTAACCTTGGATTATGTTTGATATCCTGTGATAAAGTTATAAATCTATTCATGGATATCATTAGCAGGTTCATATCATAGAATCAACTAAACAATACCCTAATAATGCGGTGACCAAATGGATATCATACAATTAAAAAAACCCTCATGAGCAGATCGCTCACAACATAGTATGAAATTAATAAGCGGGTTTTTTCGTAACTTGCTTCCGTCAATTGTTTATTGATTCGCAAGTTCGAAACCCAGCAAAACAGATCGTCTCTTATCAAATCTGCTTTGCGGGTGTATGAAAAAGGATTACATCCCGCTTCTTTTTATTTTCATACAAACTCATAAGAAATGGAGAATCCGATCATCTGGAACTTAAAAGGAGTACAGGTCAGATCGAGAATGCCATGAAAACCATCTGCGCCTTCCTTAACGGTTATGGAGGTTCCGTGTTAATAGGGGTAAGGGAAAACGGGGAGATCGTTGGGCAACAGGTTAGTGAAGGTACCATTCATGATATTGTTGACCATTTTAATAAAATTGAACCTCCACCGCCAGTTGAATACAGACGCATACCTTTACCAGAGGAAGACAAAGAAATCATTACAATCATTGCAACTCCGTCGCAGGAAACAAGACCTTTCAGTTATAAAGGAAGGGCATATGAAAGAAAAGGATCTCAAACAAAGATCATGTCACAGGAATCATACCAGAAACTTCTACTTGAAAGAATCCATTCTGTTCGAAGATGGGAAAATGAGATTGCAGAAACAATAATGGTCAATGATCTAGACAAAGAAATGATATTGAGGATAGTCAGAATGGGAAAGGAGAAAAGAAGAATTCCTGAATCTGTAGGAAATGATCCTGTAGATTTTCTGACACGTTTCAAGCTTGTAAAGGATGACAAAACGGTTAACGCTGCCATGGTATTGTTCGGTATCGATTTCCTGTCGGATTATCCACAATGTCTTCTCAAAATGGCAAGGTTTAAGGGAACAAATAAGAATGAATTCATCGACAACAAGCAGGAGAGAGGAAATATTTTCACCCTTCTTGAAAAGGCAGACGCTTTTCTGACCCAATACATTCCAATATCTGGTAAGATAATCCCGGGTAAACTTCAGAGAGAGGACAAACCGTTGTACAGTACCACGGCAATTCGGGAAGCACTTCTGAATGCTTTCTGTCACAGGGATTATTCATTCCAGGGCGGAAGCGTTGATATTGCACTTTATGATGACCGGTTGGAGATATGGAGTACTGGAGGACTACCATTCGATCTCACCATCGATGATCTGAAGGGAAACCACCTGTCCAGACCCAGAAATCCATTGATAGCGGAGGTTTTGTTCAGGGGGGGATATATCGAGATGTGGGGAAGAGGCACCAACAACATTATCGAGGATTGCATGAAGGCTGGATTGTCCGAACCGGAGTTCATAGAGGAAAGGAATTCTGTAGGCATAAGGTTCAGGTCCATTGATGATATTGAAACTGAAGTAATCGGGGCCAATCTGACTCACAGGCAGAAAGAGATCTTATCAATTCTTGCAGAGGTCGATCAAGTTTCGATGAAAGAAATCATGATTAAGCTGAAAAATCCTCCATCAGAAAGAATGGTCAGGAAAGATCTTTCAGTGTTAAAGGATCAAGACATTGTCGTCAACACAGGTTTTGGAAGAGGTTCAAGATGGATGCTGAAAAAAAGAGGAACCAAATAA
>CAYULA010000073.1:0-9211 GCA_964445525.1 uncultured Thermoplasmatales archaeon | reverse complement strand
TGGAAGGTTCCATGGCCCCCTATTCAATTCCTATTTTGCAGCTTGCAACACCCTGAAACCAGAGAAAACCCGCAGGAAGGGTTGCTCCTATATCATGGAGAGGTCTGTTAACGTCTTCGGGAAACATCAGGAGGAAGAATCCCATCCCGGACAGAGCTCCGAAGAAGCTTAGAAGGAATCTGTTTTTGATATCCGGAAATAATTGATTTGTTCTTAACAACCCGATATTGGATATTAGCACATCATTTCCAATAATTGCGGTCCCTGTCATTTTCGATGTCGGGAAGGAGCTCCCATGGGAATGGTTGAAATATGGATTGTTTTTCGATGAAACCATCGGGGAATCTATTGGCATAGCTGAACAAAAGATCTGAAACACCTGTATAGCATATCTTGTTATTTTCGTATTTTTCCATGATCATCCTTATGTAATCTTTTTCGGGATCTGAGAGCTTGTCTCCGAAATAATCAATTATTTTATTCCAAACCCTGAAATAATCCTTGAAATTGGGATGCTTGGAAAACATCTCAATGCATTTATCGAGATATTTTTCACCTGTTCTAATAGGTGAGTCCGATCCTTCGGATATGATCTCCTTTCCGGTTTCATTGAATTTCTCATCATAAAGGGAAAAGAGGAAGAAATTATTATCGTGATATTTCCTGAGTTTCTCCAAACTTCCATCTTCCATGGCTTTCCTGCATCCCGCGATCGAAAACAAGTATACGAGAAAATCGTGCCTTATCGTATTATTCCTCAATCTGTTATCCTCTTCCATGGGTTTCCCTTTGTATTTATCAAAAATCTGCTGGGCGAAGAATCCCCTACCCCTTTCAACAACAGGAGCTTTTTCGATCCCGCTATAAACCTTGATATTCCTTAATCCAATTGTGGGAGAATCAGCTTTGAATATGAAGCCATCAACTTCAGGTAATCTATCAATGAAATCAGTCGTAAAACCATTCATCCTTTCAGTTATATCCTCCTTTGTTTTTGGTTGGATCAGACGTTTCTCACCATTTACCTTTACTATCCGGATAGGATCTCTGGGAACACCCAGGCCGATCTCGAACTCGGGACAGACCTTGATGTAATCCACAAAAGGTTCAAGGTCCTTCACAAGAGGGCAGGGCATTACCTGACCATTGTAACGGACCGGTTCGAATTCAAGGCAACGGGACACAACAACTACCGGTCGGGGGAATTGAGTTGGCATATTCGTGTAACAAGCTCAGTGTGCATATAATTATTGATCTTTCAACAGCTTCATAAAAACATTATCGGATTGATTTGAAATGAATAGGATAAGCGCGGAGAGGGGGACCTTTGGATTGTGATATAGTTGACGGTAAGCTAAATCGAAAGGTGAGACGAAAAACGGTTAAGATCTAATCTGATCATTTTTCGTTGTTTGAAATCATATTCGAGCGCCAAATTTTAGAGCAGGGTCGAAATGGCGAAAAAATTGGCGCGGAGAGGGGGATTCGAACCCCCGAGTTCAGAGAACACCGGATTAGCAATCCGGCGCCGTACCAGGCTGAGCCATCTCCGCTTGATGTTGTTTTGCGTTTGAGGAGATGGCGATGTCTGGTACGGGAACCGCCTTCGAAGGTTTCCTTCGGAGGACAGGAAAATCTCTGATTTTCCGATGGTACCAGGCTGAGCCATCTCCGCTTGATGTTGTTTTGCGTTTGAGGAGATGGCGATGTCTGGTACGGGAACCGCCTTCGAAGGTTTCCTTCGGAGGACAGGAAAATCTCTGATTTTCCGATGGTACCAGGCTGAGCCATCTCCATATTTTTGTGTTTTTCATTTGGGACCTCATCCAACAGGACGAGGCGACCGCAATAAGTTGATTTGATTATTATATCTTTCCGAAAAAATTACTCAGTATCCGAATAGATAACAGGTCCTAAACGTTTATAACCTCCTCCTGTGAATATTTTATACACAGGTGGTCAGAAATGGTTATGATCGAGAAATGCAGATCCGATTACTGGAACAGCAAGGGAGAGACCATGATCGTCCAGGGAAGGTTCGAGGAAGCTGCTGACTGCTTCAACAGATCACTCATAGAGGACCCCGAATGCTTCAAGGCGAAGCTCAACCTCGACTACGTCGAGGAGCTCATGGTCGAGAGGGACTCCCTTCTTTTCCCCAGAAATGACATCAACAAATACAGAATCAGGAAGTACCAGTAATCCGGTGATACCACCATGTATCCACAATAATGTGGTGATTTCTGATAGGTATAATACATATTTTTCAGCAATCTTCACAATATTCATTCTTAACATTTATATCCCAATAAGAACATGGTAGTCCGATGGAGGTTCCAAATGGCCGTCGAGTGTAACGAAGCATCCGATTCCTGGAACAGGAAGGGGGAGCGGTGCCTTCACGACGGAGACCTCTACAGGGCAGCTGATTTCTTCAGGAGGTCCCTCTACGAGGACCCCTGCTCCTTCAAGGCTCAGTCAAACCTGGCATATGTTGAGAGCCTCATCGAGGAGAGGGAATCCATCCTCTTCCCTTACGGAAACATTGACAACTACAAGCACAAGAAGAAGGAAGAAAACGAACCTTGATTGTGCAAGTTTCTGGAAATTGATCAATATTTCATTTTTAGCATAAACAGGTCTATGAAAAAAAATGATGAAAAAGGGGCCTCGATAGAGACCCCTTGATATCGATTACCAGTCCATCTCGTCTTCTTCTTCCTCTTCGTCTTCCATGTCCTCTTCCTCTTCCTCGTGTTCCTCCTCCTCTTCTTCCGGCTCTTCCTCGAGTTCGATTTTCTTTGCCTTTTTCGGGCCTTTGGATCTCTCCGGCTTTTTTACTTCTTTCTTTTGACCGAATGTCTCCCTGATGACACCTGCGATGATACCTCCGAATATTATGGCGGCAAACAGGATCAATATTCCCAGAATGACATTGCCAGTGCCATCTGCGACCAGTGCCCCGTCATCCTCAACTATCTGCCTCTGTTCGGAGGGAACGATCCGGTCCTTGGTCCTTATTGAAAAAGACTCGCTCTCTCCTTCGGAGAAAGTTCTCTCCCTGTTGGTAATATCGGTGTAGGAGAAATACATGGTGAACGAGTAGGTGCTGCTGTCGGAGATCTCCTTCAATGCCTCGATGCTGAAAGTGAACGACTGAGATTCACCGGCGGCAAGATCCTCCAGGGTTAATTCCTCGTTGACAACCGTGAATTGGGCGGAATTGTAAGGCAAAAGCACCCTTACGTTGCTGGCAGTGGACCCGCCCACATTCATTATCGTAACAGTTACATCGAATTCATCTCCCCTATCAACCAGAGGAGCATCGACCTTCAGGACCCGGATATCGGGAAGCTTGTCATAGATGTCGTATCTTACCTGCATATGGTTCCCGGACATCAATTCGTCGAACTCGCCCATCTCGTCATAATAGGAGAAATACACGTATCCGTAGTAGTTGCCGTTGAAATACCTTCTTTCGGATTCCGGTTTCACGCGGAAGGTAAAAAAGAACCTCTCTCCCGCCATGACGGTGCCAATCTCCATTGGCAGTTCCGTGGATACGAATCCGCTGCTGGAAGAAACGAAGTAGCAGGTTAGATTGATGGCACCTCCCAGACCAACGTTCAGGATTTCCACCGTTACCTCCACTGTTCTGTCAGCGAGAATATCCCCTACCTCCACAGAGATTGGCTGGAACCTGGGCTGTAAGGAAGCAACCTGTATGTAAGCGACCATGGTCTTGGAAAATGGAATTCCGAATTCCGTGTAACCCTCCACGTCCACCTTGAAATAATTCAGACCTGGTGGGGCGTCCTTCCTTATACTTGCATAGAAATAGAAGGAATCGGAATTGGAATCATAGAGATTTGTTCTCAGGACAGGTTCCAGAGTGTTATTTTCAGTATCATTTTCGTTCGTGAAGGGCCTCAGGAACGGGGATCCGTCGTCCGTATGTATTGTGTACATAAGGTTATGGAAATCATACATCTCGAAATTTTCCACCCTTAGCCTGAACCTGTCGTTAATTGTTCCTGGTGGCTCATTGTATCCGGAATCCACATAGGACATGATCATTGGGCCGTCCGGCTCGGGAAGTATCTCGATAAGGAGATAGGGCTGTCTCTCGGAATTCTTGTCCTCCGGATAATCCCTGTCCCAGAGAATGTTCCTGTGGTCGTAATATCCCTTGGAGGTCCAGTGCCCCACCGTTCTCAGACCGCTGCTGTCACCGGTGCTTCCGTTGTTGTAATAGGTAGCGATGTAATCTATGGGTATCCTGTACTTTCCGGGGGGAAGTCTCGGCAAGAATTCCAGTGTCTCGAATGTAACGGTTCTGCTTCCTCCCACCGGAACGCTCTCGATTGTCTCTTCTACCCCTTCCTGGTAGATATTTCCGCTGAAATCTTCATTTATGTAATAATTGCCACCGTAAATATAATCGGTATTGTCAAGGTCCAGATGAACAATGATGTCCTGAAGCTCCACATTCCCTACATTGGAGAATGTAACATCTATGGAGGAAGGCAGATTGGACCTCGAATAGGATCTGTAAGGGCTCGAAAGATCATCGAATGGAGGAGGCATCAATAGAGGTGTGTATTCAACCACCAATGCCTGAATGGTAGCCCCTTCGGTTATCTCCATACCATCAACCGTGTAAGTTAGCATCAGTTCAACCTGATATTTCCCGGGTGGAATATCCTCCGGAACATTTATCCTCCAGGTTATGGTACTAGGAAGACTGGAGCTGAATGTACTGGGTTCCACTGCCATTATCCCGCTATCAGGAAATGATATTGTAGCGTAGATGTCGGTGATTGGATCCGTTGCAGAATACAATCCATAAATCCCGATTATCTTGTTCATGGCCCCGGAATAGAGATTATCGGTGCTCATCGATTCCTGATAGGTTCTGAAATTGTAACTGGGATAGCCCGATCCCTTGAGATGGCTCTCGATGGTGAACTCGATCTTGACCTCGAAGGAAGAAGGAATATAGGTATAATCGGTACCTCCATCCCAATCCACAAGAACCCGGAAATCGGCCATGATACCTATGTGGTAGGTTCCAGGAACAATGTCATCCATCTTGATCTGGAATTCGAGATAGTTATTGGATGCATCCGTGTAAAAGTTCCTGGCATTGAAACGGTCTATATCATAACCGTCACCGTTATTGTTGTAGATATTTCCCTCTATCCAGTTGACCGGTGAAATGGCCAGGGGCATTCCCTCCCCATCGTAGAAACCGGATATGGAGAGTTTGACGCTGTGCAGTGTCGTTGAATTTGTTATGAATGGTCCGCCGTAAGCGGATCCGTTGTAATCGTTGTAAACCCGGATGTAGAAATCCTCCGTCTCCCCCGGTCTCTTTGTGGATGTGAACGAATTAAGGTCTATTGATAGAGGATCATCCAGACCTCCCCGTGTTTTCACACCGGTGTTTTCCGCAATGCCGTCATCACCAATCAGAAGCAGCATGGAAGCTGCAACCATGACCATCAGAACCAGAATACTCCCAATTTTTCCCATTAAAACACCTGTGCGGGAATTGACAGAGGATTTATTAGATATTTACCTTTGAATCTACGAATTTTCCCTCTTATACTGAAAAAACGATTGCAAGGAGTGCTACGAGATTGTTTCCTGCATGGAAGGTCATGGAGGGAAGAATGGATCCCGTTCTCTCCCGCACCATGCCCATGAAGAGGCCAAGAATGAATATGGGTATGAAGGTTATCGGACTGAAATGAGCGAATGAGAATAGAGTGGCGGTTACGGTGATCGCCATCCACGGAGGATACTTTTCCCTTATCTGGCTATAGATATAACCCCGAAACAGAAGTTCCTCGATGAAAGGTGCAACAATGACTATGGCCACACCGATATAGAGTACATCAGCAAATCCGTCAACATCCGAGACAAGGTTGGGTGCTCCTCCGTAACCCAATTCGTCGAAAGCATAGACAAAAAGGTTTGCAGCGGCAACGAGTGGTAAGAGAGCTGTCAGGCCAAACAGGGTTGTTGAAAGAACCTTTTTCCCTTTGAAAAAAGAAAAAGGCCGAAAATCATTCCTCAGAATCTGCAGCATCAGGAACAGAAGAAGGGAGTAAAATGAGATCAGGAAGAGAATATGAACCGGCTGAAAAGTTGAACCGTCGCTTGCGGGACCGATAGCCCTTCCCGCGGGTACCGGAAGAACCAGAAGGAAATATGCCCCGACAAAGATCATTCCAGTTATGAACTGCGAAAGCAGCAATGCCGCCATCATCACTATAGTTCCTTTTAGTGGAGATACTGTATCTTTTGAAAAGCTCCTTCCGGTGGCATAGGAAACCGTTGCAAGACATAATACAGGAGAGAATATATCCAGGATAACCGCCGGAATAACAGGGATTCTATCTCTCTTTGTCCAGATGAGGATCGCGCCGTTGAACCTGAGGATCAGGGACAGGACGATCAGCGTCAATATCAATCCAGGTCTCGGATCCTCCATGATCGAAGTATGATCAGCTTGAATAAAACTGCTACCCCCAAATAATCAAAATATGTATATCACCCCTACCATTACCGAGCGATTCTCATGAGCGAAGAAATGGACATTCCACCGGTGGAGGATGTGGATCTGGATAGCATCCACACTGTCTCCGACCTCATGTCTGCTCTTGGCAGAGGGGGCGGATTCACCGCAAAGAAGCTGGCAGAAGCCGCCTCGATAATGAAGGACATGATTGGAAATGACAGCTGCTACAAGTTCCTCTCATTTCCGGCATGCATAATCTCCACCGGATGCAGGGGAGTTATTAAGGAAATGGTGAAGAGAAGGTGGGTGGACGGAATAGTTACAACATGCGGAACCCTGGATCATGATCTTGCAAGGATCTGGAGGAGGTACCATCATGGTTCCTTCGATATGGATGACACCGAACTGTACCACAGGAAGATACACAGACTTGGAAATGTGCTGATTCCCATCGATTCTTACGGGATAATCCTCGAAAACAAAATGCGGGAGCTGATGACAGACATCTGGAAAGGAGACAAGAGAGAGTTTTCTACAAGAGAGATCGTTCATGAGGTCGGAAAGAGGCTCACAGATGAGTTTTCCATAACGTACTGGGCTGCCAAAAATGATATCCCCGTTTTCCTGCCCGGCCCCACGGACGGTGCATTCGGATCACAGCTGTGGATGTGGAGGCAGACCCATTCGGATTTCAAACTTGACCTGTTGAAGGATGAACAGGAGCTATCAGACATCATTTTCGATGCGGAGGAAACTGGGGCCCTGATGATAGGGGGAGGGATCTCCAAGCATCACGTCATCTGGTGGAATCAATTCCGCGACGGACTGGATTATGCCATATACATTACCACCGCAGTAGAATGGGACGGCTCCCTCTCCGGCGCAAGGATGAGGGAAGCCATATCATGGGGGAAGCTCAAGGAAAATGCGCCTCATCTAACGGTGGAGGGGGATGCCACGGTTCTTCTCCCCTTACTGATGGCATCTGTCAAACAGGACCTGGACGTATCCAAGTGACCATCTACAATATCTCAGTGGACTCAACGGATTCTGCCGAAAAGGGCATGTGCACAACTTACCTTGGGGCGGTCCTGCTAGAAAGACTCGAAAAGCTTCCGATGGATCTGATGACCTACCCTGAACTCATCAGACTCAATCCCAACGTTCCATGGAAGACAAGGGGAAACGGAGCTGTCTGCTTCAGATATGAAGGAGAAGAAGGGCTTGAGGAAGAGATCCTTTCCATAAGCGAAGAACTGATCGAGGAATTATCCGTTTTCGAGGATCCACAGACCAATCCCGGTCTTGCCTACCTTGAGGGGCATGCCCCCGCAATCCTGAAAAAATTTTATTGCGATGCCTTGAGAAAAATTCTAACCATCGATCAGGCCGAGATGGCAGCCGATAAATCGAGGGCCATCATAAAAGGTTGGAAGAACAGGAAGGGAGTCATCGGTGCACTGGCATCCATCGGAGCCGATCTGAAACAGTTCACATACGAAGCCATAATGTACCGCCCGGGAGATATCAAGTCCAGGGAAAGGAAGATGGAAAAGGAAGGCATTGCAAAAGTTCACGGTAGATATCCATCCACATTCTTCAATGTCGATGAAAGAGGATCTCCGGTCTGTATTCCTCATTCACCATGTCCGGTTATAATCGGGATAAGGGGAACGGATCCGGGGGAAGTCAGAGAGGCACTTCTCGGCATTACCATGCAAAATGCCGAGAGATGGGTTCTCTGGAAAACAAACCAGCATACGGATGCCCACATCATCGAAGCTCGCAGGATCGATGATATCAAACCATACTCATCCATTTCAATGGTGGCGGAAGTTTCCTGTAAACCGGATTATGGCGAGGGAGGCCACCTTCATTTTGACATAACAGGAACTGATAATTCTATGCTAACAGCCTGGGCCTATGAACCAACCAAAGAATTCCGAAAGGCCCTATCCAACCTGGTTCCGGGCGACAAGGTTAGAGTATGGGGATCGGTTCGAGAAGGCTGCGATGATTTCGGACCGGGCCTGAATCTGGAGAAAGTGGAGATCCTATCCCTCGAAGAGGTGATAGTTCCAATCAATCCCAGATGCCCCATATGCGGGGGTCCCACGGAATCCATGGGTAAGGGGCAGGGTCTCAGATGCAAATCCTGCGGTTTCAGGAATGGTCTCAAAAAGGTGACGGAAAAAATTGATAGAATAATGGAAACAGGCATTATCGAGCCTCCAATGACTGCCTGGAGGCACCTCTACAAACCTTTCGGGATCGAACTCCCGGATGAAGAAAAAATATCCAAACCCTTTTTTGGAATTATAAGTGGATAAGATTGAAATAAAGTGACAATAGGAAGCAGGGTCAAGAAGAGAGGATTGAATGCGTGATGAAACAAAAGACGCTCCCTGCTTCCTATCTGATGACAAACCAGCGGTCAAGATGCGCACATCAGACCAACGAACAGATGAACTTTTTAATATATTAAAGTTTTTTAGTGAGTTACATTTCATGACAAAGTTACAATTTATTAATGTAATAATGTTGATAAGTTCGGGACAGAGAATAGACCAACGGACATGAAAATAATACCCTGTCAAATGATGTCAATGTCCTGACAATGCCCACAAGTCCCCGGAACCTGTCAATCACAAGTGCCATATCTAATATGTAATAAATCATATAAAA
>CAYULA010000072.1:0-9405 GCA_964445525.1 uncultured Thermoplasmatales archaeon | reverse complement strand
CCCAAAAATAATGTGAATGAAGTCCTATGGGTTAACTTTTACCGAGTTAAGGTTAGTAAAGACTTTAATCCTTTCATCCAATAATGATGGTGGTGGTTTGTTGTTCACTCATACAGATCTTGTCCAGGCAGTCAGGATAGCAAGAGCAAGTATTGAGATAAACCTTGAGAGAAAAAACATTACATTTCCGGAGATTCCAGATGTATTTGATAGGAAATCGGGAGTCTTTGTTACACTCAATAGGTATCCTGGAAAGGAGCTCCGCGGATGTATCGGCTTCCCCGAACCGATCATGGAACTAAAAAAGGCGATACCCGAAGCTGCAATTTCGGCGGCAACCAAGGATCCCAGGTTTCCAAAGGTAACTCTGGAAGAGATGGATGATATCATCATCGATGTTACTGTTTTAACTCCTCCAGAGAAAATTAGATACGAATCTCCGGAGGAGCTTCCTTCTCTGATAAATATCGGTGAAGACGGCCTGATTGCAAGAAAAGGTTTTATGTCTGGCCTGCTCCTCCCTCAAGTTCCTATTGAATGGGGGTGGAATGCAGAAGAGTTCCTGTCACACACATGCCTTAAAGCTGGAATGACCCCGGATGAATGGAAGAGAGGGACTGTATCTTTTGAAAAATTTTCAGGTAGGGTTTTCGGTGAAAAATCTCCAAGAGGAGAAATTGTGGAAGAAGAGTTGACCTGAGGTGGTCATTTGTGCGACACGATAGTCCATGGGAGGATTATATCAGATATGGGACCTGTTGAATGTTATATAAGCATTGAAAATGGTTGTATAATTGATCTGAGTAGATCGGATCCAGGTACAAAAAGAACTGGGGTTTTCCATGATTTTGGCAATCTATTGATACTTCCCGGTGCTATTGACCTGCATACTCACATGAGGGATCCAGGTTTGGAAAGTAAGGAAGATTTCCGAACTGGTACAATCTCTGCAGCTTTTGGGGGTGTAACAATGATCGTGGATATGCCCAATACCAAACCCCCAACAAAAGATAGAGAACACTTTGAAAAAAAGAGAGATATTGCTATGGAAAAATCATATCTGGACTTTGGATTGAATCTGGTTCTTCTCGAGGAAACGAATTTTAATAATATCAGGGGGATTTTCAAGGATCCTGCATTTGCAGGTTTCAAGATATTTTTGGGAGAAACCACAGGATCCCTGGTTTACGGTAATTTGGAATTATTGAAAAAAGTCCGAGATCAGTTGTATAATTCCGGTTTTTCTGTATCTGTCCATGCCGAGGATGGGAACCTCTTTCAGAAATCCTCACTCCCACATTCGGAAATACTTACCACTCATCATGAGTCAAGACCCCCTGAAGCCGAGGTATCTGCAATAAAGAAGATAACAGAAATATTTGGAGATTATTCATCCATTCTACATTTGCTGCATATCTCATCATCAAAAGGCATGAATATTGCATCAAATGAACAATCAACTAAAGAGGTCACTCCACATCATCTTTTATTAGATATTAAAAATTGTAAAAAAACCCTTGAATACGAATCATTAGCAAGGGTCAATCCTCCCATCAGGACTCCCTCTGATAGAGCAGCACTTTGGGATTTTTTAAAAAAAGGATTTGTAGACACGTTGGGATCTGACCATGCACCACACGAATTATCTGAAAAAATGTCTGATTGCCCGCCCTCCGGAATTCCTGGAGTTGAGACCATGGTCCCGTTGATGCTGAAGAAGGTTCAGGAGAGAATGATCTCAATTCAGCGTTTCATCGAACTTGTCTCCGTTAACCCCGCCAGAAGACTAGGGTTGCATGGAAGGGGAGAAATCAGGGAAGGATTCATTGCTGATTTCATGATAATCGATATGAAGCATCAAAAGAAAATCTCAGGAGATATGCTTCACTCCAAATGCGGCTGGACTCCTTATGGGGGGTTTATCGGGATCTTTCCTAAAAAGGTATTTTCACGAGGTGAGATGATAATAGAGGATGAGCAGATATCCTCAAAAGCTGGCCGTGGTAGGCCGATAAGGGAACTTTGATTATTTAAATGGTTATTTTATTATCAGATTTTTTTTCCATATCCGCTATTGAATTTTTCTTTTTTTTAAAGATTTTTTTTCTATATTACCAACCTTTAAATAGTCGATTGTTTTCCGGTGGCCATAGGTGAATTTCGTGGCAAGAAGACAGACCTCCAGGGACGCTAAGAAGTTGAAGGACAAATGGAAGGCGAAGGAATGGTACTCCATACTGGCTCCTGATATGTTCAACAGGGCAAAGATCGGAGAAACCCTCGCAGATGAACCCGAAAAACTTCTGGGAAGGACAGTTGAAGTAACACTTCAAGACCTGACAGGTGATTTCAGGATGATGCATATTAAACTTAAGTTCAGGATTACCGACCATTCCACCTCAGAGGCTTACACCCGTTATCTCGGACATGATCTGACATCGGATTACATCAGAAGACAAACAAGGAGAAAGAGAACAAAAATGGAAGGTGTGTTCGATGTGGAGACTAAGGACGGTTACAAGGTCAGAATAAAACCGATGGCAATCTCCGACAGGAGGATCCAGAGCTCTGTCCAGTACGAGATTAGGAGAAGAATGAACAATGTCATCCAGGAAACTGGAAAGACCAATACCATGGCTCAATTCACTTCTATGGTCCTTACATCTGATAAGGACAAATCACTTGTTACCCTTATTCAAAACGAATGTAAAGCAATATATCCCGTAAGAAGGGTGGATATTCGCAGAATGGAGGTCCTTGTTTCTCCTGAGAAAGGGGAATCCCAGGAGAATATTTTTGCCGAGCCAGTTCCAGAAGAAGAAAAGGAAGAATCTCCTCAAGATGCAGGTACAGGAGATGCTGGTGAGGTCAAAGAAGAAATTAAGAAAGGTAATGAATCTGAAAAGGATGTAAAAACGGATAATGATGATTGAAAACATACACGATATTATGTTCCTTTGTGATTTGCCTCCCAAATAATCTGGGAGAATGTTTTTTATATCTATATTCCACTTTTTTCACAATCAGGAGGACTATTCCATAATCCTCTTTTGAAAGGACGGTAAGTCAGATGGATATTTCCGCGGAAATTGAAGAACTTAAAAAGTTGTTAGATCCTAATCCGCGCTCTACAAGGTCTACGATTGAAATGGACTTGCCAGTGTTTGAGATCGATGGATCAGGAAATTTCACTTCTGTTCCTCCAGAAATTGAGAAGATAACCGGTTTTTCAAAAGAAGAACTCTATCTTCTATCACTCAGCAATGTGGTTTTCATTGAGGATCGGCCAAAAGTCCTAAAGGCGATCGAGGGGATACTTAATGGAAAAAGAATCGTCATATCGGAAATCGAAATCTTCTCGGAAAAAACTGGTTCACATCCTATTGAATTAATAATGCTTCCAGTGCTTGATGACAATAAAGTAACCGGTGTTTGGGGCGTGATGAAGGATATTGAAGGAAGACGGGATATTGAGGAACGTTTAGAAGAAACAAAAGAGGTGCAGGAAGCTTCAAGACAATTTTTAAGAGATTTTGTTTCCTTAATGGCAAGGGAGATAAGGCAACCCCTCACAACTATCTTGCTTACTTTGGAAATGCTTGATAGTGGTTTTTTCGGGAATATCAACGATCAGCAAAGGGATAAAATCGATCAGTTAATATCTCTTGTAGATAGATTGAAATCAATACTCGTAGAAGCTATATCGGCATCGAAAGGTATCGGAGAAGATATTAAGATTGAGAGAAGGATGGTTTTCTTGAGAGATATTGTATTAGATATAATCAAAGAAAGGGAAGGAATATTGAAAGAAAAACAAATCAAAGTACAAACTTCGTTTCCAAAACAGGAAAAAAAAGTACCCGGGGACCGTAAAGCTCTGTTACAGGCAGTCTCAACTCTTGTGGATAATTCGATCCGGTTATCTCCGGATGGAGGGCATTTGATGGTGGAAATTGAGGAAAAGAATGAGGACCTTCAATTCTCCATAGCCGATTCAGGAGAGGGTATACCCGAGGAGGAAATTGATGGTATTTTTGATAAACTTCATGTTGACCAAGATAAGGAGACAGGATCTTTCAAAGAAGGATTGAATCTGTATATGACAAAGAGGATGATTGAAACACACGGAGGTAGGATATGGTGTGAAAGCTTTCCTGGATTGGGGTCCAGTTTCCTTTTCACACTTCCACTGAAAAAGGAGGTAAGTGAATATGACACATAAATCCATTTTAATAGTTGAAGACAGGGAGTCTATATCAGGTGTTATTCAGGATATGTTACGATCATATGGAATGGAAGTTGTGGGAATCGCTTCATCGGCAAAAGAGGCAATCACTCTCTCCGAAAAGATGAATCCTAAAATTATACTGATGGATATACTCCTTCCGGACGGAAGCGGCTTGGATGCAACCAAAGAGATATTAGGTAAAAACCCCACAACGAAGATAATTGCCATGAGCGCTATCGGAGATGAGGATGCCAGAGAACGCTCTTTACAGGCTGGTTGTGTTGAATTCCTCCAGAAACCATTCAGGATGAAGGAGATTATTGACCTACTTGAATCAATTTGCTGAGTTCCTTCTCCCTTGATGTTTTAATCATTATCATTAAACATAAATATTGCTCCCACTATGCAGAGGCAAATAGCTCATGCCATGTCCTTACCCTTTTCGGGATCAAAAATGGGACAGTAAGTGAAAAACCTATTATAGTGGCCAGGTGCATGCAAAAATGCTCGGAACTCGAGGAAGCTATTTCCAAAAGGGGTGAATCACATGCCAGCACAGACCAGCGGTGCTTACTTGAAGCGTTATTTGACCATTTTCATGTTGGCTATCGTTTTGATAGTTCCATCTATGATCATAACCACTGAAATCAACGGATCCGATGGTGAGACGGAGGCCATTTCTCCAACCAGAGCACACTTGGATATCAGGGTTGATGGTATCGAGGTAAGGAGGACAAGCCAGTCAAACAACATCTATCCAGGACAGAGAGTTGAGATATGGGTCAAGCTCATTCACGATGAAAGACCAATTCCAAGTGTTACCCCAATTACTCAAAACAATCCTTTCACAACGATACTTGTTATCGATGATACCTTTGATAATGTAACAACTATCTATGAAACAGTTGGAGTTTCAAGATCAATGACAACTAATTATACAGGCAAAGATCCCGTTGGGCAGGGACCAAATCCACCATTTCTGGTTCGTTTCTTTTATCAAGTTCCGGATAGACCTCCCAAGGATTCGGCGGGTTGGGACTCATTCCAATTCAGAATGCATGCAACTATCACAGTTGATGATGACGATAAGTCAGACAATTATGCATCTGGTTCAGGACTGAGAGTATCGGAACCAAAGTTTGCACCTTTTATCTTCGAAGATGGTCAAAAGGAACCGGGGACCATTGGCCCAGTCCATACCGTTGATGTTGGCGACCCGGTTAATATAAAATTCAAACTGCAGAACAGAGGCCAGGCCGTAGATAATATCGGAATAAATATACTTCAGGCACCAGAGGGCTGGAAGGTAGGGGGATTCGAACCTATCACAATATATCCGAATGACGAGGAGGAGCTGGATCTTTTCGTTCAGATACCAAACAATCCACTTCTTGCCCAAGCGGATGAAACTTACTCAATTGTAGCAAGAGCCTTTTCGGAATTCTATCCATCAGGTCCTTACGAAACTGACCCCTCACACACCTTTAGGGTTGAGATCAGATTCAAACCAGGAGTAAAAATAACTCCGGCTCTGGCTGAAGGACAAAATTATAAGGCTCCTGGCAGAGAACATGAAGTATTTTTCGAGGTTGAAAATATAGGTAATGGTGAGGATACATATACTCTTGAGTCATCATTGGATGAAATACATGTCAAGAAGGGATGGTATGTTTCAAAACCCAATCCGATGATGCCGACACTGAAACCTGGTGCCAACACACTGATCAAGGTGGAAGTGTTCATTCCTGCTGATGCGGCAAAGTTCTACAATGTCAATATCTATCTCTCAGCTATCTCATCCCGGTCCGGAGGAAATTACAAAAATCCAGGAACACAGAATCCCATGTTGATATTTGCTTCAACTATATATGCTGGAGATATTGAGGAACCCGATGATGAAGGATATTTAGTTTCACCGGGGAAAGTTAACACGATAAATTTCAATTTCACCAACATGGGTAATGATAAGGATCCAGATCAAACGATCCAGGTATTCAGAAAACCCATAGGATGGGGTGTTGACATTGACCTAACTCCTATTAAAGCAAGTAAAGGTCTGGGTCCAAGAACAACCACAATGATCACAATGAATGTATTTGTGAAAGAGACCGAATTGACCACAGAGAGGACCCAGAGACCCAAATTGGTGTTGAAGGCTTATGGAGGCCCTTTTGACACACAACTAGAGTTGGATACAGAGATCTTCGAATTCAATATTCCTCCCACCTTCAAACTGGACCTTTCATCACCTGAACCCGAAAAGGAAGGTTTCATAGGTGGTCAGGTTGATTACATCATAAATGTCAGAAATGCGGGTAATTGGATAGACGGTTTCAACCTTTCAGTCGATAACGAATGGGCTGAACTGGAAGATGAATTCATTGAAATCGCTCCAGATGAGGTCTATCCGATAAAATTGACCATCGATATCCCAAGAGATGCCGCGGCAGATACCAATCCCGACACTCCTTATCCTATAGACCCTCAGAAGAACTGGTATGACGGTTACAAGATAAGGGTCAGAGGATATTCAGATAATGGAACATCAATCGAGACACTAAAGACCATTGAACTGATATTGCATGTTCAGCCCTTCTATGATTTCACCATGGAGGTCGCGCCGGACGAGAATCCTCTCAAGTTTTCAACAGATCATGACCAGAACCGGGCTGTTAAGGTTTTGGTAAATAACACCGGAAATATTGCTGACCTGGTTAGACTAGACTGGGAGGACAATCCCTATGATTGGTTGAGACTCCAAAACACCTATGTTGATATTCCAGATGACGGCTCCGCTTTCGCTGTAATCAATATCAATCCAAGAAAAGGAGATGTCCAGGAAACAGGTATTATAAATGTTACATTACAGGGATTTTCCAAGAATGATCCCGATCAGGAAACCCAGGTAAACCTGCCAATATCCCTTGAATTCTACAGGATGGGATTCGATTTCGTAGAGGCCAAGATGAATGACGAGATCATGCTGGAAACAACTCCCGGAGAATTGGGAAGGAGGTATTCCTTCCAGGTGAACATTACAAATGTTGGATCCACAGACCTCGATCCCACAAGGTTCGGCAGACTCTATGTTGTCCTTTACGATGGGCCATTTGAGGTGGACAGAGCCAATATTAGCTATCTACCCGTCGGTGATTATACCGAGGTCCTTTTCGCCTTCACAATTGCTACACCTGGCCCTCATGTACTGAGGTTTGAGCTTGAGGGAGACATACCCATCTCAGAGAGCTATGACATAGCAATGCAGAAGACATTGATTGTGGCTGCACCTAATATAAAGGAGCCTGAAGATGACACCTCCCTTCCCCTATGGGCAATTCTGTTTCCCGTACTTTTGGCGATAATATTCGTGACGATGCTGGTTGTATTCATTGTCAAATACAATCAGATTTACATATCGCCAATTGAGACAGGATATGATGAGGACGGTGAATACAGGCCCTGGGCTGTTAAGGAGAAAATGAAGGGTGAGGAGAAAAAAGAACTTGAGGCCCCCAAGCAAAAGGAAGCTCTTCCCGAGCCGGAAAAGCCCGGTCTCCCCCCTGGTCCTCCTCAACAACAACCAACTCCCGTAGGTAGTCCTCAACCTCAGCAGGTGAGAGCAGGGCCTATGCAGATGGGCGGTAGGCCAGTCCCAGGAAAACCCATGCCTCAGAGGCCTCCCGCGCAACAAGGTGCGAGGCCCCCTATGCCTCCACAACAGAGAGGAGCAATGCAACCTACCAGACCAGGTCAGAACACAAGGCCTCCAATGCAGCCTACCAAGCCTGGACAGTAGTCAGATATCCAAGGGGGAGGAAACTCCCCTTTGATTTCATAAAAAGATAATCCAACAAAAATAGTCCTTTTCAATATCGAGATTGAAAATTTTGTAGATCATAGAAATTTAAGGATCCTTTCGAATAGAAGAGTTTTGGTTCATCAATTATTTAGATTTTTTCAAATAAACCAATGAACCTGGTCAGACTCTTGTGGACCTTAAAGGGATATGTCTTCAGCAACTCGAATCCGTCAATCTCTTTCAGATTCTCCTGCCGATCGGTATCAAGAACCAAAGGAGATCCCTTCGGGAGCTTTTTTCCGCATACGGGAAGGACCTCTCTCAGTAATTCGGATGGGTCCTCACCCATAAGTGGTGCGGACCTGCCGAAGGGGGGATCAGTAACGATACCATCTATATCACCAAGTTCTTTCCACCAATCCTCCCGATCCAGATATCTCGAATCTCCCCCATGAACCTGGATATTATCCTCAAGACCCTGGGACCTGATATTTAAAATGGCTCCGTTTAGGATGTCCGGATCCTTTTCAACTCCTATTACTTTGTATTTGAGATGACCTGCCTCGATGGCCAATCCTCCCGGTCCCAAAAACGGGTCTATGATAAGTGAACCCGGTGGAAGTCCCGAGAGATTGACCATGGACCTCGCCAGAGGGGGTTCCATTACTATCGGACGCCTGAAAGGCATACTGGACCCCCTTCTTTTCCTGGGGAGTTCCCTGCGAGTCTCCTTCAGGATCGTTCCAATATAAACCGAAGAACCCACAATTAAGAAAACCCTGACATCCGGGGCTCTGTGGTGGACTTTGAATTCTCTCTCCCGCGATATCCGATCAAACGTTTTGAAAAGGGAATGATTTGAAAGATGTTCCTTTCCTTCCGGGGATGCTGCTTTTACCGAAATCGATTTTTTCTTGTTGTAGGAATCCAAATACTTACGGATCAATTCCTCGATCCCCGGTTGCACTGCTTCGCAGGTCCCGAAAAGTGAACCGGAAAAATGACACAGACCCATTTTTTCGGCTGTGCCATTGGGGACATTTTCCTCGAAGATGACCGCTCTCCCGTCAACTTTACCGATAGGAGGCCCTTCCAGGGCTTTCAGAACTCCTTCCAGCTCCCCGAGGGCCAGATCGGGATTCTCACCGGAGAGGAAAACCAAAGACCTCACGGGTTCGAATATGATTCAGGTAGTTAATGAATGCGTTGTCTCAGAACATTTTTAAGATTCTATCTGGTTAGGGGTTTGGGGGAGTCCCTTTGTCAGCTAGGAGTTTAAAAGTCATTTTCTCAGCGGGTGTACTGATTGCAACGGTGCTGGGTCCCGTAGCATTTCACAGCTACGTTGGTGGTGTCGAAGCATGGACCGATGGTAACG
>CAYULA010000071.1:0-9650 GCA_964445525.1 uncultured Thermoplasmatales archaeon | reverse complement strand
TTTTTTCACATAATAAAACCTGTGTGAAACAGAGCGATACATTCGGAACTACTGTTTCCATAACACACTTTAAATAATCCTCCCTTTACTGCCCGGGCCATGACCGAGGGGTCGGTAATCTATCTGTATTGCGAGGGGTGCGGGGAGGAGACCCCACATAGGATACTGAAGGGCAAACTGGGTCCCACCATGGAATCCGGATTCGACGGAACCGTTCAATGCATTCCATGCAGCACTGTCCATCCCGCTCATATCGAAATGGAGAAACCCGTGGATGTCCGATCCATAATATCCGAGAAAGCCAGATCGACCAGGACCGAAATAGAATTTTTTCCAAAGGAGATAATCAGGGTCGGAGATGAGATAATGTGGGAGGATCACAACCTCCTGGTAACCGCTATAGAGAAAGGGTCCAGACGAGTGGAAAAAGCCGAAGCCTCTGAAGTGGACTGTATCTGGCTGAAACTGTTTGATACTGTTGAAATAAAGGTATCCATAGTCGAAGGTGCCAATACCAAATCGGAGAGAATGGAGGCGGCTCCCGAAGAAGAGTTCGCCGTGGGGGACCTGCTGGAATTCGGAAGGATGAAGGTTGTTATAACCAAGATCAAGAAAGACAGAAGAATGGTCTACCGCGAAGGCTCACCCGTTCAGGCAAGGGAAATAAAGAGAGTATATACCAAAAGGGTGACAGAAAGGCATTATTAGCGTATGGGCATCTGAGGAGGTGGAAGGTACTGGTCCTGCCTTCTGGTGGTACCGGAAGGAGGCAGATTGGTCTGGGGAGGCGGAGCCCCCATCATGGGTGGAGAAGAATATCTCTCTCTGTTTTTTGTAACCTCCCGGGCAAGCAATACGCCGGCGACACCGAGGAGAATTATCGACAATACAACCAGGAGAAGTGGAATGATGGGGAATTTTTCCTCCATTATCTCGGATCCTGGATAATGTCCCTTGTCCGTTGGATCTGTCCCGGCCAGATATTCCTCCAGATTCGTATGGCCATCACCGTCGAGGTCCCTGTCGGAATCATCAGCCAGCGGATTGAGACCGTAACTCTTCTCGTAGCTGTCGTTCATCCCGTCTCCGTCGGAGTCCTTGAACCTGGGGTCCTCGAGTATGGAAGCAAAGACCTCGAAGGAATAGGTTTCCTTAACGGTGTGGACGCCGTCCTCCACCGTTACCAGAATTATATGCTTCCCTGGTGAGAGGAAAACATCGGCTTCCGTTCCTGTGGCAACTGTACCGTCAATGTTGGAGAACCAGGTCACGGTAATATCATCCGATCCGTCAGGGTCCTTCACATCGAGCCGTAGCGGAACGGATGAATTGTCCCACAACTCCATAAGGGCATTTGGTGAGACAAGCTGGATCTCCGGCACCATGTCCAATCTGATCCTGAAAGTGGCATTGACCTTCCTTCCGATCAGGTCCTCAGCCTCCACGAACAGGATATTGCCTGTACCCTGCTTCCATTCCTGCCTGATGGAGAATGAGTACTCGAAGTAACCCTGGGAATTGTTGTAGCCCTCTCCCTGGAGCGGTATCTCTGTGGAGAATGACTCCCCGTTATCCGTGGAGAACCTGTATCTCATTGTGGAAGGATCTATTCCGGATCCCTTCCAGTCATGTATCTTGATCCTCAGAGATTCCGAGTTGTCTCTCAGCCAGTTCACGGTGGTGCCATTTCCATCGGTCCGGGGTTCACTCATGGAGATGGTAGGAGCTCTGGCATCCACCCATATTGGGATCTGATCGGATGTAACCTCTTCGGATCCGGCCACATCCGTTCCCTTGATCTCCATTATGTTTTCCCTTCCTTCATGAAGGACGGGTTCAACGGTCCTTACGATATCATTGTCACTACCGAAATAATAAAAGCTGGTCCATTCGCCGAAGGTGTAACCGGCATCGGTGGATATCCTGTACTCCACCGATTCGCCCTGGATTCCGGTAAGATCATCCATCATTCGGACCTTTACTTCAGGGGTTGTACTCAGAGCCCACTCCCCCTTTGAAGGATCCATCAACTCGAACCTGGGACCCGTAAGATCGATTATCACATCCGTCCATATTGCCGGTCCAACGTTTCCCACATAATCCACCGGGAGAACGGATACGTTCACCACTCCCTCGGGAAGCTCTTTGCCGAGGTCCTCTCCGATCCTTGTTAGATTGGTAGAGGAAGATACCCTTTTCTCAATCTGGAAACCTTCGGAGGGTTTTTCAGCTTTGATTATGTACTCTCCCATGCCAGATCCACCGTCCTCGCCCTTCTCCCATTTGACGAACACGGTGCCGTCGTTATCATAGTTCTGTGGAGGCGAGGTCTCCGAATCCGGTAGAATGAGCATCTCGGTTACCGCATCCGGGGGATCGATATCCACATTCAGTGAGAATTGAAAGGGTTCTGATAACATGGAGAATTCCGGGAATCCAACCATCTCGAATGTCCATGTCATCTTGGTGGATTCCTCGATGGACCTCCAGGTCACATCCAGACCCAAACCCTGCTGAATGAAGGCTTTCTTCAGGGTTCCGTAATTGTCTGTTATCTTCACGTGGAATATACTCGGGGAGGGCTGTATTTCCGAATCCTGGTACGTGACCTTGAATCCGCCGAATCCGATTGATTCGCCTCCGGCAACATATGAGGAGTCGGGGAGGCTTCTACCATCAGAGACCCTGTAAGCGATCAGATTATCGGGATTCCATTCCACCTCGGTTTCCACCCAGTACAGCTCGCCGGCATCATAGATGTCGGGAACGGCTGATCTGCCCGAAACCTTGGCGGTAACGTTCCTGGGATCCTGACTGGGGTAACTCATCAGAATGTCCACCCCGAAAACAACCGTGAGGTAGTCTCCCGCCGTATTGAAAATGCAGTCCTCGAACACGATCCTGGCATGATCCATTCCCGACAGCTGGGAGAATGTGTTGTTCCTGTGAAAGTAGATGAATCTTAGGTTCTCCTGTCCGGTATTTGAACCCATTGTCAACAGGACGCTGAGCATCTCCTTGGCCCCCCTGGAATGCTTGGCTTCCACCTCGAAATTGTATGATTTGGAGCCCGCAAAAATTGTATCCCCCCATCTGCCGTCTCCATTTTTCAGGCTGATGTCCTTTATCTCGATTTCATCCCTAACAAAGGCTATGGCATATGGCAGGGTGAACAGATCCGATGATTGATACTGGTAATTGACAAGTACTGTCCCCGTGGTGCCAGCGGGATTCTCTATTCCTATTGTCACGTAATATCCCGTGGTTCCCCCGGGTACGGAGGCGTATTGGTATTTTATCATTCCTCCCTCGTAAAGGAGCGCCTGGAATTGGCCCCCCTGCTGGGGGTTCCATTCCACAATGAAGACCTTCTCCCCGTCGATCTGGGTCTGAAGCGTGTAAAGTGAGTCCTTGGATGTGGAGTAGCAGTTGTAATACCGGAAATACACCGCTATCAGACCTTGGGGATCCTCATTTGATGGCATATCCTTGCTGTAATAATTCCTGTAGGCAGAGGGGGTGCTCTCTACAAATGACATGGAGCAATAGGTTGAGACATAGATCTTTGAATAGGTATTACCGTAGTAGTTGAAACTGAACCCGAGATTTGCCTGAATCAGGGATTCCCAGTTGCTGGTATCCCATCCAATGACTTCGGGATCGTTCCTTATGTCAATGTAATCGTATTCAAGTTTGGGTTCCGGGTCCTCGCTGTCAACATACCGGTATCCGAATCCATCGGGATCCGATTCGGAAGCATCACTGTGTGAGATTAGGGGGATTGCGGATACCGCGATTAACACCACGAGGGAAATTACCAGGTATGGTCTGGTCATGAGTATCACCTGTCTCTTCCGAGAGGGAGGTCGGACAAGGGACTATCATCCAGGGGTTTCAATTAATTTACGGTCCTTTCACTGCATTTTATTTAATTCCACCGATGGTCATTCCTCCCTGAAGAAGTTTCTCTGTTCATCCTTTTCCCTGATGTTTTTGCGAAGAACAACCGCGTAAATTACCAGTGCCAGTATTATGACCATTCCTACTGCCATGATCACGATGAAGTAAAACAGAGAGCCGTTTCCCTCATCCTTTTCCGATCTCGGGTCGCTCCTGTCGATGTACTCCTCGAGATTATTCTTTCCGTCTCCGTCAGGGTCCTCCTCTGCATCGGTGGGGTCCTTGGGATCGAGATCATGTTCAAGCTCCCACTCATCCGACATTCCGTCACCGTCATCGTCAAGGTCTTTATTGTCTCCGATCCCGTCCCTGTCCGTGTCCGACCATTCCGACGGATCCTCGGGGAACCAGTCCAGATCGTCTGGTACCGAGTCTCCGTCGGTATCCTTTGACATGTCGGGCCTTCCGGTTGTGAAGTTCCACATGAAAGTGGATAGCAATCTCTGACCCTTCTGACTGGTGATCCCGTCTCCCATGGTAAGGGAATAGGTGGTATTGGGCAGAAGAGGCTCATTCGCTGTTATTTCTATCTCCAGGCCGCTTCCGGATAGGTCGATCTCAATGGGAATCTCCCTGCCAGTTCCTCTTCTGAGCTTGATGTTTTCCTCCGTGAGTGTTGAGGAAGCAACGGGAATATCGAAAACCACCATTATTTCGGGTCTCAGGGATGTGCCCGATCCCTGGGGGCTCCATTTCCTTATTATCGGCGGCTTGTTGTCGGATCTGGTGATGAAGGTGAATTCGTAGGAGGAGGGTTGTCCGATATTTGCTCCGTCCAGTTTGTTTCCGAACAGATCGGTGATGTCCGGTTTGAGCACAAGGGTGTACTGGGTTCCGAATTCCAGCAAATCGGCGGGACGCCACAGGGCGACCGTATCATTCTCCATTGATATTGACCCTGTTATTCGGAGGTTTTCGGGTCCCAGGACAACCATCGATTCCGAATCGAGAGAAACGGCGGAAACCGGTTTGGAAAAGGTTATGGTAACGACCGGGTTCGCGAAAGCGGAACCAACTCCTCCCTCCGCTCTGACCGAGAGCACTCTCGGATGATCCTTCACAACGGTCCTGTGGGTGACTATGATCGCGGGAGAATAGACCGTCACGGGTTGATTTACCCCATCCGATATTGTGGCGTTCAGGGTGTATCCTCCGGGCCGCAGGGAGGAGGTGTTCCAGAAGTATTCCCCGAATCCGTCGGCCGAGGTTCCCGATACTAGGAATTCCTGTCCGGCCGGATCGAGATCGGTATCGTAATGGATCACGAATTCGGCGGTTTCCTCGGGATCGGAACATTCCCATGAGATCGTGAAACCCTCATCCGCCTCATCATTGATTCCGTCCGGCTCGACGAATCTGAACGAGGGAAGCGAGTTGGAACCGGTGAAGAACTGAACAACGTTTGAATCGGCCCGGTTGCCGTATCTGTCCAGAGTTAGAAGCCTGACAGAGTACTGGGTTTCAGGTTTCAGATTCCTGAAAGTGAATGATGTCCCCAGGCGGTTGGTGACGGATCCGTTGTTCAGATTCTTGTCGGGGTAAGGGGGATCTGTTCCTTCTTCAATGGTTAGATAATAGCCCTGGAAGTCAATATCGGGAGATACTTCCCAGCTGATGGTGGCCTCATCCCATGTGATCCCGGAAGTTGTTGCCTGCACCGCTATCGGGGGTTTCGGGATCGACGGATCCTCGAATGCTGTTGCCGTGTAGGGATCCGGATCCTCGTTTATGTCATTTGAGGGATTGTTGTCTGTTCTGTGATCGATCCAGAACACCTGTGTCTTGGAACCCATACCTTCTACGGATACGGTCTGCCGGTACATCTCCGATTTGTAGATCTCAGGATCGTTTGTGAAGGTACCCAGATCTATGCTGTTGTCCACAATGCGGTTTCCCGATAGAAAATCACCTTCCCTTGTCAGGTAGCCGCATCGTACCAGATAGAAGTTCCTGATATCCACTTCCACCCAGGCTATGGAGAAGGCCCCGTCAATGTAGTCGGTTTTGGGTCTGAACTGATCCTCTGTGGTGAGGTTCTCGGAGGTTGCCGGAAAATCATCGGACATGTTGCGGTCCCAACCTTGTGATGCCGCCCAGCCTGGTGAATATTTCACTCTCCATCCGTTCAGCGTGGATTCCTGCCAGACGACCATGATGTCCCCTCTCTTTGAGAAAGCAATGTCCGGATACTGCTGTTTGACGATATCCCCCGGTCTTCCCACTCTGATATCCTCCGTGAAGGAAAGGCCGGTGGTCGTATATGCCATATAGATATCGCTGTTATAACCTGAGACAGAATCTCCGTTGCGGTAATCCTCCCAGGCAACGGCTATCCTGCCGGTGGAGGAGACACTGACCGAGGGATGCACCTGATCCTCCTGGCTGTCATCGTCATTTAGTATCATCGGTGATGTGAAGGTCTCCCCTTCATTTGTTGACCTTATGAACATTATATCCCTTTCCGGAACACTCTCCGGTGTTCTCTGATGCTCCAGAACATAGACGATGACAAGTCCTGCTGTAGGGGACCAAACCATTTCGGGTTCCGAGACCTGCCCCGTAACCTGGGTGATCTGTTTGGCAGGGGTCCAGAAATTGCCGCTGTTGTTGGAGGTGGACATCATCATTCTCAGACCGTCCCCTCCGTTGTCCAGCCAGATGCAGTACAGTCTCGGCTGATCGTCCACTGCAATTGCGGGAGACCAGTGATCCAGTCCTTCACCCGAATCGCTGTTGACTATCTTGTCATTATTGTTGAACTTCCCGTCCCCCCATGAGGTCCCGTTCTGGGACTTGGAAAACCTTATGTCGATCATCTCGGTCCTGTCGTCCGCCCAGACCGCGAAGTAACTTCCGTCCCCGGATTGGGCGACATCAAGGTCCCACTGGTCCTCTGCACTGGGTTCGTAGTCCTGCATGTTGTAGTTCTTTGGGAAATCCCCGCTTTCGGCACCGTCGGCGCTTTTGGACGATATCATCCAAAGCATTGATGATGCCAACAGTATGACCACAAGGACAGACATCCGCTTTTGCATCGATGCACCTTCCTGCTGTTGTCTATTGGAGCCCAATTATTAAAATCGTTTCCGTTATATGTGCTGGGGTTGGATCATCACTCAGTTCCTTAGATGTTTCTTTACCCATTCGTTATTCTCGAATAGATCATGGGGGATACTTTCTCCACGTCCGATTGCCCTGAAAAGAGAGGCCGCTCTCTTCTTTCCGATACCGGGGAGTGCGCAAAGATCCCTGAATTTTGCTTTGGGAAGGTCAAATGGAGATCGAAAACCTGTCACGGACCTTCCCGAGACCTCGGTAACAGCCACGTCAATCTTTATTCCAATTGGAACATGGTGGGGTATGCCGACCAACAGAGGATAGGACCCTATCTGCCTTCCGAAAACAACGCCGCCGCTTACGGCCTCGGTATGTATCCCTTTGATGACATGACCCGCGGGAAGCATCCTGGAGAGAAATTCCCTTTCTACCCTGGTCCTGACCTCTTCCTTGAACTTTCTGAAAGCTGATGTGATTTCCCTGTTCTGGTAGCGGTTTGGCATGTTTTCTCCGTTGGCCGGAAAGATGACCTTCCTTATGTTGATCCTTCTGAGAAGCAATTTTCTTGCAAGTATTTTATCCAGAAGTTCCATGTCATATCGGAAGGATTCCGCTTCCTGGCCCGGAAGTCCGCCCAGGAAATTGATCCCGGGAAGAAGATAAGGCATTCCGTTTTCCGAGTATTCTCCGCCAACCTCGTTCATTATAGCAACGGCTCTGATAACCTGTTCCGGTGTTGAGTTGAGGTTATTTTCCCTTCTAACCCCGGGGTCCGAGGATTCAAGTCCCAGAGCAAGGACCGAGCCTCCCGTTGCTCCCTCCATTATTGCCTCCAGAGCTTTTCTTGACGATTCCGGATGAAGGGCAATAACGGCGGGATTGGCATTATCCGTGTGGATTATTCCGGTATCTATTCCCGGTCTCCATCCACCTGAAACTGCCTTTTTTACTCCCTCTCCCTCATACAGAGCCCCCCTTACACCTATCATCAACTCCCGGATAACCGACGGATCGGGTTCGGGGACCTCGGAGCTTCCAACATCAGGGGACATGTAAGAAATCAGATCGGACTGCCCCCCGATCCTGATGTTCTCCACGCCGTTTGATCCTAGCTCTTCCACCTCATCGATAACTTCTTCGGGGCGACGGTATTCCACAATTCCCCTCCCGGGTTCCAGGCAGAACGAACAACCCCCGGTGATATATCTGGGACAGCCTCTGGAAGTCTCTATCTCGCAGATTAGAGGGCTCGGATGATCCGGATGCAGTTTTGCTATGAAGGCTCCCTTCTTCAGGTGAAGGTTCCATTCTTCATGGGTTCTCTTCTTATCTGAACTCAGACCTTCGGATGCCAGGGAATGGCCGAGAACACCCGTGTCACCTCGGTGGATCTGGACATCGTCCGATTTCATTGCAGTTGCAGCGGAACCGGTGACAACTTTAAGAGAGGCCTCAACCTCCCTCATGAGTTCACCCGTTTCTCTGGCGGAAATGGGGGTTCCTCTTAGATATTTGCCAGGAACCACGCAGCCCGTGACCAGTACGGCGGATTCCGGGTCCTTGATTTCCTTCAACCTTTTACCCTTTCCTCTCAGGGTCCTCCACTGATCCACTGTCAGATAGCCGACATCTTCTTCCCTGGCCCCTCCGGATACCAGACCCCCGGCAAGCGATCTGATCTGAGGAGAAAGATAAGGCGGAACTCCAAGCGATGCGGGTTCATCGACATATCCGTCGATTATCAGGTGCCTCCAGGAACTGTTTATGACCGCTTCCTTCTGGGAGGCCCTCGGTCTGACCATCGAAGGGTAAGATAACTGATGGCAATTGACATTTGCCCGGAAAATGGTATTATCCCGGTTCTCATTCGACGGAACATGACAGGTTCCCTCACGGTGGAACTCCTCAGAGTGCACGGTGGTCTATTCTCCCGCTTCGGAGATCCGGGATGGTGGCCCGGAGATTCACCTTTCGAGATAGCCGTGGGAGCCCTGCTCACACAGAACACCTCATGGAACAACGTTGAGAGGGCGATCTCCAATCTAAAGGAGATGAAAATACTCGCACCGGATGGGATCCTCAACTGCGATGATGAGATCCTGAAAAAGGCAATTAGGCCCTCTGGCTATTTCAACCAGAAATCTGTCTATCTCAGGAATCTCTGCCGCCTCATTACGGATGTGCTTGAGGGGGATGTACGATCATTACGGAAGATGTCCCTGGATGAGGCCAGAAACCTGCTCTTGGGAATAAAAGGGATAGGTAAGGAAACAGCGGATTCCATACTGTGCTACGGAGCAGGCTTTGCCATCCTGGTTGTGGACGCATATACCTGGAGGATACTCATGAGGATCTTCGGCCCCCTACTTGAAAAGGAACTTTCCGGAAGAAGCTATGATGATCTCGCCTCACTTCTGATGCATAATCTGGAAGGGGACACCACCTTCTACAACAGGTTCCATGCCCTGATGGTTCTCCTGGGAAAGGATATTTGCAGAAAGAAACCCCATTGTAATATCTGCCCGATATCCGATCACTGCAGTTATTACCTGAGGGAAAGTCGAAATGACATATCAGGAGCAGTAGTTCCGAAGGTAATTTGAACCCCGGATCAGTTTGAGATGACATTCGAT
>CAYULA010000070.1:0-10367 GCA_964445525.1 uncultured Thermoplasmatales archaeon | reverse complement strand
CAGATATGGTTGAACACACTTCAACCTCACCGGCACCCTTTAATAACACGTTATTAGTTCCTCTTACCGTTGATCTTGGAACGATGAAATGGAGATCTACTGTATTTCTTCAAACGATCCTGTGGGGAAATCAGATAATATCTGTGTCAGATAATAGTATACTCTCTGGTTATACTTGGGTGAAATTGGTTGTCGAAATATTTTCACTTTAAATATTCCCTCCTTCATAGATGAGGAAGTTTTCATAATAGATTGTTCATTATTTTCAATAATTTCAATGCATAAATTTTGGTTTAAACCTAAATATTTTAAATATTTCCCATCTTTATTAACAAATCCTTCTTTTTCAAGAACTGTTATTACATCCTCAATATCAATCAAGATATTAAATTTATTTGAACCATATAACTGGATGATCATTTTAACTGAGTAAACAAGGTATATTAATGAAATAGGGACACCAAAGAATAACATGAATAGCATCCAATATAATTGAATCATTGCGAAATCATCTTTTAATATATGATTTTCTATGAAATAACTTGGAATCATTATCAGGATTAAAATACCCAATGTAAAAAACATGAATTTGACATATCTTATTACTTTCAACCGATATTTTTCTCCCACTTCCATTGATTTCTCTCCGAAGTATTAATGTTGAAAATCAGATTTATCTTTTAACCTTCTTACCTTCTTCGTTGACACTCGGCAATCCATTTCCTGCCATATCAGTTTTGCCTACTTGGGCTGAAATGGGGAAGGTAGTAACTCGAAATTAGAATACCTTAATGGGACTAATAAATTAGTATTATTCTATATTCACACACAGCATGACCGACTAAGTCATCACATCTTATACTTATTTTTAAAAACATCGGCCTATTATCATTACTAGGCTCAATCATTTCTTCAGGTATAAACCAATAATTATTCACAGACATTTTATTACTAGAAATTGAGTCAGATATTAACGTGGAAATCTCATTATTATCAGTATCATACAATCCTATTGTAACATTGAGGTCACAAATTAATTGTGATAAATTTAGATATACGTGGCATTTAGGAATTGTAATTCCTTCTTGAATTTCAGCTCCAAGTCCAGTTCCCCCTGAACCAACAATAATTCTATTTATATCTGAAACTAACATTGTAACTGTATCAGCATTTCTTACTTCAACTGGTAATTGACTTTCTGCTGAATATGAATCCCAAGTAATTTCAACTTTGATTGTGTAATAATCGGATACTGTATATCGATGACTAACAATTTTTCCATACATGATTATCCCATCATCAAAATCCCAAGTAATATTGGAATTATTAGGTGGATCATCTATCGAAAACTTATAGGTTGTATGTGTCCTAATATCATTTGAATTCACACTTATTATAGGATTGTAATCCTTATCTATTTTAAGATCTTGTTCTTCACCTGTATCCGTATCATCATATTGGGCGTCACCTTCATTTATAATTTCATTATCATCAATCTCATTTTTTTCTTCATCTTTGGGTTCACTTTTTGAATCCAAACAACCTGACAGAACCAACGAAAATAGAACGGATGAAGTAATTATCAAATGCATTTTTTTCATTTTTCTCCTCTCTTCTAAATTTCCGTTTACGCCCATTTCTGTGTTAAAGGGTAATGGCGAGGTCCATATGTCCCATTGCACTATTCTCCTCCCGGCTGAGGGTACGCGGCCCATTCTGAGGCTCTTGTCCTCGGTTGCCTACCTGCGTCCTCGGGCCTGTGTGGCCGTGCACGAATATGCACGCAGTGAGCCATAAGTCGGTCAATTGAGTTGGTACGTGGACTCTTACATGAGCCACAAGTCAAGTCGACCAGACTGATGCATGGACTTCACGTACGGCATACCCGTGCACATACAGGCCAATGGGGCATTGGACCTCAGCCACTATATATTTTACGAGGTGCGGTATATGGAATACCACGACGTTGGGATTGATGTCTCGAAATATAAATTCGATGCTTGTGTGATGAACGCTGAGGGCCAGTTCCTTTTGAACACCAAGACGTATTTTCAGTCCAAGGATGACATGGACAGGTTGATCAAAGATATGGAATCGACCAGAAAGGACGAGAATACAAAGCTCAGGATAGGTCTGGAGTCTACAGGAACCTACCACAGGAACCTGATGGGATATCTCATAAAACATGGTTATGAGGTCAGAGAATACAACCCCATCGAAATCTGTGCTCTGAGGAAAGGACGGATACGCAAGACAAAGACCGACAAGATAGATGCGGAAGTGATCGCAAAGGCTGTCAGGCTGGATTTCATTGAGAACACTGAGAGGTATCTGACGGACCAGGACCATCTGAGAATGCGTGAGCTGGGTCTTCTCTACAACAATCTAACAGAGAAGTCCGCTCTGCTGAAGACAGAGCTGAAGGAAGCTCTCACTGTTCTTTGTCCGGGATATGATGTCATACTTGCTGATGTCCTGGGAAAGTCATCAAAGGAGATCTTGAGGAGCACCGTGAAGCATACCAAGCTGTTTGATATAAGCCAGGACGAGATCGAAAGCATCATGCTGAAGAACTTCATGAGCCCATCTTCTGCAAAGAAGAAGTCCGAACAGGTGATGAAGTCCTTTGAGAACACCACATTGCCGGAATACTACAAGGAAGCTCTGATAGTGGATGTCCGGTTCATTCTGGACCAGCATGATCTGCTCATGAAGCAGATATCCATGCTCGAGTCCAGACTGAATAGAGCCATAAGGGACATCGATCCTGTATCCATGTCCATCCCCGGCATAGGCCCTGTGACCTGTGCGATCATACTTGGGACTCTGGGCAATGTTAAGAGGTTCGCAAACAGCAGAGCTGTTGTTGCCTATGCAGGTCTGGATCCCAAGATTGTCCAGTCTGGTAAATCCATCAACCGCACCGGTAGAATATCCAAGCGAGGCAATAGGTATCTCCGGAAAGCACTTCACAATGCAGCGTTGGTCGGTATCAGGCATAATCCGGTGTTGAGAAAGAAATATGCTCACCTGATGAAGAGGGACAAGAACCATCTGGTAGCTCTGACTGCCTGTGCTCGACAGCTTCTGGTGATCATTTATTCTGTTGAGAAAAACCAGAAAAGATTCTACGTTCCGAGATACGTTTCTGAGGAATGATCTGAAATAGTTCCCGCATAAATTGGGAGATTCTCCCCAATCGTTCAACGCTAGTTAGAACTCTATGAACGACCCCTCCCCTCGCCGTTACCGTTTAATAACACGTAGGAAACGTTCTCAACGCCATACTCCTGATCTCACCTTCCTCATAAGGTAATTCTCCTCATCATTCATCTCTCTTTCTATAGTCCAAAATTGCCGTTTTCGGTGATTTCCGGCAACCGTTATTCTGGGATGTAAGTGAATTTAATTTCAACTATCCACTCATTACCTGGATCAGGTTCGGAAAATATACCTGCCTTCCAATATTTAGGATAAGATCCACAATTTGAAATGCTAATCTATAGATGGTATTTTGGCAATAGACCTACTCCACCCGTGATGTTTTCCAAATGAGCTTTTGTATAGGATCCACATTGTCCAGGAAGTGAACTACGTTCTATGGCAGACTCAATCTCTCCTGTGGTTTTATTATATATCTCATGATACAGAGTGAAGATATCTCCTGTATCTTCATCCGAATAAGATCCATAGTGGTCATCCTCTGCAAATAATGTTATCTCACATGAAATCTGCTTCTTTATTTTATATCCCGTGAGTTCTTCCCAATTCAAATCTATAGTATGATTAGAAGGACCTGTTTCAGGATAGTCAGGATTATAGCAATATCCCTCTGCTTGGTATTCATATATGTCGTATTCCTGATCTGGATCATTTGAAGGTCCTTCAATATCATCTGAGTTGTTCTGAGGTTCTTCATCAATAGAAATATTATCATCAGGTTGAGGGGTATCCTGATCTTCAATGTCATCTGTTCCATCATTTTCTTCATTATCATCTTCATAATCATTTATTGTGGGTTCAAAACACCCAGATAGAAAAAGGATTGAGATTAAAAATGGTAACAAGATTACAATATTTTTCTTCATATACTCCTCCTCAATTCTCCTCAAAATTGCCGTCTTCGCCAATTCCCGGCAACGTTCTCAACGCAGTTCTAATTATCATCTTCATCCTTCTTACATCGCACTTCCAAATATTTTTCATTTTCTACTTTTTTAGGACCTTGTGGTTTGAGGTGATTATCTAAACGATCATCATTCTTGTCGATTAAATCGACAGCATCTATGGTGTGGATAATTCGCTTTGGCAAGATTTCCGTTACTTTTTCTTTGAAAAAACCTTTATCTCCAGTTACAAAATATGAAAAATCGATAGAGTCGATTATTCTCTTTGCAAAGATGAAGATTGGTCTGTCTTTTGGATCATCTATCACTTCGAAAACAATCGATATCTCTTCCTCAGTTATATCCTCCAAAGATGAAATTGTTATGTTGTGATAATTATCCAGCAGATCATTAACAAGTTCGATATCCAGTTCCTTTCTTTGGAAAACAGATTCTATCTCTTCTTTGATATAATCGAAAATAATTATCTCACATTTCCCCGAATCCGTAAGTTAAAGAAGATGAGCTTCATTCCCTTTTCTATTGTAGATGGCGGAAAACAATGTTGTGGTATCAATTACTATTCTTGGTAAGTTTTGGGTATTTCTTTTCAAGTAGTTCACCCGAGGTCTCTTTTCTTATTTCTTCGAATGTTTCCGGGTCCAGTCCTTTCAGTCTGAGTTGTTCTTCGATATCCTTCTGGATCATCAATCTTATTGCATTTCTTACAACCTCAGATCTACTCTTATAGTATCCTTCCTTGACCTTTTGATCAAGGTATTCAAGCAGATTACCTGTAACCTCAACACTTACGTTCATTTTCAAACCGTGCATATGACTATTAGCGGGCTAATATTTCTTTTGGTCGATTATTGAATGAAATAACCAACCTCTGGTAATTGCGAATTTGCTTTCGGTTATTTCAGGCAACGATCTCGTAATGTCCCTCCATTTCCGGTTTCACCCAATAGGGAAAGTACCCTATTTTTCATCCACATTCTTTCAACTAACTATTGATTTCATTGTTCTCATACCTTTTTCGAATTTCTATCTCTTGTTCCCTCTTTTCTCAAAGGTCCTCAGAAATCGTTCCCTTTCGAAAGGTTTCCCGTGTCCCGGATAGAATCTTTTGATCCTCATCTCCATGATCCTTTCCCAGGTCCTCATCAGGAGGTCCTCGTCATCTGCGAACGGGGGGTAGACGGACCTCGGGAATATGTTGAACATGGTATCCCCCACGATACAGCTGCCGTCATTCAGAAGCAGGAGGGAGGACCCTTTCGAATGTCCGGGTACGTGGATCAACCTTCCATCGATTCCATAATTCGAGAGGTCCAGTTCGTCTTTGAAAGTGATGTCAGGTTCAACCGGATCGAATTTACCAACATTTTCAAGAGGTCCGTGGGCGAGAGAAACAATTATCTTCGTGGGGAGGATCGTTCCCTTGGGAAGAGGGGTGAAACCTTCTCTTACGAAACGGGCCTCCGCTTCATGAACGATCACATCAGCTCCGGTTGTCTCCTTCAATTCCTGAAGGGATCCGGTATGATCATAATGAGTATGAGTAAGAAATATTGCTTTGATCCCTGTTGGTTTCAGACCATTTTCCTTTGCTTTTTTCAGGATCTTATCCCTGCTCCCTTTCCTTCCGGCATCCACGATGATGGAAGAGGTCCCCTGAATTATCAGGTATGCATTGGAAGCTCCCGTGTCGATTCTTATTATCTTGATTCTCTGACTCATATCTCCCACTATCTTTTCATCAATATGAAGGTCCTCTTACCTTCCTCGAGGATTCTGAAATGCTTGGTTAAAGGACCGTCATTTCTTATATCCTCTCCTTTGAGATGATGATCATTGAAAGAGAGTATTCCATCTCTCTTTAAAACCCTCTTCAACTCGATCAATATTCTTTCCCGGTCGGGTAATTCATGGTAGATGTCGTGGAGGTATACTGCATCCACGGAGGAGGACCCGAGGCCCGTTTTGCAATCTGTGAGAATGAATTGAAGTCCCGGGTGTCCGGTCTTCTTTTTAATCGCATCGACATATTTCTCGGCCCTCGGGTTGATGTCCGCCGCATAATAGGTCCCCTTTTCACCGATCACATTCAATGTAGGTTCGATATAGGTCCCTGGTCCTGTCCCGTAATCAAGTACTTTGATCCCTTCTCTCAACGGGACCTCCTCCAGGACCTTTCTTCTGGGAGTGAAGAGGTCCCTTATCCTGAATATCCATGCCATCATATCGAAGGACCAGTCGGGCTGATAATGCGTCATTTCTTCTATCCCCTGAGGGGGATGAGAAATGAACTATTCAAATCATTCCAGGTATTTCATCCTGATTCTGAAAAGAGCTCCGCTTGACGGATCTCCTTCAATTCTATCTCTAACCTCGATCTCGCCTCCGTATCTCTCCACAAGATTCTTCACGAGCATCAGGCCGACTCCGGAATGCTTTTTCTCCTCACAATGAGAGGACCTCTCAAGAAGTTCCCCTTTCCTCTTTCGGTCTATGCCAGGGCCGTGATCGGCAAGGTTCACAATCACCTCTTTTCTATCCTTTATGACATCGAAATGAATATCCAATATCTTCTCTTCGCCGGTCTGGGCTTTTATTCCATTGTGAATAATGTTCACGAATATGTTCTGGATCACGGGTTCCGCTTTTATCCTTATTCTCTCATCGGGTTGAATGAAATTGATCTTTACATTAGAATCGGGAAACATGTTTCTTGTCATGGATATCGATTCATTAACCACGTTAGTGATGTCCAGTGGAATGAACTTGTTTTCGGACTCCCGTATCCTGGAGAGAATCTTCACGTTTTTGATCAGATTGTTGCTTCTTTTAGCCAGTTTCCTGATATTTCTTAAAAAAGTACTTGTTACCTCATCGTTTTCGAGTCCTCTCAAAGCCAGCTCGGCGAAAGAAGCTATCCCCTGGTGAAGATTTCCTATGTCATGGCTTAGAAGATCCAGATACAATTCGGCCCTTCTTTTTTCCTCCATGTACCTCAATCTGCTTAAATTGAGTTCCTTTTCCATTCTTTTCCTGTCGGTGATATCGATATGAGTTCCCACCACCCTGCAAGGTTCTCCCCCTTGATCAAACTGGGCCTCTGCTCTGGAAAGTATATCCACCCAGTGTCCGTCCTTGTGTTTCATCCTAAATTCCATCTCGAATCTATCGATCTCCCCTCCGAGATGCGCTTTTAACCTCGACCAGGATTTTTTCACATCTTCGGGATGTGTCAATCTTTCCCATGTCGAGAAATCATTCTCCAGTTCGTGATCCTCGTATCCCAGCATCCTTTTCCAGCTTGGTGAATAGTAGATACGGTTGGTTTTTAAATCCCAATCGAATAATCCGTCATTTGTCGCCTCCATTGCAAGGATGAACCTCTCCTCGCTCTCTTTCAGGAATTTCTCGGCTAGATGTCTGTCGGTGACATCCCAGACGGTGGAGACCATGACATTCTGATCGATCAGAGGAATGTTCTGAGCCGAGATAATCTTTTTTGAACCATTCTTTTGCGTGACTTCCAGATTCTCCCAGTGCATCCTTTCGGGATCGCCGCTGTTTATATCATCCATGACCCTTTTCTTCAATTCATCTCTTATCTCCGAATCTGGATATACCCGATCGAAGAATTCCTCGATGTTTTCCAGATCTTCATCTGTCCAGCCATAGATTTCCTGGAACTTGCTGTTCATGTAATTTGCTACACCTTCGTCAAAGGCATTGGTTGCAATACCTATGGGAAGATTGTCCAGTATGGTTTCGATGAATTCATTTCTCTTGCGGAGCTCCTCTTTGGCCTTCACGTTTTCCCCAATATCTTTTATCTGGATGAGAATTTTCTCACTTTTTTTCAATAATGAACCGATCAGCTGAATGTAAACAATATCATCGTTTCGGTCAATGATCCTTATTTGTATGTCCATCGCACCCCCATTCTTCAATGAATGGATTGCGTCATCGAAATCTTGTATATCTTCGGGGTGTATCAGGTCTCTAAGGTTCTTCTCTGTCATCTCATCACTGTCAAAACCGGAAAACTCCTGACCACAATTGTTGATCCATTCTATCCTGCAATCTTTATCCATGATCAGCAGAACATCCTGTATGTTTTCCGTGATTTCCAAGTACCCGATATCTTCTGGATAGACCCCCATGCTCTCTTTCCAACCATCCTGTAGTTTTTATTCTTTCTCATTCTGGTATCACAATAATTATTATTGATATATTGATATTTTCACAATGTTTTTCATCATTTCTACTGAATATTTGGCAATGGTTATTTTTTTCCGGTAAAAATTGACATTTAATTAGGCGTATCCAGAATAATTGAAGAGATACTCCATTTTCAGTCAGGAGGCGGATATGATTCTATTATTCTTTCCTCTCTTATTTGGTGGAATAATTAAGAGCAACACATTTTGCACAGATGCGAGGACCCTTGCAGCCCATTTTGAAAACATACCGGCATTTTACCCCATTCCAATTACCCACTCCACAATTAACAGGGATATCGATAATAAATATGATTTCCATATGAATTACGGTGGGACAATGGATGATGTATTCAGGAAGCTCCAGTTCACGGATCAGGATAAGATCTACGTATTGAACGCTCCAGTGGAATTCAAACCTCACATTGAAGCAATGAAAGAAACAACAACGATCAAGAAGAGCCCAAACTGCAAGCAGACATACGATTTCGCCCTGTTTTTCGTGAAATCCAAAGAAGATATCCGGAAATATTCTCAAAAAGCCGCCGACAAGATGAACGGTGACGGAATACTCTGGTTTGCCTATCCCAAGAAGAGCTCGAAAAATTACAGAAGCGACATCTCGAGAGACGATGGCTGGCAGCCTCTCGGAGACCTCGGTTACGAACCTGTAAGGCAGATATCCATCGATGATGACTGGTCGGCATTGAGATTCAGGAATGTGAAAAACATCAAGAAAATGAGAAGAAGAAGCGAGATGGCTCTGAGCAGTGAGGGAAAGGAAAAAACAAGAAATAAATGATCAGAAGCTTCCTATCAACATTCCGGATATTCCCAGAATGAACAGTAATATTCCCGCCCCCATCATTATGTAGGACCCTATCCTGTACTTCTTTCTGTTGGATACCTTCACATCGTATCCGTAGGTCCTCTGAAGCGATAGTGCTATGGGCATGCCGAGAAGAACGGAACCGAACATTCCAACGGGAATGTTATGGTTCATTATGGAGATGGGAAGGACTATCAAAGATCCGATAACGAGACCGATTAGTATAAGGATCTTTCTTGACGGAATTCTTCCAGTGTCCACCCTCATGTGATCCACTACACTCCATCTATAAGGTTAAACCCTGTGTATGGAAAACATATTCCTTTTATAAAAATCGTGATCCATACTTTCGATTATGTAATTTATATATTCTAATCGCCTATCCGTTCTTCCTTCCGGTCTCCAGCTTCTTTCTCACTTCCCTCACGACTTTCTTGTGGAGGACCTCTTCATTCTGCTCGAGGAACCTCCTTGCACCTTCATGATCTCTTTTGGAAAGCTCCCTCAGAGCCCAGGACATGGCCTTGACAACGAATTCGTCATGGTCCCCCTTCAATCTCTCGCAGACCATCAGGGTTCTCTTCGTATCACCCGTGCCCCCTCTCGCCTTCTGATTCAAACCCAGCGTAGAAACCAGTGCCGTCCTCCTAATCCATCTGTCATGATCCTCGGCCCATTTCATTATTGTTTCATCCGATATTCTCCCCTCCCTCCAGGCAATTCCCGAAATGTATCCGGAGAAGGTATCCACGGATACCCAGTTGTCGAGGCCCTTTCTCAGTTCCAGGATCTCCTCAAGACTCAGGGAAGAATTCAGCTTTTTATCCTTCGAAATCAATTCGTAGGCAACCTGCTGGCATTCGAATATCTCCGTATCAACCAGTGCCAGTGCAAGTTCCAGCCTGGAATTCCTATCCTTATTTCTTAACCTCTTTCTCAGGGAGTTGACAACCTTCCTCTGGTCCGGGACCTTCACACCCAGAACCTCAAGGGATGATGGGTAGTATCCCTTTGCCCATTTCCTTCTCTCCTCATCTACAAGATCGACCAATTCGGATTTGATCCTTTCCACCTCTTCTTCGACATCCATGGTACCATCAATAATTAGGAGAGAATAAAACATCACCGGGGGAGGGATCGGCAAAATAACGTGTTATTAAAGGGTGCCGGTGAGGTTGAAGTGTGTTCAACCATATC
>CAYULA010000069.1:0-11833 GCA_964445525.1 uncultured Thermoplasmatales archaeon | reverse complement strand
GTCCGGGTCGGCCCACTTTCGTTTCTCATTAACATACAATTATTGAAATGGGACATCATGAGAATATTTATCGGAAAGGACAAATGAAAATTTTTACTCCTACACTTTTAAAAAAACGAACAAATATTAATTATATGTAGGAACATATTCTTAATCGATGGTCAAGCTCATCAGAAGGGACAAGAACGGAAGAACATACTTCTATCTCGAACACAACGTCCGCATCGATGGCAAAATTGTGAAGAGAACCAGATATCTTGGAAAGAAGGAACCGGAAGACATAGACAACAAGATGAAAGCTTTCCTTTTCGAGATCGACAGAGAGGTCTGGATCGATGGATTTTACGAGATCGCCGAACACTACAGGGCAGAACAGGCCAGATTACCCGTCTCAGCAAAGAAGAAGGAGCTCAAGACCTTTTCCGTATCCTACACATACAACACGAACAGGATAGAAGGATCAACACTTACCTTGAGAGAGACAGCGGACCTTTTAGAAATAGGAATGACCCCTTCAAAGCGTCCGCTTTCCGATGTAGAGGAGGCAAAAGCTCACGACCAGGTCTTCATGAAGATGTTGGAATCTAAAAAGGACCTATCCCTGCAAATTATACTGTCATGGCACAGGGACCTGTTCAAGGAAACGAAACCGGACATTGCCGGCATCGTCAGAAGACACCAGGTAGCAATATCAGCAAGCAGGTTCGATCCTCCGTTGTACATCGAACTGGATCTCCTTCTGGAAGAGTTCTTTGATTGGTATGAACGTGAGGGAAAGAGAATGGACCCTGTGACACTCGCAGCACTGGTCCATCTCAAGTTCGTCACGATCCACCCGTTCTCCGATGGAAACGGAAGGATATCCAGGTTGATGATGAACCTCGTTCTGAACAAGAACGGCTTTCCGATGCTGGACATCGAATATGCGAACAGGAACTCTTATTACAACGCTCTCGAACGGAGTCAGGTCACCGGGGATGATAGACCGTTCGTTCTCTGGCTCTATCGCACATATAAAAAGAGGAACAATAGATATCTGAACCTGCCAGGTTAAAAGCAGTTACAACTGGTTTCATCCGATCTCCAACAGCATGACATTTCGAATTGATCGTGATAATATTTATCCGGCTATCCATCGCTGGCACGGTCTTTTTCAATATTAAAAACAAGGACGGGGACAGCATTGATGGTTCACAGAAACCATGCAGCCACAAGGGCCACCAATGCGGTTTTTCTCTGCATCATGTTCCTAAAAAATGTAATGGGCGTCCTTTTCCTTGTATCTGTCTCCCGTGGCAATATCTTTTATCCCCGGGCATCCGGGGTATCAGCAATCAATAAGAAAAGAGAATAATTTTCCGGATTTTCCAAAAATGTCCATCTCCCGAGGCATTGCCGAGGCGGTTTAATGTCGAGGTTTTTTCTTAAGACAAGGTAATTCACTTATCGTGAAAGAAAAAATCTAAATACATCTCCCGTCAATGCAATAATCAGAAGAGAATTCAAAACAATCCCCTATTACGGCTTGGATGGTGGGAATTATGCAAAAATGTAAATTAGCCATATTAATAGGTCTAATAATGATATTGGTCGCCCCAATCGCTTCATACGATTCAGTTTTTTATCATCAAATAATTGAAGATGATGACAGGATGTTGTTGAATGAACAATTAAAATTGAGAGATGGAATAGTTGAGAGTAAGGCGATTGAACTCATGTCAAGTTACTTTATATCGAATGTGGGCCAGATACCTGAATCAGATCATTATTTCTATTCCCGAGGAGGTGATATTCAGTTCCTTCCTGATGGTGTTCTCATGAGGTTCAGGGAAATCGAACCGATCAATGATGAAGGGATTGAAAATGACCCCTTGATCGATCTGTTGAGTGATCATGGAATTGATAGGGAATATAATGATAAGGGTGTTGTTCTGAAATATGAATTCGAAAATGCAAATAGCGTCATCCCTATCGGAAAAAGCAGATGTTCATGGAACACGAATTATTTTATAGGTAATGATCCGGACAACTGGCACACCGATGTGGCAAATTACAATGAGATAGTCTACGAAGAGGTCTGGGATGGTATCGATATGATCTACAAATCGGTTGATGGGAACCTGAAGTATGATATCGTCGTTTCTCCCGGAGCAGATCCCACTCAAATTCAGATCAATATAGAAGGTAGTCAAGGGATCAAAGTTGATAATTCGAAAGACCTCTTGATCGAGACCGAATACTGGGACATCATGGATACAGGGCTTATCTCTTTCTACGAAGGAAACGAAGATGAATTGATTGAAAGTAAATTTGAATTGAAGGACCTTGATACCATAGGTTTCTCTCTTGGCGAATATGATCGATCGAAGTGCATAATAATCGATCCGTTACTCCACTCAACATATATTGGAGGTAGAGGTGAGGATTGTGGATGTGGTATCGAGGTCGATTCAAGCGGTAACGCATATATTACTGGTTATACGGATGATGATACTACAGATTATCCCACCACAACTGGTGCATACAATACTTCACACAATGGAAATGAGGATGTATTTATCACCAAGTTGAACTCCTCCGGATCTTCCCTGATTTATTCTACATTCATTGGAGGTTCGAATAATGACGGTGGGTGGGGCGGTATTGATGTTGGGTTTAGTGATATTGAGATTGATACCAAGGGGAATGCCTATGTAACGGGATCTACAGACTCCACTAATTACCCCACCACAACAGGAGCTTACAGCATATCACACAACGGAGGAAATTATGATGTATTTGTGACCAAGCTGAACTCCTTAGGTTCTTCATTGATCTATTCTACATTCATCGGAGGTTCGAATGATGAAGGCGGGAATGATATCGAAATCGATAAAAGTGGAAATGTATACGTGACCGGTTATACTTCCTCCACCGATTATCCTACAACATATGGTGCATATGATACATCCCACAATGGAAATTATGATGTATTTGTGACCAAGTTGAATTCTTCAGGCTCCACTATCAAATATTCGACCTTCATCGGAGGTTCAGGTTCTGAAACGGGGTGGGGGATTGCAATAGATCATGGTAATAATGCATTCGTGACAGGCAATACAAGCTCCACAGACTATCCCACCACAAGTGGTGCTTTTGCAAGGACCTACAACGGTAGTGGGTCGTTAAACAAATATGGAGATGCCTTTATCACCAAGTTGAATTCCTCCGGTTCTTCCCTGAATTATTCGACCTTCATCGGGGGATCAGGTTGGGATTTGGCATTTAGCATTGCTGTCGATTCAAACGGGAACGCACACATCACGGGTGGTAGTGAGGATCATACAACAGATTTTCCAACCACAACCGGCGCCTACGACACCACCCATAATGGTGGTACTCATATGATGTATAATGATGTCTTCGTGACAAAATTCAATTCTAATGGTTCCTCTCTCCTATATTCAACATTCATCGGAGGTTCAGGTTGTGATTGGGGGACGGGCATTGCGATCGATACTAATGGAAATTCGTACGTCACAGGATCCACAGTTTCCACGAATTTTCCCGTCACTTCGAACGCATACGACAAGAGTTTTAATAAAAATTATGATATATTTATTTCAAAATTGGATTCCTCAGGCTCCTCTCTGAATTATTCAACTTACATTGGAGGATCAACAGCCCTGAGTGGTTCTTATCCTAGTGATTGGCCCTGGGAAATTGCGATTGATAACAAAGAAAATGTTTTCATAACCGGGAGAACAACCTCGACCGATTACCCTACAACATCGAGAGCATACGATACATCGTTGAATGGAAATGGCGACGTGTTCGTAACAAAATTGAATTTGACTGTCGATTTATCACCACCGTTTTTCGGTTCAGATTGCAGTAATACTTCAGCCACAACAGGTGATCCATTTTGTTTTTCAATTGAGGTGAATGATAATTACGATGTATCGGAAGTTTGCGTGGAATACTGGTATGGAAATGGGTCTCACATCAATGCAAGCGTATCAGGCTTGGATGTCTATACTCTTGACATCAATATCGCTTCGGACTCCACCGATTCACTCAATTACATATTCCATGCAATGGATGGAAGCGGCAACTGGAACCAGACCTCCAAAGTCAAATTGACGGTGACTGATAATGACGCTCCCTCGATGGGCCTAGATAATTCAGGTAGTACTCCCACGACAGGAGATCCTTTCAGCTTTTCAATGAAAGTAACGGATAATATTGGACTCAATGGTGTCTTTGTGGAATACTGGTACGGAAACGGATCCCATAATAATGCAAGCATGTCGGGATCGTCGATATTCTACCATACGATTACAATTCCATCAAAATCTTTTGATAAGCTTCGTTATATATTCCATGCCGTAGATTCGGCTGGAAATTGGAATGTTACCGATCAGTTCAATAAAAGTATCTTGGACAATGACGGTCCGATTTTTCTGTCGGATGACTCGGATACTTCGGCGGAAAATGGAAATTCTTTCACTTTTTCTGCTATTATTATTGATAACATTGAACTCGATGAAATACAACTCGAATATTGGTTCGGGAACAATGAACATACTGATGTTGGCATGAATGGTATTGGTCCCTTCACCTATGTTATCAATATTCCGATGGATTCCTTAGACGCTCTTCATTACATCTTCCATGCAAATGACACATCCGGAAACTGGAATCATACGACAAGGAGGGATATTCCAGTTATTGACAGTATTATACCAGTCTTTGTTGTTGATAATTCAGATAAAACCGCAACTACTGGCGACTTTTTCCAATTCTCGATCGATACCACGGATAATATTGGAATAAGCAAAGTCTATGTTGAGTACTGGTATGGGGACTTGGAGAGCACCAATGTTAGCATGGAAGGTTCAGGACCCTATTCGAATTCAACAATTATTCCGTCTGATATGACTGACGAACTCCATTTCGAATTTCACGCCGTCGATATTTCGAATAACTGGGCCATGACACCTCGCATCGATATTCCAGTCATGGATAATGATCCTCCTGTATTGGGTAAGGATCGCACTCCATATGAAGTAGCAATCGGGGACAATTTGACCTTCCTGATGGAAGTATCCGATAATTTAGAGACCTCAAATGTTTATCTTGAATACTGGCTGGGTACCGGTGACCACATTAATTCAAGTATGGAGGAGAAGTCTGGATTCTACTCCTTTACATTGAAGACCTCCATTGATTCCCTAAATTCAGTATACTACAGGATACATGCAAAAGATAATTCAGACAACTGGGCTGAATCTTTGACCAAAGAGGTCGAAATGATTGATACGATACCCCCAACAGCATCTGCAGGCCCGGATAAAACCGTGGACGAAGGGTCATTAGTGAAATTTGACGGATCAGGCTGCTCTGATAATATAGACATCGAAATTTACAAATGGACCTTGAAGGGGAGAGAGTCAAATCCTATGTATGGTTGTGTAATTGAATATCTTTTCAAAAATCCAGGGGTTTTTATCATGATTCTTAACGTTTCCGATGCTGCTGGAAACTGGCATGTTGATAGTGTAACTGTGACGGTCAATGATGTCACATCACCAATCGCAAATGCAGGTTCGGAAAAGACTGTAAACGAGGGTGGTAAGGTTATCTTCGATGGAATTGGTAGTTCCGACAACGTGGGTATTGTAAATTACACATGGACCTTTGAATATGATTCCGAGGAGATAATTCTATACGGATTTCTGCCTTCGTTCACTTTTCATATCCCCGGAGTCTACTTGACAACTCTGAAAGTATCCGACGCTTCCGGTAATTTTCAGGAAGATACATTGAACATCACGGTGAATGATATTACTCCCCCTAAAGCAAATGCCGGAACCAATCAAACGGTTAAGGCAGGAACGGAGGTTGTATTGGACGGATCACTCTCAACTGATAACGGAATGATAATCAGCTATTCCTGGACATTCCATTATGATGGTGTTAAACAGAATTTGGAGGGAGAAATTGTATCATTCACATTTGAAAAAGCGGGAGTCTACGACATCCTTCTGACAGTCAGGGACCAGTTCGAAAATGCTGGAGAAGATCCTCTCAAGATAATTGTTGAAGAAGCGGATATACTTGATGACGGAGACGAGGAACCGGAGGAGAGTGGGGGAGAAGGAGGATTTCCCGCTTTAATTATTGTAATTTTGGTAGTATTGTTAGTCCTTATCATCGGAGTAATATTGTTCTTTGTCCTAAGAAAGAAAAAGGAGAATGAGACCTCTGAAGAAGATCAAGCATTGAATGAGATTCCCCCCTTTACATGATATTCCGGATTCGGAGAATCAGATGACCTGATCGATCAGATGATTCTTGAAATAAAATCCAAGGAAGCGATGGGAAATTCAACCAAGAAGTCCGTCTGAACAGATCAATCCCAACAAAAAAAATTAATTTCTCAGAATTGTTAATGAATGAAAAGATTGTTCAGGGACCTCATAAATATTGTATATCGATTACCATGAATTAATCAAAATGGTGATGAAAGATGTTGATGACCAATCTCAAGCACCTTCAAACGGAAGACGAGATCAAGGAACTGATCTCAAGCAATGAGAATGTGATGATATGCTGCGGGAGAATGGGGCCCATGTGCATTCCCGTTTACGGGATAATGATGGAACTGGAGAAGAAATATCCCCACGTGGAATTCAGGGACATGGAATTCGACATCCCGGGGGCTAGATACATCAGGGAGCTCCCCGAATGTTCCAATTTCAGGGGCCTCCCCTTCACTGTTTATTTCAAGAACGGAAAGGTTGTTGAGGCTACATCCAGTATCCAGACAAGGGAAAATGTTGTGAAGATACTTGACGGGAAGTTCGGATCGCACAAATGAATAATCGATCGAAGCAGGCTTCGATCGAACGTACAAACCCCCGCTCCCCCGGACTTAAGCTGTATTTTTCAGATCAAGATTATTTAAAGAGATTATTGACTGGACGCTTTGAATTTCCTATTTCATGAAAAAATCAATAAGCGGCAAGCAGATTGGATATCAATCTGATCTCAGCCTTTCTGAGGTGTTCCACCGTTGTGGCTTTCGATATTCCTAGTTTCTCTGAAAGCTCATTTGCATTGACCTTCCTCGGATAATTGTAGTATCCGAGTCTCTTCGCTTCGATCAAAATCTTTTTCTGTTTCTCGGTAAGTACGCTGAGAATGTTGTAATCGGAAAAGGTGGCTTTGGTGAAGCTGATATTCTTGACCTCGCCCAGAAGTCCCAGCATCTTGATCAGCTTTTTTATCGAATCAGTATCCCCTATGCAGCTCATTTTTATGTGTTCACTATCGGCAAAATAGGGCATATCATAAATCAGGTCCAGATCGAAGAGTTTCATGAGCTTTCCGAGAGCCTTTCCCTGAATAACGGCCTTTATCAAGACCGTGTACTTTACCCCCTCTTCATTGAGTACGTTCAGTATTTGAGCGGAAGACGGCATTTTCAAATCATCAATTGTATGGCCTTTTCTCATGATGATGTCAACAATAACAAGTTTGACTCCTTTTTCGAAATCCAGATGCAGGATTTCCCTTCCCTCCATATGATCCACCTTCTCGAAAAACCCTCCCCACATCTTCTTGACAAACCTGTTGGGTTCTAGTTCTATCACAGCTTTTCTCATGTCTGCGTGATTTAGTTGCGAATATATAAACAACCCTACATGGACGGCAGGAATATAATCTACCTCCTACGCTAGTATTCTACACAAGGAGGCAGTGAAATGACCCTCGTTGACATTCGGAAACTGGACAAGAGCTACACAACCGGTGGTGAAATCACCCACGTTCTCCGGGGAATGGACCTCGAATTGAAGAGAGGAGAGATGATTATGGTGATGGGTCCTTCCGGAAGCGGAAAGACAACCCTTTTGAACCTATTGGGAGGTATAGACGGAGCCGATTCCGGAATTCTTCTGGTGGAAGGTCTCAAGCTCACGGAACTTCAGAAGAAGGAACTCAACAGGTTCAGAAGAGAGAAGGTCGGTTTCATATTCCAATTCTACAACCTGATACCCACTCTTACAGCCCTTGAAAATGTTGAACTCGGCCTTGAAAACCTTGTTAAAAGCAGAAAGGAGATGAGGGAGAGGGCCAGAAAATATCTCGATATGGTGGGTCTCACGGACAAAGCAAAGAATTATCCCCAGGAACTTTCGGGAGGCCAGCAGCAGAGAGTGGCAATCGCAAGAGCATTGGCAAAGGAACCATCACTGATTTTGGCCGATGAACCAACGGGCAACCTGGATGAGGAGAGGGAGCAGTCGATAATGGAGATAATGAAGGATCTCCAGCATAAGCTTGGCATCACCTTCCTGATAGTATCCCACAACACCAGGCTCAAGAGATACATGGACAGGACCATGATCCTCAGACATGGAAAACTGCAGGAAGCATCCTAGGAGGTGTTTGAATTGAAACCGATTACAAAGAGTGTCTTAAGAAAACTTCTGAGGATGAAGTGGAGGATCATCGCGATCTCCATGGTTGTCTCACTTGCCATGGGGATGTTCGTGACAGGTCTTTACTCGGCCGTTATCTTCGATCATTCCATGGATACATTCATCGAGGAGACAAACTTTCCTGATATTTTCATATCCCTCTCCAAGCCAGTAAACACTTCTTTAGCCGAGGATGCCGTTTCGGAAAACCCCGATATCGAGGAGTTTTCTTTGAGATTGAAGATAAATGGACATTATCTCAGGGAAAACACTTCATATCCTGCCATTTTGATCGGAACGGAGGAACCTAACAGGGAGGATATTAACAAACTCCTTGTCAAGGAAGGCAATCTTCACTCTGGAGAAGGTGAAGGTGTGGTTGTGGCCGGGATGGAAGGGATCGGGGCCGATAAAGGTAAAACCCTCACATTCTCAACAGGAACCAATTCTTTCAAGATCAACGTGACCGGAACCGTTCAGACAGCGGAATACATCTTCGCCTCATCGGTTCCGGATTCCTCTCTGCCTCTTCCCGGGGAACTTGTTGTCCTCTTTATGGATATCAAGGAACTCCAGGGGATCACGGGTTACGGGATAAATGACATCATTTTGAATGTGGAAGATGGAAAAGAGGAAGAAGTCTCCGGTTCAATGGATGAACTTCCGGTCTCTTCAGTGGTCATGCAGAAGGACCATCCAAGCGTTGTTTTCATGGACATCGGTGCCGGAAAGATGAGAAACATGTTTCCCCTGTTCTCGGTGATATTCATGGTTGTGGGGATAATTTCGATCTTCATGACGTTTTACAGGATAGTTATGAACGATTCGAGATATATCGGCGTTCTCATGGCGGTTGGTTATTCGAGATTCGAAATTGCCAGGGCGTATCTTTCATTCGGAGTGGTCCTATCCCTGATAGGGTCCGTAATAGGATTGATCTTCGGTCTTTTGTTCACAAGCGGCATAATGTCTTACACCATTTCCATGATAGGCGACATAAGGGTGGCATATCCCCTGGATCCTGTTCCGTTCATTGCGGGCCTCCTCTTTTCTTTCGGAAGTGTCCTGCTCTCGGTGATGATACCCATAGCAGCTATCACGAGAAAATCGGTAAGGGAAGCACTTGAACATAAACCCAAGACAAGGATCCTGACGGTTGGAAGCGGTCTATCAAATATGTCCAAAACAAGAATAATGGGAATTCGGAACACTTTCAGAAATCCAGGCAGGACCGCATTGACTGTGTTTGTGGTCGGAATGTCGATAGGCATATCCGGTTCCTGGATTGTGGTGTCGGAATCCGCCTGGGGATACATGCAGGAACAGGCTGACCAGGATACCTGGGACATCAGGGTGGATATGGTTTCGCCCCAGCCTATCACAAATATAACCACCATGCTTGATTCGGACCTTTTCGATTACGTGATCCCTTTCGCATACCTGTCCGGACAGATCACTGGAGGGGGAAGTACAGAATCCGGCTCCGTGGTTTCAACAGACAGAATGCTGGAGGCAAAGGATTTCGATCTCCAATCGGGCGATCTCGATCTTTCAAAGTCCATTATAACAAATAAACTGGCAAACGAACTTGGAATCTCCACCGGGGACAGAATAACCATCACCGTTGGTCCAAAACAGATGGAGACTACTGTCGGAGGAATAGTCTACGACATCCTTCTTCAGGCCGTGTACATCAACAGGGATACCGCATCCCCTCTCGTGGAAGAAAATGTTGCTTCCAGCGCCTTTGTTAAATTGAAAGAAAAGGAAGATGTGGAGAGCGTGGCTTCGGGAATAGAATCCATGAATGGTGTCTCAAGGGTCACGATCCAGGATGATATAATAGAGGCAATGGATGAAACCTTCGGTTCGGCCATGGGCCTTCTGTATTTTTTCTTCATCATCTGCCTGGTGATAGCGATGGTGATAGCAGCGTCCGCGATAATAATATCCACCATGGAAAGGGACATGGAGTTTGCCACTCTGGAGACACTTGGAATACCGAGAAGAAAGGTGATAGGGTCAATGCTGATTGAAATAGGAATAATCGGTTTCTTATCAGCGTCACTGGGTATACCTTTCGCTTATTTATTCGGGAAGTTGTTTGCAGTTGTTATGCAGGATATACTATACTACTTCCCGGTATATTTCGCATTGACGGGAATGGTATTCACATTCGTCTTAGGATTCCTCTTCATCATGGGATCTTCCATATTTCCCATCAGGTACACAAAGAAATTGGATGTGGAAACAACCATAAGGGAGAGAACTGCGGGATAGAAGATCCCCTTTCACCGCAATAATCAATATACCAACATAAGTTAATAAAGTAATAATACGGGCAATTGATTAATATATAATCAGATTGAATCAACCTGGATGGGTTATTGGGGAATAATAGCCAATTGGTCCACACAGTTATATACTTCGAAGTGTGAAAAATGAATAAAATAAAGAGTCCCAGCCTGGATAAAAGGGGTCTGGAAAGCAGCAGACCCATTCTCGATGCACTCTTTTCATTGGATGGTATACCCATAGCTGTGGCGGACATGGAAGGACATTACATAGACTGCAACGATGTTTTCGCTGACCTCATGGGATATTCCCCTGACGAGATTGCAAACAAAACGATATTCGACCTCACACACCCTGATGAGATTGACTTCTCCAGAAAAAAAATTCAAAGGATTGTCCGGGGAGAGACACTGAGCTACAGAATAGAGAAGAGGTATATGAGAAAAGACGGGTCAAGATTGTGGGTTGATGTGTCGGTGAGTTCGATACTTGATAAAAAGGGAAAATCGATAGCAATGATCGGCATTTTCAAGGATATAACAAAACAGAAGGAACTGGATTTTGAGGTAAAAAAGCAGGCATCCCTCCTTGAATCAATATTGAACTCCATTCCCGACCTGATAGGCATTCAGGACCCGGATCACGAGATAATCAGATATAACGAGGCAGGATATGAATTCCTCAACATCAAACCGGAAGATGTCAAGGGCAAGAAATGCTACGAAATAGTAGGGAGAGAGGTCCCATGCGAGATCTGTGCCACATCCAAGGTCTACAAATCGAAGAAACCCGAATCGGTTGAAAGATACGAAAAATCCATGGATCTCTGGCTCGATGTCAGGGCTTATCCGGTTCTGGATGAAAAAAACGAGATCGATTATGTTGTGGAGCATTTGAGGGATATAACCGAAATCAAACGAAACGAATTCGAACTGAAGCAAACCAAACAGATGTATGTGGACACTCTCAACAATCTAAATGATTCGGTTCTTGTTGTTAATAAGGACCTCAAAATCGAACTAGTGTCGTGACCAACTAATTTTTAGACATAATACTTTGACAATTTCTTGTCT
>CAYULA010000068.1:0-15575 GCA_964445525.1 uncultured Thermoplasmatales archaeon | reverse complement strand
TATACAAGGTTATATAAATCGAGTTTTAGCATTCTCAGATGTGCGGAAAATAGGTTGAATAATACCATTATTAATAGTTGCATGTTCAGCTTCAAAATAACAGCCATAGGAGGTGGTTTCATATCCATCAGGTAGATCGTCCTCATCAATATCAGAAATCAAGGGTGAATTGAGAACAGGAGGATTTTCCAGCGAATTAACATTTCTCTTCAAGAGTATAAATTTATCCACCTCTACCTCTCCGCCTCCTTCACTACTCAGATCTTCAATATATCCAATTATATTTTTATCATTTTCATCAGCATCAAACCAGGAAGTTTGATACCATCGACTGATTGAATCAATTTCAAAGGATTCATATGAGAAACCTGACACACCATCAATTAAAACTACCTTGAAGCTTCTATCATCTCCATCGAAATAGTGAGCTTTTACTGCAATTGAATATTTGTAATCTTCAATGTCAGATTCAGATAAATCTATGTCGATTGGAACTATTATATCATCATCTCCAGATATTTTCTGGAAAGCTCCTGTATTATTCTGTTTGTCTATTCCTACAAAGTCTTCGGCTTCAAAAAGATATTTACCTTCTTCTTTTTCATCCACATCTGCTATACAATCTCCATCAGAATCATAACCGTATATTATCGAATGGTGTTGAGGAGATTTCATATTAAAATAAAACTCATTCTTTTGGTTTACATTCAAATCCAAGGGAGATAATATTGTCTCACCGGAATTATCAATTACTTTCTCAGGCAAAGATCCTTCATAGTAACCATTATCATTCGTTTGAAAAGGTCCCAATTGGTTTGCATCTCTATCGTACACATTAATGGTTTTTACATTAGGATTACAATCATCACTTATACTGAGACTGAATCTCCAGTTATGGTAAATTTCCGAAGTTGCATCTATTGATTTGGAAAGACTATCACAATATCGTGAATCGAGAAATGTTGCTTCCGAATTAACCAAATCGATTTCATTTTGAGTATTCTCAATTCCTGTGAGGTTGTCAAACATTACCTCAGAATTTACAAGATGCATATCAAAATTACCATTTGTAAACAAACATTGTTTGAAATAGATATAGCTGTCATTTAACCAAATATCTGCTTCGTTACCATTGATTAAATCTCTTGTAAACCAAACAGAAGAATCTATAGTGTTTATTGATATCCTGGTATTTTTATACTTATTATTAGAAAAAGATGCACAAGCTTTCTCAACCTTAACACCTAAGTAATTATTGTCAAAAGAATTATCGTTTGCAATAAATTTAATTTTAGTATTTGATCTAGTATCTGATCTAACTTCTTCGATATATAACCCATAGTATGTTGAATTAGATATTGTATTGTTGGTCACCATTGGAAGAGAATCAATTATAGTTACCCCATTGTCATTGTCATCAATTATGTTATCATCAAAGATGGGGGACATTAAAACTTTCATCCAGTTTATTGCAGGTGGTTCTTGGCTATATGTAAGATCATATTTTATACGTATAGCTTCCACACCAAGATAATTGAGGTCAGAAATGTCTATTGCTTCATCGGATAACCCCGAAAACCCGGATAAGGATTCTCCATATCCATGTAAAATGCTGACCTTTACGTCTGTATTGTAATACACATCCTTATTTAGTGTAACATAAGCCCATTTTGTCATAGGCTCAAGTTCTATGACATTGGAAGTTGCTGTGCCTGTTTTATTGACATCTGATACAATGAAATAATCAATATACATTTTTGGATTTTCATGGTGATTGTATTGTTCCAATGCAAATGACTTCACATACAAATTATTATATGTCTCAAAATCAACCTCGCCATCTCCAAAATAACCTTCAAACAAATTCTCGATTGTCGAGTGTATTTTTACATCAAAGAAATAGGGAGCGAAATCTAATGTGTCTTGAGCAACTATGTAATACGTATCTCCACTCAATCCTGTGTTGTATGAGTTGCCATTGGTAGTCCATCTAATTTTCTTATATGATGTCATTCCTGAATTGTATAAATAAATTTCGAAATCAGCTTCATTATAATCATATCTATGGATACTTCCTTCAAAATGAGTTTGAATAGTATCACCGGGATTTACTTCTCCGAAGTTCTTTGAAATCTGGACATGACCATTATGACCTGGAGATGAAGATAGTGATTTTCCATGCATATACAGATCATTACCTGAATCCTCCCAATAATCGGTTGTCACATAAACATCCCCTCCATCTTGGAATGTTTCAACTGACCATCTTGAATCCCATCCAGTGGTCCATTCTTCATCTAGTATTGTTTCATTTATTTCTAAAGTAGCTTGACCATTCCTAGTTTCAACACTGTTCATGGAAGTAAATTCATTATCAGATTCGAAGTCGGATAAATAATCCCTTAATGGACTATAATATAAATCATATCCATTCAAGGTTGGAGTATCGGTATCATCCTTTTCAAACTCAACTTTGATTTTTATTGATGGATGGTCGTTTGTGTCGATCCATTTTAAGTCAATTTCACTTGATTCAAGTCTATGGAATCCAGTAATAACTTTCTCCGTGGAACCATCCAGAATAGAAGTATAAATCTGTGAATCCCTGGGTTGAGATTTATCAAGCACGAGATCCCCGAATATTGTGTCTCCATGTATTTCGATGGGATCCGTTATCATATAATGACAATCATAGTCGTTGGTTTCTCCATATATCTCGAATTCTCGAATTCTAGCAATACCATCCATTTGGTTTGCATCAGTTATGTACAACCTTACTTTCTGAGTATTGACGCTTGATCCTAGAGTATGTGTGGAAATTTGCTGAGTGTTATCGTTTACATTCACCTGTGTAGACCATGAACTACCGGTCCATGTTTGAATCTGGAAATCCCTTGTTATGAAACCTGATCTATGATAAATTATGAATTCTTTTAAACTTTTCTGTTCTTGGAAATCAAATACAGTCCAATGAGGACTGTAATAGTAATTACTATTCCACTGATTCCACCATACCTCCTCTGTTATGCCATCGTAGAGATGGCCCTTATTGTATACAGCTTGGTATGTGGAATCAACAGAAACAGACGGACATATCAATGCATAATTACCCAATCCTACATCCCATTGAACCGAATTACTTTCGAACTTTGTACCAACCAATTGATCAATATTTATTGAAGATGAAAACTCCTCTACCACATTGGAACTCTCGAAATAGACACCATAAGTGTTAGAGTTAATATCATTACCTACAATAGTGGGACTTGAAAAAGGTGTTACATAGATTCCATAGTCATTATTCTTTATTTCAGAGTCAACGATAATTGGATTTGATTGATAAACGTAAACTCCATAATCTCCATTGTCATGAAGAGTGGAATCACTGATATATACATCTGAAGATTTGATATATAGTCCATTACTATATGTAGCATCTTCAATTGTACTATCTGTTATTGAACCATAGCTTCCTATATAATACTCAATACAATATTCATATCCTGCCTGAGATATTGTCATTATTGAATTATCGATAAAGTTCAATGTTCCACCTGTTTCGACATTGATCATCATATCATCCATTGCTGCTTTTACAATTACATTTTTGAAGGTTAACACTCCACCATTTGCTATTGTGACCGCACTATCCAAGAAAATTGTCCTATCACAGTCATAATACCAGGTAGTAACATCATCAACAGTTTTTGAAATAGATCCATTAGAGTGCCCTTCATATGTGGTTATTCCATCAAATACTAAAATTGGAGGATCGATAAATAATGGATATTTGATATTAGAATATAGAATATCCTTCGGTATGATAATATCATGATAAATGTAATTTATATCACAAAAATATCGATGTTCCAGAGGAATTTGTTTAATCGTATCTTGAACTTCCAATTTCCCGTTTTGTGTGAAAATTGACTTGGGAGAGGACATTAAAAATGGATCAGTAATTGAGAATATTTTCTTATCCATGAGTTCATCCATAAAGAAACTGATATTTTCATTAATTGTTGAATATTTATTAGATTCTTTGTAATCAGGAATATATGAATTTGAGTGAATCTTCGATCGAAGGATCAAGTCTGAAGTAATATTATCAGGAGGCGAATACAGTACAAGAGTTTCTTTGATACCATTTACAGTCACATCATAATCAATCTCATACTTATCATTTATATATTTTATTTTATTATTGTTTTGGAAAATATTATTTGTTTGTTTTTTATTAATTAAATTGATATCTTTTTCTTCGGATAAGAGAAATGATTCAATATTGATAAAATAATCATCTATTTCAATTGAATAAACATTTTCTTTTTTATTGTTCTTATTAAAGGAAATTGTTTTAGAATCATCTTCAGATTTCAAATCATATTTCTTTGAATAATCCGTTTTCAGGTTGAAATCAAGATGAATACCTTTCATGTTATTATATTCATTATTCTCTTTAAAATCTCCCTCTGCATTTAGCAATAGAGAAATACCAGAGCTCAGAAACAATACTGTGATTAATATTATACCAACATTTCTTCCTCTCAGGACGAACACCTCCTCCCGATTGAAAAACTATATCTCTAAACGATTATAAATAAATGTTCACATCTTATACCAAAAATGAAATTTCCAAAAAAAGAGTTGATAGGACATAATTTGAAAAGAAAAAAATATATCCGAACATCAAAGATGTATCTGTTTTTGGTGAATACTTATTTCGTTGAGACATCAGACTCTCAATCATATCATAAACATCTTTCAAAAAAAGAAATTGACCAAATATGCAATTTTATTGTAGAGAAAAATGGAATAATGGGCATAGAACGGATAACAGGTCATCATCGAGATACCATAGGATCATTTTCGGTAATGTTGATGAAAGAGATATCAAAAAACCGATGCTGAGAATTTCAATGGAATTCTAAGGGAGAGAAATGGTAGATTAGTTAGGAAAACAAAAGATAGAAACCGGGAATTATCTTCATTTTTTCCAGATTTATAGGGATTTAATCAATGATTTCAAAAGAGGCTATTCTCCGGTGATGTTGGAAGGGATCACGAATCATATCTGGACTTGGAGAGGATTTCTTGATTTTGGATTAAGTGCTAAAAGCCAATACATCACCGAAATATTTCTCATTCGGTTATTTCTGAAAGCCGTAGAGAGGCTTTTTATAGGAACACTTGATTTCCCGGCCTGGTGCCAAGATGTTCTCCAAGCGCATCCGCAACGTCCAGCCCTCCGGTACCGTAATGCTTTCCAACAAGGTAAAGCGACTCAAGAAGCAGGGCTTAGACATACTGTCTTTCACCCTTGGGGAACCGGATTTTCCAACTCCCACACACATAGTGGAAGCGGCAAAGAAAGCTCTCGATGAGGGCCATACCCATTATACCTCTTCCTTTGGAATAACCGAACTGAGGGAAGAGGTGGCGGAGATGATGAGAAAGAACAAGGGCGTCGACTGCGACCTCGAAAATGTCATCATCCTACCTACCAAACTTGCCCTTTACATGGCCATCCAGAGTTTCGTAAACCCCGGTGAGCAGGTCATTTATCCAAACCCCGGCTGGGTATCCTATGGGCCGATGATCACCCTGGCAAAAGGAACACCCGTCCCTGTCAGGATGCAGTATGACGACGGATGGTTCTGGGATCCTAGAGATATCAGAAGCCACATTACCGAGAAAACCAAGGCCATCATAATGAACACTCCCTCCAACCCCACCGGGTCCCTTGTAAGCAAGGAAACGCAGGAGGAACTATACGAGATTGCTGAGGAAAAGGACATTCTGCTTATCTCCGACGAGGTATACGAGAACCTCGTTTACGAAAATGAGCATCACTCCATAGCCTCACTTCCCGAAGCTTTCGACAGAACAGTAACCATTTCCGGTTTCTCAAAGAGCTTTGCCATGACCGGATGGAGGATCGGCTGGATGGTGGCCACCAAGGAGACCATCCGCATGGTAAACAAGCTCCAGCAGCACTCGCTGACATGCCTTCCTCCTTTCGTTCAGATGGGAGGACTTGCCGCCCTCAGGAATGGCAAGGAATGCGTTGATAAGATGAAGGCAGAGTTCAAGGCGAGAAGGGACATATTGATACCGATGTTGAACGAGATAGACGGTATTTCATGTGAAATGCCCAAAGGAGCCTTTTACGCTTTCTTCAAGATGGACGTTGGATTCAAATCCATGGATCTGGCGGAGATGCTTCTCTACAAGGCTCACGTGGCCCTGACCCCCGGATCTGCTTTCGGGTCCGCCGGTGACGGATATCTGAGGATGTCATATGCAGCATCCAGGGATGATCTGGTTGAAGGAGCAAAGAGAATAGGCGAATTCACCAGATCCCTCAGGAAGAAATAGGATCTCATTCGTCCTCGATGGCTTCCACAATTATTTTCCCATCCTCATGATATTGAGGCGCAGGATTGTACTGAGAGTAAAAAATAGCATGATCCTTGTAATGAGGATGCTTGACTCCGTGCTTTCTTCGACCAATCCAAATTGTGATCGCAACAGCCAAAAGGATAATTGCAGCGGACACCCCCGCGATAACCAAAGCATAAGGAAAACCCTTTACCTCGATCTTTGAGGTCAGGCTTTCCTTATTCCCCGCGCTGTCTTTGACCTCCACTGTAATTATATGCGCTCCCGGATCAAGCTTCAGGGAGAAAACGGGATCACTCGACCAATCCCGCAAAACCTCACCGTCAACAATGAACCTGTATCTCAACCGGGTCCCGTCGGTGGTGGATGAAGAATCAAGGGTGACGGTTCCGTCGTCTGTCATTGTCCAGGACAGCCTGGGCAGTGGATCCACCGTATCGATCCTCAGTATCCGGGAATTTTCGTCCTCTATGTTTCCCGCCTGATCTGTGCCGTAATAGTAGAGGTTTATCTCACCCTCCTTTATCGATGGTGATAGAGGTCCAGTGTATGGCTGATGGTCCTCGTTCCTGGAAAAACTGAAATAAATGTTCTCTCCCGGACCTGCCTCGAGAAAGATTGTCGGCGGTGATCTAAACCAATGACCTTCCTTTGCCCCCACAACGGTGAAATTTGTCTCGGGAGGTCTTGTATCTACATTCAAATTGATGAGCAAAATATCGCTTTCAAGACCTGCCGTATCGACCGCTTTCGCTTCGATACCGTGTTCCCCGTCGGGTATCTCGATATTGCCTTTCCATTCCTCCCATGGGCCCCCGTTTGTACTGAGAAGTATGGTCGCCAGGTTCTCATCATCCCACCTGAGGGAAAGCTCCGGATTCGTAACATACCAACCTTTCTTCCCATCCGGATGAACGGGAATGATCCTTGAAAATATCACAGGCCTGTCAAGATCAACCTTGAACCTTTCCCTGTGTGTGACCCCCATATTTCCGGAAAGATCGATCGACCTGTACTCGAACCAGTAATCACCCTCGGGTAGATTGATCTCCCCTTCTGTTTCAATGAAATCGTCCGCAGGCGAGGTCCTGTATTCCATTTTGCACCCCGGTTCCGAAGTAATTATGGAAACGATCGGCCGGGTCACATACCAGCCTTCAATCCCGTCAGGTTCCCGGGGGATCACCTCGAGATCGGTTTGCGGCGAGGTAATGTCAACCTTCAGATACAACACGGTTTTATTCGAGCTCCTCCCAGAAAGGTCCTCCGCCCAGATCTCCAGTCTGTGCTCCCCCTCCGGGACATAGAAAGGAGAGGAATACACCAGTATATCATCATCAATCCTGTAGTAGACTGTCTCCCCGGATCCGGGTCCTTCTCCGAAATCATTCACGGACACCATGGGCTCGGTTATGAACCAATCATTGCTTCCGTCCGGTTCGGAGGGGCTCGTCAGCACTGTGAAATCCGGGTCAGACCGGTCGATCTTGATGGTTTCATGCCTTTCGAGCTCGAGGTTCCCCGCCTCGTCCTCCGAGAAGAAATGGATCTCGTTGACTCCCTCCTCGAGTGAAGGCAGGGTAAAATTCATAGAGGAATTGAGGACGGACTGCGGACCCATGCCTATTCTGTAATGTACAATGCCCTTCTCGTTCGGTTCCAATCTTACAACCGGTTCCCGAAGGAACCATCCGTTCTCTCCGTCCGGTTCGGCCGGAATTGTTGTAATCTCCGTTACAGGTGGTATGACATCAGAGATCCTGATGAATCCGCTGAAGGGGACCATGTCGCGCTTGGTAACGGTCAGGTTGATGTCGCAGAACCAGTCCAGGACGAGGTCGAACACGGCCTTTCCTTCCCCGTCTGTGGTCAGTCTCTGGAATATGCTCCTCTCGAAGTTCTGAAGTGATACATTGGCATTTTCCACGGGCGCTCCGCTGTCATCGGTCACCATAACAACTATGTGAGGATCCAGATCATCCTCGTGTTCCACGGAGCATGACAGGGTGCCTCCCGTATCCGTCCAGAGGTCCGTGGCCGGTTCCCCGAGCAGGGTGAATTCAAGCCAGCAGAGTGATACCTCCGGATTGTTCTCCTTGACAAAGCTTCCTCCCCAGACCTCGGCATAATGGGTCTTTGCCTTTGTATGAACATCTCCGAGAACATACTGGTCCATTCCCCCGATCTGCCTTGCAACATCCTCCACCAGGCCGTTGTCGTAGGGGAGGTATCTGTTGGTGTTGATGATTCCGACAGACACCCTGGAAGATCCCACGTATCCGATTGCGCCTCCTTCGGTGTTCTCGGTGAAAGCTTCTCCCAGACTGTTCTCCCAGTTGTTGTATGGGCAGCCCGAGGTATCGTCGAACCAGGTTGTCAGACACGCCAGAGTGGAGACAAAAGGAAGCTCTCTGCCGTTGGAGAGGGACCTGGCATCACGATCCCTGTAGACCACCCCCGCACCGTAATCGTCGCACCATTCGAGAGGCCCCCCGTGATCCACGAACTGGACGAAGGAGGAACCTCCCTGGAGGTTCTCATGGATAGAATTCCTGGAAAGTGTTCCCTGGTCCTCGTAGAGAGTTGTTACCTCTCCGTAGGCGGAGGAGAGGTATTTGTCCCTTAAATATTCGGAGAACTGCGTCCCGTCGCCTTCGTTGTGGGTATTGGCTCCTATGAGCACGGACCTGTCGGTCCATGTCCGGGATGAAGGCTGCTTCTCGTATTCGATAATCTGTTCAACCTTATCCGACCATACCCCCGGATCATCTATTGCAAGTCTGGATACGGTGATGTCCGGTATGATGTCCTCCATGTCCCCGACCTCTCCGTGTATGCCGTCTCCGTCGAGGTCCCAGGTCCCGTCCAGGCACTGGAAATAGGAGTCTGCAGGTATCCATCCGTCATCCCAGCTGGAAGGATCGGAATCCTTGACCCTCTTGACAGGTATCGTTGTCCAGTCACCGGCGAGCATGACATATTTCAGTCTTCCCCAGCCTGTTCTGACGTCCTTGATGTATTCCCTGAGGAGGTCTGCCTCGTCACCGGAGCCCGAATAGTTCCCAAGTATGTGATCGATGTCGATCACCGATGTGGCAAGACCCTTCCGGTTCCTCCATTCAGAGAGAGTACGAAGTGGTTCGATGTTATCTTCATGGGTGATTATGAGGTATTCAGGAGGAACATCCATTTTCTCGTGTATGGAAAGAGTTCCGGGAACCAGTGAAGGATCCCCGTCCGCTCGTGTTTCACTTGGTTCGGTCATGCTTTCGGAAGTTTCGATCTTGATGGTTCCGGTTGTCGCACAGTTGATCTCGTTGGAATCGAGTTCGAATGGGGTGAACCAGAGTGAATAGACCCTGAAGATCTCATCTTCAACATGCCTGTAGCCCAAGTGTGCGATCCTGACCTGTTCCGACGGATATGATTCCCCCATCCAGGGAGTGTATGGATGAGGATCGGACCAGTGATCAACCGGGGGTGGTATGCACATCAATCCTTCCGGAACCCTTGTCCTGCTGTTTCCTTCGACTATCAGATCCACATCCTCTATATCATACCTGGAGGAAATCGTGGTGGCAAACCATGGTATCATGGGAGCTCCCGGGTCAGGGTCCAGTACCTGTCTGTAAACGGATCCGTCGGAGAGCCCTATATGAAATTCGGTTTGGGCACGTAGTTCCATCTTTCCGTCCTTCATCCCGCCGTAGCCGTCGATCTCAAATGAAGGAAAAAAATCCAATTCAATTATTGTTTGACCTCTGGAATCGAATTCTCCCCCAATATTTCCCAGACCCGATTGAAGGGACACCAAAAGAAGAGAAATCAGGACGAGAATGGACAGGACTGCGGTCCGGGGGATCATCAGGTTGTGCCATCTTGAATTCATTATTAAAGATTAGTGGTCTGGCCCTTATGGAACCATTCAATGTTTGTAAGGATCCTCGATGAAAGCTTCCGCCGGACAAGGGCCCAGGCAAGCTCCGCAGTGCATGCATGTATGGGGGTCGATGGAGATCTTACCTTCCTCATCGCGTTGGATGGAGCCTGCGGGACATCGGCCGGCACATATCATGCATCCTATACATCCGTCGGTCCTCTTCAATATCGATAAAAGTCCTTTTCTCAATTCCAGAAGGCTTTCCTGATCGGTTGCCCTGATTACAATAGTGCCGTCAGGATAAGCCTCGAGGGCAGCCCTTTTCATCTTCCAGCTTTCAGGTCGGACCTCGAAACCTCCGGTTCCATCTATATCGCTTACCTTGCCCAGTATATTTGCCATCATCTTCAATCTTACATGGTCCAGCCTATCAGCGAGGATCCCTTCCTGCGAGATCCCGTCAACACAGGACCCGAATCCATCGACCAGATCGATCAATGCCGCAGATCCGCTCTTTTTTCCTGTTTTGAACAATTCATCCTTCAATCCCAGCTCCTCTGCCAGTTTCTTCATGTGTGGAGGAGGCCTCTTGAACCTGTGGAATCCGTGTTCCATCCATTCCCGGGGAAGACCGCTTTCAACCCTGTGTTTCTCCAGGTATTCCTTCCACAAGGATGTGTCAACCTCCGTTTCCCGGACCAGAGAGGTTTCGGCAAGGTCGCAGGAGGGACAGAGCCAGCATCCGATCCTCTGGAATCCATTGGCATAAAGAGGATTGTAATTGACTCCCTTGCTCAAGATGTACAACCAGATATCAAGAGCTGTCCAGTCCTGCACAGGGGAGGCTCCTTTCTGCATCGGCACCCACGGGTTTCTCCAGACGGATCCCTTCCTCTCCCTGGAATCGGATTCGAACCTTCTCTGGCCGATGAAGGTTAGAACCCCATCCGGGAAATGCTCCCTTATCAGAGATGATGTTGGCCCGAGTTTGCACGTTTTGCAGCACCACCTGAAATCCCTCCCCGGAGGTCCGAACCTGTCAATATTGTCGTAGAATCCGTTTTCCGGCTTCCCCTCCAGTAGCTCCAGATCCAGTTCCTCCGCGAGATCATGCACATGCCGGACCGTTTCCGGGAACTCCAGTCCCGTATCGATGAACATCAACGGAGGCTTCAATCCGGCATCCATCACCAGAAGAAGCGTTGCAAGGGAATCCTTTCCTCCCGAATATGAAACTGCCACAGGCAGATCCTCCTCCGATACTATCCGTTTTATGAAATTGACGGAACCCTTGACCTTCGACCCGATCACCGGAGAGTTCAGGTCAACAGTCTTGTCCCAGATCTCTTTCCATTCCTTTTCAGGTGCGGTCGGTCCGCTTCCGGGCTTCAGCTCCGCGGCCCACCTTACCTTCACTCCCATTCCCCTGGTTCCCGCCATTTCATCGGATTTTTTTCTCGATGTTCCGGAACCGAGTATCTTGAAATCGGGATCGACAATAAGGACCTCGTCACCGGGTTCTATTCCGGGGGAGCAATCGACTATACCGGGAGAAAGCAGATTCTTTCCATCCACAAGAAAAGGTACCGCTGAAGGATCGGAGACCACATAGCCTCTCTCCGGTTTGAAACCGCTGCTGACCAATCTCTGTCCGCCCTCCTCTCTGAGGATAAAGGAGGAATGAAGATGGAGAGAGGAGAATTGGACGGATCCGATTACGGCTCCCCCGGAAATCACTTCATCCAATCTGTCAGGGGCAGGACAGGGATTCAGGAGTACTGGACCGTTTTCCAGGGAGAGGCCCTCTCCGGCTCCGGAACCCCACTGATCATCCGCAAGTTTCTTGATCTCCTCCATATCGTGGGGAAAACCGGGCCGTATGTCTCCCGGAGGCGTGTATTTCACGCCGGAGAGCTTCACTCCGCATTCGGGGCACGGGCCTCTCCTCATTACCGGGATGTCGCATTCCCTGCACCAGTGGAGGTCCATGCTCCCGTGTCTCACTACAGGCACATGAGGACCGAAGAGAGGACCGGTTAAATCCTTTATGGTTTACCATCACGAGGAGGTTGTGGGCTCGGAAAGACCTGATACATCTTCTTCGATCCCATCGAACATTGAGAGACCGGAGACATCCTCGTGGTTCTTTTCGATGGGGAGAGTGGACCTCGCTGACAATTGATCGCAGTCGGGTATCTCCCCGTCCCTCTTAACGTGATAGAGGGGGCTCAGAATCTCGAGCCCCTCCTCATGGAAGATAACGAGCATGGATTCCATTACAGAGGACCTGATGAACAACATGTTCTGGGGATCGCTGACATAGGCCCTCAATCTGTATTCCACTGCATGATTGTGGAAAGCCCGCACCAGGACCTTGGGAGTGGGATCCTTCAGAACACCGGGAGAGGTCAATGCCGCCCTTTTCATGAGGGCCCTCACGGTCTTGGGGTGTAATTCGTAACCAAGGGTCACGTCCACCACCACTGCATATCCCTCCTTGGAGGAGCGGGAGAAATTGGTTATCTGGGATGCAAGGATGTTGTTGTTGGGAAGCTCTATCAATCTGCCCTCCAGGTCCCTGATCCTTGTGAACATGATCCCCATATTTTCCACGTTTCCGATCATATCCCCATCAATACCTATCCTGTCTCCAACATTGAAAGGTCTGACAGTGACCAGGACCAGACCCGATAGCATATTTCCGATGGATCCGGTGGCTGCAAATGATACCACAAGACCCACTATCATGGAAACAACGATTATCAGAGTCTGTCCTATGTCACCGAGACCACCAATCGAAAGCAGGGTGAATATGAAGATCAATCCGATGATGAAGTAGACCATTCCCATTGTCCCCTTCCGGGACATCTCCATTACCTGGGTGCTCAACTTTGAGGACCTGCTGGCGAATTCGCTGAAGAAAATGTCTATGAACCTCTTTGAAAGGACGGCGATCACGATGAGTGCCACCAGGAATACCAGCTTGCCTGCGTTGTCCGAGAGGAAATCACCCGCTCTTTCGAATATGGATTTGCTCAACCCGAAAGCGGACAAGGCCAAGATCACCACCAATGCCACAGCCAGCAGAATTATTAGATATCTGGATATGATCTCCAGCATTGAGATCAGCTGATTTGGCAGGATCGATGCTCCTTTCTTGCCTTTCTTTCTCTTGATATAATTCCAGAATGTCTCGTCGGCGTGGAGGAGTATCCTCAAAAGAAGTAGTACGAAAAGAACTCCTGCGATGGAGGCACCCACCTCCGGCATCCAGGACCAGATGTAATCATCCATGGCGGGTGAGATCATCGCCACCTGTCTTCCTATAATCAAAACAACTCCCAGTATCGATATCCTTCCCACGAATCTTCTCAAAGACTGGAACCATTGGCTCTCCATCCATCCGTATTTCCTCTTCTTGAGATAGTTCAGCGAGTACAGGAAGATGGTATATATGATCAGTATCAAGATTATTACACCCAGGAGTATCAATATATCCTTCCAGTGATCCAGGAAGAACTCGCTGATATCCTCCTTTGTGATCAGGGGCCTCTCATCCGAGAGGTCGATCTCCATATCCATTTCGGTGGTCTCCGCCCAATCAAGCTCCAGGCTTCTGTTCACCCTCTCCTTTCCTTCATAACTCACAACCAGATCGTATCTTCCCGAAGGGACAGACAGGGAATAGTAGCCGTCCTCATCGGTGAAGGTGGTATTGGTCCAGTACGGATGCCTCTGGGTCAAGGTCACCATGGCCTTATGGACTCCCCTTTCAAGATCGTCAGTCACCTTCCCGTTTAGCCGGGACCTCTGGGGATTTTTGGGATCTATCTCGAAATCGTAATGATTTGACATATCCTCCGCGACGTAAATGTCCAGCTGCCCCACATGGATTCCTTTGGGGGTGAAAACATAGATGGTGAAATTGCCGGGCGGAAGATTGAATCTGTAGCTTCCGTTCAGATCGGTCTTTTGCTCCCTGGCTATGAAGAATTCCCTGTCCACCCTAACAGTATAATTGTAAAGCCCCTCCATTGTCATGTTGTGGGTTACCCATAGAGTCAAGATAGGCTTGGAAAATTATTGCTAATGTTGTCCGATCACCAAATAAAATTGTAAAGCCAGTACTTTTCAAATGACCCTATACACTACAAAGAGCAATATTCATATAGTGTAGTGTATATACACTACGCTTATGGGCGAACAGAAAACATTCATTCGGAAGATCAAGCAAGGAAACTCTGTCCGGTATGCCGAAGTATGGAACGAAAGACAAGGAAAAAAGATAATTCAACACCATGTTCGATATTTGGGAAGCGATCCAGATAACCTACCTTCACCAAGTTCATTCAATATTGAACTTGTTCATTTTGGATACTTGGCCCAATTAATTCTCAGTGAAACACTCACCGCTGATGACATATACATCATGCTCGATGGAATGGGAAAGTCGGTAGAACGAAAAGAGATTAGGGAAATAGTTATTCGACATAAGATCAACGCAAAAAAAACTCGACTTCAGTTGGTATACCCGAGAGGAAAAAAGAAAGATGCAAAACCTATAACAGAAGATTGAAGGTCCTATACACTTATACCCGGAAAATAGTAACTCTCCATGGTATTGAAAATGTCAAGGTGAAAGTATTAGCTTGTAAGGACCACCAAAAGAAACACATCGCGATTCAAGATACTACAGACTTGCCACTTATACCAAAATGTCGTGCAGATCTGAACGTGACAATTTTAATAGGTTTACTTCGGTGGCGTCTCGGATTTAAACGCTCAGAAGTTCGGTTGTTCCTTCAGACAAAGGGGATCCATATATCGAAAGGAGCCAGCTCGTATCGTAGCCTTGACTTCCTCTTGCTTTTCAAGGAATTTCATAGAGCGAGAAGAAGCAAGATCAAGGCATTTTTTCACCAGAAAGGAGGGTCAATACTCCACATTGATGGTACCCACCGGTCAGGGAGAAGAGTCGTTTTTGTATTGCAGGAAGGATATAATGATATGATCATCGATTCCAACCTAATACCTTCGGAAGCCTCAGAGCATATTGACCCCTTTCTATTGGAATTCAAAGATTCATATGGACATCCACTTGTAATAGTTCGAGATATGGGAAAAGGTGTTGCATCGAGTTCTTCAAATGTTTTTCCAGGGATTCCTCAGCAGATATGCCAACCACATTTCATACGTGACCTTGAAAAGGATCTTGTTACACAATATCACAAAGGTTTGAAGAGTTCCATTGTAAAACATAAATTAGCATCCAGGTTGAAAAAACTTCGTGCCA
>CAYULA010000067.1:0-15614 GCA_964445525.1 uncultured Thermoplasmatales archaeon | reverse complement strand
GGTTAACACCTTATATCGTCATGATTTCTCCTTTTGATTTCTCGGACAAACTCTTTATTGAATTATTTAATCCCGAACGCCTAAATTTCAAATTCTTTCGATCCTCTCATCATTGATCCTGATCTCGTGGCTCATCTCAACTGTTTCCTTCAGCATGGCATGAACCGGACAGTATCTTTCCAGGGATAGTCTTACAGCTTTCTTTACCTTCTCGATGTCCATACCCTCTCCCTTGAAATCGTAGGTAACATGAATCTTGGTGTATACCTTTGGATGGTCCTCAGCCCTCTCATGTGATTCGAGAACTGTGAAATCCTCGTAATTGACCCTCATCTTCTCCAGAATCGATATCACATCCATGTGAGTGCATCCAATAAGCGCTTGGAGGACCAGTTCCATGGGGGTGGCGGCGGATTCATGGCCCCCAACATCCTTCTTCGTATCCATGGGAACCATGTGTCCGCTGTCTGTCATTCCGGCAATTGCCAGTCCGTCAACGATCTTGGAGTAAGCCATGTTCTCTGTCTCCCTCAACGTTCTGATGTATCCAACTTCCGTTTTTAATCTTTCTCCCCCACATTTGAGGACCCTTGGACCTGAAACAACCGATCTCAAGATTTTCTCAGAGAAATGATCTTGTCAGCCAAACTTTCACATTCCGATTCCCAATTCTTCAATCTTTCCTTTCCCCCATGGCAAACCATGGATGCGAAACCCTTGACCTCCTCCAACCTGTTTGAAAAGGAGGATACCGTCCGTGCAGAACCTTTCAGTATCGAGGATAACTCCAGATTGTTCTTCTTGGTCACGAGTTCCAATTTCCTTACAACCTTATCCTCGTTGTCAAGAAGGATCGAATTTCTCATCGCTGTAAGATCATAGATGTCCTTGAATCTCTCCCTTCCAAATCCACCCACATTGCAGGTGGCAAGAATCTTGTCCGCAAAAAGGTCTGCTGGACTTTCAATTCGGATCTGAATCTCGGTCTTGGGTTTTTCATGGTCATTGATGAAGAAATCTGGACACTTGAGAACCGATTCCATTGCCGGCATCCAATGGTTCTTGATGTTTATCTGAACCCTTATACTCTTGGACATTATCCTCTTACCATCGACAATTTCAAATTCACCGAACCTTGAAGGCATCCTTCTCCTGAAGCTCATGATTCCCGTATGATCGTCATAGAAGTCGAAATGAAAAACTCCAAATTTTATATCACGGACATGGCAAGTTCTTCCGTTTGATGCCAGCTTTTTATTTTTCCCCATAATATGGTCCTTGAGAGCTGTTGGATTGGAGATATCGGTGTTCATGTCCAGATCCACCGATGCTCTCTGTTCCGTTGATGGTATGAAGCATTGTACGGCTGTACCTCCTTTGAGAAATAGATGTTCATCATCCTGCAGAACATCCAATGTATCCTCAAGCCAGAATACGGTCTCCACCAATCTTGCAGGTACTCCCGAAGCAGCCTGTATCTCTCTGAATCTCTGGAACGAGACCTGATCATTTCTCCATATTCCAACAATTGATAATATCCTTTTCTTCTCATCCCTGTCAAGATCTATCCTCATCCTATCACCGTGTTCAATGCAAGATCCAATGAATGGTGATCCACCAGTCCAGGTTGCTCCATTCCCAATCGGGATATTCTGTCGGGGATCATGATCCCGATTTTCCGGGATATTACAAGGACAGTTGATGAAATCTTGTTCTGCAAACCATGTTCAGTGGAATAATCGATCAAAGTATTAAGATCAATGCCTCCTTCAATAAGGTTTTGCACAAGCAACAGATGGGCACCGTAATCTGTGCAATCCAATGTTTCGAATGCTTCCACCATCCCTCTTTCGATGGAAGAAATCCAAACTTCCGAATCATACAGGTTTTCTCTTTTCACATCAACAGGCATTATTTCTATACTACGTATTATGAAGTTCAATCCTGATATCTTCCCAACCGCTTCCAATCTTATCCTATCCTTTCGGGAAGGATCCTTGATATTCAAAAGTATGGAGTCTGTATCGTAATCCAAAGGTACCACAGACCCCCTGGCAGAATGAAATCCACCTATGTAATATCCATTTCCAAACAGATAGTCTATCCTCTGCAGTGCATCTCCGATCTGTTTGAGATATCCTGCCATTGATAATACCATATTCGATAGATCATCCATATATGGGAAATTCTCATCAATTTCGATCATCCCATTTCTCTCCAGAAGGACCCCTGCACCTATGAGTTCCTCAACCTGATCGTATGTTCCATGCATACTACCCCCGATCTCCCTGTAAATCTGAACAACTTTTAATGGACCCGAATTAAGGATCGACTCGACTATCCTGACCTTGGTTTTGGTCCCAAATATCGTTTCCAGAGGATGCATATTGAAACATATGAATCCATAACATATAATAATTTCCATTTATGGTGAGGAATCTATATTATTTCCATTATTGGAAATAAGAGGAGTTTCATGATAAAAAAGTGCCTGATGAAGAACGAGCAATACCTTCAATTGATCAATGATCATTGGATATGTAAAGCAGTTAAATATGATACCTACTTTCTCCCACTGCCCGAAGTACTGTAAAGGAGGAACCGCAGATGAGCGATGAAAACAATGAAGGTCGTACCCAGCCAAACGATTCGGTCGCCCTCGAGGAGGAGGTGCTAAAACGCTGGAGCGATCTCGATATTACAAGGCGGCTCCTCAAACATAACGAGGGAAAGGAATACTTCAGATTCCTCGAAGGACCTCCCACTGCTAATGCTCCTCCCGGGGTCCACCATATCTTCGCAAGGACCATCAAGGACACCGTTGACAGGTTCAGGACAATGAAAGGTTATTTCGTTCCGAGAATGGGCGGATGGGACTGCCACGGCCTCCCGGTAGAACTGGCAGTGGAGAGAAAACTCGGAATCGAGAACAAGGACCAGATCGAGGAATACGGAATGGAACCCTTTATCAAGGAATGCAGGAAATCCGTGTTCACATATATCGACCACTGGTCCAAGATGACCGAAAGAATAGGATATGTTCTCGACCTGGATGACCCTTACATCACCATGAAGGATTCCTATATCGAATCCGTCTGGTGGTCCCTCAAGGAGATCTGGAAAAAAGGACTTCTCGAGGAAGGCCACCAGATCGTTCCATTCTGCCCGAGGTGCGGGACCTCACTCTCGTCCCATGAGGTCGCCCAGGGTTATAGAGAAGTTGAGGACCCTTCAATATTCATAAAATTCAAGGTGGCATCCCAGGAAAACACTTACCTTCTGGCATGGACCACAACACCCTGGACTCTTCTATCGAATGTCGCATTAGCCGTTCATCCCGATGAATTCTATCTCAGGATCAGATACAAGGAACAGGAAATCATACTTGCCGAAGCAAGGGCCAAGGTCCTCCTTGATGAGAACGAGTACGAGATCCTCCAGAGGATAATGGGATCCGACCTTGAAGGACTCAAATACGAGCCTCTCTTTGATTTCTTCGAGACAGAGAAGCCGGGCCATTTCGTAACCACGGCGATGTATGTTACAATGGATGACGGAACCGGAATCGTTCACATAGCTCCCGCTTTCGGCGAGGAGGACTACCAGGTAGGTGTGCAGTATGATCTTCCCTTCATACAGGCGGTTCACCCCAACGGGACCTTCAGAGATGAGGTGAAATCCTGGAAGGGGATGTTCGTCAAAGACGCGGATCCCTTGATTATCAAGGACCTGGAGGAAAGAGGACTTCTGGAAGGAGTTCATAACTACACCCATCAGTATCCGTTCTGCTGGAGATGCGACACACCCCTCCTCTACTATGCAAGGAAATCGATTTTCGTCAGGATGTCCCGCCTCAGAAAGGAGCTCATGGACAATAACGATAAGATCAACTGGTATCCCACCAACATCAAGAAAGGAAGATTCGGGAACTTCCTTGAGGAAGTAAAGGATTGGAATCTGTCAAGGGAGAGATACTGGGGAACCCCTCTCCCGTTATGGAGATGTGAAAACGGCCATGAACATGTCATAGGCTCGAGGGAGGAGATCAGGGAACTTACCGGCGGGAAAGAGATACCCGAACTTCACAGGCCTTACGTTGACCAGATAACCTTCTCATGCAGGGAATGCGGAGAAGAGATGAGGAGGGTGGAGTACGTCATCGACTGCTGGTATGACTCCGGCTCATCATTTTTCGCAGCCCTCCATTACCCCTTCGAGAACCAGGAAGAGTTCATGAAGCAGTTTCCAAGGGATTTCATCGCAGAGGGTATCGACCAGACCAGAGGATGGTTCTACTCGCTTCTTGCTGTATCAACAGCGGTCTTCGACAAACCGTCCTACAAGAATGTTATCTGCCACGCCCTGGTCCTCGACGGAGAAGGAAAGAAGATGTCCAAATCCAAGGGAAATGTCATTGATCCCTGGGATGTGATAGGAAAGGACGGGGCGGATGCCATAAGGTGGTATCTTCTTTCATCATCCCAGCCCTGGAAACCGAAATTATTCTCCGAAGAGGCCGTGAACGAGGTCAACAGATCAATACTGGGCACCCTGAGAAACGTCCTCGGTTTCTACAAGACCTATGCAGACCTGGATGGATACAAACCTGTGGACAGGACCGAACCTATGGAGAGAATGGATGTGGACAAATGGCTCCTGTCAAGGTTGAACTCACTCATTGAAAAGGTTAACACCTCCATGATGGATTTCGACCTGACAGGATCGGCCCAGGCTATCAAATACTTCATTATTGAAGACCTTTCAAACTGGTATGTAAGGGTTAACAGGAGGAGGTTCTGGGGAAGTGAGGATTCCATGGAAAAGAGGACAGCTTACGATACCCTTGCCGAGGCCCTCATCACGGTCTCAAAACTTCTTGCCCCGTTTGTTCCCTTCCATTCCGAGAAGGTATACCTGGACCTTGAAGGGGATGACAACCTGGATTCGATCCATTTCGAGAACTATCCCGAAGCATTACCCAATCTCGTGGACACGGATCTTGAGAAAAAAATGGAACTCCTGAAACAGGTCGTGGAGCTCGGAAGGGGATCGAGAAGTTCCAGGAATGTCAAGATCAGACAGCCCCTGTCCAGGGCCGTGATCAAGGGAGTGGAGCCTTTCGGCGAGGGTCTGATATCAATAATCAAATCCGAACTCAACGTAAAGGATGTAATTTTCGAGAGCGACCTCTCGGGATACTTCGAAATCACAGCAGAACCAGATCCGAAAAAACTCGGACCAAAGCTCAAAGCGGCCTCGAGAAAGGCATCGGAACAACTGTCGGAGATGGACCCCAGGGAGCTTGCCCGTGTCGTCAAGGAATCCGGGATAGATGTCGAAGCGGACGGACAGAGCTTCCACCTGACAGAAGAAGATTTCAGGTTCCATGAGGTACTCGGTGAGAGATGGGCGCTGGGAAGCGAGGGAGACATCGAGGTCATACTTGACCTGGAACTCTCGGACGCCTTGATCAAAGAGGGTATCGCCAGGGAAGTGGTCAGAAGGATACAGACCATGAGAAAGGATATGGACCTCGAATACGATTCCAGGATATCCATCAAACTCCGGGGAGACGAAAATGTCATGGAAGGGGTGGAATCCTTCAAAGATTACATAATGCACGAGACCCTGGCGGACAACCTGGAGATCGTAGATTCGGCAGAAGGTACCGAATGGAAAATCGATCAGGGAAATCTAACAATAGATATCTCCTGATTCGGTTTACTTTCATACCCCCCTCTCCAACCATTATATTGGCAGTCGATATATCGGAACCGATCAGAGCGGGATGCAATGTCCAGATTCTCCACAGAGGTCCGGGTGAACGCTTCAAAGTCGGACATACTCAGATTGAGTCAATCCATACTTGAGGACATGGGTCTTCTTTTTCAGGATAGAGATCTCTCTCATCTTCTTTTCAAGGAGAAATACAGATTCGATCCCTTCAATCCGGTTGAAATGAGGTTGGAGATAAAAGAGAACGGGAGCGGTTCATGCATAAAATTCGAGGGAGAGAACCTTGGAGAGGGACCTTACCAGGAAACACATGTGAAGAGACTTGTTTTCGAGCTGATGGACAGGCTGGAGGAAACTGTCGGAACCGGAGTGGAGACAGATCGGCCAAAGGATCCCGATATTGTGAGAGAACTTGAACTTCTTACAAATCTTCATGAAAAGGGAATTCTCACGGATCACGAATTCCACAAGGCCAAGGAAAGGCTTCTGCACTGATTCATAGAGTCATCAAATCTTCTCCACTGGTAATCACGGTTCGCCCCAGAATAACGTTATATATCTTTACCCCGATTATCCGATCCACGGGGTGGAAGTTAATATTTTTTGTTCATCACGCATTCAATCCTCTCTTCTTAGCCCCACCCCGTTCAAACGAGGGGACCCTCGTCCGCGAGTGGTGCCACCCCTCGTTTCTCTTTGATGGTATCATGAACCATCCAGAGCTTTGTTCACCAGGGAGTCGCAGATTGTAATGTGCCTTTCTTCTCTTCCATGATGCTTGATAACGAATCTTTTTCCCTTCAATAGCTCGATAACTCTCGAATAAAGGTCCTTGACCCTTGGAGATCTCACCGCATATTCTCCTCTTATCTGTTTTACCATCAGCTCGGAATCGGAATGCAGTACAAGATCCTTGAATCCCCTCGAGAGTGCCCATTCCAGGGCCATTATCATTGCCCTGTACTCTGCCTGATTGTTGGTGGCTCTACCGATCCGTCTTCCCATTTTTCTGAGAATCCTTTCCTTGCCATCGGACTTCACAAGGGCCATGAATGCCGATGCTGCCGGTCCCGGATTGCCCCTTGATCCCCCATCCGTGTAAATATGTACAACTGTCACCGCCAGACCTCCAGCTCACAACAGTAATGTCTTACATATCCCAGGGCCTCCTGAAGCTGGCGTTTCCGAATCCCTCTCGCACCGCATGATACCATGAGGACTGAATTCGTATCCTCTGTTATTCTTGTTCTCATGGAATCCCTGTGAGGGTAGAGATGCATCACCCCCGCATCATCCCTCAAAACGGGAATACCCTGTTCCAGGGTCTGATCCTGGCCGCCTATACCTCTGAAAATCTCTCCCCCTTTGGTCAGTCCTATACGGGGATTGCCTTCGATCGCATCCATGTTGTAGAGGCCGATGGGTATGAAACTCATGGCGGATGCCAGATTTCCCGCATCCACCAGATTGTTTATCATCGGGAGACCTTTTCTGAATACCCTTCTCACCAGCGCTTCGGAGGAGGGCCTCGTCTTGGTGGGATCAATGCCGATCCTCCAGTAGAGGTCGCGAAGAGCCCTGATGATCGGATCGTACTTGAGTTCGTTTAAAGTTATTCTTTCCCGGATCTCCTTTTTAAGATCCTTTAAAAGAAGGTCGATGACCTCCTTTCTGGACCTCATGACATTGGTATCTTCCAGAGTTCCTTCTGAGATTGAAATACCGAGTTTCACGGCTTCCTTTTCCACCTCGATCTCCATGGACCCGGATTGTTCGTAACGGATTTAAAGAGGGGGCAAAGGAATTATATACGGGGGTAGATGAGCTTTCATGAGGTTCCCGGAAAAGGAATTGAAGAGGTTCCTTCCAGGCCTTCTTACAGCCGTGATCGTTATAGCTGCCGTGGGGGTCCTGATCTTCATCTCGCTTGACCCTGATGAGGACCCGGAAGCCGTAATGGAGATCACTCCCGACAGAATAAGGGCAAATGTCCCGGTAACATTGGACGGAACCAATTCCACGGATCCTGACGGACCGGACGGCAAACTGGATTACTCCTGGACAATTATCGATATCTTCCAAACAGAGGAGCCGTTCTTCGAATTCTCATTCCCAAGAGCGGGCAACTATACTGTCGTTCTCACTGTTACCGATGAGGACGGCAATTCCGACACGGAATCGATGTTCATCGAAGTACGGGAATGACCCGTTTCCGGAAACCCATAAATAATCAGCCCCGCTTCGGTTACCATTCTCCATTCAGGGGGCGGTTCAACGTTATTGAAAGAGCATATACCCGAAGAAGATAAAAATCTGAGAGAACTGATCATAAAAATATCCGAACTGGGAAAACGCATCAGGCAGGGATTCCTCGAAAATCAGGGAGTGGCCGGCACCAAGAACATCTACGGAGAAACCCAGGTTGAAATGGACAAATGGGCGGATCAGGTCCTCGTGGACGGCCTCAAGGACCTTCCCTATGTGGCCTCACTGTCCTCGGAGGAGAGGGATGACGTTATCCAGTGCTCCCCCGAAGGGGAATTCTCCATAACCTTCGATCCTCTCGACGGTTCCTCCCTGATGGGCATCAATTTGACAGTGGGAACCATAGTCGGTATCATGAGATCGAAGGACCCTTTTGTCAAAGGAGCCGATCTTGCTGGTGGAATGTACATACTCTATGGTCCACTGACCACCCTTAACTATTCAGTCGGAAACGGTCTTCATGAATTCGTTATTGATAAAAAGGGGGATTTTATCATCCAGGAAGAGGATCTCAGGATCGGAAGCAAGAAGATCTTCTCGCCCGGCGGTCTCAGAAAGAAGTGGCTCCCATATCACGCGAGGTTCATAGAGAAACTGGAGGAAGAAGGATACAAGCTCAGATTTGCGGGAGCTTTCGTTGCGGATGTTCACCAGATAATCCACAAAGGAGGGGTCTTCACCTATCCGGCATACGAAGGGGGAGAGAACGGAAAACTCAGACTCCTTTTCGAGGCCATACCCATGGGATACCTGATCTCACAGGCGGGCGGAGCGGTCTCGAACGGTAAAGAGGATATTCTCTCGGTGAAACCCGAAAAGCTGGATCAGAGGGTACCTATTTATATCGGTGGAAAGAAGGAGATAGACATCATACATGAGGAAACCTCCAAGGAGGGTAATTGATGAGCGATAAAGGACCTGTTTCGGGCGATACTGTTTACAATGCGCTGAGCAAGGAAAAGACGATCATAATGGCCTGCAACGTCAGGATGACAAAGGGAGTGGCAAAAGGGATCATGAGAGCTGCAAAGGACAACGATTCCGCAGTGATCTTTGAGATAGCCAGATCCGAATCCGATCTTTCCGGCGGATATACCGGAATGAAACCGGCAGACTTCTTCAACGAGATAGTTGGAGTGGCCAAGGATGTTGGGCATGACATTTATGTACTGCATGCCGATCATATCTCGATCAAGAAGGGTGACGAGGAGGACCTGGAAAATACAAAGAAACTGATCAAGCACCAGATAGATTCGGGTTTTACTTCCTTTGCAATAGATGCATCTCACCTCTTCGATTTCAAGGGTAGCGACCTTCGAGAGGAACTGGCGGAAAATATCAGATGCACCACCGAGATGGCACGTTTCATAAACGAGAACATAGGAGAGAGGAAATTCGGCCTGGAGGTGGAGGTGGGCGAGATCGGTAAGACCGACGAGACCGGAAGGGTGCTGACCTCTCCCGAGGAAGCAGTTACGTTTTTGACAGCTCTCAGAGAAAACGGTGTGGACCCCAATCTTCTGGCCATAGCAAACGGTTCGGCACACGGAAATACCATTGACGAGAACGGAAACGTGATCCCCCAGGTGTCGGTGGACATACCCCAGACAGTGGCGGTTGCCGATGCGATCAAGAATGCCGGTATGAACGTCAGGATCGCACAGCATGGCATTACAGGTACGCCCAGGGAAAGCATCAATCTCCATTTCCCCAAGGGAGACATACTCAAGGGGAATGTGGGAACCCACTGGCAGAATGTGTTCTATGACGTTGCAAAGGTATTCGAACCGGATCTCTACGCGGATATGAAGGAATGGGTTATCCAGCAGTACGGACCCAAGAACCCTGGAAAGCCCGACGAGGTTGTATTTGTCAAGAACGCAAAGAGGGCATTCAAGCCATTCTATGAAAGAACAGGAAAGCTCAGTACCGATACTTTGAGGGCTCTGGAAGCAGTCGCATATGCCGAGGCAACCATGTTCTTCAAGGCTTTCAGCTCCAATGGGACCGCTTCGATGGTGAGGAATGTAATGGAGGGAGCCTGATAGCATGGAATTACCTGCGATAATACTGAACTGCAAAACCTACAAACAGGTTGACGGAAGGAGATCTCTGGAACTGGCCAGGATCTGCAGGGATGTCCATGATGAGACCGGAGCCTCAATAATCATATGTCCTCCCCAGGTGGAGCTTTCGAGGATAGCATCAGAGGTGGACATACCGGTTATGGCCCAGAACGTTGACATCTGGGATGATTCCGTGAGTACCGGATCGGTGACCCTCACCGAAGTCAAGGAGACCGGGGCAACCGGAATTCTGATCAACCATTCCGAGGCCAGACGTCTTCTCTTCGATATCGAGGCCCTGGTATCAGGTGCTGCTGAACTGGGCCTGGAGACCGTTGTTTGCTCCAACAATGTCAATACCTCAAAAGCCGCTGCGGCGCTGGGACCTGACTTCGTCGCAATGGAGCCTCCCGAACTTATCGGCGGGGATATATCGGTCACATCAGCGGATCCCGGTATCGTCAAGGACACCGTGGAAGAAGTAAAGAAGATAAATCCGGAAGTGAAAGTGCTTACAGGAGCCGGAGTTAAGACAAAAGAGGATGTAAAAAAGGCACTGGATCTTGGAACAAGAGGTGTTCTCCTCGCATCCGGGGTTGTCAAGGCAAAGGATCCAAAGAAAGTGCTTCTCTCTTTGACAGAAGGCCTCCTGCAGTAGTAATATAGTAGGAAAGGGTTTTACGGACGGTCCCCGACCAGAACTGCCGGTGAAGTCCAATGGATGATAAGGGAGATTATTGTGGAATTTGCGCTGCAAGCATTCCGGGTGAGAACGTTGCATATGATCTCTATCAGATGATGAGCGATCTCCAGCACAGGGGACAGGCCGGAGCGGGGCTGTCCACTTATAATAAAGACAGGGGAATGATGCTCAAGACCTACAAGAGGCCGGGTCTCGTTCAGGAGGTGTTCGGGGGCATAAACGATGACATGTTCCGGGAGCTCATGGAGAAGCTTGGAGGATCCAAAGGAATAGGTCATACGAGATACGGGACTTCGGGTGGTCTGACCTCCAGACATGTACAGCCTTTCGAGAGAGTTCACGGAGAAAGGTTCAAGTGGTTCTCATTCGGCTTTAACGGCCACATAACAAACAGGGTGGACCTTGAAGAGAGGATCAAGAGAATGGGATACCACCTGATGCTTGACACCGACACGGAAGTGATAATGCATTACATGTCCAGACATATCTCCGACACCGGAGGAGATATCAAGGAAGTGTTTTCCAGATTATCGGATGATTTCGATGGAGCTTACAACATCGCTTTCATAGACGCAAAGGGAAGGATAGCCGCCACCAGGGATCCTTGGGGCATTAGGCCCCTTTCTGCTATTCAGACGGAGAGGGGAGCCTTTGTGGCATCCGAGACCTGTGCTCTGTACAGACAGGGAACCGAGAACATTCACCACGTAAAGCCCGGTGAGATGGCAGTCTTCGACAACGGTGAGATCACCTATCAGCAGTACTGCAAGCCCAGGAGAAGAGCCCAGTGTTTCTTCGAGTACATCTACTTCGCCGCAGTTACCTCCAATATCGACGGGAGGTCCGTCTACGAGACAAGAAAGAAATGCGGGGAGGAGCTGGCAAAGATCGAGACCGAGGCTGTCAACGAACAGGATTGGGTGGTCATACCGGTTCCCAATACTGCAAGACCGATTGCCAGTTCCTATGCGAAGGCTCTCGGGTATCCGCAGATCTATGAAGAGGGTCTGATAGCAGTTGGTAAGGGAAGGACCTTCATTGACGAGGGTGACAGGTCCATGAAGGTAAAGAGGAAGTTCCTCCCCATACCTTCTGTGATAAGGGGGAAGAAGGTTGTGGTGATCGATGATTCCATCGTGAGGTCCACAACCATGGCCACACTGGTGAAATATCATCTGAAACAGCTGGGTGGGGCCAGTGAAGTGCATGTGAGGATCGCGACACCTCCGATCATAGCCCCATGTTATTACGGGATAGACATGAGGTCCTTCGAGGAATTGATAGCATCGGTGTATCAGGACCATATTCACAAAGGGGTCCTTGATGAAAAGGCAAATAACGAGATCAGGGATAGAATCAACGCCGATACACTGATCTATTTGACCCATGAGGGATTGATAACCGCACTGGGTCTCGATCGGAATTGCATATGCATGGCATGCCTGGACAGGCAGTATCCGACACCGATCGGACAGGTCCTTGATGAAGCGAATTTCAACCATTTCTGCGATAGGTCCCTCTGCAGTAGATGAAGGTGTGAAATGATTTTTTTCATGCTAGCTCAATTTGCCCAAAACATAAATATAGTCTCGATAACTTGGGTCAGAATGAAAATTACATTATGAAAATTGGGGGATGTGAATGGCACGAATAATCACCATCGTGAACCAGAAAGGAGGCGTGGGAAAGACCACCACCGCCATCAATCTGTCAGCTTCCCTCTCCTTCCTCGGAAAGAGGTCCCTGCTCATCGATACCGATACGCAGGGAAACACCACTTCCGGTCTGGGCTTCGACAAGAACGAGCTTGAATACACCGTCTACGAGGTCCTCACCGGTCAGTGCGGGATCAGGGATTCCATCCTCCACACGGACCTCGAAAACCTCGATCTGATAGGATCCAACATCAATCTGGCGGGAGCATCGGTGGAGCTTGTAAATGTCCCCGAGAGGGAGAGGATCCTGAAAAACGCTTTGAAGGAAGTGGAAGACGAATACGATTTCATTCTTATCGATTCACCTCCCTCCCTCGGACTGATAACATTGAACAACCTCACAGCCGCCGAATCGGTGATGATTCCACTCCAGTGCGAATATTATGCCCTTGAAGGGATGTCGGAGCTTCTGGATACCATCTTTCTGGTACAGAAGAACCTCAATCCCGACCTCACAATAGAGGGCATCGTCATGACGATGTTCGACAGGAGGACCAACCTGTCCAAACAGGTGGTGGCAGAAGTTAAGAACTACTTCGGGGATAAGGTATACAGGACAATAATCCCCAGAAATGTCAAATTAGGGGAAGCCCCGTCCTTCGGCAAGCCCTCCATACTCTACGCGCCGGAATCGACCGGGGCACAGGCCTACATGGACCTGGCAAGAGAAGTGATTGCTCATGGGTAAAGCGGCCCTCGGAAAAGGTATGAAGGATCTGCTCGCAAAGAATTTTGGCCTTGAGGAAGAGGAAGGTCCTGAAAAGGACAAGGACAAGGCCCAGGATGAGCTTCAGGTAAATATTGAAAGATATCAGGCCCAGGGGCTGAATGTGGAACCCCTTAAAAAACTCAGGGGAAAGGATCCAAAAAAAGTATCCAAAGGTATTGCAGATTACAGGGCAGCGGTCAAGATACTGAATTCTGCTCAAACGGTTCTCAGGTCTCTTGAGGGGTATGGCTATAACAAGGAGATCGAAGCCATAAATGAAAACATCAAGGACCCCTCAAAAGCCGACCAGGTGATGACTGCCGTCGAGGAGCTTAGGGACAGAGCCCATACCGAGCATGATACGGCCTCCCAGGGATCTCCGGGAAGGAAGCTCTCAAAATCACTCAAGGAGAAATCCGAGAAACTGAGAGGTAACGGGGCAATTCAGGAAGCCTCCATCGAGATCGACGAATCGGCTCTGGACGGACTTCTGAACGACCTGGACGAGATCGGAGATGCATTCTCGCAGGAGATAGAGACCGACACGCTGCTTTCCAGGATCTCGCAATGGGAGGAGTTGGGATATTTCGTTGACAAGCTCAAGAATTCCGCTGCGGAGGACCGGGACAGAGCGGAAAAGGAAGCGGATCAGTTCGAAAAGGATGTCAAGAAAATGGAGAAGGTAAAGGAAGCCTTCAAAGAGATGGACCTCACCGGATTCCAGCAGGAAGCCCAGGAGTTGATGCTGAAATTCCAGTATCCCCATCTTGCCAAGGATGTGGAAAACGAGCTCAAGAGGATAATTGACATCCAGAAGAAGGCGGACACCCTTCTGGAGGAAGAAGAAGGTCCCGAGACGACCGCAAGAGAAGATGAGGAGCCGGAACCCGAAGGGGTGGAAGAACCAGAGGTTAAACCGGAAATCGAATCTCCGGTTGAGGAGGAAGAACCCCAGGAGCCTGAGGTTGAACCTTCTGCTGAAGAAAAAGCTCCGGAGGAGGAAGCAGAACCTCCCGAGGAACCGGACGAGGAAGAGGAAGATCCCAGGAAACCTGCGGAAGAGGAACCTCCGAAGGAAAGGGAGCTTGAACCTTCCGAAGGAGAATCCGATCTTTCTGGACACACTCCCGATGAACTCATGGAGATGGCCAAGGAAGCTTACAAGGAAGGGAGGATGGAGGAGTCGCTCACCATTTTCAAGGAACTCCTCAAAAAGGATCCCGATTCCTCCAAGGCCAGGTTCATGATAAGAAGGATCTCCTCGAAACTTGGTCAATAATCTCTGTTTTTGAAAAGATTTTTTCTATGACGGTATCATTGGTCAGCGGATGAGCCCCAAATTTGTTGATATCCTGAGATTGGGCAGGATACACACCGCCATGGCAACTGCTGCCATACCGACATCGGCCTGCATCGCTGCAGGAGGAGATCCGATTTCCGTCGCTTTGGTGGTTCTCGGTTCCCTGATGCACCATGCCTGGGGATTCTCATTGAACGAGATAATCGATCTGGAGGTTGACAGGGGAAATCCCGACCTTGAAGAAAAACCACTGGTTTCGGGGAGGGTTTCCGTCGCTGAAGGTCACATCATATCGAACTCATTCCTTCTGATCTCACTACTCTCATTTGCTGTAGCGGGTTTCATTTCATCCGATCCGTTCTATCTTCCTCTTATCCTGATAATATCTGCGACGGTCCTTGGCGGAATTTATGATCTCCGGGGAAAGAGGTTCCCGCTTTCGGATGTATTCATGGGCTCCTGGATGTTCTTTCTGGTGCTTGCCGGGGCCTTCTCTTCGGGTAACATCGAGGGAATGCCATTCACACCACTCTCGGTGGCTATAATGGGTGGTATCCAGATCCTTTTCAACAATTCGGTTGAGGGAGGTCTCAAGGATGTCAGAAACGACAGGGCCTCCGGTACAAAAACATTGGCGGTGACGCTTGGAGCAACTTACAACGGAAATGTAATGAGACCCGGAAAGGGAATAATCAACTGGGGGGTCTCTCTCAGGATGGTTTATGTACTGTTCGGTTCGGCGGCATCTCTATTGATTTCACAGGATAATGAATGGGGGGTCTGGATAGTTATCGCATCTGCTGTTACCGGGATAATTGTATTTGTCCATTCCCTCACATATCTTCGACAAAAGATCGTTATCCGGAGAAAGGAACTCCTCAAAGTATTTGCCAAACACGAGGTCCTTTCATTCCTTTTCCTGATGGTTGTAATAATGCCTGCAATTGGATGGATGGGAGCGGTGGTTCTTTTCACCGTTCCTTTTCTCTATTATATCGTTATGAACAGGATAATGTTCGACAGTTCCCTTGCACCAGGGGTATGATAATTACGGGAATAATTTTAATTTACTGAAGTTTTGCGTTTCAGATTAGATTCACCCGTTTCACCTTCGTAGATT
>CAYULA010000066.1:0-16779 GCA_964445525.1 uncultured Thermoplasmatales archaeon | reverse complement strand
TGAAAAGTTGTTGTTGATGTCTTTGCATTCGTGCATTTGACGACTTTGCCAAAAGCTTTAGCAGATAGTGTTTCACCTGGAGTGAAAGATAGTGTGTCACCTGATGTTCTTAAGATATATGAAAAATTTCTTGAAGTAGCAACTGGTTTAAAAATGAATATCTTATTAGAAAGATTGAAGTTAAATTTATCATTGCAAGAAACCCACATCAATAACGCTTGGAAGGAAAAAAATGAAATTTTAAATAGAAAATGGAAGGAAGATATGGAAATAGCAAATAATAAATTTTTAAAAGAAATGCAATTGAGAACAGGAATTGTCCAAATAGCTTCTGTAATCATTGGAATTATTGTAGGAACAATATCTGGATTCCTTATTGGACTTATAGGGTGAAATAAAGACATTTCAGAAACCTCCTGTTTTGTCCTTATTCCCCTGAATTCGGACATCTTTAAAACCATCATTTGATTTGAATCCAAGAATTTTCAAGCATACTTTCACTGACCAGAGAGATGAAAAAAGGTTTTCATATAGGGATGAAAATAAATCAATATGGATTATTATCCCAAGTGCCCAAATTGCGGATCCCGCAACTGTAGGAAAATAGAAGAAGAAATTAGGATCTGTTATTTCTGTAGAACCCGCTTTAAAATTGATTCTTGAAATACTATCCTTCTTCATGATGCCTTTAAAATCTTGCATGGCATCAAATGAGGAAAAACTCATTTGAATAGTGAGTATAGGACATTCTGTCCTATCCAACACTTTAAAATATTTCTAAATCAATTACTAATGGAGGATGAGAAAAAATCATTTCTTGCAAATGACTGAAGGTGAAATAGGTGCGAAAGATGGTTCCGGAAATGGGTGAAACCGGAAATGGAGGAGAGTAACGAGATCGTTGCCCGATCTCACTGAAAAAGGAAAAAATTAAACTTAAAATGATTCCAATAATTTGAGTTGATGATGTGTCAAGAATTATCCATATTGAATCCTTAAAAGATCAAGAAAATATTAAGTATTATTCAATAAAATGTATAATCATTGCAATATTTACCATATCTCTAATAATATTCACTTTTTTTTATACTGGAAATATAGTAGTTGGTTTTTTAATGATTACATTCGGTTTTGTAATCCTGTTTATGTTATTTGCCTTTACGTTATGGGAATCCCCAAGATATGAAACTCATATAGATTTGAAAAGGGGAAGAATATGTTCAATTAACGACATGAAACTAATTAAATCAACATATATTATTGATTTTAATAATATAAAAAATGTCGAAAAAATGCCAGATGATTTTAACAGAAGTATTATTCAACTCAATTTCTATGGTTTAATAAAAAAGGCTCGTTTCTTTCCCAGATGGCAGTATAAGAGTCCAATATTAATTGAATTAAATAATCCAATCAAACCAATGATTGAATATAAAGAAGAACTAAGTTCTATCTCAATGGGCCCTTTACCTGAAAATAAAAAAGAGAGGACAGTGAATAAAAATCCACAAGTACGATCTTCAAATCTTTTTATTATATCAGATAATAATGGTTCAATAATGAATGAATACAAGAAAAAGAAAAACAAAAAGGGCTTGATGGTGAGATGCAGAGATCAGCGTTATTAGGAAAAATAGATATGACGAGAAGATGTTCTTGGAATCGTTGAAATTGAAAAAGGGAGTGAGGAGAAAATGAAAGAAAAAGGTCTATTATATAAAAAATTAGATTTGCATATTCATAGCCCAATTTCAAAATGTTTCACAGATAAAGGTATAACTGCAAGGCAGATTGTTAAGAAAGCTCAAGAGGAAGGGTTAGATGGTATTGCCATAACAGATCACAATTCTGGTGCATTTATTGATGAAATAAAAAAAGAAGCTAAAGGAAAGATTGTTGTATTTCCTGGTGTAGAAATAACTTGTTCAGGTGGGGGAAACATTCATATTATTGCACTTTTTGATATTAATAAATCATCAAAAACAATTGAAAATCTACTTGGTGCTTTAGACATTAGAGAAGATAAACAAGGTATGGATGATGCCATTGCTAATAAAACTCCAAGTGAGATTATTGATATAATTCATAAGCGGGGTGGAATTGCTATTCCAGCTCATGTAAATTCATCACATGGTGTATTAAATGACATGGACCAGCAACCAAGATTGCAGACAATGAACAATAAAAATCTTCTTGCAGTAGAAGCTACTGATTTTGGTAACATATCAAAGCAAAAGAAAGGAAAAAGGGTAATAGATTTGTTGGATGGGAAAGACTCTAATTATAAAAGAAAACTAGCTGTATATCAGGCATCTGATAATCTAAATGAGAGAACAGGAGAACATTGTTTGGAAGGTATTGGGAAGAGATATTCATATTTTAAAATGGATGGAATAAACTTAGAAGGATTAAGGTTATGCTTTTGTGATCCTGATGTTAGAATAAAACAAATGTCGGATTATGAAGAGAAAGGTTATCCTCATATTATTTCTATGAATGTAGATGGAGGTTTCCTCCATGGATGCAATATCAAATTTCATAAAGGATTAAATAGTATTTTAGGTGGTAAAGGTGTTGGAAAATCTTTAATAATTGAGTTCCTCAGATTCGGTTTAAACCAAGTTTCCAAAGATAATGATATTTCAAACGACAATATTGGAAAATTAGTAAATTGCTTAGGAGAATTTCGAAGTGTCAATATTCTTTTTGAGTTAGATAATGGAAATCTATTTTCAATTAATAGGACTTTTAATAATGAGGATAATCCAATTGAATGTACCAATATTACAGAAGGAAAAGAATATAAGGGTAATATGGATAAAATGTTCCCAATATTATCATATAGTCAAACAGAAGTAGTTAAAATCGCAGATAATCCAAATGCTCAATTATCATTGATTGATAATTTTATTGATTTTGATGAATTTGATGAGAATTTTAAAAATATCAATGGTAAACTTAATACAAACGATTCTCAAATCGCAAAATGTATTGAAGCAATAGGTGACATGGCACAACTTGAAAAAGATATTGAAACTACAAAAGAACAAATATTAAAAATTAATAAAGATCTTGAAAATGAATTATTTGATAAATATAAAGATATAGAGGAAGAAAAAGCTTGGATATTAAAAGAATTAGATGTTAATAATAAAGATCATGAAAAAATTAAGCATTTATATCAAGATTTGAAAAAAAGGTATAAAAAGGAAATTAGTAAGCCAAAATCAAAGGATTCCGGATTGGATCTAATTCAAAAATTGTCTAACGACAATATAAGAAAAGTAAAAAAAGTATTGAAAAAAACCGTTGAAGATATGGGAGATCGAAATAATTTTATGAATGATAAATATGAGGAATGGCTAGAGAAATACGATAAAATAAAGGAAGAATATGAGAAGATGATTGCTGAGAGTGGTGGGGAGAAACCTAAATTAGAGTCAAATAGAAGGAAATTATTAAAAAGACAGAAAGCTCAAGAAGAAGAATTTGAAATAATGAGAACTAACAAAGAGCTTTATAATAGTTTGATTAAGGAACGAGAATTATTTTTAGATGAATTAGATGAATACTATGAATCTATTTATAAAATTAGAAAGGAAAAATTTGATGATATCACAAGAAAATCAGAAGATAAATTAGAGTTAACTATACATCATGGAAAAAATCGAGTTTTTTTTTCAGAAGGATTGACAAAATGCCTTACTGGAAGTCATATCAGGAAAACAGATATAGAGAAAATTGTAGAATCAATATCACCTCGAGAATTTGTTGAATTGATTATTAGAAAAGATATCACAAAAATAACTGATATCACAGGATTAGTTGTTAATAATGTAGAAAAAATAGTAAACACATTACTGGGAGATGGAATAATATCTGAATTAATTAAATTACAACATTTAGCACACCATGAAGATATTCCCTCCATTAAATTTATGAAATCAGGTGGAGGTTATTATCCAATTGAGAATTTGTCAGTAGGACAAAAATGTACAGCGTTAATAATAATCGCATTTATTGAAGGTTCTATGCCAGTAATAATTGATCAACCAGAAGATTCATTGGATGTTACATCTATTTATCAAGATATTGTTCAAAAACTAAGATTAAGCAAAGAAGAACGGCAATATATTCTTACTACACATAATTCTAGCGTTGCTGTAGCTTCTGATTCTGATAAATTCTTGATATTAGAAGGCACTGCATCAAATACAATTATTTCTTCTGAAGGAGCTATCGATAGAAGTGAGGTTAAAAAAGAAATTATCGATGATTTAGAAGGTGGAAAAGACCCATATATTTTAAAAAATCAAAAGTATAATATTAAACTGAGTGAATAGGAAGCGTGAAAATGAACATTCAAAATATTCAAGATATGATAAATTCTTCTTTGATTGAACTTATTAATCACGATGAGGATTTAATTCGCCGAAATGTAAAAGAAGAATGTATTAATCACAAATTTGCATTATATTTAGAGAGGTTTCTTGAACAATTAGTTGAATATCACGACTTATATCATGTTGACATTGAATATAATAAAAACTACATCGATCCAGAGAAGTGTATTATCGATGAATATAACAATCGAATTAGTATCAGACCAGACATAATAATACATAATAGATTTTCAAATCAAAATAATTTAATAGCATTTGAAATTAAAAAGAGTTATACATCTCGGAGAGATTATTTGAAAATTAGAGGACTTATGAGAAATCCATATAATTATTCTTATGGATGCCTTTTATCATATTTACCTGAAAGGGAATATTTTCTAATAAAAATATTAATACCAAATCATGAAGGGATGTTAATATATCGTCTTCGAAAAAGGAACTAAAACAAAGTGATTTTTCAATAGTTCAATATTAATAAAAATCATAACTAATTTGGATGCCGATTCCCCCCATAATTGGTAGTCTATCTAATAAGACAGATTAGATCATGAATCATAATCACTAACCCGGCAAGAATTAAAAGCAATGATAAAACCTTCAATGAATATGTTACAATCTGACCGTCCTTTGAAACTCCTCCATAATTCTTTACAGTAAAAGCTAACCATAATCCTATGAATGATAGGAATATTCCAAGTGAAATTGATGGAGAAATGAAGAAGACTGGAATTGCAATTATAATAGTCATAATTAAGAAAGCAATTTGTGAGATCCCTTTCCTCTTTCTCCCCATAGGGTTCTTAAAAACTTCATAGGATAAAACAATATGCCATTTCCCCCCAGAAGAGGCATTTGTACCCTTTTTCAAAAGGTCCTCGATAAAAGCCATATTATTTGATATGCTCAAGGGTTTTTATGAAATGTGTCAAAATTTCCTCTTTCCGCAACAAAATGGAAATTTAAAATCATCCTTTCGGGAATTGTTTTTTCTTTCTTCTTAGTGTCCTCTCTGAGATCACAAGCTCTCTTGAGATCCACCATTTTGTCGGAAATATCGATGGTGGGTTTTGTAATCATATACTCCATCCTTTATAGATATCATCAATAAAGGGGCCTCTACTTCAATCTCAGTCAGGTTAGAAGTTTCTATGAATGATGCCATGGAGCATAAAGACCTCACCGCACCCAATAATAGCAGGTTTGATCTTGTAAATGTATTGCAATCCGATATCGAAAGGGACATTCATGCAGATTGATCAAAATCCTCCACCATTTGATTTTGGAGGTCATTTTTGTTAGTTGTTTTCTTCTCTCTCTTACTCTTCAATAATGAAAGTCCAATTATCATTCCTGTCAATCCAAGCAAAATTATCATGATTATGAAAATAATCGGAATTCTGCTATCATTATCCTCCTCCTCCCCGGTCCTCTCATTCGGTTCAATGAGGACCTCAACGCTCGTTTCTGCAGAGGCCCCCTCGCTGTCTGTTACATTCAACGTGACAAGATGGAGGCCCTCAGGAAGGGAGAGGTTGACGGACCTCCCCTCTCCTATCTCCCCCGTGATATTGGAGGACCATCTGAATGTGAGCTCATCCCCGTAAGGGAGGTCTGAATCCACAGCAGATGAGTTGACTATCTGGTCCTCCCCCTCAATGTAGGTGGGATCCGCTATTATTCCAAGGTCTTTGGGAGGATCGTTGACCGGATTGACCTTGATGATGATATCGATCGAAGCCGAAAGTAATCCGTCCGAGGCTGAAACCGGGACCGTTACCTCTCCCGACCAATCAGATTTCGGTATCACGAACAGGTATCCGTCTCCGAGGTTCAAAGTGAGATTTTGAACATTTTCAAATTCGAATGAGAGATCATCGCCGTCATCATCGGAAAATATCCCTGTAAGATCAATCTCGCCATCATCGGAGTCCTCATCAATGACGATTGTCATTTCTTCCATCAGGGCCTCGGGACCGTCATTCACGTTAAGCACCTCCAGCTCGAAAACGGTGAAATCCAGACCACCCCGCCCGTCCTCAACGGAGACATTGACCTCCCAGACCCCCACATCATTGTTTTCCGGAGTTCCCCATATCCTGCCCGAATCCGGATCGATCTGGAGGAAGGAGGCTTTCGTTGAAACAGACCATACCAGCACATCATCGGTTGGATCCTCATCCGCCGCATCCATATCGATCCCGAACTCCTCGTCCTCCAGGACCTCATCGATTTCGAAAGGAAGAATCACGGGATCGTCGTTGACGTTGAGGACCTCTAAAGTGAAATTAACCTCATCATATCCTCCCTTGCCGTCCGAGACATTTACAACCACCCGTCTCGATCCCACATCATCATTGGAGGGTGTCCCCGAGAGGTCCCCCGTTTCAGTATCTATTGCCAGGAAACCCGGGTTGAATTTCAATGACCACTTCAACACATCCCCTGTTGGATCGATGTCGCTTCCCCTGATGGCCGCCGAATAGAATTCGTCCTCTGTGGCATCCGGTATCGAGAGAGTGTCAATGGAGGGCTCGTCATTGGAGTTAAGCACTTCCAGAGTGAAATTGGTGTAAGAGAAATGGGTCCCGGCGGATGCTGTCACATTGACCCAACAGAACCCAACATCATCGTTCTCGGGAATCCCGGATATGACCCCACATTCCGATAGTGAAAGCCATTTTGCATCCGTATGAAGGCTCCATATGGACCCGTTACCTGGAAGATCCGATAAAGCGGTATAATCCACCTTGTATTCGGCATCCTCAACAGCAATCTTCACATCCTCCGTGATTATCTCCGGGATGCCGTAGTCGATGGACCTCAGGAACGGGTACGATTCGCCTTCCGCGATGTTCCAGATGCTGTTGAAATTCCACAGAGCCCCTTTGTAGGTGGATATATTCAACATCTCCTTGGTTGTCCGGCCGTATCCGCCGTTGCTGGTGTCGATGGATCTCTCTTTGTCCCAGAAACATCCTGAAACGGAACCCTGGTTGTTGAAACCGATCAAACCTCCCGCTGATTCATTACCTTCCACCACCCCTGCAGAATAACAATTGCTGATCGTGCTCTGGTAGTTGCGGCCAACAAGACCACCTACGTATTTATCGCCCTTTACCTTACCCATGGCGTAGCAGTTGGAAATAATCCCGTCGTAGTAATTGTCTCCGACCAATCCGCCGGAATACGATCCCTGGCTTACCCCGGCGGAAGAGTAACACCTTGTGATAATATTATCATTGCAACCGGAAATTCCGCCAACGTAGAGGCCCCCTTGCACACTGCCGTGGCGGGAATATGAATCCGATATGGTTCCACGATTATTGCAACCCACGAGGGAACCCACGAATTGTTCTCCGTATGCCCCTCCGTTGGTTCGGCAATACGTTATCGTACCGTCATTGAATCCTACCAGGGTTCCAACATAATCATCTCCCTCAACATCCGGATTTTCCAGATTCAGACCCGATAACGATGCATCCTCTCCGAGGTAACCGATTAACCCCATCCTGCTGTTGTTCAGGGAACCTATGTCCAAATTTGAAATCGAGCGGCCGGATCCGTCGAGACTTCCAGACTTGAGAACGGGTATGTAAACATCCCCGTTCTGCCGGAGATCGATGTCCCCGGCCAGAATGAAATCATGATCGGTCGATGCCGCAAAAGGCATCATCTTCTTCAGATCCGATACGTTGGAGATCGAATATCTTCCGGTTCCCGGGTCCTCTTCAAGGTAATCGTCGATATCGAGGACCTTTTCATTTACAATCCAATCCTCGAACTGATAATCCAAAATGCCGTAAGGTGTAAAGTACTCCCTATCGTTGATCTTCGAGTCATTCACGCAGTAGAAACTGTTGGAAACGGTTCCTTCATTGAAACCGACCAAACCTCCCAGATTGCTGTTTCCGTAGATCAGGCACTCTGACTGACAATCCTTCAATCTTCCTAGTCTGTTCCATCCTACCATTCCCCCTACCGCATCATTTCCGTGGATGGTTCCCTGGGCAGCCGAATCCGTGATATGTCCGTCCTCGTTCCATCCTGCCAGGCCTCCCACGTAATTATTCCCCGATATGTTGTAATCCACCAGGTTCACATCGGTTACGGTACCGCTGAGAAAGGAAAAGAGACCAACATAATCCCCGTCGGACCTGTTCATGAACAGGCCCGTGATGTTGAATCCCTGTCCCTTCAAGCTTCCCTCGAACATGCTGGTAAATGATAAACCGACAGGATCGAAACCACTTCCGCCGTTCATCTGCCTTGTGGCGGAGGCATCGATGTCATTGATCAACTTGTAATGATATCCCAAACCCAGATCCATATTCTGAAGATGGGTAAGATTGGAGATAAGGAAAGGATCGGACACACTCCCGTCACCTCCGGCAAACAGTCCGGAGACATCATCTTCGATGATAATCAATGTGAATCCGGTAGCTACCAATGCCAATACGAAAACGACTTGGATTCCTCCTGACCCTTTCATCCGGATCCCTTCCCTCGAGGGAGAGATTCGCAATAGGTATTGATAAAAATATTGCACTCATGCTTAATCGGCAACGTCGAATCTGCCGTGGTCCATGTGAACAACCGGTTGCTGTTGTTTGAGACCGAACTGGAACCTCTCGTTGTAACCTACCAGATGCAGTATTCCAAGCTTGAAATTGCCCAGAAGAATATCTGCCCCTTCCTTTTCCGGGATCAGGGAAACCACCAGCCACCCGGTGGACTTGAACTTGGCCCTCAGCGCCTGGGCGGTTGAAACAGTGGATTGACCTTCGGTCAATCCCCGAAGGGCATTGCCCAGCTCCTTGTGTTCCATGAGCTCCTTGACCTTGTCCTCCAGGGCTCCGGATTCCTCCAGAAGTGAAAACATCCACGGGACCCTCCCCCTCAGGGATCCTCCGTAGATGTGCCCCCTGCCGCCCATACCTCCCTCGTATGTCTTGTAAAATGATATGTTCTTGGAGATGTTGTGGGTTTTCTTGAAAACCGCAGGGAGCTCCTTGTACACCTTTTCAAGTAGCAAATAATCCTTCAACTCCGCGTATCCAAGTGAGAGATTGGAGAAATATCTGTTTATGGTCTCCTTCGTGAAACCCCTGGCACCCCAGGCAGCCTCGGATCCTCTCTCCTCGATTACAACGTTCTTCCAGCCCTTGTAATAGAGAAGGGAGGCTATAATTCCCTTGATCTGCTTGGAGCTTTGCTGGGGTATCACAACGCAGAGCCTGGGTCCTTTCTCCGTCGCAAACATTTTCTTTGCGGCCCTGAGCCTCAGGAGCTTTCTCTCCTCCACCTTGATCTTCGCTTCCAGCCTCTCCAGTTCCTTTCCGTAGAATTCTATTCTTCTCCAGTGCTCCTCTTTGAGATCTCCCTTTGTATTGAGTAATTCCATCATCTTATCCCTGTTGCCCTTCATATCTATGGGCATGGAATTCTCAAGCTCCTTGAGGTTCTTCTTGTCCCTCTCCCACTCCGATAGTGTCTTGTCAATCGAATCGGTGATATTGAAGAAGATCCTGTTGTAGAAGGACTCCGCCTCCCTGGAGATCGTATCCGCGAGGTCCAGGACGTTCTGTGCGCCCGTTATCGCCTCGCAGAGAGCATCCAGATAATCCTTGGGAGCAACTCCAACACGGAAGAACCTCTCCACAAGTTCGTTCCTCTTGTTATCCTCACCGAGTATGAGGGATGCCGAGATCGAGATCAATATGAGATATTTTTCCTCCTCCTGGTCCGGAATCCATCTCTTCATGGGAATATCTATGAGGAAGTTGAGGTGCCAGAGATTGTCGCATACCGATGACAGAAGTATCAGGAGCCGTGAAAAAGCGTCCCTGTGCCAGGTGCCCCTTCCCAGATACTCGAAGAAGGATAGCTTTCCACCGCTTGATATGAATGAGAGGTATCCGCACAGTGCAGTGGCGGAGGAGGGATACTCGTAATCCTTTTCCGGAGGAGATAGAAGGAAGGTACTGTCGTCCACGATCTTCTTGTCCCTCTCCTCGGCGTGATGGTCGATCCTGAATATGTTCTCTCCCGTAATACCCATGTCCATGTCCGTGAATATGTAGCACATATCCTCGTCTATCTCCAGCAACTTCAATTCGGAATATTCGAGTGGAGATGAGTGCATTATCAGATCCTTGATCTCCCAGTCCATCAGCATCCTGTGCAGTAGAAGGGCGCCGTTGAGGCCGTCCATATCGTTGTGGAAATACAGGACAACCTCTCTCCTGTCATTGACCATTGCCCTGAGCTTGCCAACGAACCTCCTTGCCTCGTCGGAGCTGATGTCGTTTCCATGGATCCGGTATTCCGATCCGGGTATGGCCTTGGGCAACCTCTTGTGAAGCTTGAATCCTTTGCCGCAGGATCCATTTCCCGATCCGTTTCCAGTTCTTCTTTTTTCCGAGCTCTCAAGAAGGGTAATGTTGCTGGACCCGATCCCATTTTGCGATCCTTCACTTGAGATAATTTGATCAGGAGGATCTTCACCTGCAACCTTTTTCGATTCATCCTCGGTCCCCTTGAGGTCCTTTACCTTGATCTTTCCGTTGGAAACCAGGAAACTATCAAGGGTTCCATTGGAAGCATCCTTCTTCTTTCCCTTTCTACGGGATCGTTTTCCTCTCCTTGATGGAGCCATGGGACCTCACTGCCTCGGGTGGATATCCCCTATATGAGGTTTACTGCGATTGAAGGCATCTCTATTTATAATTTATATGAGAGGGTAAGGGAAATCTTTTCAATCATTCCTCTCTGTCCTCGGAATCGAGAAAACTCTCATCGAAAATATTTCCCTTTTCAACTTCTTTCCCTTTTTCTCCGAAGATCTCCTCCTCCAACGATCCGCTCTTCATCTCCTTGAGCTGTTCCTCGGTGGGCTCGGTTCCGTAAAGTTCCTTGTAGAGCTGTCTCTGGTCGGCATACGGGTCCTCCTTGGTATCGGCCTTGCCCCTGGTTCTGTAAAGGAAGATACCCACTCCCGCAAGTATTGCCACTACGATCAAAACCAGCAGCAGAAAAAGCACCGATATCAGATTCGGGGAGAGAGGTTCGAGAAAAGGCAGGATGTCGGTGATCACCCCGTAAAGCGTATCCGTGATCTCTCCCCCGATCCCTTCCTGAGGTTTGTCCGTTATCTTGACCGTGATATTGTCCAATACTTCGGTTGTATCGCCGTCCTCGGAGGTTAACGTCAAAGTTATGGTAAAGGTTCCTTTTTTTGCGTCATTAGGGGGAAATACAGTTATCATTACCGGAACCGGATCCGGAACCGTGAGTATTCTGTCGGATTCCACGGTTACTTTCTCCGAATCGATGTAGGCCCATCCCTTGTCAACTATCTCACCCGAGATCCTGACAGTTACATTATCCTGATATACCGCCCAGTTGTATAGGTCAACCCTAACACCGTCTCCTTTTCCCCTGTATGATTTGAATTCTTCCGATGGTCCCCTCGGTTCAATATCGTAATCGTTGATCTTCAACCTTGTCTGGGTGACCCTGGAGTAGTTTCCGTTGTTTTCCGCCATGAACTGAACGGAATAAACACCGATTTCGAGATTCAGGTCCTCGATCGAAAATAGTGGATCCGGGCCAACGGGTGTCCATTCGAGTATATCTCCCCTCCAGTCCCTGGTTCCTATTCTGATCCAGTAGGTGATGTTCATATAGGCCCAGCTGGGGGTATCATCCCACTCCATCACATAATCGGGATTGGATGTATACAGATCGGGAACAGCCGGTATGTCCTCGGGGGGTGGTGTTCCCGTATCAATTATCCGGAACCTGTGATCATGGAGATCGAACCCGGATCCGTCGGTTGAATTAACCCTGAGTACATACCAGTCAGGTGCGAGCTGATCGCTGTCGGGAACATCAAAGAATGTCCTTTCTCCGACATTTCTCCAGGTTATCAATGGGAGTTCGTTCCTTAAGACCATGACCCTGTAGGTTATGATATCCCCTTCCTCGTCGAATGCGGGATCCCAGAAGAAATGCGGTGTGGAAGATGAGATCACGCTTGGATATGCCGAACCGGTGAATTGGGGAGGATAGTTGTCGGGGATCCTCACGTTGATCCTCAGTTCTATGCCGCCGTTGGGATGGTCCGGATCATCATGGGTGTACCTCAGATTCCCGAAGTTGTCAGATGCTTTCCACCTTATGAAATTGTAAAGCCCCTTGTTCTCGAAATCGAGCTCCACCCAGGCCCTGTAGGTGTCATTGGCTATCCTTTTCACGCCATCCGGCTCCATCCATTCGGAATAGGGTCCAGAGGTTGTCTTGTAGGAATACATGATAGTGGAAGTATCGACTCCGGTGGAGGGTTTTGTGGAACCCTGAACATGGTCCATCCAGTTAATGGTGCAGTTCACCCTCTCATAGAGTTGTGTCTCCCTGGGCCCGAGACTCCCATAATAGGGTGCCGTGGAATCGATCCATATGTTCAATACCTCCGAACCTCCCAGGTTCCGCACCTTGTCCTTGGCCTCGAACTGGATGTAGTTGTTCAAACCATCCTCCAGGCGGACGGAGATCTCACCTATGTAGGTGTTGTTGTCGATCTTTTCCACTTTGTTCATCTTGATGCCCCTGTCCAGGTTTTCGGGGCCTGTTACGGATTTCCTCAGCCTGATGGAACCGGGTTCGACAAATCCCCCTTCCAGATCCTCGACCTTTGCCCTGAACGTGACAATGTTATCACCTAGCCAGGTTTGACCATCCGGTGACAGAATCGTTATACGGGGAGGTCCTGCATCGATCACGGGTCCTTCCATGATGGGGGTCATCACCGGTTCGGAGGACCTTTCCTCCATCACCTCGATGCTGTAATAGAGCTGTCCGCCGGAGGAAGAAAGGGATGTCTCTGCCGTGTAATAAGCGCCGTCGATATAGTCATAATCTCCCGGAGAGAACTTCTCCATCTCAACCGGATCGATGACAGGATCCTCTCCCTCGCTGTCATTGTAAACGTGTATCCTGGGATATCCGGGTATTGGTTTGTCGTTGTCCTCGTCGGAGTAATTGCAAGAGAAGAAGAACGGGGAAACGGCAGATCCCAGATCGGGATTGAAGGAGAAGTTACCGATGAATTCCAGATCATAAAGGACAGGATCGTGGTTGGGTCCCGAGAGGTCCCCGCTGTGTCTCGAGAACCAGACGTCGGCATAGTAATTGTTCCTGTCACCGTATCTCTCATCCGCCCAGGCCACAAGGGCTCTTCCGGAATTGTCATAGGCCAGAACAGGGTTTCTCTGGGCCGTGATGTCGGACCACAATGTGTCCGTATCATCCACCCTCATCATTCTTTCCCAGGTCCTGCCTCCGTCGGTGGAATTGATATAGAATATCTCACCCTCATCCTTGGATTCCTTGGTCGGGACCCTTCTCTGGAAAGCCACGGAAACGATCCCGTCTCCCCTGGCCGCGGTTGAAGGATACCAGTCCTCTGACCCCTCCGGAACGGTCACGACCCTGGAATTGTCCGAGAAGGTCTCTCCACCATCCGTGGACCTGGTGAACCAGATCTCGTCGAATCCCGATCTCTTGTCCCTCCAGCTAACGTACAGATTTCCCGCATCGTCAACTGCCGGTGAGGGCCACTGCCTGGAATTGTATAATTCCAGATCATCTGAAAGTGCAACTTCCGGGCTGTAAGTCTCTCCGCCGTCGTGGGAAGCTGCCAGATAAGGCCTGTACTGGCCGTCGTCTCTGTTATCGTGCCATGCGACATACACGTCATCACCATTCATTGCCATACGGCAGTATTCGTGCTGGCGGTGGTGCATGGAATCCGTGTTTATCCTGACCATGTCGGACCAGGTGATTCCTCCGTCGTCGGAATAGGAGCTGTAGATATTCCAGTATGAACCGGATTCGTTCTTGTCCTGCCAGGCCACAACTATTCTTCCCTCTTCATTTATCTCGATGCTGGGATTCTTCGCATCGAATGTGGGATACAATTTTGGAGGATCTATTCTCACCGATCGGGAGAAATTCTCCCCGTCCTTTGACCAGGCTATCCTAATCTGCTGTGTGTGGGTGTGGTCCCTGTCATCCTGCCATACGGCGTAAAGGGTGCCGTTAGGGGCAACCGCCAGCCTGGGATTGGATTGGGCCGTTTCATCATTTGTCTCATTGCCGTCCTTCAGTACATCGTCTATCCTGAAAGCCCTCGACCAGGTCGCCCCGCTGTCGTCGGAATATGAGACATAGGGGTTCATGGGCATCCAGCTCATTCCGCTGTGGTATGAAACATATATTCTGCCATCTTGGTTTGACACTATATCCAGAGGAATCTGGTTGAAGGTCCTCAGGTCCTCCTCCCAGTTTACCAGGGAATTGGTTCTGAAGATCGGCTCTCCGGCTTCCGCCTCCTGGAAAATAAGAGGTATGGATGATAGAATTATTATGAAAACCACTGTAAATAATATCCATCTGGAACGGTACATGATCACTCCTCCGTTGATGGGGCATTCATGCTGAACGGCTGGATGGAATCTGATTATTACTATTTATAGGTACTAGTGTTGGACAGGAATAAAATAAAAAAAAGGGGGGCCGAAGCCCCCCACCACTTCTTTTCCGATCAGTAGGTTATGTACGGGAGATTGCCGAAAGCGTCCATCGACTCCTCAACGTGTATGTTCTGATCGGTGTCTATCCTCATATCAGCGGCCACGAAACCGGCCATCACTCCTTCGGGGACCATGAAGTGGAACCCGATCTTGTAGAAGGTCATTGTGGACCAGTAGAGCCAGTTGGTGCCGCCGTCCCAGAGGGCATTGGGGTCGGGATAGTTGGAGATGTTTATGAATGGCAGCATCAAACCGCTGTGTCCCTTGCCCGTCACCGGGTCGAAATACGGGTCGTCCGGACCGGGCCATGGCCCGAAACCGCCAATAACATAATCCGCCGGATTGAACGGATCGAAACGCATCTCCTCCGGTATCGAATCCGGATTGAGGTCTGCCAATGTCAACGGGAACATGGGATACTGCGCCTCCTCGGGTGTATATAGATACTCACCTGTCATCGGATTCACATCGCCCGCACGTGGTATTCCGTCTCCGTCGATGTCGTCATCAACATCGTAGGATACGTTGTCCGAGGGTCCTTCCCACCCGTTGAATGCCTCCGGAGGCACATCAATGGATGCGTTGTGGAAGGTTATGGACACGTTCAGGTAATGGTAGAAAGCTCGTTGGAAGAACTCCGATCCGGGATATCCTTCCTCGATTCCTACCACTATCTCCATGTACAGCGACATTCCCTTGTTCATGGTTGAATCTATGATCCTGTACGGGAATCCGTAGTAGTCGTGCAGGAACTGTCCGGTGTTCTGGTCGAAGTGCTGGAATGTGGGAGCAAGTATTGCCGCTACCGGGAACTGCTGTCCGGGGCCGAACTCGGGATAATACCACTCGGTATCCCCGCCTGGCTGCGGGAATCCTATCCTGTTAAGTGCTATTGCCGTGTCCAGCCTGTCATCTGGAATTGAAGGCCTTGGATCCCAATCGTCCTCCATTCTGTCTCCGTCGGTATCGTCACCGGCCGGATTGATGTCATACATGTTCCATCTGTATCTTTTGGGATCGGTTGTGGCCGGTCCTCTCTCCTGCCATCCAAGAGCATCGTCCCATGTGATCGCCACATCGGGAGGATAGGTGGGTATGTACTGGTTGGAATGGAAGAAATTCTGAGCGAACTGCTCGGCGTTCCATCCATACTGTCCGTAGTATGTTCCCCAGTTCCAGTACCATAGGAGCCAGGGATTGATGTTGAACAGAACCATGTTGTATCCTATCTCGTTGGGATCGAACCGGAGGGATCCGTGCTTGTAGGACTTGTCCATCCAGTAGCTCCACCACGAATACTGGTTCATTGTCCACTTGGAGAAACCGGATGACGGATTGGAGAGGTCATGGTCGGTGTTCCATCTGTCGGGTATCCACCTGCCCTCCCCTGTCTCGTTGTTGACCTGTTTGTATCCGTACTCGGACCTGGAGTTCTTGTTGATGGGACCAGGGCCGTAGGCCTGGGTTTCCAGATCGTCGGAAATGTCATCGTTATCGGTGTCGTTGGAGTTCGGATCGAGCCTGAACCTGTAAGCGACCATGTAGGTGATCACGGGATCGAAACCACCGCCTCCGAAATCCACCGGTGTGAACCAGGTGAAAAGCCAGAGAACGATATCCTGCTCCTCGATGTTGAGAATGCCGTCATTATCGTTGTCTTCCCACGGATCCGGGAGACCATCGTTATCCGAATCCACCAGATGTCCGTCGGTGGAATCGCCACCGCCTGCCTCGACGCCGTCGATCAGCATATCGTTGTCGGTATCCCAATCATTCGGGTCAAG
>CAYULA010000065.1:0-17005 GCA_964445525.1 uncultured Thermoplasmatales archaeon | reverse complement strand
AGACTATAATCTTAAAAATCAAATTTTGCCCTTAAGGGGTGCGGAAAAAGGGGTATACATTAAAAATACATTTCCATTCTGCGTGTCCAGAATGGTTTACCAAATCATAGTAAAATGAAAATGTATAAGGCCTAATAGACTCAAATTTTTCCATTTGATCAGATGAATATTCCCACTCAAAATGAGCTTCATTCCACATTCCTTCAACAGTTTCTGAATTTAGTACTTCAATAATTTCGTTATGCCCTTCATCATTTTTATCCATGATACAGAATCCAACTTCGATTTCCCTTGTAACATTCCAGATCAGCAATTCTACTTCTACTCTTGGTACTGTTATTCCTGGGTTCATATCTGGACCAGTTTTAAATCCTAAATAGCCTATTACCAGTTTTAAATCTGCTGTGCCTGATATTGACCAATTTATCCAATCCTGGTTTTTTACAGTAACTATTTCAGTTCCAAAGGCAAATTCATCCTCCCAAAATGCAGTTACATTGATCTGGAAATAATTAGATGAACGATGGAAATATAGGACTTTCATTCCATAAAGAACTGTTCCATCTCCCATCTCCCAAGTGATATTGGATCCGGAGGGAGCATTCGGAACAGAATAATTTACTCTGTCATATGCCCTAATATCTTCGTCATCCATGATAATCTCGAGAATAATGCCACTGTCTTTGTAATCAATGGATTCTTCTTCATCTTGTTCTTGTTCAACTTCTTCCTCATCGTCAACTTCATTTTTATCTTCATTATTTGTATCGTTATGATTGTCAGGCTCAATGTTTTCATTGTCAGTTTTGCGATCATCAGATGATGAGTCATCATCAGTCTCAGAGTTTTGTTCAATACATCCGTTGACCAAAACAAGGAGCAATACTAAAGTCAATATTACTGAAATTTTTAATTTCAAATCGACTCACACCCGAATGTAAATTTTTCCTCTTCCGCCCAAAAAGGGAAACTGTCTCTTCACCATTCCTACACTCACTCGAATTGTGTGATAATGGTACTTCTCTCATTTTTCATTTTCTATTTTTGCAACTATAGTATCAGAACATTACTGCCTCAGGAGGGAATCGGAGATAAATACTCTTATATAATCTCAATTTTCTCTATGAAAGGGTCCTGAACTGATAAGAGAAGGAACCTTCCGGAAGATGAGTTAAGATGTACTCGAAGAAATCAAACAAGGTCCTCCTGAGGAAGATATCGGGTTGGATGATGACCTCGGGAGGGGTCCTCACAATGATGATATCGATTGCACTTTTCATTATCACTATTATCTTCCTTCAAGCAACAATCCAGGAAATACCGGATCCGGGACCATCGGAGGATGCACTCTGGTTACAGGCCTGTTTCCTCTATGTTTTTGTAGGTTTTCTAATCTCTATTTCCACATTCATAGCTTCAATAATCGTCACAATCACAGGAGGATTGATGATCAGGGGGAGAGGTAGGGGATTCGTATTGGTGGTGACGATCTTCGGATCCCTGGCATCCTTTGCAGGGATGAATACAACTTTGAGACCAATGTTAATCGACATGAATACGGGTTTATTATTTCCACTCTTGTTTTTTTTGTTTTTCACCATATTGTGGGGTTTCTTTCTGTTTTCAGTTCTCTTCTCCTTTGAAACCTTCAAAGGGAATAAAACACGAAAGATATCGCAAAGAAGGATACATTCATTCCAACCTTACGGTTTGAAGAAACTGGAATCTGATTGAGGAATCAAGGATGAGGACCTGGAAATTCATTGGAATATTCTCATTGTCTCTTTATGTCATACTGATGTTTCTCGCTTTTATCTACAACTCCAATTATGTCACCGATCCTTATTCATGGGACCTCGGAGGGATCATACCTCTGGTCCTCATCAATATCCCGGGACTGGCCCTCTATCATTTCACGGAGAAGGTCCTTGGAACCGGGATAGAGGACCCCACCATATGGATCATCACCATACTCTCCCTGAATGTGATCCTTTATTTCACAGCAGGATCCCTGATAGGTTTTCTCGCGGAGAAAGTAATGAGAAAAAATATTGACCAATAAGAAAAATGATATTTTTTAACTCTAACAGAAATGATTTCATTGATCGACTGTATGAAAATATTCTCATGCAAAGAAAAGGAATATAAACATTGGATTGAGATGATATTTTAAAAGAGTGTTTGATATGAATGGAAGAGGGATCTTAGGTATTTCAATCCTGATCATAATCTTGATTGTTGCAACCTCAATGGTCCAAGTTTCATTGGAGACCGATGAGAATGATAAAGGACCGGAGCATCAATCTCTTGCATGCAGACCTCTTTATTATCAAAAATTGAAGGAGCCGGAAGGAAATCTCGAATATTCGGAATTCTTCACCGAAAATGATCCTTCAGAGATTGCAGTCAGGATCCTCCGGGCATTCGATGTCAACCACCGCAATATCAGTTTTTCAGGAGATTTGAAGAACCTCTCCTTCATATCGGGAATCGGGACAATTACGGTGAATTTCAGGGACAGCATTGTGGATACAAGGATAGCCAACAATGATTTCATAAATATCCATGGAATATTAAGAATACCCCCAATGATCCTGAATGAAAGTTCTGCCATAGAAAAAACCAGGGAGATCATTGAAAAGATCGGAATGGAAATTGAAATTAATGACGTTTTTAGTTTCCAAAAGAAGGACCTACCATCTGTTTCATTCATGAAGGTAACACTTTCCCAGACATTCGAAGGATGGCCCCTGCATGAAACTGATACCGTTTTTAAATTTTTTAGATCGGGAGTTCCCACCGATGATGAAATATATCCTTATGATGTCGAGATCACAATTAAGCACAGGTATTCATCTCTTGACGATATCGAGAACTCCCATAACGAGGATTTGTTGAAAGAAAGCGCCTTGAGGGTCGATTACCGTGTCTTGAAGGAAGCTGTAAGCGGTCTTTACAACCTGGACAATTTCTTTTACAACGGAACCCTAGATTACTTCCCCGATCGATTCATGATCCACAATGGAACCTTGCTCACCGTGATCCATTTGAGCTACATTCTCAAAGATGAATCTCTCATGTCACCTTACCCTTTTGATACAAGACAAGTCTCAATAGGAATCCACATGGATCCTGTCACACTGGAACACGTGATGATATCATACTAGGTCCTCTATCTCTTTTCTAATCCTCCACCAATCATCCCATGGAACACAATCCAGACCATCCCTCCGGCACACTTCAAGGAGCCTGTCCCGTGCATACACTTTATCTGCCTTCTTAGCCACGCATTCGTCAGTGGCCCCGTCACCCACGAACAGGACAGGATCATACTTCTCCTTCAGCCTGTCGTAATGTGAGCATTTGCAGTTGGCATTCATCGGGCATCCTTCCCTTCGGTATGGAAAAGATATCTGCCATCCCTCTTTTCTCGGAATGATCGCATTGGAGGTCCACGGGATCCAATCCAGATCCCAGTACTCAAGGAGGACCTCTATTGTCCATCCGAAGCCGTCCGAACATATCTCGAGATATATCCCGTTCTCCCTGCACCAATGAGCAAACTCCCTGAATCCGGGCCTCAGTTCCACATTCTCCCTTAGATACCTGGAAGCATCCTCGGGAGAGGCCTTCACCATACCTGCCTGTATCTTTACAGCTTCCAGGATCGTAATCCTGTATTCCAGAGCTTCCTTTTCAACCGCATGCCAGTCATCATCCGCGAATTCCTTCAAAACAGCATACGAAGCGTCGGTGGAAGCCACGGTTCCGTCGAAGTCGGTGAGGACCGCCAGGGACATGGGTGGGGCAACACGCCCATTTGATATATGATTTCCAGATGACCCGGGAAATCATTTATACAAGTCACTCGATGGAAATCCGGTATGATGAGAATTAATCACATCATTTCATCGATCATTATTGCCATCCTCCTTTCCGGGTTGACAGTGATAGACGGAGAGGGAGAGCCTCATTCAACTTCAGAAATAAATCCCCGGGATGATCCAGAACTCCCGGAATGCGGGTATTACAGAGGCGTCCAGGCAAACCCTTATCCCGGCCAGACCTTCGACGAGGTCCATGAGAACGTCTCGCTGCACTCCCAGTTCATCCCGGTCTGGGGAAGACCTTCGCCTTTCTACAACCTCTCAGTGGACCTGTCTGGATCCTGGGGAGATATCTTCGTTGAGGACCTGATAAGGGAAAACGGGATGTTTCCTCTGATCCACATGAACTTCTTTGGCAGGAACATGACCCTACAGACACCGGATAGCATGAGCAGTCCAACTCTGAAAGATACAGACTGGAGAGAACTCTACATAGAATCGGCCAAAGACATTGTGAACGCATCAAAACCCAGATTCTTCTCAATAGGAAACGAGGTAAACAGGTGGTACGAGGAATACGGAGCGAGCCCCTCGGACGAAAACGGTTTCCAGCATTTCGTATCCCTCTACAACGAGACCTACGACCAGGTAAAATCAATATCACCCGATACTGTGGTTTTCTGCACTTTTTCCAGGGAGACCGTTTCCAAAAACAAAGAGGCAAATATGTCCTTTCTCAAGATGTTCGATCCCGACAGACTGGACATGTTGGTCCTTACAACATATCCGCATTCGGTCCAGGGAATAAACAGGGTATCAGACATACCCGATAACTATTATTCCAGTGTATTCGATCACACCGATACCAAAAAAATCGGGTTCTCCGAAGCGGCCTGGCCCTCCCTGTCACAGTTCGGAGGCGAGGAGGAACAATCCGCATTCATCAGAAACATCACGGGAAGACTCACAGAAGGCCTGGACCTGGAACTTCTGGGGTGGCCCTGGCTTCATGACATAGGTCCCGCAGACAGGACCGGTCTCAGATACAACGACGGGACCCCGAAATCCTCCCTGAAAACATGGAAGAACAACACGGTGCCAACTTACGACAGAAACAACAGGACCATTGAACTGGATGAGGATTTCGGAACATACCGGTACGATCTCAACAGAACCTTCTCCGATCCGGATCCCGGCGACTCATTGACCTACAAGATCTGGAACGGAACCGAATACACCAATTTCTCCGACGAGGGAAAGCTCAACGCATCCATAGATGGTAATCTTCTTGTTCTAACCTCATACGAAAATATCTCGGGGAACGTGCAGGTAAGGATCAGGGCCGAGGACAGAATGAAGGATTCCAACTGGACCTTCTTCCTGATAACAGTGAACGAGATCAATGACCTGCCGGTGGTAACCGGTCCCATCGAGGTCTACGAGGATGTGGAGTCCATGGTTCCGATATCCTCATTTATCACGGATGCCGAGACTCCCATCATTTTGCTCAATATAACCATCCTATCCTCTCCCATCCTGGAAGCCGAGATCGGATTCACCACAACATCTGTACTTTTCCTGACACCCCCTCAGGAATGGTACGGCCAAACAAATATCACGATAAGGGTGAAGGACATGGATGGGGGTGATGTGGTTTTCGATTTGAATGTCACCGTCATACCAGTGGAGGATCCTCCACTACTAGATGTCCCGTCTTCCCTGGAAATGGACGAGGATTCCACGATTTACATCGATGTCACGGGCTGGTGGACGGATACCGATCCTCTTGATGAATTGACGGTCACAGTAAACTCTTCGGTAGATGATCTCGAATTACACCTCGAACAAAATAATCTGACCATATCCTCTCAAAACGACTGGTACGGATCCGCGTTGTTGAACGTCAAGGTCTCGGACGGGAAGGTAGATTCAAAGACCACCATCGACCTGATAGTGAATCCGATCAACGATCCTCCCGAATACAGACAACCGGGAAAAATCAACATGACAGAGGATGTCGATCTCTATTATGATCTCAACAAGATTCATCCCTCCGACAGGGAAGGGGAATCCATAATCTACACTTTCGAGAGGTCCTCCGATGTGATCAGGTCCGTGGTTTTCTTCGATAATGACACCATGAAGATCTCACCGAGACTCAACTCTCACGGTGAGGGGAATTTTACAATATCTTTGAGAGATCCCAGCGGGGGTCTGACACATGTAAAATTCGATGTCATGATCGAGTCTGTAAATGATCCCCCTTACCTATTCACTCCATCTAACTGGACAATCCATATCAGAAGAGCTGAAACCCAGTACATCGACATCTCCTCCTATCCCTATGTATCCGAGGATGTGGACGATCCCATCGAAACCGTCTCCCTTCGAACCGATTCCGATTGGTGCACAGGCAACTCAAGCACCCTGATCATCAGTATTCCCACAGATACACAGACAGAGATGGAAGAGGTCAGGTTCTGGCTGTTCGACGGGATAGCGATATCCGAAAAAAGAAACCTCACCATCCATATTCTGGACCCGATAGTCAACGATACGGATCCCGACCTCCGTGACCTGAATCTGAATATGGAAGGCAAAAGCTTGATAATTACGCTGGAAGGAGAACCTGACCTTGATCTTTGGCTGATTCTAACATATCCCTCCGGAACCTCTCGATCCCATCAATTGATCGAGGACACCAACTCGAGAGGAAACTACTACCTGCGAATAGATGAACCAGATCTTCAAAAAGGAGATAATTTCACCATACACGTATCATTGACGGAAAACGGGGATAATGTTTCTTGGCTTCCTCCGATAGAATCCACTTATGTGTATGAAGAACCTGAACAGAAGAAGGATGATGAGGAAGAAGGCCTACCGGTATTATTCATCATAATCGGGATAGTCGCCCTCCTTGCAATAATGGCAGTTATATTTCTGCTTGCAAGGAAGAAGACACCTGAAGAGGAATGATTCATTTGGTACTTTCCCAGGTTCTGTAAGCTCTCCTTACGTGGGGAATACATATGGACCCCCCGACAACAAGAGCGACATCAAAGGCTTCTGTCAGCTCCTCGTCGGTCACACCCAGGTCCTTGCAGGTTGAAAGATGATAGCTTATGCAATCATCGCATCTCAGTACGGTTGAGGCAACCAGACCCAGAAGCTCCTTGGTTTTTCTGTCAAGCGCCCCGTCATCATAAATATCGGAATCGAGGGCCAGAAATCTCTTCATGGACCTGTCCGCTTTTGAAAGCATAAGCTCCTGAAGTTTTTTCCTTTCTTTCTTGAAATCATCCATATCCATGGGATCACTTGATGTAAGACAGAGTGAAACTTCCCTTTATGTCGAAGCTGTGATCGCTGAAACCGTATTCCACCCACTGACCGCTCTTTACATCCTCGAGGCCCTTCACCATGAGGTAATGCCTTCCGTTGTCCTCTTTGAGGATCAGGGAACCGTCAACGGAATGTTCCAGAGCGCTCATGTCCTCGGGTTTGTGAATTCCACCGGCAAGATCGAGCAGGGCGATACCGTTGAATGCCTTGATCTTTGCAGAGAGGGAGTTCACGAAATCGATTGTCCTGTTGATCCCGTGAGTTCTGAGTATTGAAGAAAGTGAATCGAAAATTATCCTGTGATAGAAGTAGTTGTTCTTGTATCCGGATTCGAATCTCTCCATGGAACTGGACAGGGCATCAAGATCGTTGACTCCGTTGAGATAAATGGCAAAGGGATTCTTGCCCATCAACCCCACGGTCTTGGCGTGGCAGTCGATGTAGGAGACCAGTCCGGACCTCTCCCTCTCTTCCAGTTTATGATCCATCTCCACGATCTTCTTCCTGAACTTGGAGGTTGTGTAATGGGTAAGTACTATGAGGGAGGGTATGCCGTGCTTGATACCTTCTGCGATGAACTGTGTTAGAAGGGAATCCTTTCCTATGAAAGCAGGCCCCTGGACCAGGGAGAGAGAACGGAACGGGAAACCGCCTCCTATCAGATCATCGAGCCTCCTGCCTCCGCTGCCGGCCTTCCTCGCCTTGCCGGCTCCCTTCTTGACCATCCTCTTGACCGGAGGACCCTGGCCGTGTTCCTGGATGAACCTTCTGTTAGTTCTCGGACCCAATTCCATCTATACCTCTCCAGGTGCATCCCTGGCAACGATGCTTTTAAATCTGATGATTGAACGTAGGGAAAGTATATAACCGTAACGAATTCTTTTTATTTCAAGTATAATAACCATACATCACTTTATCCCGAGCGCTTTGTTTGTCTTTTCTATGGATTCCATCTTGTTGTCGGTGAGCTTGAACATCGCTCTTATGCAGTCGATATTCTCGGGGACCACATCGGATTCCTGATGGATGGCCTGATAATAGTAGAGGTGGTCATCCACCACATGGACACCATCCTCCCAGACAGCAATCTCGTTGAGGTCGGATCTCTCCCTGATGAGGTCCCTTGCCATCTCCATTATCTGTGCGGTAGATAATATTCCCTCCCCGCCGCTAACGAATTTCACCCTAGGTGTTTCCCTCCAGAGGGAGAGGACCTCATCCTTGCTGGATTTCCTTTTCAACTTCACTATAACGGAATGCAGGTGCATGAGAGTGGTTGGGACGGCAACGGCCATTGTGTCAATATCGAGTCCCTTGATCACTGTTTTGACATCGGGACCGTGATGGGAAGGAACCTTCAGAACGGGAACTATGGCATTGACCGGGCCCTTCTTGGAGTTGTTGGGATCCGGACCTCTCCTGATCATGGTTGCATACACTTTCTCCACACCAATTTTTTCGGTTAGCGGGTAAAGGGTCCTGGTGAGGCCAGTTGTGTTGCAGCTGACAACCCTCGTGTGGTCCACTCCCAGGTTCTCCTCGTAATTTGACATGGAATTGAATGACATGCCTATATTCTCGTGCTTTTCTCCTCCCTGGAATATTGATTTTACCCCTGCCTTCTTGTAGGTTTCGAGATTGTTGACTCCCAATTTACCAGGGGTACCATCAACGACCACATCCGCTTTTTCAAGCATATCCATGAGGCCCCCTTCAATGGGTATTCCGGCTTCTTCGAATAGTTTTCTATTTTCCTCAACCGCACAGAAGAGAGGAAAACCCCTTTCAACTGCTATTTTCGCCTCGAATGTGGGCCTCGTCTTGGATACGCCTATGATCTCCATGTCATCCTGTTTGGTGACAGCATCCGCAACTCTTTTACCAATGGTACCGTAACCGTTTATCGCAACTTTGACCTTCACTCCATCACCTGTGTTCCCAATCGTAAAGGATTAAATAAACATATTCATCACAACCGAAAAGATAATGATTGAATGCCGCGGATACATACCGGGGGTTTCAGATGCTTTACAGAGGTGCTGTCTTTCTGCTTGTTTCCTTCCTTTTGATGATTCCTTTGGTATCTGCACAGGACAATGATACAAAGACAGGCTCCGTTTCACTCGCGGGCGGTGACATCGAGATCGACTGGGAGATCGACAATGAAGAGATGACCTGGACCATGAGAGGAAATACCGAGGGATGGATATCCCTCGGATTCGAACCTTCTGTCGCCATGAAGGATGCCGACATGGCCATAGGCTGGGTGGAAAACGGAGAGGGTTTCCTCCTGGATTGTTATTCAACGGGGGAAACTGGACCTCACCCCCCGGATACGGATCTGGAGGGAACGGATGATATGGATCTTGTTTCCAGTTCAGAATCGGGAGGCTGGACCTCGATTACCTTCAGCAGACCCCTTAACACGGGTGATTCCGAAACGGACCGGGTAATAGACCCCAATGGCAAGATAACGGTTATATGGGCAATGGGACCTACCGACGACTGGAGAGATGACCACGGGAGAGGAGGCACAAGAAGAGGGACCTTCACCGTGAACCTCGAGACGGGAGAAGTGGAGGTCAAAGATCCTTCCGAACTGTGGCCCTTCCATGCTTTCTTCATGGTCATGGCCCTCTTTCTGATGGCGGATTCCATCATTGTTGTCAAGATGTTCAAGGGAAAATGGAAGAAGTTTTTGCTGGTTCACAAGATAGCGGGCTCCGCCGGTGTGGTATTTGCCATACTCGGAATCGTAACCGCCATCTACATGATTTCGGATTCGGGGAGAAGCCATCTGGGCTCATTGCACTCCTGGCTTGGCATCCTGACAATAATATCCCTGCTCGCATCACCGGCAATCGGCCAGCTGCATTTCAAATTGATAAGAAAGACCAGAAAACTCAGGGCCGTGCATATATATTTCAGCTGGGCTGTGATCTGTCTTTGGCTGTTTACAATATTGACGGGTCTATCCATTGCGGGAGTCATCGGCTGAAGGAAAAGGATTAATCGCATGTAATCCCATTATTATATTCAGTTCCTACAAGGGGTGATCCAATGTCAATGAAGAAGTTGCTTGCAACAGGACTGCTGATATCAGCCTTATTATTGGTCGGGTTGGCCGACCTTGGGGAGGCACATGCTCCTTCCACCATGTCGCTGGATTATAATTTCGATCAGCAAATACTCTCTGTGACCCTGACCCATACTTCTCCAACTACAACCAACCATTATGTGGAGACCGTCGTGGTCTACAGAAACGATGTTGAGGTTCTGGAGGAGACCTACACCTCACAACCGGATACAAGGACCTTCACTTACGAATATGAAGTGACAGCGGTTGACGGTGATATTCTGAAGGTATATTCTGAATGCAACATAGGTGGAGATATCGAGGAGGAAATTACAGTGGTCGGAACCAGGGAATACATGACCCTGGTTGTCAACCCGGAGCCTGACGAGGTCGAGATGGAAGAAGATGTGGATATGACCGTCAACATCTACAGAGAAGATGACGATACATCCCTGGACGGGGTTTCGATCGTTCCCAGTGCGGATCTCGGTTTCATAGGTGATGTTTCGGAACTGGGGCTTGGGGGTTACGGTTTCACATATTCGGCTCCCGACCTGGACACGGAGGATATAGAGGTGATCAATCTCTCCTGCACCAAGAACGGGTATCATCCGCTGTATTACGAGTTCTCACTCGACCTGGTACTTGCCGGTGATGATTCAAGGGACATTGTGGTCAGTTTGGATCCGATATTCTACAACATCGACGAAGGTGCAACCAAGACAATTGATGTGGAAGTGAAGGCGGGTGGGAGCTTCCTTGACGTTGATGACATCGATGTTGATTATTCCCATGGTTCATTGGAAAAAACACGGATAGGCGCGGGGAGATACGAACTGGAATATACTGCCAATGAGGTGAATTCCGCCACAACAGCATTCATAAGGGTAAAAGCATCCCTGACAGGGTATGTGGAGGGGAGCAGGGATATCCAGTTTCAGATCAGGGACACGGGAACGCAGACCTCCGACACCGATGGCGGGGGTGATATCGATTACAACACTATCTTCATAGTGGCCATCATAGCTGTCGTAATAATCATAATCGTGGTCGTTGTCATTTTGATAGGAAGAAGGAAGAAAAAACCCGAAGAGGTCCAGGCCGTGGAGGTGGAGGAAGTCTACGAACAACCATGAGGGGAAATCGGGCATAACTGTATAAAACAATTATAAGTGCGTTTCAAGGATACGAAAATCAACAGGTCCCGGGAGTCCGTTGGATGCTCAAAACTATTCTGATGGCTGCATTTGTTCTATTTTCCAGTTTTATCTTCACATTCCCCGAAGAGGACCTCTCTCTACCAGGGACCTCTCACGATACAATATCGATCGACGGCGACGAGGACCTGGTCCAGACAGCCTTTTTGGAAGGATGGAATGGTACAGGGGCGATTGATGATCCTTTCGTTATCGAGGGGCTGGAGATCGAGGGAGGACAAGACATAAGCTGTATTGAATTGTTCAACATCAGCTACAGTGTTTTTATCAGAAACTGCTCGATAACCAATTCTACTGAAACAGGTTTGGTCTGGGACAATGGAGGTATCCATCTAAAGAACACATCCGATATCAGGATGGAAAACCTGACAGCATCTTATTGCGATATCGGAATACTTATCGAGAACTCCAAGGAGATAATTATTGATGAATCCGTTTTCAATAAGAATTACATGGGGATTTTTTTATCATTATCCGAAAATATTACACTGCAAAACTCGGCATTGATCGATTCGGATTACGGCATGACAAGCACCCATTGCAATGGTGTTTCAGTAATGGAATGCTCAATATCATTGGCAAGCAGGGGTATTGATTTTGAGGGGACATCCCATACAACCGTTGACTCAACAAATTTCACGAGGTGTCAAACAGGGATTTTCTACGAAGGAGACCAATACACCTCCGATCTAACCGTTATGAGAAACAACTTTTCCCAGATATTTCAAAACGGGATCGAGATTAACGTGGTATACCAGGGAGTCATCAGAAATAACCGGTTCCGAAATATTACACAATACTCGATAAAATCCTATTGGATCAATTACAACCTGTCGATTCATGATAATCTTGTATTCAACTCGGGCATCTCTGTTTATAACGGTAATGAGGATTCCAAATGGGATATCAGAACATGGATCCATAATAATACGATCACGGGTTCGTATATCCATGGAATTTACATGGAAAGTAATGTTGAGGTCAGGGATAATGATATCAACGGGACAATAATCGGGATTTATGCCGGATCACAGGGATTTGGCTATAACAACATCATGAAGGGCAACACGGTCAGCAACTGCACTCAAGTAGGGATCAAAGCAGGGAATTTCGATCTCATAGAGGAGAACAATGTGAAAGATTGCGGAGAGGGAATGATACTTGAGGGTGACAATAACACTGTAATTTACAACCTTGTTCAGAATTGTTCAGGGAACGGCCTATCCATAAACGGAAATTATGGAAGATTTGAGGAAAACGTCATCTGTGGAAATCTGAAAAACGGGATCGATCTTGACATGTCCTGGAACCTGAACCTCATCAGGGATCACATCTACGAGAACGGAGAACACGGGATAAAATCCAGTAACTGCGCCAATATTGTTTATGAAGGCTCCCAGATACATGACAACGGCGGAATGGGGATGAACACTCTGGATGTACGGGGAATAACCCTGAGGAACGTGTCTTCATCCTTCAACGAGATGGTGAACCTCAATGTGAGATGCTACGAGGAGATAATTGCAGAAGGACTTGAGGTTTATTCATCGGAAACCGGAGCCTTCTTCATGTCTACCATGGATGTGAGGATCACCAACTCCTCCTTCTTCGATCTGGAGACAGGTATCGAATTCTATCAGTTCGGATCCTTGAATATGAGTTATAATTCATTTGACGGTTGCGGTATTTATTTCTCAGATTCGGATCAACTGGCCCAATTGAACTTGGATCATGAATCCCTGGGCGACACCAACATGATCAATGGTAGGACCATCTATCTTCTGGATGAGGGATATACTAAAAGCAAGGTCCCCTATGATGCGGGTCAGCTGTTCATAAAGGAATTGGATGGAATAGAAGCGGAAAATCTTGATCTTTCCGATGCCACTGTCGGAATAACTGCAGTGGGATCCACAGAAATCAGCGTAACCAACTGCTCACTTGACGGCAACTCCATGGGCATTCTCGCAGTCGACTGCATTGATCTTTATTGTGGAGGGTCCTCGTTTATTGATGCGGGAACCGGAATTGAAATCTACAACACCACCGGAATAATCCTGGAGAAAAACACATTTGCCAGAGGCCGGGGGAGAGGTGCATATGTTTCGAATAACAGCTTTTACTGCACTGTAAGAAACAATCTTTTCTTCGGGTCGGAGGGTGTCACTTCCTATGCAATTGAGTCACTGGCAAATGATACGGTTGTTCACGGAAACCATTTCGTATACAATCGGGGAACCGGAGACGAATATGTGACCTATCTCACCCAGGCGGTTGATCCACTTGGAATCGTCAACTGGTCCAAGAACTACTGGAGGGACCATCATTACCCCGACATGAACAGTGACGGGATCGTTGATTCCCCCTATTATCTGGAACCTCATTACGAAACCAATGATACCTTCCCTTTGGCAAACAGCTTCCTGTTCGAACCTCCCCCCATGGAACTTAAGGTGAAAGTGGATCCCCCAGGAGCAATTTTAACCTGGGAGAAACCCGACATCAATAACCTTGCAGAGGTAACGGGATTTTTTATATACAGAAGGGAGTGGCCCGGGAATCTGGAGTTACTTGACAAGGTATCTTCTGATGTTACAGCATACATCGATCTGAATGTAACAGCGGGAAGGGAATACAGGTATTCCATTTCCATGTCAAACAATTTCTTCGAAGGGGACAGGTCCAATGAGATCATGGCCACCTTCCAGGAGGAGCTGCCCATACTCGAGATACTCGATCCCATTGAAGGAAACGTTACAGGATCGGACAACATGCTTGTGAAATGGGATGTGGACAACACCAGCAGGGTTGAACGGTACGAGGTCCGGATCGATCTGGAAGAATGGATCGATGTTGGTACTGTTTCACAGTACAGATTCATCAATCTGACAGAGGGGAACCATTTCGTCAGGGTTAAGGCGGTTGCAAAAACCGGGGGAGAGGTGGTGGAACAGGTAGGTTTCCTGGTGGACAGAGGAGCTCCAACGATAAGGATCCTGAATCCGTCCGAGGGAGACATACTGGCAAATAACTTCACTACCGCGAGTTGGACAGCCACCGACGATCTGTCGGAAGTGGATGATTTCCTTGTTTCCATCGATTTCGGAGAGGTCTACAGCATAAGCGGATCGAACCGGATCAACCTTCTCAACCTAACTGAAGGCTACCACACACTGAATGTTACGGGATTCGACGAGGGGGGAAACCGGAATACCGACGAGATCGTCTTCAGAGTGGATACCATTGAACCCTCCATAAGTATGATCGGACCGGAGGAAGGTCTGGTTACGGCCTCCAGAAATGTGGAGGTCAGATGGGAAGCCTATGATATCGGAAGCGGAATCGACCTGTTCCAGGTCAGACTGGATGATCAGGAATGGTACGATCTCTCTCCTGAAACATTCTCCCGGTCATTTTTCCAGCTTGATGACGGATGGCACAATGTCAGGATACTTGCCAGGGACCTCGCTGGAAATACCAATACCACGAATGTGTCATTTACGGTTGATGCCACGCCTCCTGAGTTGATGATCGATTCCCCCAGAAAAGGAAGTCATGTATCCCAGGCTCCTGTATCCGTTACCTGGACGGTTTCCGATTCCGTGACCGGGGTGGATCGTATGGAATACAAGGATAATACTTCGGAATGGAAGGAGGTACAGACCGACAGAATATCTTTGACGGGACTGGAGGAAAAAACCTACACCATTATGATTAGGGCATTCGACGGGGTGGGAAATGTTGCTGAGGAATCAACCACATTTACCGTTGACAGGACCTCTCCCGAGATACTCGGATACGGACCCGTCGGAACCGATGAGCCTTTAAACGAACCGGTTTACGTTTCATTCTCGGAGAGAATGAACACCGCAACACTAAGGTTCCTGATCCAGGGTGTGAACGGCAATCTAGTCTGGAAAGGCGACAGGGCGGTTTTCGAACCCGAGAGAAGATTGGAACCGGGCAGAACATACAACGTTTCAGTTTCCGGAACTGACCTGGCCGGTAATGCACTCGAACCTCTGGAATGGACCTTTACAACAACCATATTCGGTAAGGTAAGGGGAATGGTGGTAAACGATAAAGGGAATTCCATAGACGAAGCCGAGATAAGGATCGGAGATATCGTTGCGGAATCCAGGCCTGACGGCGGATTCTTCCTGGAACTGGAAAACGGGAACTACAGCCTCAGGATCAGCAAGGACGGCTATGAAACAAAGACATTGGCCATCAATATAACCGCCGGAGATATCAACGATCTCGGAGATATCGTCATGGAGGATGAAAAGAAGGAGGGAATAAACCTCCTTGCCGTGATCCTGGTCCCCGTTGCATTGATTCTGATGGTGGTCCTGATAGTGATATTCGGAAACATCTGGAAACAGTCAAGAAGGACCGATTTCGAGGAGTGATTTCTCCTCAACAACCAGAAAAACAATGCCTAAAAATATTATTACTAATTTCTAAAATCGTGCGGAAAGAGGAAATTTTGACACATTTCATAAAAACCCTTGAGCATATCAAATAATATGGCTTTTATCGAGGACCTTTTGAAAAAGGGTACAAATGCCTCTTTTGGGGGAAGTCGGCCTTAAGCAATTCCACCAGTCCAATTCTCCAATACCGGTTTACCACTAGAATACCAAAAATTAAAATAATATTCATCTCTAATTTCATCGTAAGTATATTTTTCAGATATAACTATGTTGTTTGGTTGAGTTTTATTATATATGTTGATTTCAATTTCACATAACTTTTCCTTTTTTTCAACAGAAAATGAATTTGGGTTTTTATACTCATTATAGAAGTCTATTGTTTTGTTTAAGACATTATCCAAGAATCTGCCATTTTCATCTATATAGTTTATTTTAATATTTATTAAAATATCATAACCTCTTGGTGTTTGTGCATTCATAAGATATAAATCAAAATTTTTTAATTCTTTCTCAGTATCTTGGAAAGTGACAGTCAAAATAAAGATGATAATAATTAAGATAATTGATATTATTTTTTTCATAGTTTTTCATTGTGAAATGAAATTATATATTTTTCTTATTCATGAGAAGGATTTTCCTCTCCCGGGGGGATTTGGGGATTTTCGAGTAATTGCTTTTCAAGTTTTACACATCCAAATATCTCTTTAGGAGGGGTTGGTAACATGTCATTACTAAGAATAAATCTTCTTGAATAATAAAAATGGGGGTGGAGGAGCGATCCTCCGCTCTACTCTACACCCACATTAAATAAAATTTTACAGAAAGGATGTTCAATACACAAAAATATAAAAAATCTCCAAATGATAATAAAAATATTTTTAATATTTAAATTAAAATGGGATATAATAATCTTGAGGAGGGTATGTAATATTATGGAATAAAAAGAAATAAATAGGTAGATCATTCCCCTCCATAGGGCTTAAATATGTTGTTTCTGGGACAGGTTTGAACAATATATCGTCATTTAATATAATAAAATTATTCAATATAAAATAGTGACTAATGGCCGGTAGCCCCCCAAAATGGACTTCATGGCTATTCATT
>CAYULA010000064.1:0-17678 GCA_964445525.1 uncultured Thermoplasmatales archaeon | reverse complement strand
ATGGCTCGGATAGTTATTAAACGTTACGACAGGCTACACTTGACATGACACTAGTTCAGACATCGAATGTTTTCCTCTCCCCCTGAATATCGAGAAGTTTCTTGATGGCCCTTTTCTCTTTGAGACCGGGATGTTTCGGAACATCTATTCTTACCCTGATGTAAACATCCCCTTTTCTCTTGGGATACCTGAGGTCGGGCATGCCCTTACCCTTTACCCTCAAAACCGCATCCGAGGCGGTCCCCGAGGGTATCTTGAGTTCCATGGATCCGTCAAGGGACGGAACCTCGACCTTCGATCCGAGCACTGCCTGGGGATAATTGATTGTTATCTGGCCGTGGAGATCGACCCCGTCCCTCTGAAAGAACCTGTGAGGTTTGACCTCCAATATGACAAAGAGATCCCCGGGAGGGGCTCCCCTGTCGCCTGCGTCGCCCATTCCGGCGACGCGGAGCCTCGTTCCGTTGTCAACTCCCACGGGAACGTTGATCGATTTCTTCTCGGTCTTTCTCACCTTCTTCTTGCCCCTGCACTTGTTGCATGGATCGGATACTATGGTGCCTTCTCCACCGCACCTGGGACACGATTTTGTTGTTACATACTGGACAGGACCGAGGTTCTTGACCATTCTCTGGGAGCCGGAACCTCCGCATTCGGGGCAGGTCTCCGGCTCTGAACCGTCCTTGGAACCTGTCCCGTCGCAAACTGGACACAGGATGAGATGCGGGACCTCGATCTCCCTTTCAACCCCTTTTGCGGCTTCTTCCAGGGTTATTCTTATGTGGGCGGCCCTGTCGTCTCCCTGCATGACCCTTCGTCTTCCTCCCGATCTGGCTCCTGCTCCGCCGAACATGTCGGAGAAGGGATCGTCCCCTCCGAAGAATGATCCGAAGCCGCCTCCGAAGGACCTCATGAACATTCTGAGGGCGTCGTCGAGGTCCAGATGCTGGTACTGGTAGTGGGGAATCCCTTCCTCCTCGTCGGAGGCGAATCCGTACTGGTCATACTGGCTCCTCTTGTTCGGATCGCTCAGCACCTCGTAGGCTTCGGTTACCTCGGTGAACTTCTCCGCGGATTTGGGATCGTCGGGATTGCGGTCGGGGTGGTATTTAAGGGCCAGTTTTCGGTAGGCTTTTTCGATGTCATCTTTTGTTGCGTCTCTGGAAAGGCCCAGTATCTCGTAGAAGTCCTTCTTCATCCCTGCTCACCCCCTATAGATTAAGGAGCCGACGGGGAACTATCGATTCCCCGTCGGCGTATGTAACTCAGCTCTTATCCTCTGCGTCCACGTCCACGTAGTCCTCGTCGCTGTCCTTTTCGGCTTCGGGCGAGGGAGGCTCCTCTCCCTCGGTGTCCATGGAAGGACCGGCGGACTTGGAAGCTTCCTTGTACATCTTGGCAAAGAGCTCCTGGGAAGCGGTGGAGAGCTCTTCGGTGCGACTCTTGATCTCATCGACGTCGTCTCCCTTGGCGAGCTCCTCCACCTCCTTCATGAGTTCTTCCACCTTCTTTACCTCGTCGTCGTCCAGCTTGTCCTTGTGCTCCTTGATGGCCCTCTCGGTGGCGAAGACCAGGGATGTGGCGTTGTTCTTTGCTTCGGCTATCTCGAGCTTCTTCTTGTCCTCTTCTGCGAACTTGTCGGCATCCCCCATCATCTTGTCTATCTCATCATCGGAGAGAGCGCCGGTTCCCGAAACCACTATGTCCTGGCTGTTGTTTGTGGCCAGGTCCTTGGCGGTGACGTGGACGATTCCGTTGGCATCTATCTCGAAGGTCACCTCGATCTGGGGTATGCCTCTGGGAGCCGGGGGTATACCCGTCAATGTGAATACTCCAAGGGTCTTGTTGTCCGAGGCCATGGCCCTCTCGCCCTGGAGAACGTGGATCTCCACCTGCGGCTGATTGTCCGATGCGGTGGAGAATATCTTGGACTTCTTGGTGGGTATCGTTGTATTCCTGTTGATGATCTTTGTCAGGACACCTCCAAGCGTCTCTATTCCCAGAGACAGCGGCGTCACATCGAGGAGGACCATGTCCTTTCCGACCTCTCCCGAAAGCACACCCGCCTGAATGGCGGCGCCTATTGCCACACACTCGTCGGGATTGATGTTCTTGGTAGGGTCCTGTTTGAGCTGCTCCTTGATCTTCTTCTGGACCAAAGGAACCCTTGTGGAGCCTCCCACCAGAAGTACCTTGTCGATTTCAGAAGCCTTCAGTTTGGCATCTTTCATAGCCTGCTTCAGGGGGCCCATCGTCTTCTCCACCAGGTCCGATATCAAGGATTCGAACTTTGACCTGGAGAGGTCCATTTCAACGTGAAGCGGACCCTCGTCTCCTTGTGTGATGAAAGGCAGCGATATCTGCGTGGTGGGGGTTCCCGAAAGCTCTATCTTGGCCTTTTCGGCCGCATCCTTGAGCCTCTGGACCGCCTGCTTGTCCTTGAGGAGGTCGATACCGTGCTCCTTCTTGAACTCGGATGCTATCCACTCCATCACGATCCTGTCGAAGTCGTCTCCTCCGAGATGGTTGTTTCCGGATGTGGCCTTTACCTGGAAGACACCTCCTCCTATCTGGAGGATCGAAACGTCGAAGGTCCCTCCACCCAGGTCGAATACCAGGATGGTCAGGTCCTCTTCTTTGTCAAGGCCGTATGCCAGTGAGGCCGCCGTGGGCTCGTTTATGATCCTCTTGACCTCCAGCCCGGCTACCTTACCCGCATCCTTGGTTGCCTGTCTCTGGGCGTCCTCGAAGTAGGCGGGAACCGTGATTACGGCTTCGGTTACCTTCTCCCCGAGGTATGCCTCCGCATCCTCCTTCAGTTTCTGAAGGACCATTGCGGAGATCTCCTGGGGGGTGTAGCCCTTGCCTCCCATCTTGACCTTGGTCTTCTTTCCCATCTTCCTCTTGATGGAGGCGATGGTGTTCTCGGCATTTGCGACAGCCTGCCTCTTGGCAAGCTCACCTACAAGCCTTTCTCCTTTCTTGGTGATTCCCACAACCGACGGGGTCGTTCTGGCCCCTTCGCGATTCGGAATCACCACGGGCTGTCCGCCCTCCATTACTGCGACCACCGAATTGGTGGTTCCCAGATCTATTCCAATGATCTTTCCCATTTGAATCACCTCATTTCTTTCTGGAACTTGATTTCTTCTGCTTTTTGGAATGCTTACTATCTCTTTTATTATCCAAGGAACCGGGGTTCTTGTTGACCTGGACCTGTGCAGGTCTCAGCGTCCTGCCCTTGTAGAGATATCCCCTCTTGAGCTCCTTTGCCACGATCTCGTCTCCCAGTTTCGGGTCTTCCACGTAGCCGATAGCCTCGTGGAAATTGGGATCGAATTGCTGACCCTCTGCGGGAATGATGGTGATGCCTATGTTCTTGAACAGGTTGAGAACCTGGTTCTCCACCATCTCCACTCCTTTCAGGAGGCTGGAATTGTTCTTCCCGGCTGATTCGTTAATCGAGCTTTTGGCATATGAGAAGCTGTCAAGGACCTCAACGAGGCCCGCCGCTATCTCGGATATCTTCCTGTCGGCGATGGATTCCTTTTCCGCTTCGTGACGCCTCCTTATGTTGTGGACGTCCCTCTGGAGCAGATTGAACCTTTCTTCCATGGAGCTCTTCTCCTCTATCACCCTTCCAAGCTCCTCTCTGAGAAGCTCTAGCTCCTTTTCCAGAGAGCCGAGGGTTATGGATAGCTCCTCTTCCTGCTCCTTTTCATCTTTCGCTAGGGACTCACCTCTCCTGCGTAGGTCCACTTCCAGGACCCCCTGGGAAAAGGTAACCGAGATGCGCTCGGGGTCCGGTTCGAAAGGAATGACCTGAACGGTGCTGAATTTTCCTCTCTTGCCCTGGGCATCGAGTTTCAGTATGTCATTGGAGACTCCCATCTTGATGGAGTCCTGCGATGCCCCGGGAAGCTCCACTATGAGCCTTGCACCGTCATCGACCTCGATGACCTCCGTCACTGGATCCCTTATTTCATTACCTTCGGCCATTTACCATCACCTGTATACAACTTCAGGTTGTAATCTTGTAGAAAGCAAAAGGAGACAACATATATAAGGTTTTCGTCGTTAGCTTCATGATCCGAATACATCCTGCCGCTTTCCTGTTGTTAACCCTGATCTGAAACTTCTTTAATATTTGGGAGCGGGATCGACAGAAACGGATTTGAATCCAAAGTTTCATAACCGGGTCATGGAGGTTCCGGCTCCCGTATACATCATACTCCTTCTGATAGTGATAATCGGACCGATATTGGCCAACATATCCTACAATGCTTGGAAGAAGGTTCTGCTGTCGAGGATCTTCCTGATCATCTCGGCCCTTTCGATGATCATCCTTGTGGTCATTGTTCTCACGGAGGTGTGATCAAATGAGAGAGAAGGTCCTGTCCACACCAACCTACAGCGGTCCGAATCCCGCCTGGATCTATCCCGTGAGGTCACCCGTCAAATGGGAGTACAAGGAGGGGACAATAGTCCTGGAATATCCCAAGAACCTCAATCGATTGGAAAAGAAGCTGAAAAAGATACTCGGAGGACCGGACAATATCAGGAGGCCCCTGGACGAGGTCGGAACCCTGCTATGGGAGATGAGCGACGGGGAGCATTCCCTCCTGGAGATATTCATGAAAGAGCAGGAGAGCTTCAAAGAGAGGGTGGAGCCGGTGGACAAGGTAGTGGGAGGATTGCTTGAAGCTATGATCAAGCTTGGACTGATGAGGCTCGAGTTCCATCCCGGGGGTAAAGGCAACGAGGAAAAGAGAAAGGGAAAGAGGATAATCGAAAGAAGAACGGACAAGACGTGAACCAAGCGGTTCACATGAGGATCATAGTGTATCAGCGCTATGATAACGTTTTTAACCGACAGTCCAATAACTGGACACAGTACCAGGGGTATTGTTCCCTATCCGTGGTCCCGGTGATAACATGAAGAAGGCAACCTTGGCTCGGAGATCACTGATGCTTCTCCTTGCGGCATTGTTTCTGACCGCGCCTCTGCTATCCGGAGTCCAGAGAATATCCGCAGCCTCTGGGGTGCCAGTTGGTTTCGAGGGAGTGTCCTACAGAGACATGACCTCGATCAACAAGGCAACCCTCATCAATCACGACGGAAACGGCATTCTCGACGATTTCGCCTACCTGGCGGAGGTCCCTGCTTCCGCATTCCATTCGGAAGGCAGCGACAGGGTATTCATGAATCCGGTTCTATTCTACGAACCCCCCAAGGATACCTCCGATCCTCAAAGGACCATGAATCCCTACCCCGCAGTGGGCTATCTTATGGAAGACATGATGACGCTTTCAGGAGAGGAGCTGGACAAGATAGAACTGGTGTGTTTCGATGGTTCGACACCGGGCCAGATCCAGAACGAGTGGGAGACCTCCAAGGTAAAACACCTCGATTCCGACAATCCGTTCTCCCTTTCGGCCATGATAGCGCTGGAGAACTGGGAATACTCAGACAGGGCCGTGTTAGCCGTTTCCAATCCCGATCCGGAACCCTTTGAAAAGATCTACAAGGGCAAGGTATCCGGAAATACGCCTGATGCGAGTCCCAAAAGCGGTTCCATCAGCGGATCAAAACAGCCCTCACCCGTGGATCCCAACACCCACGCCTTCACCATTGAACCGGATTTCAAATACATATCCTCCCAGCTCACCTGGGGTCAGAGCTGGAATCCACTTGCCGACATTACAGAGCGAGGTAAGGACCCCGACCTCCAGCTATACGACATGGAGCTGGGAATGGTGGGAGCAAGCGAGAAGTGGAACGTTCTCGAAGGGGCCTCGGAGGAGATTAGTTCATACATCTACAATTCCGGGGACTGGGAGTTTGCCGTAAGCTACATGCCAACACAGAACTCGGCAGTCCACATGGACCTGCCGGGGTCATGGAACTCCCTTCCAGATCCCTCGGAGGTCACTCCCGCAGAGAGGAAGGAATGGAGGGCGGAAAGGATAATATCCGTAATGGATGACAGGAAGGAGAGAGGTTTGAATCCCGACGCCCCATTCGATTCCAATGTGGAATACACCATAGACTACACGCTGTATCCCGGCGTGGATGTTCAGGAACCCATCACAACGCCTTTTTACTGCAGAGACGCTTCGTTTACCCTGGAATGGAATGACAATTCCCAGGATCTGGGTTTGATCCTCAGAGGACCATCGGGAGCCGAGATTGCGGTAGCAACCGGAGCCGCCTCCGGAACCAGACAGGTACTGGAGGTTCCCGAACTCGGACAGGGCGATTACTATGTCTCTGTGGTCAACATAGGGGGAAGCTCCGCCCCGGCTAAGTTCACGATATCATACGAGTTCAAGCAGATGAAGAAGGAATTCGAGGGAAGCATGTGGGCCGGAGCTGCCAACGGAGCGGTAATGGCCACTTCGATGAATGCACCACTGATGTTTACCGGCAAGGGAAATCTCAACCGGGATGTCGGGGAAGCTCTCAACACACTTGGTGTCAAGGAAGTGCACCTGATCGATATTGACGGATACGCCGACAAGGGCCTCTACGACGACATCAGGGATCTGAGAGGGATCGTCCAGAGGATCTTCGGAAACCGAATAGATGTCAAGAGTTACGAGGATTACGATTCCCTTTACGGAGCCGTAAAGAAGATGACCACCGTGGATGGAGTTCCCAACGATGACATAGTTTTCACCACCATCAATCCCTGGACCTCATGGGAGGTCATCGAGGGAAGGGATACCACGGGCAACCCGGGCCCGGAGATACCCGGGGCTCTCTTCATCGGACCCGCAGCTCTTTCTGCTTCCATACACGGGGGGCCGGTTTTTGTTAACGACGTGCATTCCGAGCTCTCCTGCGCACAGGCCTGGCACAACGAATTCTGGAAATACGCCTACCATCACAACAGGGCCCCCCCTTCGGTTGCCTGTATGGTTCTCACGGCCAAGGAGGTCTACAACAAGATAATTGACAGGTACGGTTTCGACCTCAAGACACCGGTGGATGACGAGGGCAAATCCAAGGAATCCATAATAACGGTTGCAGACCAGTTCGATATCGGCTCTTCATGGGACAGGGGTTTCGTGGGAGGAGCCGATTCGGGCAGGATAATGGGAACACCTGTTGACGCAGCCGCCTGGATCTCCAGGTCCCTCCTCTATCCCAAGCTTATCTTCGCAAACCCGGCTGTCAATCCCGAACTGGACGAACATGACGGCATGAGGATCCAGGGATCCGAATCCACCAGGGTGGCGGGTACACTGCAGATAACCAGGGAGGAAAGGGAGGAAAAAGTCGAGTTCCCGGTTGTCCAGTCGTGGGTATCCTATCAGTACAAGTTCAACGAACAGGCCAGCGAATACTGGGGATGCGAATACACCACAAGAACGGGAATAACCCCGTATTTCGACATGTCGGATTCTTCAACAGATCCCGACGGAATAGATCCCGAGGGCAGGTATCCGGACCTGGATTCTTCCGAGATCATACCACATTACCTCGAAGAATGCGGATACGGGAATGTTTTCTCCACAACCTTCGAAAAGACCACGGAAAACCTCAACAGAGGAACCATCATGTGGCTGGAGGTCATGCACGGAGGCCACACTAATTCCGGAGTTATCGGCTGGTGGGATGAGAGAGGTGCAACCGAGGCGAACCCCTGGAGAGGCTACGAGGAATCAGGTGTTCCAATGGCAGGAACCAATCTCCAGAGACTCAGAGGCTCAACGGAGGATCCCGATGTTGTAACCATGTCCAAACGCGTGGGCCTGGATATAACACCCGCAACAGGCCCCGGTCCGGGAGGCATTATGCCTGAAAGGCATGACGGAGTGATAATAGCAATAGCCCAGCAGGGCCAGACCGAATACAGCGAGGATGGGCTTGTAATGGACGATGCCCTGGAGAACCTCCATTCCATGGGTTTCTCGGCAGGATCCTGCCTGATAGCCAACACATACCTCCATCTCATGCTGATGAGGCACGGATCGATATTCCAGGTTATAGATCCCTGGCTTACCTCATGGTACTCAGCGTTTGCCATGAACATGTTCGTGAGGGACATCTACTACGGCAGGACCATTGGGGACGCCTTCGAGAGAGGAATATCCCACGTCGGAATACAGTACCTTGTTGACGGCTGGTGGTGGGACATCTTCGAGAACCTGGTCTATTACGGGGATCCCGATCTCAAAATTTTCTCGCCCGAGCATTCATGGGCTGAACCGTCCCATCTGGAAAAAGGAGCGGTAATAGACGGCCATTCCCCATTTGGCGCAAGTGATCATCCGAACTCCATAGGAAGCGGACTTGTATGGGACATAGTGGCACTCCTGGCAATCATTGGTCTGATCTCCGCGGGAGCCTATGTCGCCTTCAAATACAGGAAGGGGGAATCCATTCCCTTTATCGACAAAATCGTGAAGAGGAAGCAGACAGGATAAGGAAACTCCAATACGACTTACTATTCCCCCTAAATGATGAATTTACGGTAAAATCAGAAGATTATCTATATGTAGCAAGAAACTGTATTGACGGTTCGGCATTGTGTACCACAATTTGCGGGGGAGCCGGATGATAGTAACGAACCTGGACCATGTTCCCGGAAGAAAGCTGGACAGAATAATCGGCATGGTATTCGGCCATGCCAGGGTCCAGAAGGGAGATGGCGATGAACTCGGGGATCTATTCATCCGTGCCGAAGCGAAAATGAAAAAGGAAGCCGAGGAAAAAGGAGCGAATGCCGTTCTGGGTGCGGGAGGTGGCATTTCCAGAGACCTAGAGGGCAATCCCGAGATATTTCTGATCGGAACGGCAGCGGTTCTTGACGCGGATGAAGAAATGGAAGGCATGTCCGTTACCATGAACGGGAAGGAATCGCAGTGGACCATACCTCCGGCAAATCCGTCCGACGAAGTGGTCAGACTGATAAAGCAGAGAGAAAGGTCCGATCGGATGAAGGAAAAGGAAAAGCTCGACATCTATGATCTTGCAGATGAGATCGGTATCTCCTATGACAGGGCCAAACTGTTGATGGACAACGGATACAAGGACCTCAGGGATATTGCCGAGGCCACCTCAAGGGACATTGCAGATATCGAGGGCCTCAATCCCACACAGGCCAGAATATTGAGGAGAAAGGCCAGGGAGATCCTGGATAGAGAGAGGGGATTGTAGATGGATGCCCTGCAAACGGTTTTCTCGGCAAAGGTTGCAATAGTCGCACTCTCGCTTCTTGCAGGATCGGTGATGGATGTCAGGACCAGGAGGATCGCCGACAGGACATGGATGGTTCTGCTTTCGGCCTGCATTCCCCTTGTTGCCTGGGAGATGTGGCTAAAGGGAGCCGATGGATCCCCGGTGTCCTTGCTCTCTCTGATGCTTCCCGTGGGGGGAATGCTGTTCGTTCTTTTCGGATACCCCGAACTCTCCAAGGCCTTCAAGGGAAGCATGACGGATCTTTCTTTCACCCTGATATACGCAGCCTGCCTGGCAGGTCCCTTGATCTCTTTCATGCTGGGCGACAGGGACCTAATCATCCCGGTTGGAGTGGCCTTCGTTTTCATGCTGGTATACTTCGCCCTCTACCATATTCCCATCGGCGGAACCAGGATCATTCACGGCGGTGCCGATGCAAAATGCCTGATGGCACTGGCGGCTGTCTTTCCCTGGTATGTGGAGGACCTTCCCTACTCATCCGGAGTGTTCTACGAAACGCTTTATGAGATATCCTCATTCGGCTACATCTTCCCCATACATCTCTCCACTCTCTTCAACGGAGCCGTAATCAGCGTCTTGATATTGTTTCTGATACTCCCGATCACGAACATCCTGAGAGGGAATTTCGCATTTCCAAGAATGTTCACGTCCTTCAAGGCCGACGTGGATGGCATCGCCGACAGGCATGTCTGGGTCATACTGGAGTACAAGAAAAAGAAGAAGGTTGATCCGTCAGAGCGACTGGAGAGAAGATTGAAAAAAAGAGGGGATGAAAAGATTTGGGTAACTCCCAAGATTCCCTTCATCCTCTACCTGTTCCTGGGTTTCATACTGCATATGATTCTTGGAAATATTGTTGCGGTTATCTTCCTCATGTTCTGAAGAACCGGTTCATATCACGCCTGTTTTATGCAGGGCCTCGTGATAGTCCTTCGGTGAGAAGTATCCCAGGAAGGATCCTTCCTTGTCCTTGACCACAACCGCATAGGGAGCATATTTGGAGATCTTCAAGAGGACCTCCGATATGGGATCTTCCACCCCTATCTCCATAATGTTGGTGTTCATGATCTCCTCCCCCGATGAGGAGAGCAGATCCACCCCCTTCACTATTGCCACTAGGAACTCCCTGGCGGTTACCGCACCAATCGGAACATTGTTCTCGTTGACCAGAAAGATGGCGCCCCTTGGTACCTCCATGAGCTTCCTTGCAAGGTCCTTGCAGGACATCCCCTTTTCAACCGAAATGAACTCGTCGGTTATGGTGAAATCCCTTATGGACATCTTATCCATTCCCTCAGCTTCTGAATTCCCGCTTTCTTCCACATCCATGGATGCTCCCTCTGCCTTGGATAGGTATCATTTGATATAAAGATTTGAGCAAGGATCACGATGTTTTCACCATGATTTGAATTTTTTTACGGCGGTTACATAAGGCACCAAAGACTATATAGAGAGGATATCCTTCACGAAGTTCGCCAGGCTTGGTCGGGGAGCTAGGCCCTCCCTCTTGCTTAATGCATGCCGCAGAACGGTCTACAGCGGGACGACAGGCTGGGGCGGCGCAACCAGTACACCATCGGTCCAAGGAGCGACGATGAAGTAACGTCCTTCGGGGTTGGAAGTGGTTTTCGGGACTGCCGGAGGGCAGTTCCGTGGCCTTGATTACGGGAACCGGGTCAGGCCCGGAAGGGAGCAGCCTAACCGTAGATTCCCAACGCTCGTAGGAGCCGGGACGGAGGAGCTCCGAGGAGCTACCGATGGCGGACCAGGGCGTCCACCCAGCTGGCCTGGTATTTTTGAAAAAGAGATTAAATTTCAATCATATTCTTTTTCAAAAAGGGAGAAGACTTTTTTATCTTGCATCGATAAGAGCTCATGGTCCTCGAGGAAAGGGATTACAGACCGCTGGTGGTCTTCGACATGGACGGGGTCCTCGTTGAAGAGAGGAGCTCCTGGAGGAGGATCCACCATCATCTGGGAACCGACAACGAGGATTCCTTCCTCGCCTACATGAGGGGAGAGATCGACGACCTCGAGTTCATGGCCCGTGATATAAAAAGATGGCTGGATTCCGATCCCGGACTGAACAGGTCCTCGCTTGAAAAGATCCTGTACGGTTCAAGAAGAATGATCGAATTCCCCGATGCAACAATATCCCTCAAAGGCAAGGGTATTGAAACAGTGATAATAAGCGGAGGGATCGATATCCTCGCCCGCAAGCTTGCAATCGAGGGGGGGATAGGAAGCATTCTGGCCAACGGGATCGAGTTCGACGGCGGAGGACTCCTTACGGGAAAAGGCATCCTCAGGGTTCCCCTGAGGGACAAAGGTTCCGTACTGAAGAAATTCCTTGATGAGAGAGGACCTTTCTATCCGGTTTTGTCGGTGGGGGATTCTCCGGTGGACATCACCATGTTCGATATCTCCGATATCTCCATAGCATTCAGACCGGAATCGAAGAAAGTTTCCGATAGTTCCACCATCACGATCGAGAAAGGGGGACTTGGGGATGTTGAGCGCGAAATAGGCAGGCAGCTCTCAAAGGTTCACCATAAACTTTTATGAGTTAGTCGTAATACCCCTTACTCCTGATAGGGTCTCTGCATAGAGACCGGTGAGGATTATGGTATCGCACAAGGAAGAACCCAGTAACGAGATAATCAGATCCATAATCGAGATGTTGGACGAGAAGTTCTCCGATGAGAAATCTGTCACCGTCCAGAGGATTTTCGATAAGTTTGCAACCAGACTCGTGAAGGGAAGGGACATCACGTTGTATCTCTACAACATAGGCATCCTTGTTCCCAGAAGGGATAACGAGACGCCAAAGGATGCAAATCTATGGAAGATCAATATGGAAAAGGTCAGGAGCTTCCTGGAAAACGACGGAGCCCTGCTCGATTACAGGTGTCCGCTCTGCGGATCACAGACCATCTCGAAGAACTACAACTCCTACAGGTGCACCAAGTGTCTGTTCAAGGGCGATCTGCCCGAAAAGCCTTTCCCCAGGATCAAGAAGAGATGACTAATTATCCTTTACCTTCTCGAATCCGTAGTATTTTACCTTGAATCTATTCCAGAAATCCTCCGGTGAAGGATCATCCACTCCTATTCCGAAAGGATGCCTGGACCTCTCCTCCATTTCCCAGACCTTTTCGGTCTCACCCTTGTCCATCCATATTCCCTTGCAAACGGGACATTGATCGACATAGACCCCGTAGACCTCGTGGGTGTTCATCAGCTCCCTGCAATCCGGGCACAGAAGACCCTCCCCTTTCAATTTCCCGGTGATCTCTATCAGGAGCTCAAGGGTATTCTCCTCGTCCACCAGTTCATCGAGCTCGTTCTTGTCGAACCAGATCCCGTTGCAATCCCAGCAATGGTCAAGGCGAACTCCTCCCCTCTCTATCATGTACAATCTGGAACTGCATCTGGGGCATTTCTTCCTGCTCCTGATTCCGCGCTGATGATCTTCATCGTTCATTTGGACCACCTTGAGTTGATATTCGGCTGAATTCAAATATCTTTGGCCTCGATTATCCTTTTCATATAGCGGGAGATATCATGAAATGACCTTCCCTGTGATCCAGAGCGAACATGGAGGTATTGTGATCCATTCCTCTCATCTTGATGCATCTGATCCTTCTCTGAAGATCCACCTCGCCAACCGGGCTGAGGGTGAGCTGGAAAACCCCGTCGGAGAGAAACTCCTCCTCGCCGTACTCCATATCCAGGCTCTTTTTCTCGGAAATCAGTATCGTGGTGGTCCCCAGCCCCCTCATCCATTCGAAGAGTTCGAAGAGAAATTTTCTTCTGTTGGTCTCACCCGATAGTATCTCGAGAACGGGCAGTGAATCTATCACCAGCAGTTCGGCGTTTCTCTTTTCCACCAGATACTGGACATATGCCCTCAGAGCCTCCATCCAGTCGTTGTCAGTGGAGAATTTGTCCATTGCGGCCCTTATCCTGCCGACATCGGATACTATGATGTGATCCTTGGCCTTTCCCTGATGCGGACGTCCCATCCTCTCCTGCTGGGAGATCAGGCTGTCCATGGATTGCTCCAGCAGGAGAAAGATTCCCATGGAATCGTTCTCTTTGGCTGATTTGTTTAGGAGTGAGTAAGCTACCGAGGACTTGAAGGTCCCCGGGGTGCCTGTAAGCAGGACAATGGATCCTCTTGGTATCCCTCCTCCTATCTCTTGGTCAAGACCCTTTATTGATGTGGAGACAAGTTCCATGGAAAACACCTCTGTTTTCAATCATCCTTCCTGAAACGGATAGCATAACCTCCGATCACCACGATTGCCACCAATATGAGTATCGCTCCGATCAGGGCCAGTATGACGGGAAGGTCATCCATGGCGTTATTACTTGATCCCTTGTCAGATTTGGAGCTCTGCTCTTCGCTGGAGCCGCCGTCTATCATGATCGAGCTTTCCCTGTCGGGATCGGTTTCATCATCATGCCTTTCCTCATCACCGTGGTAATCATCCGGGTCCCCGTAGGGATCTTCCCCGGGAACTGGCTTATCACCGTAGTAACCTTCTTCATCCTCATCAGGACCCCAGTGGTATGGTTCCGATCCGGGTCCTTTGAAGGGAGGCATCTGTGAAGCTTTTTCCAGGATCAGGAAGAGGATCTCATTCATCTCATCTTTGGGCAGATCCATATCGAATATGACTGACTCCGGATTTCCGTCGCTGTTTTCATCATACATCTTTATCACAACGTCCGGGATATCGTCGGAATCCATGTCAGCCTCGATTATGAGCTCTTCGGGGTGACCGTCGCTGTTCTTGTCCGTATATTCCATGTGAATGTGTACCCTGTCCTCTTTCTCCTCCCACTCCATCATGATCCTCATTTTCATCTCGGGTTCTTCTTCCCATATCCTGAATTCATGTGAGAAAGGTTCGTAACCCTCGTGATGTGCCTCCAGATAATAGGCTCCGAAGGGGAGTTCCACCTTGAAATACCCCCTCTCACCTGTCTCGATCCATTTCTCACCGGGGGAGAAAGAATCGCCTGTGGGGTTGAGGTGCATGATCATTATCTCCGTGAAGGGCAGAGATTCTCCTTCGGGATTCAGGACATGACCCGCCAATATGCCCATGCTGACCTCTTCCCGGACGGATTCCATCTTCACCTGCATCCTGACCGGTTCCCCTCCGGGGACCTCGATCTCGCCTCTTCGAGGTTCGAAGCCTTCGGCTTTCGCGTGCCAGATGTAAGCTCCGGGCTTGATGCGGACGCTGAAATACCCTTCTCGGTCGGTCTTGACGCTGATGCCGTCGCTGTTTTCATTGTGAAATGCCAATACGCCTATGACTCCGACTCCATCTTCGGAAAACATTCTTCCGTAAAGGTTCGGTTCCGGCTCGTCATCGGTTTTCTTATTCATGGCAAATTCCATTTCTACCGGATCTTTTTCGACCTCCACCTCCTTCTTCAGGGATTGGTATCCCTCTGCCTCGATCAGGACATAAACCACACCCGTCGGTACAGCCGCTTTGAAGAAACCTTCGGGGTCGGTCTTGAACCGGTATCTGAAGCTGTCCTCCGGACCTCCGTGAATCAAAATCTCTGCCATCACCGGTTCGGAAGTCTCGGCATCCACGACCTTTCCAATGAGATTGGGCTCCCTCTCGGATGCTGCAAGGTTCTCCTGAGCTATTACGTTCAGGGAAAGAACGCTTGTTAAAAGGAAAATACCCATTACTATCACAGTTGGCAATCTCGCCCTCATTTGAACACCTTACCTGAACATTCCTGGAGCATCTATTAATATCTGACCCTTCTAATAATCCGAAATATATTGGGAGGGTAACAATGGTAAAGGAAGGCGAAAAGGCACCCAAGATATCTCTGAAAGATCAGAACGGAAAGATGGTTGACACAGGTGATCTCACCGGGAAAGATTGGCTGGTGATCTATTTTTATCCAAAGGACGAGACCCCCGGATGTACAGCGCAAGCTTGCACCTTCAGAGATCATTACGAGGACCTCTCGGATGCGGGTGCCACCGTGGTGGGAATCAGCTCCGACAGTGTTGAGTCACACAAGGATTTTGCAGCCCATCACAGGCTTCCCTTCATATTGCTAAGCGATACGGAAGGCAAGGCCAGGAAGGCTTTCGAGGTCCCGAAGAGCATGGGACTTATGCCCGGCAGGGTAACGTACGTCATAGACAAGGAAGGGATTGTTCGGATGATATTCAACTCCCAGTTCAGGGCATCCGAGCATGTTCAAAAGGTCCTCTCCTTCATCAAGAAATGATTGAATATGAACTGAGGGCGTAATCTATATGAAAGCCTTCATTAATCGGGTCTGAGTCCATGACCGCCGAGGAGGCGGTCCGGCCGGTGAACCGATCCTCATGATTGTGTTTTCCGGGACGGTGAACGGTCGTGACCCAGTCTGGACGGCAGGTGATATACTTGGAAAGAAAGAAAGTGATAATAATGGGAGCCGCCGGAAGGGACTTCCACAACTTCAACCTGTACTTCCGCGAGAACAAGGACTACGAGGTTGTAGCCTTCACGGCCACCCAGATACCCGGCATTGACGATAAGATGTACCCCCCGGCCCTTTCGGGAGAATTGTATCCCAACGGGATCCCGATCAAGCCCGAGGAGGATCTTTCAAAGCTTGTGGAGGATAATGATGTTGATATCTGCGTCCTGGCCTATTCGGACCTGGATTACGAGGTTGTAATGAGAAAGGCCGCGGTTGTGAACGCCACGGGAGCAGACTTCATGCTTCTCGGACACAGGAGGACCATGGTCAAGAGCTCCAAGCCCGTAATCGCCGTTTGCGCATCGAGGACAGGTTGCGGCAAGTCCCAGACCACCAGATATATCGTGGAGCTTTTAAGGGACCTTGGAAAGCAGTGTGTTGCCATCAGACATCCCATGCCCTACGGGGACCTCGAGAAGCAGGAGGTCCAGAGATTTGCCGATTATTCCGATCTGGACAAGCACGACTGCACCATAGAGGAGAGGGAGGAATACGAACCCCACATCGACAGGGGCTCCATAGTCTATGCGGGTGTGGATTACGAGAAGATCCTGAGAGAAGCCGAGAAAGAGGCGGATGTCATCCTCTGGGACGGTGGAAACAATGACATGTCATTCATAAAACCGGACCTCTACATAACAGTGGTCGATCCCCTGAGGCCGGGAGACGAGATCTCCTACTATCCCGGGGAGACCAATGTTCTGATGTCCGATGTTGTGATCATAAACAAGATCGACTCCGCCTATCCCGAGGATGTTGAGATGGTCAGGGAGAATGTCAGGTCCATCAATCCCGGAGCGGTCATAATCGATGCCGCATCTCCTCTCAGCGTGGAGGACCCCGATGCGATAAAGGGAAAGAAGGTTCTTGTCGTGGAGGACGGACCCACCGTCACCCATGGCGGGATGGGATACGGAGCAGGATACGTGGCTGCCACGAAGTTCGGAGCCGGAGAGATCCTGGATCCCCATCCCTATGCCAAGGGTTCCATCGTGGATACCTTCGAGAAGTACGATCACCTCGAGGATATACTGCCGGCAATGGGATACGGAGATGAACAGGTCAAGGACCTGGAAGATACGATCAATGCCGCTCCCTGCGATGTTGTGGTCACCGGAACCCCGATCGATATATCGAGGGTTGTCAAGGTTAACAAGCCAATATTCAGGGTAAGGTACGATCTCCAGGTTATCGGGAAACCGGACCTGAAGACCGTCGTTGAGGATTTCCTAAACAAATAGATACGGATCTCAACGGATATTGAGGACCCCTCCGGGGTCCTCATTCTTTTGATGGATAATTCTTACAACCGCCTCTCCTTTTGATTTTTTTAAGTACTTGAAATTGACTTTTTTGTACATCGCCAAGCTAATTTAGATGGAGTGTGATATATGATACAAGGTGCGGAGATGACCATCCTCACGGCAGTTATTCAAAAGGACGGTGATGTATACATCGCAAGTTGTCCGGAAGTAGGAACTGCAAGCCAGGGTAATACGATCGAGAATGCAATTGACAACCTGAAAGAGGCAACCGAACTTTATCTGGAGGAGTTCCCGATCCAGAATGAGTTCCGGACCCTGCTTGCAACCTTCGAGGTAAGAAATGACGCCCAAACTTAGAGGGATCTCTGGGGAAAAAGTGATCAAGATCCTCTGTAATGAATTTGGATTCAAAATATCCGGTCAAAAAGGAAGTCATGTCAGACTATCCAAAATGACCCCGGAGGGCAAGGTTGGAACCGTTATTCCACTTCATAATGATGTAAGGATCGGTACACTCAGAAACTGCTTGAGATTAGCTGACGTTGATACTGAGGAATTTGAAAGGTTCTTATAGGTCCTCATTCTTTTGATTTTATTTGCCATATTTATTTTTGATAATATTCAGGTATTATTTTGGTACGAAAATCCACCGCAAGAATAAGAATGTTTAGAACACCTAATTCTAT
>CAYULA010000063.1:0-18361 GCA_964445525.1 uncultured Thermoplasmatales archaeon | reverse complement strand
TCCGTCCATGTCGGGATCGAAGTCCCAATCATTCCCCTTCAGGGGATTCAATGCCTGGGTGATTCCAACCAGTGCACTGAACGACATAATCATAACAATAGCTATGGCGGTAGCTCTCTTGAACTCACCGATTTTCATTTTAGATCACCTTCTTGCTAGTTTTCTTAGTCCCAAGAGGTAATATTAACCTTTCGTTCGCATGTGACTCGTGCCAGAGCATCACCGCAAACCATCAGGTCCATCGCCCCGGAACTATGAATGACGGTGCACCTGTTATTATAAGAATATATAATAAGGATTTCCCTCGAAAACCCCTTCATGTGCAGTTTTCACATCAGGCCAGAATATTTTCCTCTCTTGAATCCATCTCCCTGTAGAGATCCTCTATCTTGAGCTTCTCATCCATGGACATTATCTCCACACCAAGGTCGAAGAACCTCTTTCTTATGGCTCTCATCAGGGAGTTTCTTGGAATCCTCGGATCGAGCCAAGCTTTTTTTATCATCCAGTATTCCTTCTTCATCCTGGAAGGCCCTGTATCATATTCTTCATCCTTTCTGGGACTTTTTGCCATTTTTCTCATAATCAAATGTGCCACCGGACGGCTCCCCTTGAGGACCAGGTATCCCTTTCCCCTCGTCATTATTCCTCTTAAAAGTGAAGAGAGCACCCTCCACATCCTGTCTCTGGGGGAAATTATTATGTACTCTTCCTCCTCCGATATATCTATCAGTTCACCTGCGGGAGGGTCTTCTGTGAGGTAGATCAGATCTCCCTCGCTGTCTTTATCGAATGCGATCTTCAATGGTCCCTTGCACAGGTCGTTCAACATCATTCTGACTTTCGGAACGTCCCCCAAACAGGGGGCATAGTCGAGCAGGTTTTCCATACTGAAGGCTCCCAGTGCATGGGCGCATCTCATAATCTGTGCTCTTTGGACGACTCCTTTGATAATTCCTTTGGAGCCATTATTCGATTTTTTTGAAGGGGCGCGCATGGGAATGATCGTCCCCCAGGGGTCCTCCAGCGCCAAACCGTATTCGATGAGGGACTGGCCGTCCTTTGCACTTCCCTTGATCCTCAAACTGTTGTTCCATTCCTCAACGGTTTTGGAGCTTGCCATGTCCATCAATTGGAGATATCTTTCGGGCAGACGGTAAGACTCGACCTTATCCATCTTCATGAATCTCTCAAGTTCTCTCCGGAATGACCAAACAGGTGAGGGTTGATCCATCATCCCCCGATGCAGGCCGAACCTCTTGGAGAGATCCTTCAATTCCGAGATTTCCTCGAAGGAAGGTAGGAGAAGCGGATCCCACCCCTCAAGTTCCGGTTCTTTTCCATCCATCACCCTTGTAAGGAGGACTCTCCAGTACCTCTCGATATGACTTTCCACCCTGGAAGTGTCGCTGTCGCTCAATCTGCTGTTCCTCTTGGCACCTATCCTGCTGAGTAATTCCCATCGGTCGGCTATGCCACCAAGCATCTCCACCGCCTGGAGGGGATGATTCAGGTGACTGCCTGGATACAGCTTCTGGTGAACCAGCATTGTCTTCAATACATCCGAGGACCTTACCTCTCTTTCTACAGGTGGGGACAAGATCAGAATGGATCCCTTTGTTGTTGACATGTTTTTGAAAGTGTTTTCAAGGAAAGGTTGCTGGGCTTTGGAGGCGGCTTCCCCCGAAGGAACTCCCATTATCTTCTCGATCTTGATCACCCTGTAACCTAGCCTACCGTAATCCATTATGGATTCCGAGGCTCTCTTGACCAATTCCTCCAATCTGGAGTACTCCTCTATCTCCAGAGATCTGACGGAAATCAGATCCATTCCTTCCAGCACCGTCCAGGTAGCCCTCTCTCCTTCCCTATCAGTAATCCAATACTGGCTCGTAATCGTGGATCTGACCTTTTCTTTCTCAACCCAGCCCTGATCCATTCCTGTCAGCGAAAGGACCGGATCTGAGTTCCTGAAAGGCCCGTCGTTTTCCAGGAGGGATAAATCAGCAGTTGCAAATTTTTTGAAATATATCTTCGGATCCTTTTCTCCGTTCCATATCCATATTGATTCTATGCCCTCCGATCCGCTTTTGTTTGTTCCATTCATCAATGGATCCGGTCCGAGTCCCGCAACGAGATCTCCATCTCCCAACCCTTTCATCAGACCTGTGGGAACCTTCCCCTCGGGCCAGGAAAAGAGCTTTGATAATTCCTCCATTGTAAAGGGGCCCACTCTTCTCAGGAACTCCGTCAAAGCTTTCAACTGATTTTCAGGATCCTTCTTCTCAAAGGGATCCCCGTCAAGAGTGAACATTCCTCCGAAAGCTCCCAGATGATATCTCCCCTCCTCGGGATAGGACCTGAGGATTCCCGAGGCGAAACAAGACTCGATCAATTCGGTCAATTCATCTCCCTTCATCCCGCAGATGGATCCCATCTCGCTTCTGTCGATACTGCCTCTCTCCTTTACTCTCTCGATCAAGGAGGGAGGGATGTGTTCCGGAAAAGGGGTTAATGAGATGAAGATTTCTTCCCAGGATTTATCCATCATCCTGTCGGATCCCATGACCCGAAATGGCACTATCTTGCCACTTTTCACAAGTGACCTGAGGGAATTGAGATCCGTTCTTCTGGACCTTGACATTACCTCTATCGGGTGTGAGAAGAAGGGGAGGGATTTCAGTACGCTGGATATCTTCTCCCCTTTCAAGGTCGAAATGGTCCTTATCCTCTTGACCTCTTCTTCTGTAAGCGAAAGGGAGTTTGTTTTTGACCTTTCAGTGTTGGTTACAAACATAGGGGCCTTGACGAAATTGCCTTCTTTGTCATTGATTTCGGTCCCTGCACCAACGGTGGATACGAGACTCTCTTTCAGGGGGTCCTTGGAGGCTCTGACCGATCCCATATCGAATGCTTCCTGATCGCTAACCTCTTTTTCAACAAGCCCGACTTTTTTCTCCTTTCTTTTCCTGGACCTTGTCCATGTGGATATGATGCTGCTTCCAGTTATGGATGCCTTCTTCCCGGCAGAACCTATCTTCATCAGTGTCCTGCCTTCCATGAGGTCCACGGCTATCTTTTTCGAGGCAGGAAGATCCATCTTCTCTCTCAACACTTCCTGAATGGCCTCCCTTCCGAGCAGGATAAGGCCTGCCATTGGTCCTTTTGATCCGACCCATCCTTCTTCCGAGTAGTACTGTTTCATCAGCATATCCAGAATGGAGCTGACCCTGTTCCTTCTGTATATGGCACTGGTGTCCTTCCCCCTGAATCTGGTGAGGACCAGAAGGGATTTCGCCAGTATCTGGGAAAACCTTGTGCGGTACATCGAGGACGAGAGAATCAACTCATAGGCGATCCTCTCGTGATCATCTCCCCCGATGCCTTCTATTATCTGTTCTTCGGTCAATGCCGCCGGAGTGGAGATTGCAAATCCGTCATCGGTAGCCGTATGATCCACCATGGCCCCCAGATTCTTTCTGAGTCCGTAAGACAATGCCCTCCCCATCGGCTCTGTTACCCTCCTTCCGAGGGGGAGATGGAATATGTAATATCTTCTCTCCCTCCCCTTCTCGATAACTTCTACGGGGATGAGGTCGCTCCGAGGTATCAGGTCCTTTTCCTTCAGATGCGATCTGAGTTTTTCGATGGAATTTCTTCCATTTTCATCGAGGTAAACCCTGACCTCTCTATCCAGACCCGATTTTACCCTCCCCATTCCCCTGCCCAGCAGATTGTAGATGTGGTCGGATATCATTGTTGGCCTGGGATTGACCTCTCCGGACCATCTCGGGACCGTGGGCTGCGCATCAGGGTCCTCTTTGACCAATACCGCCTGTCCTTTGAATCCGCTAACCCTGAATGATTTGGAACCGAGGAGTATAACATCTCTTTCGTATAGGGCCTCGCCGAAATCCCTTGAAAGTGTTCCGATGACCCTTCTCTTTGATTTTTCTATGACCTTGAATGTGGTTTCCTTGGGAATGGTGCCGCAGTTGAGATAGAAAGCCTGCCGGGTGTTCCTCCTCGGATGGAGCCTGCCTTCATCATCCATCCACAGTCTTGGCGGAGGCTGTGTGGGTCCCGGAAGCCTCTCATGAAGTAGTAGAATCAGCTCGTTCAATGTTTTCTTCTTCAGATTTCTGTATGGATAGGCCGAACGGAACAGTTTCCAGATGTCTGAGCTTTTTGCACCATCTTCCACGAGAGTCAAGCCAATGATGAATTGGGCAAGTACATCCATCGGTGCTTCCTGGGCAATCAAATTCTCAAGTTCACCCCTGGAAGCGGCGAGTGATACCCCGAGGCACTCCAATAGGTCCATTGCTCCGGTGGGATAGATGGTCCCTTTGGAAATCCTTCCCAGACCGTGTCCGGACCTGCCGAGCCTTTGCAGCAGTTTTCCTGGATCCTTGGGAGATGATACCTGGTATATTGTTCCGACCCTGCCGATGTCTATTCCAAGTTCAAGTGACGTGGATGAGATTATGGCCTTCAGTTTTCCCTCTTTCAGACCCTCTTCCGCCTCCCTTCTGACCTCCGGTCCAAGTGAACCGTGATGAGGCAGAACCCCTTCAATGCCTCTGCCCATAAGCGCATATGCCATCTCCTCTGCCTGTTTCCTCGTATTATGGAAGACAACCACCGAGTCGGTTTCCTCTTGTATACCAGTACCGATGTCCTTGAGAACCTTCTCCCTTATCATCTCGTCGGGGTAAATTCCATCGAATAGGGTTTTGATGGCAACCTCGATTTCCTTCTTCGAATCATGTTTTACTAAACTCACATTCCGCAATCGGCTGTCTATCCCGATGCCGCCGAGATATTTGGCTGCGACCCTCTCCGGTTTGACGGTGGCGGACAAACCGATTCTCTGGGGTTCCCTTCCTGTCCTTTCCCTTGCTCTCTTTACAAGGTATTCCACAGTCAGGGACAAGAGGGCCCCCCTTTTGGAACCCACCATCTCGTGAACCTCGTCGATTATGACGTACCTGATCCTGTCAAGTGTCTCCCTGGCCTTGGAGCAGGCCATGAGAAGGAGGTTCTCCGGAGTAACAAGAAGCAGGTCGGGGGGATCAACGAGCATCTTTCTTCTCTTGCTCTGGGGGACGTCTCCGGTCCGGATACCAACATCCAGAAAGGCATCCGGAAGCGATGAGTCCCCTCTCCTCCTTCCTCTTCTCCTTTCCTTCTTGCCGGGGATCCTTCCAATACCCTTTGAGAGTTCCTCAAGGGTTCTCATCATGTCAGCTCCCAACGCTTTCATAGGTGTAACATATAGAATGCTGGTAGCAGACCTCTCGGACTTCCCCTTCAGGATATCATCCACTGCGGGTATGACCGCAGAAAGGGTTTTACCGCTGCCTGTGGGTGAGATAACGAGAACATTCCTGCCTTCCTTTATGGCAGACCAGGATCTCATTTGGAGGTCGGTGGGTGTGCCTATGTTTTTCGAGAACCACTCTCCCAGATCTTCATGAAGTGAATCTACAGGATCGGTTCCGATTCCTTCTTTCGAGATGAACATATCCCCCTGGCCCTTCGGGTCTCTAACCTCGAACGATTGAGCAGGTCGGATATAATCATTTGGGTATCAGGACCTGGAGATAACCACAAGGATTAATACCGTACCTTGAGGTATTGTTGTGATGACGGACGGGGAACAGGGAATTTCCCACAGAATCTGGAAGATAGCTGTTGTCGTGTCGGCAATAATCGTTGTTTTTGTCCTTGTCACCAACATGATCTCCCTTGTCCTCTCCTTTCCTCCCGTTTTCGATGAATCTCCGGTGATCTATGAATCGGGAGTGGATGGAGATCTCACACTCCCCTATCTTCCATTATCCGGTGAAGTCTATTTGATTGAAGCACCGGAAATCATCATGGAAGGAAGACCCTTTACTGTCTCGGTTAGGACTTTGTATCGTGAGGTACCACATTTACCGTTGAATCTCAGAATAGGAGGTCCCGGGGGATCGGAAAGAAGATTCCAACTCCACGATGACTTCGAGAACGGATCCTGGAGAGCCTGGACGATCATTCCGGGCTATCTCCAAACCGGTAATCATTCGATAGGTCTGGAATACAGATCCCCTTCGGATTCGATTGAAATCCATGGTAATACCCGGATGGTTGAAATCATTGATTCGAACAATTCCTTCCCCATCCTGGATATGGATGATACCTTGTATGTGAAAGAGAATATGAGTATCAACCTTGCCGGAGATGAGGATCAGCAGCTCGAATTGATAAAATCAGATGGCACGGTATTTGACGTACCCGATCCGGAGGATGGTCGCTTTGTGATCGATCCCCGGGAAGCGGACCTCCAAGGCTGGGAGAGGTTCCGGCTGAGACTCCTGAAAGACGGTTCTGCCACGGGGATATTCGGTGATTACCTTGCAAGATTTCCCTCATCAGATGAGGCTGATATTTCGAATTTTTTCATATCAAATGCCCTTGCCGGATATGACGAACTATACGAACAGGACCCGGAAACGATCGAAGTCCTGGAGACAGAGGGTGATCTGGAACTGCTCACCAAAACCTACTATCGTTTCAACCTGCTCATTTCAGGCAAATTCCAGGAAAGAGATATTCCATTTCCCACCCCTATCCTCTCACTTGAAGGCAAGAAGATATTCCTCAGACCCGCGGATAATAACGGGGAATTCGAGGGTGTACTTCGATCCCCAGGATCATACAACGATCATGAGGATGACGGATTGATAATAAGACTGAACCGGTGGGCGGACAATGCTACGATTCTGGAAAAGGATTTCTTACTGAAATCCAGACAGTCACCCGAGGTAAGGTTCGAACCGGATCCCTATTTCGATCCCGTGAATGCAAGCAGTGGCCTTACAGTATTCCTGGAAGAGGGATGGGAGCTTGTCTCGTACAGGGATTTCGAAAGGGCCCCCAATGTATCCATTGACGGAAGAACCTTTGACTCCGAAAGATCGATTGAGGAAGGAGATACTGGAGATATTATCCGTTATTGCTCGGATCTGCCGGGGAAACTGAATGGAGGATCGTTAAGCATTGATGCCATGGCAGAATTCCAGATGGAGGTGAGGATATCATTCATCTTCTTCACATTTCCATACACCCCTACAGGGTGGATGGTCCCCGTTTGGTTCACACTTATATCCGTGGCGATCACGGCTTCGCTTTTTGTGATCGCACTCCGAAGCAGACGTCATTTCCAAAAGAAGGAGAGGTATTCCAAAGACGGAAAAAAACTGTCCTGGATCGAATCCGACATTACGGTTCTTTCAACCACCTACATGGGAGCTCTGTTCTTTTCTTGGGTGATCGTGATCATGTTCGAGCTTATGAACCAGCCCACCCCCGTACCCTCCATACTCTCCGACGAGACTCCGATATGGATAAGGATGATCCTTCTTGCGGATGCCTCTGTCTGGGAGGAGGTCGTTTCCAGGGTGATGTTCATCGGAATACCTCTGTTGATCTTCCATCCCTCCAGGAAATGGGACCTGGATAGATTCAAGGCTCTCCTGGGAGGCAGGGGTTCTTTCGGAACCCCGGAAGTTGTCCTCATATTGATCTCATCATCGTTTTTCGGACTGGCACATTTGGGATGGGGAGCATGGAAAGTTATACCGACATTCGTCACCGGCGCCCTTTTCGGATATCTCTATATCAAGGTTGGTCTGCACGCGGCCATAGCCATGCATTTCCTTTTCGATTACGACGGATTCATCTATGATCTCCTGGACTATCCTTATTACCAGCTGTATGTGGTTTATTACGCCGCCCTTGTTCTGGGAGGATTTTTCCTCGCCTGGATACTTGTCAGGTTCAAGAGATGGACTGAGAAAAGGACAGGGAGATCCATGAACAGGAGATGGTTGTTGATTGTCCATTCCTTCCTGGTCATCATACTTTTCCTTTACATCTTCTTAACCGACGGGGCTACGGATTATGCTATTGCTTTGACATTGGTTCCCTTTCTCAACGCAGGGGCCCTGCTGCTCGAAAGCAGTGAAAGCAGATTCGTTCCAACCGGCCTTACCCAGATAATGGTTTTGATATCATCCATGATCTCCCTGGCCCTGGCACCGCTCGGACTGATGTGGATACTGAACGATGAACATTTCATCCCTACAGGAAAATGGAGTTGATTTCTCACATTGACGGAGTTTGGATCAGTAGGGATCCGGAACATGGCCGTATGATCTTTTTAAGTACATTTTGGAGGTTTCCACGTATATCCTGGAATTGGCCAGGGCCTCTTTCCGTAAATCGGGATCGGTCTTTTTCATCTTGGCCGGAATTCCCAGAACCAGACTGTTTGGGGGAATTTCCGTCCCCGGAGTAACCACCGCTCCGGCACCGATGATCGAGCCCTCGCCGATCCTGGATCCGCTCAGTATTATCGCCCCTATTCCGATTATGCACTCCCTGCCTACCTCGCAGCCATGGACGACAGCGTTGTGACCAATTGTAGTGTCGTCACCTATGTGCGTTGGATAACCTTCGTCCACGTGTATGGTGGCATTGTCCTGAACGTTGACCCTGTCTCCGATCGTTATGCTGTCCATGTCGCCTCTCACTACTGATTTTGGCCAGAAGGAACAATCCGATCCGGCCTCCACATCACCCACCACCAGTGCGGTCGGATGTACCATGCAGTCGGAACCAAATACCGGGCTTGCGCCTTTTTCGATCATTTCCGGACCTCCTTTTTCCCACCCGGAGATGATTCCTTCCATATTAACCCAGGGATTTCCCAGGAGCCGGATTAATAAGAAAACCCTTATATAGATCACACCTGGTAACCAGAAAATCGAATACAATTACAACTGGATACCGGGAGCGGATAAGAGGCAACGACTGCTTGAAGGGGGTCTGTTCGTAGATGCCTGAAGATGGGGAAAAAAAAGAAAAGATGGGAATTTCCGAAGCACAACCGCAGATAAACGGAAATGCATCCCGAGGTCCAATTCCTCCTCCGCCCGGTCCGCCGGATTCCGATAAATCATCCAACGGTGAGAAGAAGGACTCGCCACCTGAAGATTCAATGGAAAAGCCATCGCTGGTCCAGGAACCCCCTCCAAAAAAAGAGGAGACGCCTGAAGATATCGAACCACAAGCTTCCGGGGAAGAAGAAGAGGATGAAGTCGCGGAAGAGGAATTATCATCCCCGGATCAGGAAGTCGAAGAAACCAGGGAAAAGAAATCTCAGGGCGATTCCGCTTTTAAAAAGATAAAGAACACAATAATGAAGGTTATCAAAGGTCCTCCCAAAGAGGCCAGGGTAATGAAAAAGGCAAAACCCTTCAAGGAGGAAGAGGAAGAGATCCTGGAGGGTCTGGAGCTGATGGAGACACTGGACCTGACGGAGTTTGTGAAGGTCCAGATATTCCTCAATCCCGAAACCAGCGATTATATCTATCATCCCGTGGAACCGAAATTGGCCCCAAATCAGAAGGAGGTTCTCGATTTCATCCTTGAAACATTGAACAAGGCCCTCAGCTACAACAAGATGGCCATGGAGGACCTTGATGAAAAGGGTGATTTCCTTGAAAAGGAGGTCCAAACTATCCTGAAGGATTACTCGGCGGTCATAGGGGATGTGAACGAGGAATTCATGAGGCCCGTGAGATACTTTATTCGCAGGGAGTTCATCGGATACGGAAAGATCAACTCCTTGATGCTGGATGTAGGCGTGGAGGACGTTTCCTGCGACGGAACTGGAATACCGGTTTTCGTATATCACAGGGATTTCGGATCCATAAGGACCACCATAGAATTCTCCACAGATGAGGAACTCGAGGGATTCGTGGTATCACTGGCACAGAGGGCAGGAAAGTCCATCTCGGTCGCCCTGCCGATTTTGGATGCGACACTTCCCGAGGGCCACAGGCTGAATGCAACCTTCGGAAGGGAGGTCACCACCAGAGGTTCCTCATTCACCATCAGGAAATTCAAGGAGGATCCCCTGACCATAACCGACCTCGTGAAGTTCGGGACCCTTTCTCCGGAGATGGCCGCCCATTTCTGGATGGCGGTCCAGTACGGGGATTCAATGATCTTTGCGGGCGGAACCGCATCGGGAAAGACCGCCACCATGAATGCAATATCGATATTCATCCCAACCTCCGCCAAGATAATATCCATCGAGGATACAAGGGAAGTTAACCTTCCCCACAAGAACTGGATAGCCGGTATCACGAGAGGATCCGCGGAAAGCGGAAAGGACACGGATATCGATATGTACCAGCTTCTGAGGGCGGCTCTCAGGCAGAGACCTGAGTATGTCCTTGTGGGAGAAGTTAGGGGCAAGGAGACCATGACAATGTTCCAGGCCATGTCAACAGGCCACGTCACATACTCCACCATGCACGCGGATTCGGTCAAATCCATCGTTTATCGTCTAGAAAATCCCCCCATATCCATACCCAGGGTCCTCATTCAGGTTTTGAATCTCGTGGCGATACACAATCAGATCAAGGTAAGGGGTATGAGGGTGAGGAGGATAACGGAACTTGTTGAGATTGTCGGGATCGAGCCGACAAGCCTGGAGATAATTACCAACCGTGTTTACAAATGGGAGGCAGCCGGTGACAGGTTCATTTTCGGAGGCCATTCCAATTTATACGAAAAAGTCATGGATTTCGAGGATCTAACCAGAGACGAGGTTGTCACCGAACTGAACAGGAGAGCCGAGGTAATCGATTGGATGCTCCGAAACAACGTGAGGAAGTTCAAAGACGTCAGCACGATAGTTGCCGAGTACTACGAGGATCCTGACAAGGTTATGAGACTTCTCCGGGAGAATCCAAGGATCGATATAAACGAAGGACTCAACATCTTCGAGGAGGACAGGAAGGAAAGACTTCCTCCCTCCCTCATGGATAGTCTTCCTTCGGCCGGCACCACAACGGGAGGTGCATAGATGGCGCTTTCCCCGTACTACAAGATCTGCATGAAAATAGGGCCACTGGCAGGCTTCGGAAGAAAACTTGCAGACGGCGACCCGGATATAGAGACCATTCTCGAAAGGTCTGACAAGAATATCAGGGGCGAGGTCTTCTACACGGGAATGGCCATGGCAGTGATACTCGCGGGTCTGATAACCTTTCTACTTGTCACCATTATCAATATAACGGTTCTTTCATCACTGGTCCTTCCCATCAGACTTGTGCTCTGGATAGCTGTTCCGCCTTTGATCGGAGCCTTCACATATGCTATTTACAACATGCTTCCGAGAAACAAGATAGGGGAGAGGAAGAAGAACATAGACAGGAACCTTTCCTATGCCACCAACTACATGGCGGCCATGGCATCCGCTGATGTTACCCCATCATCAATTTTCAGAGGACTTGCACAGCAGGATATCTACGGTGAGATAAAGGTGGAATCGGAGAAGATCGCAAGGGACATCGACTTCTTCGGAAAGGATCTGATCAAGGTCTTACAGAAGGCAATTTCCCGATCACCTTCGGAGAAATTCCAGGATTTCCTCCAGGGAATCATCACCACTGCCAATTCGGGAGGCTCCCTCAAGGTCTACTTCATGTCCAAATCGGAACAATATATGAAAGAGAACAGACTTACTCAGGAGAGGGACCTTCAGACACTGGGAGTGATGGCGGAATCCTTTGTCACCGTAGTGGTGGCGGCCCCACTTTTCCTGATTATAATGATGTCAACCATGGCGATGATGGGACAGAGCGGGGGAGACCTTCTACTTGCGGCCACAATATTCGGACTCATCCCCACGGCTCAGATAGTGTTTGCTGTGCTCATCGGCGACACCGGAGGTGGTGACTGATGGACCCTGAAGAGATCAAGACCACAGTGGCTCGCAAGCAGCTTGTGGGAAAGGACAGGAAGCCGGTTGGGGGATTTTCCAAGGTAAAAGCATCCTCGGGAAAGCAGGGCAACATCAAGATCGCGGTCTATGCCATATCAATCATGCTTGGCCTCCTCTTCCTCGGAATGGCCTTCCTATCCTGCCCATTAGCTCCTCTCGGACAGGTCAAGGAAGATTATGAGGACAGCTATCAATTTCTTGCAGACGATGACAAGAGGCTCTATATGAGGGAAGGGACCGTGAACCTTACACTAACCATGAACACGACCTCACTTACCCAGGGATTGAAGAAACAGGTTGTGATCGGATGGCATTCATACATCCTCATGGCCATTGTGTTCGGACTGGGGCCTGTGTCCTTCTACGAAGTATCAAGAAGAAAGAAGATAGACAAGATCGAGTCCAGGCTATCCGATTTCCTCAGGGACATCTCCGAATCAATGAGGGCCGGTCAGACACTCCACGAAGCGATCAAAACCTCTTCCGGGGGCGAGTATGGAAATCTGACCCCCGAGATAAGGAAGATGGCCATGCAGGTTTCATGGGGAGTATCAGCCTCAAAGGCCCTGGACATGTTTGCGGAGAGAGTTAATACCCCCCTTGTGAAGAGAGCAGTAACTCTCATCAACGAAGCATCTTCCGCCGGCGGCAACGTATCCAATGTCATAGATGCTGCAGCAAAAGATACCAGGGAGATCCAGATCATGAAGAAGACCAGGGCAACGGAGATGAACATGTACACCTATGTCATAGGAATCTCTTTCCTGGTTTTCCTGGTGGTCATCGGGATAATGTTCGCCACATTCATGCCCAGAATGATAGAGCTCTCCGAGAGCTATTCCTCCAGTGATTCCGGCGGCCAGGCCCAGGCTCCCGGCGGATTCGATCCCACCAACGTTGATTTCGGTGAGATGAGGCTTCTGTTCTTCGCCGCTGCTGCAATCCAGGCGATAGGAGACGGTGTTGTTGGAGGATTGATGTCTTCGGGAAGGATCTGGAACGGTCTGCAGATGTCCTCCGTTTTCGCACTTGCCACATGGCTGATATTCGATCTGGTACTCCTTTGAACTTTGTTGGGATCCCGGGTCTTTTCTAGAAATCCTTAATAGAGCACAATGTCTTTGCAGGTTCCGCACCGGGAGTTGGAAAGAGATGAAGGTTGTTTACAGGACAGACAAGATGCCCACCGTCTTTATTGTGTCCGGTCTTGCCATGGCCACGGTATCCCAGCTGAGCTCGATAGAGGCACCCAACAGACCTCTGTTGTTTGCCGCCGGATGGATCATTGCCGGATTTGGTTTCGTTCTCTGGGCCGTCCCTACCTTGAAGAAATGGATCAGAAAGAGAGAGAGGGCCAGGGCCAGAGCAATGAGGGAAACTTCTTCCGATAGGGGAGAACAGCCAAGGAGATATGCCAGACCCAGGAGGTGAACAGATTGAAGCAGGAAGGTGATCAAGGAGATATCAAGCTTCAGAAAGCATACAGAAATGCCCTGAGGAGGGCCTGGGAGGACGGGAGGATATCATATGACGAGAGATCTCTCCTCGAGCAGTTCACGGACGACCTGCCGCTTTCTCCCGAGATCATGTCGATGATAGAAGCGCAGGAGTACCTCCGTTTCAGATGGAAGGATTACGAAACCTCACCTTTCGATTATCAGCTTGCGGTTGCCGAGAAGCTCCTGGGCATTGACAAGGACAATCAGTTCCTGTGGATGAAGAAGGGTTCCCTCCATTTCAGGATGAATGACATGGATGCTGCCTTCGATGCACTTGACAGGGCACTTGAGCTCGAACCCACCTCTCACGAAGCCTGGTTCTGGAAAGGATCCGCTTTCATGAACACGGGAGACATGGGAGCTGCACTGGATTGCTTCGAGAAAGCCGTAGAACAGGAACCCGACCACACTCTCTCATGGTTGATGCTAGGGAGGGTGGAGAGAAGACAGGGAAACCTGGAGAAATCAAAGGCCTGCTCCGCGAGGGCAATCGAATGCTGTCCGGAGCATCCCATGGGTTACATCGAGAGAGCCCTCACACTTCTTGAGATCGGCGAACAAGAGCAGGCCAGGTCCGATCTGGAAAAAGCTCTCGAGCTGGATCCGGTAAACGAGGTGGCACAGACATATCTCAAGGAGATGGAACCCCGGGGCACCGACGACGAGGATCTCTGGGAGGAGGAGAAGGAAAAAGAGGCTCCCGAAGAGCAGGAGCCTCAGGTGGAAAAGGGATCCGAAGAAGAAGTCGAAGAGGAGCCCGATCAGGAGGAAGAGGAAGCTCCACAAGAGGCCGGGGAAGAAGATGTTGACCTCGAGGAAGAAATACCGGAGGAGGAAACCGAGGAAGAGGTTGAAGAAGAGCTTGAAACCGGGGAGGAGGAGGCAACCGAAGGAGAGGAACCGGAGGAAGAAATCCAAGAGGAGCCCGATCAGGAGGAAGAGGAAGCTCCACAAGAGGCCGGGGAAGAAGATGTTGACCTCGAGGAAGAAATGCCGGAGGAGGAAACCGAGGAAGAGGTTGAAGAAGAAGAGCTTGAAACCGATGAGGAGGAGGCAATCGAAGAAGAGGAATCGGAGGAAGAGGCAGGTGAGGACCTGGAGCTCATGGAAGATGAATCGGAAGAGGAATTCGAGGAAGAGGTTGAAGAGGTAGAAAAGCCGGAAAAAGTGGAGGAATCAAAACCCAAGGAGAAGGCCTCAGCCTCCAAAAAAGCAAAGGGAAAGAAAAAGGATTCCTATCTTGACGAGGACATGTTCAAGGATGAGGAGACCACGAAGGCCGAAGGAGAAGAAGAAGAAGAAGATGAGGCCGAGGCCGAGGTCGTGCATAAGATGATCAAATGCCCTCACTGCGACGGACCTGTCCCTGTGACCACAAAGAAGAGGCCGGTTGTCGTTATCTGTCCCTCATGCGGTTCAAAGGGCAGGCTCGTGAGGTGATCACATGGGCATCCTTGACGATATCGAAAAGATCGACGAGACCGACGGGCTCAAGGCCCAGTTGAAGAGGATAGAGAAAATGGAAGAAGAGAACAACCGCATGCTCAAGGAGATCCTGAAATTACTAAGGACCAGAGCAAGGGCATCCGGCAAGAAGGAAGGTGAAAAAAGATGATGTACTGCACTAAATGCGGTTCCAATCTCAAGGGCAACAAGGTTAGATGTCCCGTTTGCGGATACGAGGTACAGAAGATGAAGATGGACCTCCTCAAACCCAGGGAGGAACGGTCTCCAAGGACCGAGAGGAAACCGTGGGCCGCTCCCATACCCGATCAGCGGGATGGATCCGATATGGAAGAACAAGTCCAAAAATCCGAAGAAGGAATTCGATTCTCATCCCGGGACGAGGAGGAGACAGAAGAGGAGGAATCCGATCCCAGATATGTGGAAGGATGCGCCGTATGCGGTTCCACTCCCGTGAGAAGATGCTTCTTCACACTTGTACCGCTGTGCGAGAGACATACAGTCTGGCTCCAGATTTATGTCAGGAACATGCCGTTCGGGGAGAAGGTGGCCGCGGCACCAGACATCGGAAGGGAGAAGGAGGGAAGGGTTCCCACCAAGATGGAGGCCGAGGAGGCCGGGATGTTCTTCTCCATAAAACCCTATCATGCATGGAAAAGAGTCAGATAAGACAGATTTTAAATATCCGGGCATACCAATACACCTTCGGAGTTGAGTGCAGATGCCCGAGTACTATCTTGACATCGAAACCACGGGACTGGATCCCAAGGACGATCAGATCATTACAATTCAGTATCAGAGACTTGGAATGGTCTCCGGCAGGGTCGGAGGTCCTCTCAACATTTTGAAATCCTGGGATTGCTCGGAAAGAGAGATTCTCGAGATGTTCCTTTCCGTATTCAACAGCGGCGGTCCGTTCTCCTTCGTGGCCATCGGTACAAATATTCCTTTCATCTATTCCTTCATAGTGGAGAGGTCCAGGATACATGGTCTGGATGCTCCGGACCCTTTGTATCTTATGGGCAGCAAGCCTTTCCTGGACCTCAAACCGCTTCTGGTGATGATGAACAAGGGGAGCTTCAAGGGAGCCTCCCTTGATACCTTCATGCAGCTTTCATTCAAGGGCGAGGAGATACCCAGGCTCTATTTTGAAAGGAAATACGAAAAAATCATCTCATGCATCGAAGAAGAGGCCGATAAATTCCAGAAATTGTACAGACATCTAAAGGAGAGAGCTCCTTCACTTGTGATGGCAAAGGGTCATGTTCAGACCACGCTGGATATGGGCTGATCTTCGATGTTGAGCTCTATTGTGAATCTGGTTCCTTTCCCGAATTGGCTTTCCACCGAGATTTCCCCGCCGAGAGCCTTCACGAATTTCCGGACAAGGTAGAGACCCTTGCCGGTTCGATTGAACTTCTTGGAATATTCCTTCATGGGGACAATGAAATCCTTGTTGAAGATCTTTTCAAGGTTCTTACTGTCTATCCCGATCCCGGTATCCTCCACAATTACTCTCAGTGTCCTGTCGTCTTTCATGTCGGAGACCACCATTATCATTCCGCCGGGCTCGGTATATTTTATGGAGTTGGAAATGAGGTTATCCAGTATATTGTAAAAGAGTGTGATGTCGGTCAAAATCTTATCGGGAACGCTTTCTTCAACATCTATGTCCACCGTGAGCATATGCTCTCTCAGGATGGGAAGATCCTTCTGAACGAGCCCTCTCAGAAGGCTTCTGAGGTCCATCTCATGCTTGTTATCAGCGCTCTTCATCTTGAGCTTCATGTCAGCCAGCAGTTCCTCGATCACCTCGTTGAGCTGAACCGATGAGATGTAGATATTTTTGAATGCAGCTGATTCATTCTCCATGGAAGATAGGTCCATGAAGGTTTCGCTGTAGGTGGTGATGGGGACGAGTTTGTTCTTTATCTTGTGGTCAAGTACATCAATGAGATCATCCATGTAGGCAAGGTTCTCCTCCAGTCTTTTTTTCTGTGCATCCGTCTCCTGATTGAGCTCCACCAGGACCTTGTTCTTCTCCTTGAGCTGGGCCCTTGCCTGTGAGAACTTGATCGCGGCCTTGGTTCTGGCGATCAGGGAAAGAGCTTCATAAGGCTTGGTAACGTAATCGAATGCTCCGAGATCGAAAGCCCTTTCTATACTCTTGGGGTCCTCCAGTGCGGAAACCACGATTACGGGTATGTCCTGAATATTATCCTCGTTCATCATCCTGGTAAGGACCGTAAAGCCATCCACCTCCGGCATCATCAGGTCCAGTAGAACGATCTCGATGGTATCGTGTTCCTTCCGGAGCGTGTCCAAACCTTTCTCTCCTCCCTCGGCGGAGATCGGATCGAATCCCCCGTCCTTCAATATCAAAGAAAGCAGTTCCCTGCTGTCGGGATCATCCTCGATTATCAGAACCGTCATACTTACTCAGGCCTCCTATCTTATGTCCATAACCAGGCTGTCAACCATGTCCAGTTCGCTTGATTCTATCGGTAATCTTATGGTGAATACGGATCCTTCATCCGGAACCGATTCAACCGATATACTCCCGTCAAGTTTCGAAACTATCTCCCTGCTGAGGGTCAAACCGATCCCCGCACCCTTTGCCCTTCTGGAGGTTCCCTTGGTTTCCTGATAGAACGGTTCGAATATCCTTTCCAGATTGTTTTGGACCATCCCCATTCCTGTATCTATGATCGACAGGATAAGGACCTCGTCCTCCTTCCTGCATCTTAGCTCCACGTATCCCCTCATCGTATGCTTCCTGGCATTGTCAATTAGGTTGAGAAGGACCTGCCTCAATCTGGCAGGGTCGGAACGGACCTTGAGCCTTCTGATTTTATCCGGGAGGTCCACCCTGAAAGTTACCTCGGGACCGGGAATCATATGGGTGCTGTCCTCATTGATCGAGCCAATCAGGTCGCCAAGGAAAAACCATCTGGGTTTGATGAAGAAGTTGCCCGATCCCATCAGAAGCGACAGGTCCAGAAGATCGTTTACCATTGTCTGCATTCTCTTTGTGGAGTTCAGAGCTTTGATCAGATGTTTTCTTGAATCCTCCGAAAGGCTCTCGTCCTTTAGCACCATCTCTATGAAACCCTTTGTACTGTTGATGGGGGTTCTGAGTTCATGGGTTATGAGCGAGAGTATCTCCGGTCTGTCCTCCATTAAATCCTCCGCCTTTGGATTCGGAGTTTATAATAACGTTATATCTTTTTCCCGACCAGATTTTGAATTGATATTGAAAATACGGGATTGTATGATGATATATCGGATTTTTTCAGGAGTACATGCGGGTTTTTCTAGTAAAAAAATGTACACACCACCATCCTTTTATAACACCGCTGTTATATTTTTTTCCTGATCCACTGAAATTGGTCCCTCGGGCAACAGTGGATTTGCATCCCGAATTCAAGGTAAAGGGGAGATATGATAATGAATAAGAGATCCAGGGAAAAGATAACGGCCGCTCTTGCTATTTTGGTTTTCTTTGCGGCTTTTTCGACCATAGCTCTCATGGACAGGACCCACGGCACCAATG
>CAYULA010000062.1:0-18526 GCA_964445525.1 uncultured Thermoplasmatales archaeon | reverse complement strand
CAAATCTACGAAGGTGAAACGGGTGAATCTAATCTGAAACGCAAAACTTCAGTAATGTTAAAGAAACACCATTTCAATCAGTCAATAATGATAATCCTTTATGAAGGATAAACCTTTCCCATGTCGGGAACCTCTGTATGAATAGGTCCTCATTTCTGGTATGAGAAATACCTTTTTAATGAGGATCCAACACCCATGCCCGTTCGAGGCCCCGCCTCGAGACCTAGGAATATCAAAAGATAACGATTTATTGCCAATAAATACCGGTTGCAGGTAACGTATGTTGCCAATCACTGGTGACCCGCTTCGAGGCTTTTTCTACCCGTCGTGAGGCCCCAAGTGTGGCCCCGTCTCGAGGCCCCATGCCGAGACCCGAGGGGACATCAGGGACCCTCTACAAAACACCCATGTGCCCCAATCATTTGAAAGGACCTTGTTCCCTGCAATCTACCCTTCTCTTCTGCAGAAAGGACCTTCCCACGAGGAGAAGGACCTTCAAGAAAGGTCCCTTACAATGATATTCAATGAAGAAGAATACTTGTCAATATTGAAGAAATGTTAACAGGATCAGATCATAACCACTTATCAAGTTCCGCAGACCTGTCGATACTATCCTTGACCTTGATAACAGATGACCTTCTGGCAAGTTCCCGGGACCTGTTCTCGATGTATTTTTCAATCAATCTTTCCCTGATAACATGACGTTTTTCTCCCTTGCAGAGGATATGGTAACGATCTCTGCCTTCCTCCTTCTTTCTGATCAGGTCATATTTCTCAAGGTGTCTGATGATGTCATCAACTTTCTTGTTGATCATTTCATCCATTCTGCTCTTCGAGGCTCCGAGAGGGATCTGTTTCAGACCTTTTCTGAGGTCAGAAGAGGACAGGTCCTTCAAGTATGAACCCTTGGCTCCTGTTCTATCAATATAGATATTCAGGAAGACACTGAAATGAAGGTCCTGAATCAGACATGGAATATTGAACAGGGGTTTTCTGCATTCGAAAATATCAATTCCACCCACCAAAAGTTCGTTGATCTCATTCAATTTCATTCTGAAGCCTTTCGCAAGTGAGATTCTTTCTTCCATTTCATCATAGGACAGTATTACAATATTTGCCTTCAGAGATATTTCCACCTTCTCATATTCTGAGATAAGATCATCCACATCAACCCCGTCCACAAGCAATCCGATCTCAACCATGTCGGGATCGATCCCATGATCAACCTGACTTTCAAGATCTGTTATATGGTTCAGGACCACTTCCTTTCTTTCCTGGGTCTCCTTCAGTATCCTTTTCACCTTGCTATTTGTGATTCCACCATCTATTGTTTTGCATTCCACTATGAGAATTGCCTTTTTGATCCTGTTGGATATCAGTATGTCAAAATTCTTGACACCGAAATCGAGTAGAGGCTCGGTGAAACGGAATTCATATCCGCTTTCGTTGGATATGTTCCCATCGCTGTAAAAGCATGAAGAAATTGCCCTTGCCAGTTCAAGATGTTTTTCGTATCTTTTCATCTCGCTTATTATTTCATCCTTCTTTATTCTCCTCTCCTCTTCAAAGAATTTGTTGAATAGTAGATCGATCTCGTATGATCTCCTTGGAAATCTCCTTTTCAGGTCCTCGATGGAAAGAGGCAAGGGATCACCTAACTTCGGCCCTGATATCGATGTTTCCGGTTATGATATCGAACAATCTGAGATTGGACCCGATATCACTTCTTTCCACGGGATATATCATAATGTCATTGTCCTTGATCCTGATCTCCATCTTCACGTTCTTCCTGTCATCGACAACATTTGCCAGAAGGAATCTGGAATCATCGTTCAGTATCTTGGATATGTAGGAGATATTGTGATTTGAAATGTTCTCCTTCAGGATCCTGTCGTATCTGGACATTGACAGCACATTGTCAAATCGTATATTCCAGGGATATTCAAGCCCTATCATGATCTCTCCGTCCCCTTTGCCCAGTTCCATCAACTCGTATTTTGAATTCTTCTGTATGTTTTCCTTGATCATTTGATTGTAATCGATAATTCTGAACATTACGGGTTTGAATTCGGATATACTTCCCCTGAAAACGGAGAAGATTCCCTTTGAATCCAATTTGATCTGCAATCCATTGTGGAAATGGACGGTTACATTGTTGGGAAATATACCGTAGTAATTTGACCATTCCTTCAGGGTTTCGTATCCATCATTACCGTGATATGAGGCGTTTCTTTCAATATCCGGTCTGAACCTGGATTTCTTTCCGCTTCCAGGGACATACTTTCCATGAAAGTTTGTAATTATGCCCTTCTTTTTCTCTCCGATCTGTTCTCCCAGAATATCCATCATCAGTTTGGGAGGAATCGAAAGATTGTATACATCTTCCACATCTTCGAATATGGAGTGTATCCGTTTGGGAATCTGGTCACTCTTCCTTGCATTGGAAAGGATGACAAGACAACCATTATCCATCAACATGAAGTAGATACCAAGATCCTTGTTATGTTTCATGCAGACCAGTTCATTGTGGTCATTGTGAAGGGAATACCCCGCTTTCCTTAAGATGGGGATCACTTCATCCTTTTTATGGTATGGAGTTATAAAACATACGATGTGAAGTGTTCTCTCGATCCTGGAGGGTGATCTTTGTAGATCCATGAATGAAAAAACATCGTGTATATCTTTGAAGGACGCATCATCTTCAATATTCAAAAAGACCAGATATATCCCTCCATCATGGCATCTGTTTTTTGTATATAAATAATTAGTTGCATGGGTCATAAGAGAAAGTATTGAGGTTTAATGGTCTTCATTGCAAAACAATATCTGCAGTTATTATGTCGTTTCTAATCGAAAAGAGAGGTAAGATCCATGTCCCGGAACATTCTGTCTCCTATATCTGAACTTATCCGTATTACCTTTATTCGCCTCTCCAGAGAATGGGAGAGGACCTTCATATATTCGAGAAAACACCCATACCCATTCGAGGCCCCGAGTCGAGACCTATGAATATCAATAGATACCGGTTTATTCATCATAAATACCGGTTGCAGGTAACGTATGTTACCAAACACCCTAGCCTCATCCCGAGACCTAAAATGCCCACGGTGAGGCCCCACCCGTGGCCCCGTGTCGAGGCCCCATCCCGAGACCCGTAATCGGGATTCTGGACATCTCCAATGAGGTTCCTCCACATCGTTTCCTGATTACATGGGAAAGATTAATTTTGCAATTCATAGGACCTTTCCGTTTTCATCAAGTATTCAAAATGAAATGAGATCTCTCCATTTTTAAGAAAGAGCTTCCATCAAACCGAAACATATCTGTTTGAATCGAGGTTCTTCCTTTCTTAAAGAAGAATAACTTATTTGAAAAATTTTTTAAGCTTTACGAAATAGTTATTCAATCAAATGTGATCATCAATGATCTGCAGGATCGTTTTTATCGAACCTTCAGGTTCTCCAAGGTATCGTTCACAATTCGATGCAAGACGGTCATCGATAGAATCTTTCAATTTCATGAGGTAGTTACTATCTGTGAATGGGAGTAACTCCTTGAAATTCTCATGAATTGAATTCTCTGAAAACCACAAAAGGCTGTAAATATCACAAAGATCCTTGATTTTTTTATGATTCTCTTTTCCTCTGGTTGGCAGAGATCGAATCTTCATTGCGGTTAGTATCGAACGCTTGGGAATGAAAATATTATCGGAAATTTTAGGTAAACGTATCTGGTACTCTTCATTTGAATAAACATCCTCCAGAAGTGGTACTTCGAAGAAGTAATTCGGATAGATGTCGTAAATACTGGTTGGGTAGGAATTCACTAGAATATCGATGTATAGGGAAAACAAGTCAGGTTGGGAAGCATTACTGATCCCCTTTATCTTTTCAATGAAAAGATCCTTTTTATATCGAAATCCATCAGGTTGGAATTCATTTTTCATCAGAATCTCCAATGTTTTAAAGAGTGATGTGGATTCAAATTCGCTTCTTGTAACCATTGGAGGAATGAAGAAACCGATATCAATATCCTGAGATCCAATATAATATCTTTCTTTCTTTTTCTTGAAGATGTCGTTTACAGTAAAATAAACCGCCCATCCTCCACATAAACAAACAGGGAAATCCATCATTTTTGAGATTTTAATCAGGAATTCCAGTGAAGCATTTGTTATTCGCTCATCATACAAAATCATTGTACCACTTCTTGATCAGAATATTGGCTGCATCGATAGCCACTCCACCTTCCATCAGAAGATCACAAATCAACTGAGGACCTGAAACGATTGAGAAATTGTTTTTTTTGATTGATTTCTTGATAATTTGTGGATCTGAAATAAGTATCCGGGTATTACCAGGTCCGACAAGACCTCTGGAAAGCAATGATCCGTGCCATTCCTCCAGGTCCTCTTCCAGAATGTAAATGTCGGTTCGGGTTGGAAAAAGATAACTCTGGACAATTTTATCAGCTTGATATGTTGTCAATGCATAGGATAATTTTGTTTTCTTCAGGATTTCGAGAGGATCCTTCTGCAGATGATAATCTGCATACTTTGGAGGAATGCGGATGGAAAGCCAATGATCGAAGAGCCCTATCACATCTTTTACACAGGTTCTATCAACAAGATCAAGGGATTCCAGTTTTCTAAGATAGGATCCTACCCATTGTTCGGAACAATCCGTCTCCTTATGTATGCGATATGCGGTGAGACTTCCATCAGGATTATCCAATAAGGTCCTGATGATCCGCTCTCTTTTCTCACCCTTCATTAATACTAAGCAATAATTGCAACTATAAGAAACCTTGCTTAGCTAAGGTGATTTTATAGGTATTAAAAATCTTGCTGAGTAATGGAAAGATAATAACAATGAACATTTTTAATTGAATCTTTAATTGATGTGATATGATTAATACCTTTTTAATGAGGAACCAACACCCATGCCCATTCGAGGCCCCGGGTCGAGACATAGGAATGTCAAATGTTACCTATTTATTGCTTATAAATACCGGTTGCAAGTAACGTGTGTTTCCAATCAACCCCGCCTCGTCTCGAGACCTATTCTGCCCGTCGTGAGGCCCCAACTGAGGCCCCATCTCGAGACCTATCATTGGATTGGGGAGGGCCAATTAAAAGAAATTTCTCCTTACAGGATAATCTATACATTGGAAATATTTTTAATAATTCTTGGTAACTGTATTGTAGTTACTGGATCCAAAATATATGTTGATCCCTTTTCAGAAATGAGTATTTACTATAGATCCTCGATACCTGTTTTTACGAAATCAAATAGATGGTTTCCTGTATAGGAAGTAATATCCTCTCTGTATCTCTCTACGAAGAGGTCCTTGAAAATCAAAAATAGATCTTGATTATAGAAGATCAAATTGAAGAATTGAAATGATCGTTCCATGTCGGTGGAATCAGCCAGAAACTCGAATAATCTTGTTCCCTGGTATGTACCGATAATCCTCCAGAAAAATCTGGGATGGGGCATGGTCAGGATCCTGTTTTTATTCATCACTTCCCTTGATCTCAGTATTTCTGATTTGAAGATATTGATATCGGAAAGGAAGATATCCCATTCAAACTCTGAATTATCCATGAAGATGTTCGTTGATTTGAGAAAATGATCCATTCCATAGATGTAGTTTTTTAATAATGATAGTGTGGATATTCTGATCTTATGGTAAATGGGGACTATGATGTTCAACGGTACAGCCTTCTTTTTTCTACCATCGTCAAATTTCCAGTCAGTAATCAGACTGATCATTTGATTGTCAGGATCTGATTCCATTTTGATCCTGGAGAAAGGTCCTATCTGGTCATCATGCCCGTATAAGGTTACAATTTTCGAACCTGTTAGGTTCAGAGTTTTCAAAGAGGGTTCAACTATCGAGAATTCGTTGATCTCGTTGATTTCCGATAATTTATATCCTGTCAATGTGATAGCATGTCCACCAGACTCCTCTATGTCAACACATAATATCACGGGAATTCCCGCTCTGAGATAGGAGTAACATATGGATAGAAAAGGGAGTTTCAACCTTTTCGTGTTGAAATCTATACATTCGAAAACTTGAGGTTCCAGACCCACTTCCCTGATGCCGTGTGCCATCTGAGAGAGAGTGAGTCCTGTTGATGGTATGGGGCGATTTGAGTGCTCATATCGAGTTGAAGATGTTGTTATCTCGTATGGAGTTGGAATGTAATATCCCCATAAATAGCAGGATTTTTGAAGAGCTGACCAAATAGCACTCGTTGCGCATGCCGCAACAACCGTATCCTGTTCCTGAAAGGCCAGGGAATCGATTTGAATCTCGATTCCAAATAGATTTGCATGATATGGTCTTAGAGTTCTGATTGATCTTGATCCGGCCTGGTCGTTGCCTTCCGAAATTGTATTATCGTAAGTCTTTAAAACAGTCCTTCCGATAATTGTCTGAGGAAGAGGTTTTACTACCATGAAACCAAGATATGATTCTGTAATCTCCGAGTGATATTCATCCGGATCCAATTTACCGCTAATGATATCATTGAATTTCTTTTCATCCAATCTCTTGAAGAAATGAAGTCTCTTGCATTTCCTTTCATACTGTCGATAACAAGAGACATAATAATTTGAATAATCATCCAGATAATCCCTATCCACATAGTTATTCTCGACAAGAAAATGGTTACATCCGATCTTTTCCAGGTAATTATAGATATATTGATATTGCTCATCATCATCTCTGCGCAGGGAATATTTATTTGAGATCTTTTCAATGAAATTTGATCTCCCGAAATCCTCAACTGGGATCAAAAGAACACTTCCGATCAAATTCTTATTCTCGTTTCAAGTGATTTTTCACTGACGATCATACTTTTTTCTAGAGCCACCTTGCCATCCTGTATTTGTTTCAACTGTTTTGGGAACTCCCTTTTTGACCTTTCCATGTTGGGCTTATTGAAACGTATACTTCCTTCACTCATATCAAGTTCCTCCTAATGACCAGAATGTGTATGGTTTCATTTCTTCCTTCTTGACCTTTCTGCTTTTTTCCAGACCGTAAAGATATTTTGATACCGTTGATCTGCTCAATCCAGACGCCTCTGAGATGTCCTTGATATTCGATCTGCCCAATTTCTTGACGGCATTTAAAACCTTTTCTTCGTTGTCCATAAGTAATTCACCTGTTTGATTAAGGCAGACAATTATGTTAAACGTATATGAATAACATATACCATTAATATAATTAACTGTTATTTTTGATGATATATTCAATGAAATGTGAAAGGATGATATCGCCCTTTTACTTGGATTGCAGGAACGTATGTTAGTATTCAATCCTCCCTTCTCTCGCAATATGACCTCTCTAAGCGGCGATCATCTCTGTTTTTTGAGGTGAGAATACGCTCATATAATGACCACAACACTCTTACCCATTCGAGGCCCCACTGTGCGACCTAAAAATATCAAAAGATGTCGGTTTATTGCCAATAAATACCGGTTGCAGGTAACGTATGTTCGTAAACAGTAGTGACCTGCTTCGAGGCTTTTTCTGCCCATGGCGGTAGCCCAGACATGCCGGAGGCATTGCCCCGTTGCGGAGCAATGGGGCTCTGGTCGTACCGTCTTATCACGGGAGGGTGGGGGTTCTCTTCTCTCCGAATTGGGTAATTCGGAGGGGCCCATCCGTGGCCCCGTGTCGAGGCCCCATGCCGAGACATAGAGGACCTCATTGGAGGTCTTTTATAAATCATAAACCTAATAGAGTAAATCGGGATTAATTCACTTTTTATAGATCCCTCCCCTGGATTCATATAAATACAAACCTGCATAACACACACTTCAACAGAGAAGAAGATACGGTGAAACAGAATGTCTTCCGAGATCGAAGAAGTTACAGATGATTTGAATAATGGTTCATCGCGGATCAAAAATGAGTTTTTTGGTAGGATCTTCGAGTTCCGAAATATTCTCGTAATGATGGATAGGGACCTTTCCTTGTTATACGGTGTAAATACCGGAGCACTTAATCAAGCAGTAAAGAGGAATAAGGAGAGATTTCCGGAGGATTTCTGTTTCCAATTAAATGAGCAGGAATTCATAAAATGGAGATCACAAAATGTTATTTCCAATTCGGATAGAATGGGACTCAGGAGACCACCATATGTTTTTTCCGAACAGGGGATCGCAATGCTTTCATCTGTTCTGAGAGGTAAGAAAGCTATCGAAGTGAATATTGGCATCATGAGAGCGTTTGTTGAAATGAGAAAGTTGACCACCATCAATGCAGGTATATTTCAAAGATTGAATAATCTTGAAGAAAGACAGATCACAACAGAAAGAAAGATGGAAGAGGTTCTATCGATAATAGAGATCGAGGACATCAAACCAAGACAGGGGATATTTTTCGAAGGGCAGATATTTGATACATATTCTTTCATATCTGAACTCATCAGGAGTGCTAACAGATCAATCATAATAATCGATAATTACATTGACGATAGTGTTCTAACATTATTATCCAAGAAGAAAACGGGTGTAAAGATAATATTACTTACTAGAAGAGTACCCAGTTACTTTACACTGGATATTAAGAAATTCAATGAGCAGTACCCGGAAGTGATAATAAAAAAATTTGATTTTTCCCATGATCGTTTCATCATAATTGACGATACCGAAGTCTACCATTTCGGAGCGTCGCTTAAAGATCTCGGAAAGAAATGGTTTGCATTCTCGAAAATGGAGATGGATTCTTTTCAACTTCTATCCAGAGTCAACGATCTTCTTAATGATAAACAGACTGATTCATAACATCGATACCGATTATTGATCTGATTTCCATATATTTAACTGGCCATTTCTCAAGCTCCATCTCGTGATATGCTTATCAGAAACACTCCTGCCCTATCCCGTGACATGATCAAAACCTCTGGGCAGGACCTCGAATCCAAAACACCTGTGCCCCACTAATTGACATATTGCTCCCAAGGACCTTTCCGATCACAGAAGCATCGTTCCAAGATCTATTATACCTACCGTCAGGCCCCACCCCGAGACCTGGGGGCCTCCTTGATCGCTTCAACAACCTGCACCAAGGGCCTGTTCGGCACTGTGTCAAAGAATCTTTTAACAACACAATGTATAAATATAAAAAGATATTTCAACAAATGTTGAAAAATGCCATTACCAATCGATGATATCAAAAACCTATTTGAAAAGGTCCTTTCCGGATCACAATCGATCAGATTTATCGATCTCACAAGGACAACATCTTCGGATGGCGGTTCAGATCTTATCGCAGATATGGATTTCAACGGAACCAGAAAGGAGATCAATGTCATATGGAGTCCATCATCAGAACCGAGGATCCTCAAGAGAAGGATATTCGAGATCCATAACCTGCCACTAAAAGATGATCGTTATACGGTCCTTATTTCTCCCTATGTCAGTGTTATCTCTGCGGAACTTCTGAAAGAGAACGGTATCGGATTCATTGACCTATCCGGGAATACGTTCCTGTCATTCGATAATGTCCTCATTGATAAGAGAGGCGGTGAAAACAGATTCAAAACAAAAAGAACGTTAAAATCACTCTTCACGAAAAGGTCAACCAGAATTATCAGAAAACTTCTTATCGATCCCGAAAGAAAATGGAAGATCTCTGATCTATCAAAAGAATCCGATGTCAGCACGGGTTTTGTTTCTCTGGTAATAAAACAACTTTCCACCGAAGGATATATCGACAGGGAGAGGGGATCCATAAAAATATTGTCTCCTGGAGACCTTCTTGAAAAATGGGCACAAGCATACAAATTTGACATCTCGAATATCAAAGGCTACTACTGTCCTTTCAAGGATAGAAAGCAGATTTTCGAGAAACTTCGTGATATATCCATTGAAAAATATGCTCTCACAATGGGAGCTGCCGCATCAATTATTGCTCCACATGTGAGATCGACCGATACATATCTCTATTCTCTGGACGATACAATTCTGATCGATATACTTGATCTCGAACTTGTTGAGTTCGGAGGTAATCTCTATCTCATGGAACCATACGATATCGGGGTTTTATTTGATAAACAGGTGGTTGACGCATTGTCGATAGTGTCCAATATACAGTTATATCTTGATCTCTATAATTATCCCGCGCGTGGACGGGAGCAGGCTGAATTCCTGAGAAATAATGTCATGGAGTATTAAATATGACAAGACCGAGATTATCCTCCGACTATCAATCGGGCCTGGTCGAGGCTTCAAAATCGGCACTTCTCGAGGTTTCATTGGCACTGGGGAAGTTCAGGGATTCGATTGTTCTGGTGGGTGGATGGGCTCCTTTTTTTCTGATAGAAGAATATGGAAACGGAACCTTCAGGCATATCGGATCGATAGATATTGACCTGGCAATAAATCCCGATACCATTGATGAGGATGCATATTCGGGAATAATTGAACGAATAGAATCTCGAGGCTACAAACAGAGAATGAATTCAATCCACCAACCAATACATTACAGTTATGTGAAAAACATCAGAACATCCACGGATGATATGGAATATAAGATCCAGATAGACTTTCTGACCTCCAGTGATGTTGAAAGAATGAAGCACAGGCATAGAAGCATTCAGGGAACTCTTCGGGCGAGAATGTGTGAAGAAAGCATAATTGCATTTGAAAATAATTTCACAAAAAGGATAGAAGGTATGCTTCCAGGAGGTTCGGAAGCAGCGTCCGATATCTTGGTCGTGAATATTCCCGCATGTCTCGGAATGAAGGGAATTGTCCTTGGTGACAGATACAAGGAAAAGGATGCTTATGACATATTCACTGTTATTACTCAATGTCTAGGCAGTCCTTCGGAAGTTGCAGGAGAATTGGGAAAACATCTGGATGATCCGTATATTGATAGAGGGATTGGAATAATAAAGGAGCGTTTCAAGAATATAAGAAATTCGGGACCTGCCTGGGTTGCTGATTTTCTTCAACCGTCAGATTCCATGGCCAGAGAAAGGACCATTGCGGAAGTTTATGTTAAAATGAAGGAATTCATAGAAAATGTTCCCTGAAAAGATCATCATTGATTCCAACGTAGATCAACATGCTAATCCAGTCCGGATGAATGGGGAAGGGTGATCGATAAAGTAAATCTTTCCTATGTCGGGAACCTCTGTATGAATAGGTCCTCATTATTGGTATGAGGAATACCTTTTTAATGAGGATCCAACACCCATACCCATTCGAGGCCCCGGGTCGAGACCTATGAATATCAAAAGATACCGATTTATTCTCCATAACTGCCGGTTGCAGGTAACGTATGTTACCAAACACCCTAGCCTCGTCTCGAGGCTTTTTCTGCCCACGGCGGTAGCGCAGACATGCCGGAGGCATTGCCCCGTTGCGGAGCAATGGGGCTCTGGTCGTACCGTCTTATCACGGGAGGGTGGGGGTTCTCTTCTCTCCGAATTGGGTAATTCGGAGGGGCCCATGTGTGGCCCCGTGTCGAGGCCTCACCGCGAGACCTGGGGACCTCCATGACTGTTTTAAAAAATCAAAATCCAGGGCCTGTTCGGCACTGTGTTCAGTATCTTCCTTCATAACCAATGAAGTTAAGATGACTTTTTCTGACAGTCCTGCAGAGTGAAAGAACATAAACACGGTTGGCTCCGTTGTCAAGAAGCTTTCTGGAACACCAGTGTGGTCATGATATCATCAACGAGTAGTATTGTTGAATTTCTGATCACACCCTTGTTTATTACTCCGATCTTTCCTCTGAGATTATTGAATTTTTCCGGGCCGCCAAGAGATTTCGAGGATATTGCATCCTTCATGAAATAGAGGACCTCTTCACATAGAATGCCGGTCAACTCACGAAGGGAATACACGATCTTCTCATTGATCCTTCCTGTAGAATTGATCGAAGGTACCGGTACAAGAACATCTATATCCTCTTTCTCAAATTCGGAATTGTAGAATGCCTCCACGATCTCCATCAAAAATCCTGGAAATTTACCCCCATTCTTCAGGTCCAGTATCAAATTTCCTAAAAATCCTTTTGTTGTAGAATCAGGTATGTACATTGATATTGAGAAAGCTCTGAGGAATGAATATGGGTGTAATCTTGAATTTTCGGGGTGTTTACCTCTGAGTCGTGCAGTACAATCCGGACATCTTGCCCAGTGAGCATACTCATCAGGAACCGGTTTGGAGCAGAATTTACAGCGAGGATCACAGATAAGTGGGACCTCAACTCCATCTGTCGAGTGAAAGATCCTTTCTGCTGGCATTTGAATTCCCCTCTTTTATAAGGTCCGGAAGGTCTTCGGGATCATCGAATCCGATCGCTCCATTCGATAGAAGTCTTGATGCATTCTTCCTTGATTCGTGAGATAGAACCATCCCTGTGTAAACAAAGATATTCTTTCCCTGTTTTCTGGCTATATTGAATTGATGCTGTGTTCCACCCTTTCCTCTGGATTGAATTATCACCTGGCATAAGGAGATACCACTAATGATCCGATTCCTTTTGATGAAATCATATTTTGCCGGTTTTGATCTCAGGAACCGTTCGGATAGAATAGCACCTCTTTCCGAGATCCTCACCGCCAGCTTTTCATTTGATCGGGGAACCACATTATCCAAACCGCTGGGGATGACTCCTACCGTTGTTCCCATTTCGGTGTCAAGAGTTCCCTCGTGGGCAAAGGTGTCCACTCCCATTGCCAGGCCCGAAGAGATGGTGTATCCATTTCCGGAGAGTATCCTGGCCAATGTTCTTGTAACATCTTCAATCCCGGGATCGGGATGACGTGTTCCCGAGATTGCAACGCAATTGTTCAAATCGAACAGGGTACCGCTGTGGAATATGATCAGTGGAGGGTCCGATATGTTCTTGAGAGATATCGGGTATTCATCATCAAAATAGGAAATAACCGAGACTCCACCAAGTTCCATTATCTGAAGCTTTCTTCTAGCTTCTTGGATATCCAATCCTTCCATGGACTTCCTGATCTTTCTTCCAAGGGGGTCCTCCCTTTCCAAGGTGTGGATATATTCACCTTCCAGGGTCCTTGATCCTGGATCAAGAAGTGAACCGCTCTGGAACAGTTCACCTATCATCTCAGGTGTCCATCCCGAGGTTTCATTCAAGAGGGCCATTATTAGATGAGGGTCCATCACCTGTTCGGAAGCCATACTCATTTTTATCAGGTTCTTTCAGGATATTAAACCTTTTTAATCCACTGATTGGAGAGGTATGCGAATCTTTCAATGATGAAATAATGGGTCCTCATTATTGGTATGATGAATACCTTTTTAATGAGGATCCAACACCCATACCCATTCGAGGCCCCGGGTCGAGACCTAGGAATATCAAAAGATACCGGTTTATTCTCCAAAAATACCCTGTGCAGGTAACGTATGTTACCAAACACCATAGCCTCGTCTCGAGGCTTTTTCTACCCACGGCGAGGCCCCGTGTCGAGACCTATAATAGAGACCGGGAACCTCGATTTGAGGCCAAGAGTTCTGACGTAAATACATCCCTACTCAACTCCTATTGTGCTGGAACTATATTCTGAATTCAGGTTCTAGGGATAGTTTGTTTTATATGGGTTTGATCCTGTCCAATGTATTGAGGAACTCATTGATATTCATGAAAACGTCGGTAAGTCTCCTCTCTTTCATCTCACCGAATTCATCCAGAAAATCTGAAACCCATACAACTGCTGCAGAGTCCCTATCCCTGAATTCTTTCCTTATGATATCCACGGATTCCCGAACCAATGCATCCGAAAAGACCCTTCTCATCTCATTTGCAACCTGCCAGGGTCCTCCATTGAAATATTTTACAAGGAAATAGATATCATATGCATCCTTCTCCTTGTATCTTTCACCGAGTGCATCCCTTTCATTGTAATTGAACCTACCAGATTCACCACTTTCACGGTTTCAAGGGTCTTACCACCGGCAGGCAATTCTCCCTCCATTCTCATCTCAAAGAATTCTTTGAAAGCGATGTCCGCTCCATGACATTTCCTTGCAAGTATACCTCCAACCCGGCCATGTCTATGCCCCTTAGAAACATAGTTGGATGTTAGAATATCAACCTCAACAATGAAATCACTGCCTTTTGTCTCCTTTTCAAAAATGAAGGGGATGACATCACCATTTTTGTCAATCCTCTTCGAGTAACCGATATCTTCAATAGCAGACTCTATCGACCTGTACTCCAATTCAGATATCAGCGATGGATCCAGGGCGATATCGATATCAATGGATCCTATGTGATCATTATTATAGGAATCATCTCCAAAATTTTGAAGGATATAATAAGGAGCCCATCCACCGACAAGGACCATGGCATTTTCATATCTTCTCAGAGCTCTCCATAATTCAAGAATGTATGATCGAGACAATTTAACAAGGTCATTGGAATAATGCTGTTTTGTCCTTACCATCTATTGCACCACTCAGAATCCGATCTTCCGTTCCCTTATTACATCAGCCTGTTCCCTGCCTCTCTTCGGATAGTTGCAGAGATCCAGATATAACTGAATATTCGACACTACACTGATACCATCAATGATCTGGAGGTCATCCAGTACTCCCGGGTCGTAGGGTTTGACAAGGTTAAAGTTACCTCCGGAATCAACAGGTCTCAGATCCAATTTCTCGATCCAATCATCTATCTTTCCATTTACATAAACATGGATCTCGGAGGACCTGACATATGGAGCAACCAGCTCACCACCGGAATGAAGGGTCAAGGCATATTTTGAATCGATCAGGTCGGAGGTGTTTTTGATCTTTTTCAACAATTTCACCCGGTCATTCTGGAAAGAATATAGGGTTAGAACAGAATTCACGTGAAAGTCATACTCATCACTCCAATCATCTAACAGTCTTGACTTGTCAGTTATTCTCAGTTTGAAATCGTTATCCCTTTCCAGGTATCGCATGTCAATGAGTTTTTTAACGACTTTGTGGGTAAGACCGATACTTGCACCTGTTTTTTCGGAAAGGGATTTAGTGGTCCAGGAAAGATCATTCCTGACCAGCATCTTTCGGATAATCCTTGTGGATACAGGTGAGAATAGATTCTTGAGTTCTCTACGTTCTCTGTTCAATCCTCTTGCTGATTCCTTCTCGATATGAAGTTTGTCCAAACTTATAAAAACATTACCCAGTAGATCGATGTAACCTATATCGAATTCTTTGCATATGTTTCTTGACCTGATACCTATGAAATCTGAAAGATATACAGGGTAACAATCCTTAGTATGGCCAAGATTCATCTTGATCCTGGAAATGGATTGTTCAACATACCTGGGTTCGCTGTTGGAGGTAGCAAGGATGGCAAGATGATACTCGTTTCCGTTATAATCCACATCCACGAACATGTCCGGAAATGGCTCCTTTTCGTACCTGATATCCAGTATGTTCAGTGGTTTTAGGACCTCACCACATCTCTTTTCGAATTCTATCAGGATATCTTTCTTGTTAGGCAGCTAATTTCACCATCCGGTGAAACTATTTAAAAGCATAAAAACTTTTTCCATCTTTACTGGAATTGACAGATTCAACCTGAAAATAAGGAATTTGGAGAACCTCAATCACGGTTGGAGGTGAAATATCTATCCATTCAATAGCTCAGGCAAGCCGGAGGCATTGCCCCGTTGCAGAGCAATGGGGTTATGGTCGTACCGTCTTAACTTCGGATGGAGGGAGTCCCCCTCTCTTAAGATTCGGGGAATCTGTCCATCCATAAGTGAATGGACGATACCATTGATATGAAATCATTGTCAGACACAAAAGCGATCATAATCTAAAACAAGCTCTTTTGTGGCGATGTCTGGAGGGCCCCGGGTCGAGACCTATGAATATCAAAAGATACCGGTTTATTGCCAATAAATACCGTGTGGAGTTAACGTATGTTACCAAACAGTGGTGACCTGCTTCGTGACCTTTTCTGCCCGTCGTGAGGCCCCACCCCGAGACCTGATGGACACCTTAGGGTCCATCAAAAAAAATCAGGGATCAATGGCAATGACAGGATCAGACCTTTCGAAAAAAATCTCTGGAAAGGAGAAGAAATGATTGTGAAGGGTGAGATGTAAATCCAAGAATGAAAAGACCAGGATCGAAACATATATAAAAAGAGTTTTTTCACATCACATAATTGAAATCCCTCTTCGACATTATCCAATGGGGATAATAAATGATGAGAGTAAGGAAGAGGACAGTCGGCCTTTGTATCCTGACCATCCTGGTATCTGCAATTTCAATGGTAATGATACCAGGACCTTCCGAAGGACTGTTGGAGAAAGAGGTCCCGGGTAAACCTATGAGGGTTGGTCCTGCCGAGTTCCAACTCAGACCAGCTGTCTGGGAGAACAGACTTGTTTATGCAGATGAAAGACCCCATAATCTCGATATCTTTCTATTTGATATGGACAACATGACAGAGGTCCGGCTCAACTCTGAACCAGGTGACCAGGAGAGACCCGAGATATGGGGGGATAACATCGTATGGGAATACTGGGATTATACCACTACGGAGATCTTCTTGTACAATCTCAAGACCGGGGGACCCGTTCAGATAACCCCGGATGGTTCAACTCAACGTTTGGGGGGCATCTGGCAGGATCGTATAGTCTGGGCGGACTACAGACATGCAACACCTTCCGTTTATCTCTACAACATCACGACAGGAATGGAGAGGAGGGTAACAGACCTGGTAAATGGTTTCATGGGATTCCCGGATATCGATGGCGACAGAATTGTTTACACGGACGATCGGGATGGAGATTCCGATTACGAGGTTTACCTCTATGACCTTTCAACCGATGAGGACAGGAGTATATCCGGATCTTCGTACTCGAACGAATATCCCAGTATCTCCGGTGATTTCGTGGTATGGGAGTATGAAATAAGCCTTGATAAGACAATTGTAATGGCCAAGGATCTTGATGGTGAATTCCGCATACTGATATCCCCCAATCTCGACATAACGATAACCAATGTCGACATCTCAGACAACAAGGTGGTATGGGGTGATACACGAACAGGGTACTATGAGATCTATCTCTACGATCTTGATACGGGTGAGGAGGTCCAGATCACCGACAATACTGCACTGGACCACGATGTTCATATCCATGGCGATAGATTGGTCTGGGGCGGTGATACAGCCGATTCCAGGTGTCTGATGACACTTCTCCTCGATGCGGATGGGGACGGTGTCTCAGATTCCAAGGATGCATTCCCCCTCAATCCTCATGACTACAAGGACACCGACAACGATGGTATCGGGGATAACATGGATGATGACAGGGATGGGGACGGTGTACCGGACAGTGATGACGAGTTCATCCTGGACCCAACCGAATGGAATGACTTCGACAACGATGGAACGGGTGACAATTCAGACAAGGATGACGACAATGACGGCATCACGGACCTTATGGATGAAGAACCCAGAAATCCATTGAACGGCATAATGGACGGCATCGATTCCATAAGAACGGATATCCATTTCGTTTCGGAGGGGATCGGACTTCTATCTGATGAAATTGAGAATGCGGTTAACCGGATCAGAGACCTCGGTCTTTCTACTGAAGAGTTGAATTCCACCATTAACCGTATCCATCAGAGCAATCTGGTGATCGAGGAAAGATTGAACGATGTGATCATGAACCTTACAGAGCTATCCGATTTTCTCAACAGATCGCTTCCGTATGAAACAAACCTATCTGGTCTTCTGGAAGAACTTGAGACCATCAAGATGATGATAGACAGAATGGACTTGAATGTAACTATTGATACGGGATCTCTTTCGGAATTTGAAACGCTCCTTGAAGAATATGAATCGATCTCGGAGGAGATAAACAGACTTCTCAACGACAACGAACAGCTTGACCGGCTCGAAACCGAACTGGAAGGATTGGAGAAGGATAATAAGGATACCCGGGACCTTGTGGAATCAGGGAACCTGATACTGTACATCGTAATTTTAGTACTGTTTATAAACATCATTCTTCTTGGTATTTTATTGATAAGGACGGGCAAGAAGAAGACCATGGATGATCAGGAGTAAAATGAAAAAGAACTCACGAAATTGCATACATGTCCCTTTGTAAAGAAGAACATCAATGGAAAAGTCTAAGTTGAGGACCTCAGTATGAACAGGTCCTTATTTCCGCCATGAGGAATACCTTTTTAATGAGGACATTACACTCATACCAATTCGAGGACCCATCGGGCGACATAGGAATATCAATAAATAACCATTTATTCTCCAAAAATACCATATGCGGTAAAGTATGTTCACAATCACGTTGACCTGCTTCGAGATCTATTCTGCCCATGGTATGGGCCCAGTTGTGATGAAAAAAAGTTACATAAGGCCTCTCGATCGGTCCTTGTAGGATTTCGGATGGAAACCATTTTCTCTCCAAAATGCAGGAAGGATATTATTGTGACCTATTTTCCGCACATCTGAGAATGCTAAAACTCGATTTATATAACCTTGTATA
>CAYULA010000061.1:0-18809 GCA_964445525.1 uncultured Thermoplasmatales archaeon | reverse complement strand
CAAATATCAATAGTTTTCTACCGTGTCAGGAACCAACCCACGAAGTAGTATTAGTTATTAAAATTAATAATGGCAATTATTCGCCCCTTTCATTTCTTAACCTTTTTCTTTTCTCTTTTTCAGGTATCTTCAAATAATTTTCCGGACTCACAACGGATTGTGAACTTCTTTTTTCCAGTTCTTCCCTTGCAACTCCCGCTACGGTTCCCCCTTCCTTCGCAGATTTTCTGTTCTCTTTGAATCCCTGGGAGTCATTATTTCTTGCTATCCTTGTTGTTGATGCTTCCCCGAGCATGGTAAATATCAGTTCGAGATCGTTCATATGGTCCCTGAGATTTTCTTTCCTCAGTCCTTTGAATTTCTTATATTCGCCAGGAGTCAATCCAAATGTGGCTTTTGATATTTCGGCTGTCAGAATCGAATATTCCTGTTCCGTGACCAATCCTCTTTTCTTCCATTCGTCAGTCAATTCATCTCTTACCGAGATACCTCTGACCCTTTTTTCTAAACATTCCTCGGAATATCCCTTTTGCCTGTATAATTCCTTCATTCTTCTCTGTGCCAGCTCCGGATCTTCAATTTCCTGTATTCTTTCGTATCCTACCTTTGCAAGCCATCTTTTGAAAGGCTCAGCATTTTTGGAAGGTATTGATTGTATTATTCTGAAAACTCTTTCTGTATCTGCACATTCTGTTTCGTATGATTTTCCATCAGAAGAGGGTAATTTTAGTTGTCGACAAAATGTCGACAACTCGATGCCACTGAGTTTTTGTTCTCTTTTTTTCATCCTGTACCAGTAATCCCTAGGATTAACACTATCGGTTAGAACTCCAATAATATCTACCACAGAAAAGAACCATCTGTCATCAATCCAGATCCTTCTGATAGCCTTTCCCTGGAAGACAACCAGCGCTTTTTCATCATTTTTTTCCAGGTCCATGATATTCACCGATTGTAATCACAATGATGGATTTCCCTGTTGTTATACTATCTATGGGAGAGAGGTGAACGAAAGAATCTGTGATAGGAATTCCATGGGTCCAAATTGGAATTCCGACAATTTAATTGGAACAAGATCATTTAAATCCGGTGTCCTGAACAAGAAGAAAAAATGTTTGATTAATTCCTTCAGGTCTCGGGGTGGAGCCTCGACGTGGACAATATATATCTCATTGTGAAGCATGAATATTTGGCAGGGTGTGGAGGAGAAAGGAGGTCTCGGGGTGGGGCCTCGTCGCGGGGCCTCACTTGGGGCCTCACGACGGGTAGAAAAGGTCTCGAAGCGGGTCACCAGTGATTGGCAACATACGTTACCTGCACAAGGTATTTTTAAAGAATAAATCGGCATCTTTTGATATTCACAGGTCTCGTCTCGGGGCCACGTTTGGGCATATCTGAAAAATTCACTATTTGAGCGGATTCCTACATACATTACATACTCCCCCTACATTTCATTGAAATATTTTTTATCCATCTATATCAGTGGATTTTCATCGGGTGAAAGGATGCGCATCAGAGAGCCGATCATTCTGTTACTGATCCTTTCTATTTCCAATTTTATCATTTTCGAAGCAGAAGCGGACAGTGAACCGAACAATACTTTTTCCGAAGTTGAGGAAATCAAGGATGGAACCCATACAGGTAGTTTATCATTTGATGATGGGACAGATGTGGATGTTTACAAGATTTTTTTACATCGAAATGAAAGAGTAAACATATCAATCGGTATGATTGAAGATGGATACCTCGTGATAAAAACCTACAACAATAGAGAAGAGGAGATCGAGGATAAAAAGATAACATTGACGAAAAAGGGACAGCATGACACGATTTTGATCAAAAATACTGATGAAGCAACAGAAATATACCTGCAAATATCTGGAAATTCAGCTTATCGATTGAAAATTGATTCTTCCATGAATTCCATTGATGGATTTATCTCCGATTATCTTGATTCAACTCTTATTTTCGTGGCGATCGTGATCCCTATTCTCGTAACTGCAATATTTGTTGTATACTTCTTCATAAAAACAATAAAACTATCCATATCACATGGTTTCGAAACAAAGGAATGTGAAAAAGGAGATAAAATCGGACTGGCCGATAGAAGGTCCAGACCTGATTGCATGGAAATCCTGACCGATGATAATGGAGTTGAAAGAATGATGAAATATGAAGAAGCAAAAGTTTTCAAATCGAAACAGGACAAATATACTTTCAGAGTGAAGAAGTTGGATGATTATTATGGTGTGAAAGAAAAGAATGAAAACCAATTGGAAGATATCGAAAAGAATTTGGTAATAGGTACCGGAAATATTGATTCTGAAGAATAGACTACAATATATTTTTTTAACAAATAATTATGTCTAAATACTTCAGGATAATAATTGTGAAATACATATTAAGACAAATAGTCATAACTCCTTTTCAATGAGGATAACAGTAATATTTATCATTGTTATTTTTTCATTATTGTTATTTCTCCTTCCGGGACAGTATGTTATTGCAGACAAGGAGCCAAACAATGCCTTCCAGGATACAGAGATCATAGATGAAGGAAGGGTCAAAGGTACTGTTTATATCGGATTTATAGAGGATAAGGATTACTACAGTATAAAAATGCCGGAAAAAGGGAATATAATAATCAAGGTCTTCTTGAAAGATACCGGAAATATCTTTTTACAACTATACGATGGCAAGAATTCCAAGATAGATGATATGTATGCCGAAGTTGACCCCGCCAACAAGATTTCCACTCTATTGTGGGAGAAGGAAAATGATGTTGATGAGATTGTAGCGGTTGTTATTGGAACCGGCGAATACGAACTTGAAATTGAATACACCTACCAAGATGGTCCAAGCAATATCATCACAGGCAGAACCATTTCACTTATTGTAATATTCATTCTGATTGGAAGCCTCCTTTTGGTCATTACTATAATATTTTTCAAGGAGATCAACCTCAGAGATACAAGTGATAAATTTGATTTGCTGGATGATGACGATATCCTGGAAGCGCTTCCTGTTGATATGAATTACAATGAACTGCCATCCATGTATCTGGATTGTGATGATGAGATCTCAATACCGGTGTATGAAGGTTTGAAAAAATCAATATTTGAATGATGTCATGATCTTTTTCGTATCCAATAAACCACCAAAATAAACACCAGCACTGGAACTATGATCAATGGTAGTATGGTCAAATCGATATTCCATTTCTCTGATTTTTCATTTGCCTCCAGTTCAAAACTCAATGAAACGGGATCGCCCGATTTTTCAACTATTTCTCTGCTGTAATTATTTATAATAAAAATGATAACATTTCCAGAACCTGATTTTTTTATATCAATTCTTTCTTTCCCATTGATATTACCCATATAAATATTTTCAATATCACCACTTCCTTTTCTAAGATAATCGAAGGCTGATTGAATTTGACTTTCCTCGATCAAAAACAGTTCAATTTCACCATCTGTCTCAATATCCACCACCAGCGAACCACCGTCTTCAACAAATATCATCTCATAATGATAATCATTATATCTTATTTCCATATTATTTTTCATTACCTTACTGGCCGAAGAATCGATTGCTGACAGGTTGAACAACAACAAAGTGCAAATAACCAAAAATATCACTTTTTCTCGCATATAAGCACATCACAGGTAATAGACCATGTCATCAGTTGCTATCAGACCGACATTATCCTTGACAGTCAAAGTTATCTTGTGAGTTGTACCGGTATTGACAATATCCGGATCTATCCTTACCTTTACGCCTGTAAAGGTTGTTTCAACATCCGCACTTCCTGGATCAACACCAGGCAGCAGATGATCCCCATCAAGATCCACATCAGAGATTACGGACCAGGACCATGATATCAGATACTCATCCTCCCCGGGATGAATAGAGGAGGAAGCGTCAAGTGTGGTCATTTGTCTATATTGAGGTGTAGGAGGAGTTGAATCCCAATATGCTTCAGTCATAACCTTGAAGACGGCCGTTGGTGGGAGGAATGTTCTGGAAATCGTGTTTCCATAAATCGTCCTGAATTCGATTTTTATAAATGAATCGAGTGGTATGGTATGACCAGAAACATCATAAAAATCCGCTGGTTGATCAAGCATAATCAGGAAATTCAATTTATCCCTTCCATCGATAACAACGGGACTATTGAAGGTTATGGTATCTACCGGTAATGGTGGGTCAGAAGTATCATATGTCCAAATTTGCTTGACCTCATTATCGTTGACCCTCAAAGACGAGATCGATGAATTCTGTGTCCATTCAGACGATATACTGACAAGAAGTCTATTCCATGAACCCGAACTTTCATATGGCTGAATGAATGAGATCGATAGATCCTCATTTTTCATCCTGTCCTTCAATCTCTCGATTTCCTGATATTCATTCTGTTGCTCATTTATGAACAAGAAGAAACTGCTCAATGCCGCTACAACGATCAGGGTCAATACAAGAGCTCCAACTACTTCGGATACACCATGTTGACTCCCACTGGACCTGAATCTCATCATGTTCTAGGAACTCAAAGCAATATAGTTAATCCCTGCCCAAATGATGTATGGTTTTTATATACACCTATGTACTTTAGGAGGGAAACTGGATTAAATATCGGTTGTATTATCGGATTTACTGGTTAATCTTGATAATAAAAAAGGAAGAAAAGGGGCAATATGGATGGGAGTGGAAATACCAATTACGGGAATACCAAAGGAGTTCTCGGAGATCGAGCAGGGCAGAGTCATATTGATCGAGGGGGGAGAGGACCTTCTGGCAAGCTTCCTCGCCCACAAAATCGCGCATGAATATGGCAAGAAAGGAAAGAGATTTGTATTGATCTCCTCGAGACCCGAATCAATGGTCAATGAGAATTTTGCAATGAACGGTCAAAACAACATAGACTGTGACATCTACCAGGATTTTAACCCTGAGAATTTCTCAAAAACTTTAACCTCGGGATCATTGGTTATCATTGACAGCCTTGACTATATCATCAGCAAAAAATCTCTGGAACAACCTCACAGGACCTTCGAGGAAATAAGAGACCATTGCAGAAATTCAGGATCAATAGTGATCTATGTGACAAGGGCCGGAAGGTTGGAAGAATCTATCGATGGAGTTATCAAACATAATGTGGATGGAATAATACAATTTTTTTCCAATGAAGCACATGAAAGGGTATCAAGACAAATGAGATTGATTAAATGGACAAATGGACTACCATATGATAGTTTGATACAGTTCAAATATTACAACAATGAATTCAAAATAGACCTCAGGTCAAAGGTAGTATAAGGGAATTGATAGTAATGGTAAAAGAAACTTACGAAAGATTCGGATTGACGGGGAATCCTTTCAGGGACCTTGCAAGTGAAACCATCGATCTTGTGGATATTTTTCATGTTGACCAGGAAATTGATGAAGAACTGAAAGGTATTCTCGATGAGATAGGTGATAAGGAAAACAAGGCCACAATAGCAATTCTCGGAGGACTTGGGGTTGGAAAGACACAGAGGCTCATGCTCATTTCCAACTATGCTAAAAAAAAGGGTTATTTCAAGATTCTCAGAACAATGACCCCGGATACCAGATGGGCAGTCAAGGGAATTGTTGATGCCATAATAAAGAGTGCCCCATTAAATGCCTTCGAAAAATATGTCAACGCACCAAGATGGTTTGTTGAGATGAAGAATATCTCCAGGAGATTAATGAAGGGAAAGGGGCATGACCCCGTAACAACCGGGAAATTGATTGCGGATTCTCTGAACAGCAAATCCCCTTCATTTCTTCTTATCAATGACCTTCAGGCCATTCCCATATCCAGGGAACTGTCCGATTTCATGCAGACCCTCTATGTTGTGATAAACAACATTGACAATGGTGTTCTGGTCGCTATCTCCTCCAACAACTATTTTTTCGATGACCTGATGAAACAGAACGAGGCATTCAATCAGAGAATCAATAGAAAGTTCAATATATCGAGTTTGACCGCCACACAAGCAGAACATCTGATAGCAAAGAGACTGATCGCAAGGAGGTTGACAGAGGATCTTGGCCTTGTCTATCCATTTACAACGGAATCCGTTGAGATTATCAACGACGAGGTAAAGGGAAATCCCAGGCAGATTCTAAAGATTGCGGATACCATCATGGACAGTGCATCAAAGTCAAAGACCATTGAGATCGGTCGGGAATATGTTATTGAATTCATGAGATCCAGAAAAGGGAATGAACTTCTTCCACCAGCACCATCCGATATAGAAAATGAATTGAAGGCAAGATACGTTATAGATTCGTCTTCACAATCATACAAGAAAATGACAGAAGATGAAAAAAGAACCTATACCAAATCAAACAAGGTTGAAATGGACCACAATGAAGAAATGTCCCCCATTCATGATCATATCAATGAGCAACAAAAAGAGAAAAAAGATGAATGCGAAGATAAAGGTCAACTGGATGATCAGACCAGGAAGACTGATTATAATACTATTGCAATGGAAAAAGCATCAAAAGATCAAAAAACATTACCTGGTTCAAATGAAACAGATAATCAAAAGACCATTTTCAAAGAGGAGACCGTCTATAAACAAGACACGGGCCTCAATCTTGCCGACGTTCCAAAACCGCCTGTGAGCCGATATAATTTTATTGAACAGGATATCAAGGATTAAAAGATGAAAAGGAAGAATATCAAAGCTGCAGTTCCAACCAAGATCAGACCATGCAATAAACCATATTTCATCTTACCGTGGATCAGTTTTCCAATTATCAGTCCGGACCCAAAGGAATTGATAAGAATAACATGAAAGAATTTCCTTTTTATTTCTGATAAACTCATTCGGATTGTTGTTGTATCTGTAGATGTGGATGCCTCCAAATTGAAATTGGTGAAAAAGGAGAAATCAATTTCCGAAAGATTCGGGTAAATGCCGATCAACATCCACATGATTGCAATCAAAACAAAAAAGGCAATGTATATGGTAAAAGTCTGTATCATCAATTGTCTTCTTCTCTCGGAAACAACTTTCAACATATCCTCCATATCTTTGGCCGATCGATGCACCACCTGGGCGATCTCTCCTCCGACTTTCGAGGATTCACCTATCAGAGTGGCGTATCTTTTGATTATGTTGGATCTGGTTGGTTCTGCAATCGTAATAAGGACCTCTTCGAACGGTCGACCCGCCTTGATATTCTTTGCTCCTATTCTCAGTTGTTTGCTCAGGATACCTGTATTCGTATTGGAAAGTTCTACTACTGCTTTTGCAGGATCTATCCCACCTCTCATGGCATCTGCCAATTCGAATAACAATTGAGAGAAGCTATGTTCATAATTGATTATCATATTTTTTTCCATCTGGGATTGAATTGTCAATGTGGTGAAAACCATGAAAAAACTGCCGATGGCGAGATATTCCAGATAGTAAACTTCTTTCACCTCATATTGATAATCATACAACAATCCCCCCAGAAAGATAAAGATTCCGAAAATAATGGGAGCCAGTACCACTGCTTTTTCTTTATTCAATGGATGCCTTTTGTAGAATTTTACAAAATTGAAATCCATGACCAACTTCAAATATCCAACCAGTAAGACAAGTGCTATTGCAGTGATTGATGCAAGAATAAATATTGAATAGAGAAACAATCTGAAAAAATCAATTTCTTCATCTACTTCATCACTGTAACTTGTATCCACGGTGAAATTCCAGCTGTAATAAGCCTCATTACCATGAATGTCGGATATCGTCAGATTCACTGTATGGTTTCCATTTCCGAGTGCAAAAACCTCGGAGATCGGATGAGTGATCATGGTTCGATTTATGATCGTTTCATCCCATTCTTGAAGATCATCAAAACCATAAGCCTCCAACTTGATACTATCGATATCAATTTCAGACTCATCAACTATCTGGATCACAATAACAGGTGTTTGTTCGTTTGTAATATTATTTGCATAGGGATTTGTCAAGAACGCCCTGGGGGGTTCGGTATCTGCACTTTGTGAGTTTGCGGAGCCAAACAATAAGAAGGAAGAAAAAAGTGACATGATGATGATTGAATATATGAATTTGAGATCCGTGTATTATTCCCCCTTGTACGATGCACTTAGGATAAAAATGAAACCAAAGATCGAGGCAGGGATCAGGAAATACGCAAGCATACCCAACAGAGCGTCGCCATTCATACCTCCAACATCGGTGGCCATGGATTCAACCATGAAAGCGCCAACACTGATGAAAAGAACGCCCATCAGTACCAGACTGATATAGAGTTCCATGATCGCACTTATCTGCTCGATGAATTCCTTCTGAATTGTCCTTCTCAATTCCATACCTTCATCTGCTTTGTCCCTCAGATATCTATCAAGGTCACCTCCCTCATGGATCATGTTGGAAAAATCCCAGAGCGTCTCCCTGAGATGTTTTGACGGTGTTTCCCTTGCTGTCTCACTCAATGATGTTATGATATCCTTTCCCTCGATATCGATCTTGTAAATTATTTTCTTGAACTCGTTGGCAATATACTTGTTATCGTTCCGTTTCGAGATCTTTCGAAGTATATGGACCGGGGATAGACCGGTACTTGCAAGTATTGAAAGTTCGCTCAATGTGAAAGGCAATTCCTTGTCGATTTCAGTTCTCTTCTTTGATATTCTGGAGGTTACAATTATCGGATATGTCATTAATGAAGCTACGGCCAATGTTGCAGTCAAGGCAGGTATTATTATTGATGAAAGATCGTGTTGCAGTATTGTGAAAAAAACGGATAAGAACAAAGTGAATCCAAGTATGGTCACTATCAAAGTTGTGATTATTATAGACGATATGTACATCCCCGGAGTGACGTTCACATCTCCCTGCCTCAATTTCTCATCGACCTTGATAAGATCATAATTAACGTCAAGTCTTCTTCCAAGAAACCTGTAGCAAAGTGACATGTAACTCTCAACAATCCTGTCGAAAGGTGACTGTCCATCAGGATCATTGTTGAATTTGTTTTTTCGAGATATGATATCACAGCCCATCGAGATTTTTCAAGGCGGCTTCCGGGTCCTGATAATAACTGTTAATAAATCGACTTACATCTTTGAAATATGTGACATCATTTTTTACCAGCTTGTTGAGGAATCTCTCTCTCTTCTCTATTTCCTCGATGATCGTATCTGTGGTCTTTCCCGCCTGCTGGGCAATTTCCTCCAATATGTAACTCCTTCCACTGAATTTGAATTGGTCATATTTCGGGTCCCAGGTGAATGCTCTGTTGGTGATAAGATTGTGGGTATCCTTTTCCACATCCAGTATTTCCACTACCTCTTTGACCCTTCTTACCCTTCTCTTGCCTGCCATTACCTGACCCTGGAATACTGCAACATCCAGACTCTGGAATAGTGACCTGGGTATGTTCATCGGCTCGTTCTCAACCCTGTGAATGAGCTCCTCTATGGAACCTGCATGGATCGTTGCCATTGCTGCGTGTCCCACCGATATTGCCTGAAAGAGTGTGAAAGCTTCCTTGCCCCTGACCTCACCGACTATGACATATTCAGGTCTCTGTCTCAATGCTGCTGCCAGGAGGTCATACATACCGATGGTCCCGCCGCCTTCATTATTCCCGGAACCGAATCCCTTTCTTGAGATGGATTGTATCCAGTTGATATGGTCTATATGTATCTCGGGTGTATCTTCTATGGAGACCACCTTGTCCTCGGGTTTGATGAACATGGAGATGGCATTCATCAGAGTGGTTTTTCCCGAGGCAGTTCCACCCGATATCAGTAGAGATTTATGCTTTTCTACCAACATCCAGAAGAATGCCATTTCTTCGGAGGAAACCGAACCCCACTTGATCAGATCAATGGGTGATATGGGATCATGTGAGAATTTACGGATTGTGAACGTTGAGCCTTTTCTTGTTACCTCGGACCCCAGAGTCAGGTTTATCCTGCTTCCGTCACTCAATGTCGCATCCAGTATGGGTTGGTAAATGGAAACATGTTTTCCTGCGATCTGAGCCAATTTTATGACATATTTGTTTATTTCATTTTCGGATTCGAATGTGATATTTGTCTTCATTGAACCGAATACCCTGTGATATATGAACATGGGAACCTTTGGGCCGTTACATGAAATATCTTCAATGAAAGGGTCCCTGAATATCACATCTGGCCTACCCCATCCCAGAAGTTCCTTTTCCAGATGATAATGAATTATCTTCTTCCTCTTTGTGTTGAGTTTGATATCATAAAGATCGACCACATCATTGAATAGGCCCTTGAGATAATCTTCCAGTTCAGGAGAATCGGAAAATACGGTATCATCTGTTAAGGGTATCTCCTCCTGATTCATCATTGCTTCCATCTTGGTTCTGATAAGTTTCAACCGTTCCTTTTCATCATCCTTCAATTTGGGTTCTTTCACATCATACTTGAGTTCTCCTTCATCCTTGTCAAACTTGACGTTAACAAATCCGTATGGAGGATTGATCGGATAGACCATATCAAGATCGATCCTGTCTTTTTCCAGATGTTCCCTCATATATGCCATCTGTTTCTGCAAAACGATCTTGTCATCTGTCATACCGGGTTTTATCATGAATTTCTTATCGACCTCGTTGGCTTTCTGTCTCAATGTTTTCAGGAAGGCTTTATCACGGTATTGCCTGTCAAGGACCATTCTCTCTCCGGAAACGGAGAACCTGTCCTTTATCTTCTCGATAAAGTCAGCAATACTGGAAGCCATCGGGTTATGACGATGAACTGCATATTAAACCGTGTTCAATATCTTGTACAATACTTACCAGTGGTTCCATATTTCACCATATAGGATATGGAGGTGTATGTAAATATAGTATTATCTGGGATTGATTGGGGGAAGCGTCATATTGCTTCGTCTGATAATTGCACCTGGCCCAACATGGGCCTAAAAGGTGAAAGATATGAAACTGTTCAAGAAAGACAACGCAGGAGTCTCTCCTGTAATAGCAACTCTCGTGCTTGTGCTCGTCGCTGTAGCAGCCGGCGTGGCATTCTATGCATGGCAGTCAAGCTGGCAGGAGGAAAATACCAGCAACGTGAACTCTATAAACGCTGAGAATCAGTTGACCATCAGCGGATCCACAACCGTTTACGAGTGGACCGCTGTAGCCGCACCTCTTTTTGAGGAAGAATATCCTTCCTACCAGGTGCACTATGCTGGCGGTGGCTCCACTGCCGGCAAGAACTCCATCGGAAAGGGACTCGTGGACATCGGCTCCGCCTCTTCCTACATGTCCCAGTCATACTTCGACGACTATCCGGACCTGAACCAGGATGGAAAGAAGGACACGTTCCCCGCAGGCACAAGCCTCGTCGAGCATGTTGTCGCATACGATGCTATCGCACCTGTTGTCTCCACAACCAACACCCATGGCCTCGTTGATGTTGACCAGAAAACAATGGTGGACATCTACGGAATCGTTGGCTGGGATAACAATGATGACAAGACCATCCTGGATTATGTTAATCTATACTACTCTGGTGGGGTATATGTAGGGAATTCCAAGTGGGATGGAGCAAGCATGATCGTTCTTGCAACTGGAGGAACTATCACAACTGGTGACTATCTCGCAGATGGCCTTGACTGGGACGAGGTCCCCAAGACCGTCGCAGCAACCGGAACAGTTGATGTTTCCGTTGCTGGTGCAACAACTCTTGCTGATGGTAACTACTATATCAACTATGGTGCAACTTATGGCGGCTGGCAGTATATCACTGTTGCAACTGGAACAGCAACACCTGTCCCCACAGGAGCAGTTACTGGTGTAGAGTATTGGGAAGTCTGTGACAACTCAAATCCTGTCAAGACCTCAGAGAGGCTCGACAGGGGCGGTACAGAAGAAGCATTCGGAGAACTTATGCTCGGAAAGCCTGGCGGCAAGAAGTACATGGAGGATATCGGAATCGAGTCCACCCTCATCGTTGCTTCCAACCAGGACCTTGTAGATGCCATCGGTGCAGACTCTGATGTCCTCGGATTCATGTCCGCTGGAATCGCACAGAACACCGATGACGTCGAGATCGTACCATACACAGAGTCCGGCTCCGCTGGTGTCGAGCTCTCCGACAAGGCTGTCCTCAAGGGCGACTACGATGCAGTCAGGCCCATCATCTACATCACAATAGATGAGCCCACCGGCGCGGCCAAGCTCTTCATCGACTTCGTCAAGCAGCCCGAGATCAACAGGCTCCTCGCAGAGGAGACTGGCTACGTATCAATCGTTGCTGACCAGTAGATGGATATCAACCGATATCCCAAGAATAACCCGAGAATGAGGGAGGACCTTTTTCTTCCCTCTTCTTTTTATTTTTTTTAACTTTTTTACATTTAGGACAAGTGGCCACCACGCTAATGTACCCTGGATACAATCTGGGAACGGGATTGGCCATGAGAAAAAAAGATGATGAAGACCTTGTCTACAAAGGACCTTGGATCAGAACTGCACAACAACGATTATTCCACACTCTGGAAGACGATTATGGATTCCCAAGAGCAACCTGCAGATCACTGGTCAACCTGATGTGGGATTTCCTCAACGAAACATACGGAGAGAAACTGCACGAAGGCCAGGTCACCATTCACGCTGCAGATGCAAATGAAGTTCCTGGGAAAAGTGTGAAAGAACTGAGGACTGTCCCTGTCAATCTCACACTCCATGACAGAAACGATATCCAGATTCTGGCTGCAGAGGGAATCTCCGGACTCAGAAAGAAAAAGATTATTAGATTGTCCAGTGAAGCCAGGGATCAGGGAGGTCTTTTAACACAAGAGGATCTGGCAGTTCTCCTCTGCAGCTCCAGAAGGACAATCAGAAGAGATATCAAGGAACTGAAAACAATCGAGATAAATGTTCCAACAAGAGGTAACATACAGGATATCGGACCTGGTGTTTCACACAAGACCAAGATAGTCAAGATGTGGCTGGATGGATACGAATACACGGACCTTGAAAGAAGAACCGGTCATTCTGGAACATCCGTCCAGAGATATCTATCTGGATTCTCAAAGGTGGTGAAGTTCCATCACAGAAATTATTCCGTTCAGGAGATTAGAGAACTGACCGAGATGTCAGAACGTCTTGTGAAGGAATATCTCAATCTATATGAGGAATACAAAGACAGGAAAGAGATCCAAACAAGACTTGATCAGATACTGTCCGAACATCCCGAAGAGAAAAAAAATCCTGTTCAAAGGAAAAGGGGGGGAGGGGGTGTGATGATATGATTGATCCAAACACTGAACGCATGAAAAGGAAGCACAAAGGATTCACAAATGCCATCAAACTGATGCTCACCCAGGAATACAAGTTCATGGGTGGAGATCGTATTCAGGACATGTTCATAGAGGATCTGATGAAAGAGTACAACAAGCACATCAAGGATAGTTGTAAACTCGATGCTGGTCAAACTGTCTGGTGGGCTGTTCACAAGAGTGAGAAACCTGGTAGAGGTAAAACCATTGAGAACACCAAGATGGTTCCTGTCATCCTTTCGATTGCTTCGATCGAAGATCTTGATCTTCGATTGAATGGTTATTCGACCAAAGAGATTAGAAGGTTCAAGGTTGCCAGGCTTCTAAAGGAAGCATACGAACAGGATGGTGTTCTCAACCAGGCTGACATCAGCCAGTTGATTGGAGTGAGTTCGGGGACGATATCCAAGGATATCCGTGAGTTTCAGTATGAGAACAATGAGGTTTTGCCATACAGAGGAACAATCCATGATATCGGTCCTACATTGACACATAAGAAGATAATCATCAAGCAGTTCTTGAGGAATGTTCCGACTCCTGATATCGCAAGACGAACATATCACAGTGAAGAAGCGTGTGATAGATACATCAAATCTTTCAAACGAGTGAAGAAACTGCATAATGACAAGGTTCCATTGGAAAACATTGCATCTGATCTTGAGATGAGCAAGAACCTTGTGCGGGAGTATGTCGAGATCATAGAGGAATCGAAGAATAAAGGAGGGAAACAATGATAAGCCAGCAAGTCTATTTTGGGGGGTTACCGGCCATTAGTCACTATTTTCCATCATTACACTTTTTTCAATTTAGTTCTATATAGATTCGATACAATACCTTGATGATGATTATATACCAACTTTTGATTTCCATGGCATGAAGTTGGAGATATGGCCACTGCCTTTCTGGTCCCATGTCGTAATACAGATCATAGGTTTCTTGATAATCATTTTACCCCAGAGTCTGGCATTCGATTCTCCACTTTATCTTGTTCCCTTGCTTGTTCTAGAGGTTGCAATATTCATACCGATCTTGTATAAAAGATGGAAATGGATATTCTACCTTGGTTGGGAATTGCAGTTCTTCCTGTTGCTCCTTTTCCTGGTTGTATTCAACTACAAGGGGACATTCCTGGTGTCCGACCCTCATACAAGATCCATCGGATTCGTTGCAGGTTTCCTGATATTCCTTCAAATTCTGATCCTGGCAGGTTTCATATTCAGGGAGAAAGCCGTGAAACCCATATTGATAACCCTTTCATCTTCAACAGCATTGATAGTGATACTGCTGGTGGGATTTGTATTCAACGAAGGCAGATATGCCTTTACAGAAAACGATCCCGTTGAATTCATTACGGGAACCGATTTCAAACCTTTCTATTTCCCGGACAGTACAAGAGAATATAAGGCAATTACGGTGTACAACCCATACGATTTCGAATTGTATTATCCTGATGATTCCATTTATGTGAAACCTCTGCAAAACAGCACATATGTATTTACAATGATCAATACAGGAGGAAACAAAGACATTTTCGATATCTCGGTCTCCTGTCCGGAGAGTGTCAAATGCTACCTTGAGAATGCCAGCCTCTTGATAGAACGAAACGAAAAGATAGATGTGAAAATCAATGTTTCCACGGAAGAAACAGGTGAATTCACCTCGCAGATATCCATTATATCAAATTCCAGCGGCGATATTGAGACCATCGAATTGAATATCATTTCAATTGATGACGCTTTCTCATTCTCACCGATGTTTCACAAAGAGATTGCCACAAATATTGAAGGAAGCCTGGCAAGAATAGATTACTCTCTCCATAACCATGCAGATCATAGCAGAGAATTCAAGATGAAGGTGGAAAGCCCGGATGGATTCCAACCCTATGTCGGAGGAAATGACAGCATATCATGGAATTTCATTTCCAGCGAGGCGGAATTGGAAGTCGGTCCGAATGATACGATGGAATTTCAGATCACCCCAAAACTTCTGCAGTCAAAACCCGGGATATATTCTATAAATATCTCTGTATGGCCCACGGAAGAACCTGAAAAAACCTTGAATGGTCGGATAGAATTCGTCTTCTACAGGTACACATTCATCAGAATTGAGGATAACCTTCGCGGTGTGGATTCCGAAGTGGTATTTCCAATTGAGATAACAGATGGCTCAGAATTGACCTATGAGATAGAAAACAAGGACCCCGATTGGAAGGTGGAATTATTTGATGATAATTCTATTTACATAACAGATTCTGGTGAAGCCGACATCAACAGGTCAGATGTCCAGGGTAATCTTTCATTGAGGGTGACCTACCTTGGCAGCGGTAACATCGGTGATGAACTTGAAGTCTTCATATCAGTCACCGGAGGGGGATTCAGCCCATCTTTCGGTATCCTTTCATTTATTGCCGGTTCGGCCTTTACAACCTTGATAGCTGTCGCGATTGCAATTCCATTCGGTTTGAGCTGTGCCATATTCCTTGCAGAGTATTCCCCTGGATGGATGAGAAAGATCCTCAGACCCCTTCTGGAACTATTGGCTGGAATACCATCTGTTATCTACGGACTATGGGGCCTGCTTGTTTTTGCTCCGTTCCTCTACGAGCATATCTATCCCATTTTCTTCGACACACTGGGTCCATTATCTCCATTATTTGAAGATCGGGAAGGATCCGGAAGGGTCCTATTGACGGCTGGAATAGTCCTGGCTATCATGATATTGCCCATTATTGTGACCCTTTCAGAGGATTCCATAAGGGCAGTTTCCCGGGAATTGAGGGAAGGGTCTATCGCTCTGGGAACAACAAAATGGCAATCCATTAGAGGAGTTGTTCTGAAGAAAGCAAGATCGGGGATCATTGCCTCTGCTATTCTTGGAACAGGAAGGGCGATCGGCGAGACAATGGCGGTCCTCATGATAATGAGATATACCACTTCTATCCCAGAATCACTATTCGACGGAACAACAACCATCACAGGTGTAATGGCAGCAATGTTCGGAGATGCCTGGCCCTTCGAATTGTCAAAGCATGCAATTTTCGGAATGGGTTGTGTCCTTTTCACGGTTGTCTTCGTATTGAATACCATCGTTTTCTATCTATACAGGGGTAAGAACAAGGAAGGTTCCATTTTTATCAGGGTGACAGAAAAGATATTAAAGAAATTGAAGATCAAACTACCAAAGAGAGGGAAAAAGGTCAGTTTGAAGAATATGAAGACCGGTCTTAGCCCAAGTCAGATCCTGAGGAGAGTAAAGTTCAGAAACTCCAAGTTGCTCATGGCCAGCGAATATACCATGAGAAGTGTTTTCATTTTCTACATCTTTATTGCGGTTGCGATCCTCTTCCTCATACTTTTCAATGTTGTTGTAAATGGTGCTTCTGCCATGAAATTGTCCTACCTAACAGAGGAAGAGATAGGACTTGGAGAAGGCGGTTTCAAAAATGCACTTGTAGGGTCTTTGTATCTGGTCGGCATATCATTGGCGGTCTCAGTGCCACTTTCGATCGGTGCTGCTATCTACATCAACGAATATGCCAAGGAGAACAATCTATTCAACAGGGCTATCCTATTTGCATCTGACACTCTTGCAAGCACTCCTTCCATTGTCTTTGGTATCTTTGGATTTGCGATATTTGTGATGTTCTTCAAATTCAAATTTACTCTTATGGCAGGTGGATTGACCCTTGGTGTAATGGTGATACCATTGCTTCTCAGAAGCTCAATAGAGGCTTTGAAAGCAGTTCCAAAGGAGCAGAGAGATGCTTCTCTTGCCTTGGGAGCATCAAAATGGAAGACGATATTGCAGGTTGTTCTGCCTTCTGCTTCCGGTGGAATTCTGAGTGGGGTGATCCTTTCCATCGGAAGGGCGATAGGTGAGACTGCGGCTGTCATCTTCACAGCTGGATATTCCACGCATGTTGCAAGAACCATCATGTCTCCCAGTGCTTCAATGCCCAATCTTCTTTTTCAGTACTACGAACTAAGTCTTACCTATCCTAAACTCGAGGATCAGTTATATGCTGCTGCTCTGGTACTTATTCTTGTAGTACTGGCATTGAATTCAATTGCAAGGTTCTTCCAGTGGCGTTCCGGAAGGATGATGCGAAGTTGATCATTAACTCTATTGGTAGCTGTTCATGCTAGAATTTTCCGAGAAGAGATTGACATTCATATAGCTTTCAGCATCAATTTACCCTATATTCCTCTACGATCTGCTGCTTGATATCAGGTTGGATGATATGATCAATAAGGTCCGATACATCTTCATCTGATGAATTATAAATCAGATAGATATCACCAATATCGATATCTTCCATTAAAAGGACTTTACCTCGAGACATTGACATACTCACATATGTTAATCATGTCGAGTAAAACAACCCCCCATCACATTCATCGAAGGAAGGACCTCACTGAGGACCTTCACAAGATGATTGATACTCATTTTTCTGAACAGAGCCATTATAATGAACATTATACAAACCATGATTATAGTGATCCTATCAAGGGCCTTTCACATCAATTGCACAAGTTAGATCCTTTTCCGTCTTCCTGAAGGTCCACCATAATGAAGTTGTTGACATCAGAGAATCCGTCTCTTTCGAGGGTTATCTCATCGGTGCCTATAACGGTATAGTAGAACCAGACCGTCACTCCGTCGAATCCCTCGATCTTTGAATTGGTTGTCCTGTTTGCGGTAGCCATGAAAGTGTCGTAAGGGTCTTCCCCTATCTTGACCTCCACCTCCACATCGTACTCCATCTTGTTTGTGATCTCTATGGATATCACATTGGGAGGCGGAGGCGTTTCGTCGTCATCGTCATCTCCCCCATTTTCGTCTCCCTTATCATCAGGGGTGCTGTCTGTGATCCAGAACTGGGTGTCATGAAGATTCCTGTTACCGTGGGTTATGAAGAGATAATAATTCCCGTAATCGGGTAACCTCGCAATGATCCTGTCCGAGGACCCGAATCCGTCCCCCCATTTATCGTAGATAACGATACCGGGACTTGATGGGGCCTCATCTTCCATGACGAGGGGGGCGGTTCCCTGAAATATATACTGATTGGTGCCCTCATCCCTTATCTTCCAGGTGATGTCTGTCAGTCCCTTATTCGCGGTGGCGACGAATGCCGTTATCGTCCAGCTCTTGACGAGGTCCTCATCATCATGCTCGTTGTTGGATCGGACATCGAGATCGATTCCGCCGACCTCCATATTCGTCCCGTTATCAGGTTCCGTGCATCCGCAAATAAGAACGCCGGAAATGGCAATCAATGCCATTGACAGGATGGATAATAGGTGATTCATAAGGTTCCCTCAGGTCCATAACTTTTGATATATCCGACATATTTTATAAAAAAGAGTTCATAATAAATTATGAAAACGAATAATTATGAAAATAAAACTTGATATGATCTTATTGTAATCTTTGAGAAATAGTGACTAATGGCCGGTAGCCCCCCAAAATGGACTTCATGGCTATTCATTT
>CAYULA010000060.1:0-19546 GCA_964445525.1 uncultured Thermoplasmatales archaeon | reverse complement strand
GATATGGTTGAACACACTTCAACCTCACCGGCACCCTTTAATAACACGTTATTTTTATCTATATACGCGGTAATTACATCAGTAAATGAATTTTTCTTTTCGATAACCCCATAAAAAAGGTCCTCTGGTATGTATTTCAAATCAAATTTTTTCCGGATGCAAGTACAACACCTATTCCACCTTTTATCAATCTTCAATCCAATTCCATTCCAATACCGATCTAACTCTATTTTTTCTTGATTTTTTAATTGTCTGTAACCTTTCTTATTCAAAATCTTATCCAATCTTTTTACTTTTTTTTTATAATGTTTTACCAATCTACGATGTCTGTAAAAATTATTTATCTTAATCAGTTTTGAATAAACGAGTTTCATTTTTATTCTTCCCTCAAAATATAAAATATAATAAGGAAAAAAAATTTGTTATTGATAATTGGTATGAAAATTTTTGGGTTCCATAATAACTTCATTCTTGATTGATAAAAAAGGTGTCATAATTAATGATTAATCCTTTTTCAAATTCTTTACATCTGGAATGAAGGGATTGAAAATATTTATTTTTTTCATCAAAAAGTTTGTAACGAATCAATATTTACTCAAAGAGTCCTGCGGTCCGGATTGCTTGGTGTGGCGTAAAACCAAACAGCAGGACCCTATCGGTTATCCTAATTTTTTTAAAAAAACAGGAAAAAATTTGTAAATTTGATTTATAATTTGTACGTGGATGGAGATAGTTATTGAGATAATAACAATCGAAAAGGATTTACCTCCTGTATTTGAAGAAAAAGATATCGAGTTTGCCTGTACTTCATGTGATCATGAAGAGAAGGTTGGAGTTTTCCAGAGAATTATCTAACAATCACCATCCGTGAAGGTCCTTGTTATTCTCGATATCGACGTTGGCAATACTCTCGAAGATGCCCTTTGTTGGTTCAAGAAAGCAATGGAGGAAAGATTCGCATGTGTTTATATAAGACCAATAAAGAAGAATGGAATCTGTGTTTGAGCCTTTGAAAGGGGAATCGTTAATAAATTGAGGGAAGAGGACCGGAATAACATCAAGGAAATGATGGTCGAGATCTTTAAATATGAGAAACTGAAATATTCTGCGTTTCCCCGGCTATCTAATTTTAAAGACTCCAGTATTTCATCCCCAATTCCCCTGCCTTGTACTTGTCGAATATGTACTTGACATCCATGAATACCCCATTCTTGTTCCTGAAAAGTGATTGGATGCCTTCCAAACCCAATTCATAATATTGCTTGTGGGGTACAGCCAGAATCACCGCGTCGCATTTGGGGAGGTCCTCGAACCTGGTAAGGCCGAATCCGTATTCGGCCATTGCATCCTGTTCTGTCGCATGAGGATCCGAGATGGACAGATCTATTCCGTACTCCTCCAATTCTTTTGCAATGTCCAGAACCCTTGAATTCCTTACATCCGGAACATTTTCCTTGAAGGTTATTCCGAGAATTATGACCCTGGCTCCGTGAACGTTCTTCCCTGCTTTTATTAATTGTTTTGGCTCTTCTCCAAATTTAGGTAAATGAATGTACCGCTTCCGTATTCGTTGAATTGGTAATAACAATGAAACGCAAACGGTACAACTACAGCAAGCTGTTCAGGGATATATATAAATTTAGAGGCTTCACATACAATCAAATCATTATCAAAGATGCTGTTGTCCATGTTTTTTTGAAAAGAACCAGGAAGACAGCAACCTGTAGAAATTGCGGAAGACGAAATCCAATTGGATCAGAATCATACAAGCGAACCATAAGAGATCTTGATCTGGGTACGAAGAAATGTTTCATAACCTTCTTTCAAGAGAAGTTAAAATGTCTTTGTGGATCAAGAAATTTCGAAGATATACATTTTGTAAGGCCATACTCAAGATGCACCATCCGTTTTGAAAAATATGTATATATGTTATGCCAGAAAATGACCATAAAGGATGTTAGCGAAGTAACAGAATTAGATTGGAAGACTGTAAAAGATATTGATAAACATTACATAAAAGAACAGTTAGAGAGTTTGAAGGAAATTAATCCAAAAAGGATTGGAATTGATGAAGTAGCTTATCAAAAAGGACATAAATATTTGACAGTTGTAAGGGATCTAGACCTGAATTGTGTCATATGGGTTGGCAAGAAAAGGAAAAAAGAGACACTTGATAAATTCTTCGAAGAGATAGGTAAGGAGAAATCATATCGTATTGAACTTGCCGTTCTCGATATGTGGGATCCATATATTTCATCAATCAAAGAACATTGTCCTAAGGCAAAATTTGTCTTTGATAAATTCCATGTGATCAAAAAAGTAAATGAAGCCCTTGACAAGATTAGAAAGAAAGAATTTGCTGACGCAGATGAAAAAGAAAAATTGAATATGAAAAGAAAGAGATTCATCATTTTGAAGAGACATAAAAACCTGAATGAAAAACAATTGGAAAGACTAGATGAACTGATGAAGAATAATGAGTCATTGTACAAATCATACCTTTTAAAGGAGCAAATCAGTGATATCTTTGATGAAGAAAACTGTGAAGAAGCCTTAAGGAGATTGTCTGAATGGATTGAGAACGTCAGAGAATCGGGTTTTGAACCGTTTGAAAAAGTGGTCAAAACACTAAGGAGATACTCCTATGGAATACATAACTACTTCAGGTACAAAGTCACGAATGCTGGAAGTGAAGGATTCAATACAAAGATCAATGTGGTTCGTAGAAAAGCATATGGTTACAAGGATTTGGATTACTTCATTCTAAAGATTTTTCAAGTTTGTGGAGTTATGAAATATGGCCCTCCCTAAAATTGGAGATGAAACATTATTTTATCGTCTGTTCCGCAACCCATTTTCCCATGGTGTCATTTATTCTTCTTCCAGAGGTGATAATCTCGGGATGGTATCCCAATTCTTCCGCTTTAAATTTAAGATAATATGGATCAACTCCTATACAGTGACCACCCACCAATCCAGGTGAGAAATTGAGGAAGTTCCATTTTGTTCCCGCGGCTTTTAGGACTTCTTTTGTGTCGATGTTCATCCTGTTGAAGATTAAGGATAGTTCATTCATGAATGCAATGTTTATGTCTCTCTGGGAGTTCTCAATTACTTTTGCCGCTTCGGCTACCTTTATTGTGGGGGCTCTGTAGACCCCTTCTTCGATAACGGAGCCATAGATCTCAGCTATCTTGTTCAAGGTTTCATCGTCCTGGCCCGCTACGATTTTTAAAATTTTGTCTACTGTGTGTAATTTATCTCCGGGGTTGATCCTTTCAGGGGAATATCCAAGCTTGAAATCCTTTCCTGATTTGAGTCCCGAGATTTTTTCTAAAAGAGGACCGCATAACTCTTCCGTAACTCCGGGATAAACCGTACTTTCATAGACCACTATTGATGATTTTTTCAGATGTCTTCCCACTATTTCCGAGGCTTTCAGTACCGGAGTGAGATTTGGAAGTTTGTTCTTGTTAATCGGGGTGGGAACCGCTACTATGAAAAAATCGGTGCCATCGAGGTCCTTTTCTTCGGAAGTGAAATGGATTTTGGAGTTTTTTACCTGGTCATCTCCAATCTCGTTCGTTGGATCCCTTCCGTCTTTGTAGGTCCTGATCTTCTCTTTATTGATATCGAATCCGGTTACATCATATTTCCTCGAGAGTGCGTTTGCCAGCGGGAGTCCTACATATCCCATCCCTATTACACTGATCTTCATCGTAATTTCTCCGGATTATTTTGGTTTTCCATAATAGTACACCATTGTGCCTCTGGGCCAAAGGGTGGGTGTTTATTCATAATTCTTAGAATAATAATGGAAAGATAAGTATTATTTATAATTCTGATGGAATCCATATACATGGGAAAGGTTCAAAAGGTCCTCCTGGTGGATCTTCCCCGCTGGGAGGCAAGGTCGGTAAGGGATTCACTCCAGGAGGATATGAGGGATTTCCTGGAGGTAGAAGCCTCCGAAGCTCACATGAAGATCCTTGCCTACGAACCTGATATGATAATTGCCTCGGGAGGATCTCTGGAAGAAATAATATCCTCTCGCGATGATATTGAAAAGAAACCTCCTATCATCATTTTATCCAAGGACAAGAAGATGATAAACAATGCTCTTTTCAAGGGGTGCGAGGATTACATTCTGAGGCCCTTCGAGCCTTTCGAAATGGTTCATAGGACCGAGAGGTATCTGCCTGTTAAAAAGGAATCCGAAGGGATCCAGCTGGGACCAGCCCCGGAATCCTTCGGAGATAGGAATCAACAGCTTGATGGACTGGATTGCGGTCATATTTACCTGGTTGCCGAACCGAAGCCTATCAGAGGATTTGAAATCTTCAAAAATGATCTCATGAAGGGGATCTCGGGACTTTCCTTTTCAAGGAGACATCCCAGAGAGATTCGCGGTGATACAGAGGGATGCGATATCGAGGCCATCTGGTTGACAGCGAATATGGACAAGGAAGAGACCTGTTTTGATACAAAAGACATGACAAAGATAACCAGGACCATGGATGAATTCATCAAGAAGAACAGACAGGGTCTTATCTATTTCGACGGCCTGGAGTACCTGGTCTCACAGACGGATTTTCAGTCCGTTCTGAGATTGCTCCAGTTTATCAACGACAAGATAATGGCATCCGATGACAGAATGCTGATCTCAATAGATCCGAGAGCCTTTACCTCCCAGCAAATGTCGTTGATCGAAAGGGAATGTGTGGTATGGGATAGTTAATATTCCCTGTATGAGACGATAACTTCAAGAATATAGGTATTGGAGGAATCCTCCACTATGATTAATTCGTTCCCCAAAACCGGATGTTGATCACCGGTTTGTTTCAAAGTTATCTCAACCGAGGCAGTGGAAGTGAGATTTCGGTAATACAGGTCAATGGATCCTGCATCACCATGAGGATTGGTATTCGATTTTTGTTCAACTATCTTTTCATCGATGATGATCTCGGCTGAGAAAGTATCACCCCTGTTCTCGTACCTCCTCAAACGTCTGATATCCTCCTCATCGGTCCACCGGAGGTTGAGAGTAATTGAATCGATACTCATCTCCTCATGGGATATGTTATACCTGACCGATTCCATCTCATTGAGTCTTCCATCATGGGAAAAGGTCTGGTTGTTCAATGTCCAGCCAGCTTCGGTTTCTTCTTCTGTCTGGGATTCCCGATAAAGGGGTTCAGGACCAAGTGAAAAGGCAAGTATAATGAAAGCGGGGATGAGCACCATCGGTGCGGCAGCCGGTATTTTGGATTTTTGCTTATTATTGAAATACCTGTCAAAGCGAATGAATGCGGATGCTACTACAAGACCGATGGATGCGATTATGGCCCAGAATAGCCTCCCCATGCCCAGGTTTTCCGCAACATGGTAGTAGAGAAAACCGCCGGCTATCGGAGCCGCTACACCTGCAATGGCCAGTGGTAAAAAGGAGTACCCCATGTATATCGAGCGTTTTTCTTTGGGCGGTATCTTCGATACGTAACTAAGGAAGGCCGGATAGGAAACCAGCTCTCCGAAGGATAGAATTATTATACCGGCTATGAAGAGAAACGGGTTCAAGGAGATTCCCACTATGAAGAATCCTGCGGAAATTATGAACACACCCGCAATGAGCATCTTTAAGGAATCGATTTCACGGTCCTTGATGAAGCGTGCCCAGACCTGACCCAGTATTATTATTGTTCCGGGATTTAAGGCGGCCAGGATGGGAATGAACCAGGCAGGAAGTATCCCGAAATCGGTCATAAAGATCGGTGTGAATGGTTTCCGGGTATAGAGCATGAACCAGCAACCGGAAAATATGAGCAGGATAAAGAGGAACTTGGGATCCTTGAATATGACCTTCAGGTTCTTGACTGCCTCCATAACGGGTATCGATCTGTCTGGTTCCACCGGATCCTTGTAATAGAAAAGGATGATAAAAAAACTGGAAAGGACAAAAAATCCCATCAGGAAGAAGACGCTACCGTAATTTTCCGGAGTGAAGAGGAAGGTAATGCTTAAAGGTATGAAAAAGGCGCCGAAATTGATTACCCAGTAATAAACGTTGAAGGCATAATCCCGGTTTTTCTCGTTTGATGAATGCGAGATCGAGGCAGCTATCAGGGCCTTTTCGAATCCCGATCCCAAACCCATTATGACTACCGCGAGGAAGATGAGTAAAATTTCATAACCGAAACCCAGTGTAATGTATCCGACAGCCAGAGTTACGTAGGAAAAAAGAAGGATCTTCTTGAAGCCGTATTTACTGGCGATTGCCGTCGAGATAAGGGGAAGGAAGTTTATAAGGCCCATGGAAAGACCCGTCAGAATCCCGACCATCCAGCTCTCGATTCCGAGGTTGTAGACAAGATGATATGAAAATACGGCAAGCATTCCGTAGTATGCGCCTCTCTCGAAAAGGTTCGAGGCGTTTACTGCCCAGAACTCCCTCGGTAGCTTTGATTCCATGATTTTTCACCGGGGTTATTCGTTAAAATGGATCGGTTTTAATATTTTTATAGCCTGAAAACATTTAAACCTTTTTCCAGCACTCGTTCCCGTCTATTATCTCATCTATGATGAAATTGGAAAGAATATACTCTCTGAAGGGGAGCTGCTTCCACAAACCGTGGTCTGTATAGAAGCAGTGTACAAAGGTTTTGACATTGTCTGTTTCCATGTCCTCTATTACTTCCTTTGCGTTGTACACCTTTGCATTGGAGGTTTCTATGATTGTTTCCCGGTCAGCTTCCAGAGCGTAGCAGTGCCAGGCCAGTATCTTTTCGTTTTCTTTTGTGTTTTCCTGGAGCCAGTCACCTACCTCTTCCATGGTCCTCATATACGGTCTCTGGTCCATTGGTTCTTCCCGGAACCATTCTGTTTCAAGGTAAGAGTTTATGGACAAGGGAATGGATGCGATTATGAATAGAATGAAAACAACCGATACACGCCGCCTTATTCTCACAGGTTTTATTGTTCTAAGTATTTTGGTATCCAGTTTCTTTGTTTCGGTTATTTGAATTTTTGATCTGAATACCCAAATCAGAAGAGCTCCCAAAATAGTAGCTTGAAGTAGGAATTCGGTAAGGTAAACTTCGGTCCATGCATAGTAGATGTAGAATGCCAGGTATCCAATGACCATCATGAATAAAAGAACGGATATCTTTTCATCTATCAGTTTCTTCCAGATGATTGATAGAGTGTTCAACTGCCTCATCACGGTTGATAGTGATCCCACGGTAACCGAAGCTATCAGGGATAAAATAAGGTCGTTCGTTTGGGTGTATACTACTATGAAAGCCATCACGGCACCCGTGATTGGTACCAGATGGTCGATTTTTTTCAGTAAAGGGGATCTTAAGAAAGTGGATGCCATGTAGATTATTGTTCCCAGTATTGGCAGGTAAATACCCCAAAAGGGAACGGATTCGGGAATATTTATTGCGAACATTACGGAACCTATTGGTAAGATAAAGGAAAGTATCCTCCATCTTCTCTCATCATTTCTGGCTATAGTACTTAGTATGCCTAGTACTATAATGAAAGAAACGGAGAGAATGGTCCATGGATCCGATATTCCTTTTACCCAAACAATTGGAATCATCATTCCCCACATTATAAGGTGATTTTGTTCGGGGGTTGTCTTTGAAAAGGTTGACCCGAGGCAATAGGCCATACCCGCAATCGGGAGAAGGGTAAGCATCAATAATTCAATTCGCGGCTCCCTTTCTATTATGATGAGTAATGAAATAATTCCACCGAACCAGAGGATCGGTCTCAGGAAAGGAGAATCCATCCTATCATCGAGGTAGATTAGGACCACAGCACCAACAGAGGTGTACATCATAACGTTCCAGAGGTCCCCGGGGAGAGTGACTGTTGAGAAAGCGACCACGGATCCCAGAAGTATTGATAATGCAAGGTAGAATTTGTGGTTTCTTTTTATTGTTCGTTCTATGAACAAAACCACTATTGGTAGAATCATGATCCTGGCTAAAGTTAGATCCGAGAACCTGTCATGGAACTGAATTGCTGCCATCGCCGGCCAGAGGAAAGCTCCGATGTAAACCGGTTTCCACCTATTTCGATGAATTGCCATCAGAATTATCCCGAGGGCGATTACGGAGAGAAGAACAAGTGGTAGGGCTTTGTTTGTGATTGGTTGTAGAGTGTAAAGGGCATTATCGTACTGTGAATATCTTGCCAGATCCACCTGCCAATCCGGTGTGACGTTTGGTACCCTGGTCCACCTCATATCTTCAAGTTTACTCCATCCGAAATAGACTATGAAACCGCCGATTCCGGCTGCCAGAGGGATGATGAATCCCAGTGCCCAGGATCCCGTTTCTTTTATAATTTTTTTGAAAGTATGTCTGTTTGTCCATATTAGAGTGGGTATGATGATGAATAATAGGATTAGAGCGGAGCGTCTTACAAAAACAGCGAAGAAACTGATGAAACCCGATAATGCAAAAAAATAAAATTTTTCCTTCTCGATTGCCAGAATTAGAACGAAAAAGGATGCCGATAGAAAGGCCCATGCCAGAGGTTCCGAGAGGACAATGTGTCCATATCTCAACGGGAATGGTAAAACAGCTAGTATCAGGGTTCCCATGAATGCGTATCTGTTGTTTTTAACGATTTTTTTTATTGTTAAATATACAAATAAAATAAAAATGGCAGAGCAGAGAACCGAGAAGGATCTTGCGGACAACATTGTGGTAGAGAATATTCTGAACCAGATCGAAAGAAGAAAGGGGTATCCTATATACGCTCCAATTTTATTTGTTATGAATTCGAAGGACCTTCCCAGAAGAAAATAATAGGCATCGTATCCGAAGATCTCCTCATCGGGTTGAAGGAAGATTACCCTGGCAATGAGAAATCTTAAAAGGGTCCCGATGATAACGGAAACGGATGCGAGGACCCATGTTTTCCTGAGGCAACCATTGATCTTCAAGAATAATCAACCCAAAGTTAAAAAATTCATCAAAAAGGATATATTTATCCTTATTTTTTACTCAAAGGGTCCTGCGGTCCGGATTCAAGTTGGTGTGGCGAAAAAACGAACTGCAGGACCCTTTCGATCAGCGTGAAAAAAAAGTCTTAAAACTGATTAGGATTGAATTTGATAAGTGAACACTTGTAGAAATTTCTGTAGATCCTAATTGCCGGGTTTTAATTTTTCGTATCCATGTAATTTCACAATGAAATCCCAGTGTTTATTGACGATACGAATAACCTCATCGGAAATATTGAAATGATTGGTTTTATAATCGGCCTGTGCGTCAAAATGGGCCTGGAACTTTGGTCGAGCCTGTTTCCAACCGTCAAGGTTGAATTGTTTGTAGATCCGTTTCATGAAAGGCATTGGGTCCTGGATAAAATCCTCGTATTTTATTTCAATGAAATTATTGCTGGAGATGAATGATTTGGCCTCTTCAACTTTATGTACCATTTCAGTATAATGGTTCAGTATCTCCTCCTTCAGAATCTTTTCGGTGAAATTTTGAAGGGTATAGAGCGGAACCACCTTCTTGTAATAGTGTAAATTTGATGCGAAGAGTGTATACGGATTTCTCATGGTGAAGATGAACTTTGCATTGGGATATCTTTCCAAGATGTATTTGATCCTGAATGCGATAGAGGGGTTTTTCAGAAAGAGCTGGCGGCCATTGTAGATATGGGTAAGGATTTTTAGAAGGTAATCGTATTGATTCTGCCATTTCAGAGCATCTTTTGCCAGTTTTGTAAAACTATGATATTTGGCGAATTCCTTGAATTTTTTCGGAAAGATCATTCCATTGTAATAACCGTATTTGGAATAAGTTCCCAAACAATATTCATCTTCAGTTGGTTCATCCGCTCCCATCTTCACGTTATCCATGGGACGATACTCGGGTAATGAAGCATCTATGATTCTCCTGGATAGTTTCGGAGAGGAGAGGAATATTGAAAAAGAATATCCCAGCAGATTCGATACGTATCCTCTTGTTTTATCCTTGGAGAGCATGGTGATAAGATAGGTTGTTCCGGTGCGATAATTGCCGATTATGAAGATGGGATCTTTGGTTATTTTCGTATTCCGGACTATCTTTCGCGCCTTTATTTGCTGAATGATCCGCATGGGTGTTGTTAATGTAGCTATTGCTAGGGCATACCACAGTCTGATCCAGTATTTGGGATGAATGATGAAATTGTTCATCCAGAGAAGGGTGAGGATGTTTTTCCATGTGTAACCGGCCATTATTTCCTCATGAACAACCAACCAATCGGGAATTCGAGGTTTTCTCATTTTTATCACGAATATTGAAGAGATGTCAAGTGAACAATTGCTGAACTTATACAGTCACTCCGTTCGGTATGATGGATAGGCATGGATTCTTACTATTAAAGTATGAATGTTGGAAAATTTGAGTGGGACCCGTATGGATTTTTTATCAAACCCTTAAATCATCTCTAAACACCAGGACAGCCACATTCAACTTTTTTCTCTCAGTGATGTTATTTCATCTTCTCTTTTCGGACTTTCCTCTTTATCCTGTTGATATGTCCTCTTCCCATCCCCTTAACTTCGCAACCCAGCTGAAAATATCTCTCTATTTGGTCATCATCAAGGATGGTAAAACAATCAACAATTGCAAACGGTTTTCCCACTGCTTTTATAACCTCATCAGGATCCAGGTTCATGAAAATTGAATGCCTTACAGCAAGGATAATCGCATCCATACCCTCCATGGATTCCCATAGGTCATTTTGAACAGTAATCATGGACAATTGAGATTGTCTATGGAAGAACCTCCTCTTCGAATAATCAGGATCCGGGTAATTCTCCTGGTTTTCCAGTTCCCACCAATGATCCACATAGGGATCCATAACAGAGACATCTGCCCCCATCTCCGTAAGCTTCCTTACAATAAGCTCGGATCCTGAATATCTCGTATCACCCACATCTTCTCTGTATGAGGCCCCAAGGACCAAAACCTCGGCTGCTGCAATCGGTTGTCCCATATTTCTGAGAGCATCGCGGACCAATGCCCCAACATGCAGTGATCTGGTATCATTTATATCGATGGCCATGGGTGTTATTTTGAAGATCTCGTCCTCGAACCCGAATATATGTTTATATGCCCAGTATCCAAGGCCTCCGTCTTTAGGAAGGCAATATCCTCCTATCCCGGGTCCCGGAAACATGATATTGGAATGGGTTGGCCTAACCTTGATTGCATTTATTACTTTTTTTAGATCCACACCGTTCCTTTCAGCGAACAGGGACCATTCATCCATGAATGCAAGGATCGTGGCACGATATGAATTCTCGATAATTTTTGATGTTTCTGATTCTATCGGTCTATCAAGAAGGGTCAAAGGATAATCCTTGGTATTGAGGACCTCATTAAGGAACTTCTCAACTCTCCTTTTTGATTCCTCGTTCACCCCAGAACACACTCGCCAGAAATCCCTTATTGATTTGACATATTCTTTTCCTGGCATCACTCTTTCATAAGAATGTGCAAGAAGGGGATCCGAATCCAATCCTCTCTTCTCAAACCTCTTCTTGATAATTGGATAGGCAACTTGTTCAGTTGTTCCCGGAGCTACAGTTGTTTCGATAAGAACCAGGCAATCGGGTGTGATATGATCCGCAATGATCCCTATGGAATTCTCCAGGGCTTCCACGCTCGCAGATCCGGACCTGACGTTTCCGAGATCCTCTTTCAAATAATCACACTGGACATCCACAACAACAACATCGGCAAGGGAGAGCACATCGTAAGTATATGTTGCGACAAGATTCTTGGTTTGGTTAACACATTTATCGATAAGAACATCGACTTCGGGATCTTCCGATTTGACCGGAGAAATGCCTTTGTTTATTAGAGGTATCTTCCAGTAGGAACGAACGGATGGTCGTTGCATTCCAATGACGAATTTTTTGTGATCTCCATTGTCATCTGTTGAATCTGCAACAACGGCAGCCATTACAATTCCAACAAAACCCACTCCCATGACGACGACAATCTCTCTCCCGTTTTTTCTTTCTCTTTCAACAATCTCTTTTATATTCTGGTATTCATCGAAATACTCGTCTTCTGTTGGTATCCGGTACTTCTTTCCTTCAGGACTTATGGAATATATGGTTTCTAACATTCATTTCACACTCATTATCTTGTAGTATTTTCCTTTGTATTATTCACATTCAGGTCTCGACTCGGGTAATTTAGTTCTCGACATAGAGCACCACTGTCACCATGGGTGTCAGGGTACCTGATGTCTCATGTTGGAGGGGGTGTATCGGTGTAATCTGTATTGCCAGAGGTCCTCTTGAGGTCTCGGTGTGGGGCACCTGTGATCGGGATAGTCAGGTCACGCGGTGGGGCCTCGAATGGGCAGAGGTTTGGATAACTGGTTATTAATGGAATCTGCACCGCTCATTCTGCATCATCTTCAGCATCACTATCCAAACACAACATAAACGTGACCTTAACTGATTCCGACATAAGTTTGATAAAGATCCTCAATTGATGATGATGGCACTGTTACTGATCAATTTTTATTACAAAATTTGACGTATACCGATCATAACCTACCGTATTTTTTATGGGCTCCCTCGGCTGTTTGAATATCGAACACATATACTCTTTTCTCTGATTTCTCTATCCTGTAGAATACCCTGTAATTCCCTACTCTAAGACGATAGGCAGCATCTGAACTTCCCTTTATCATTTTCTTGTCTCCCCTACCTCTTCCGGGATATGGTTGTTTTAGATCTTTTACGGATCTGTTTATCTCCCCTTCTCTTTCCGGGGGAAGATCCCTTAACAGTTCGGGGAGGATGAGAACCTTAAAGTTCGTCGATGTCAACGAAATCCCCTTTCCTCTCCTCCACTACCTTTCTACTATATCTGACCAGGTTCTCTCTATTGTATTGCTCTATCAACTTGTTGATCACTGTATCGTAATCATCGCCGATATTACCCAGGTGTTTCAGTTCCTCCCTGGTCTCAACATCTATTCTTATCGTAGTAGTTGCCATGTTATCGTTCTCTGTATAATAAATGTGCAACTGCATATTTATGGATATTGGTTATAAAGTTCCATCGAGAAGGATCATGTTTAGGCTCATCTTGGAATATCGAATGGTATTTGTTTTGATGACAACTTATGAAAAAGAGATCCTTCTCATTGTGGATGCGGTGAAGGGGCAATAGGATAGAGGAAGGTCCTTCTTTTAGATGAATGAAAGGGGAATGTCGTTTTGGTTAGTGGGGCCCTTTGGGGATTTGGAGAAAGGTCCTTTTTCGTGTCTCCCAGGTCTCGACGTTTGGCCTCACTCGGGGCCTCGACTCGGGTAATTTAGGCCTCGGCATAGGGCACCACTGTCACCATGGGTGTCAGGGTGCCTGATGTCTCGTTGTGGGGCACCTGTGATCGGGATAGTCAGTTCACGCGGTGGGGCCTCGAATAGACAGGTATAGTGAATTCTTTGAATAAAACGATATTACAAAATCATTCTTCGTCGAGTATTCCCTCAATTTCCTCAATAATACATTCTACCTCATTCAAACTGTCTTCAATCTCCTCTTCGGTCAGATCTCTTTTCTTTTCACCGATTCTGGAATTCCCATAAAAGTCAACATTTCTCACATCCCAAAGCTCATCAATCTTTGAAGAATGCTCGGTAAGGATTTCCTTGACTCTCTTTCTCCTATGATAATGAGATTTCTTGTCCTTCCCATTTCTCTTCTCAAGTAGACCCATTGTAGCTGATTCGAAAGCCTGATATGCCAAACCGGCCACTCCAACATAATCCTTCATTTTAAAGAGGTCCCTGGCGGATCTGATCAAACCTTTTGCTCTCTCAAGGTCCTCTAACTCAGCCATATCTTCTTCCCTCTGCGCTTCAAATCATCTTTCACCAGAGCAATCCCTTCTTTTACGGATTGTCTGGTATTATCCATATCATGATCCAATCTCATTACCGAGATGATTTCTTGTAGGGTTCTTCTTGCAACATTGATGAAATATTTTTCTGCTTCCCCTTCTATTTTCTCGGATCTTTTCAGATTGTTCATACAAGAATCGAGTCTCCAGCAAATGTAGGAAGTATCAATGCTTTCCAGAGATTTTCTCCTTTCGTACAGTAACCGATCCCCTGCGAAAGATATGCCATATAATATCGCATCAATTATGATCAGATCACTTCTCTTTTTTACATTTTCTTCTGTATAGAAATGGATGTCAAACCGGGTTTCGGGAAGCATTGATATTGCTCTTTTTCTTATTTCTTTTTCAATATCAGATTTATTTGTTATGATGAGAAGATCGACATCACTTCTATCTGTTGCCTGCCCTCTGCTATAACTCCCGAAAAGGATAACTGATTTTATTTCTGTAATTTTTATGAGATTGTATATGTTTTGTACTGTACTATCTTCAAGATTTCTTATTCTCTCGTTGTTGAAAAGCTGAAAAAATGGAAATGCATCTATCGAAGATGTATCTATCCTCACCATAGATCGTTTTTTCTCCAAGGACCTTCTCAATAATCCAATCTCATCTATTCTCTTCAGGCCCCTGTGAACATTTGCTCTTGAAGTGTTGAGGTCCTTTGATATCTTAGAGGGGGAGATATATCGATGTAAATTATCGTATAAGATCCTCAAGACATCTATCGCAACGGTCGATGCTATAGGATTAATTGTGTATCTTTTTTGATACATATGTATCATTATTGATACGGGAAGTATTTATTATTTTCTTGTCAATGTCAACAAATCAGATCTTCTCCAATTTTCAATTACAAGGTATTATCCCATATTGTTTATATTGTACAAAGTTTACGTTTATGTTTTATAAACATACTTTATTGATGATCGGAAAAACTAAACTTCATATTATGGACTTGTATGTCTCGACTTGGGACCCCGGGAAGAGCAATTTATGTCTCTTTATAGGGCACTGGTGTGGTAAAGGATTGAGGAGGACCAGTATCATTGATGAGGTCCCGGTACGGGGCACCTGTGTTTGGTTTGGGCAGGTCCCGGGACCGGGCCTCGAATGAGTATTGGCCAAATAACTGCTGAATAAGCGGACCATCTACACCTCATCGTAGTGGTCCTGGGTGATAATTTTTTATCAAGGCAGTCCAACCTTACTACGAGGGAGGACCTCTACACTCCTCAGCATCCGAGAATAGTAGATATCATCCATTCCACCGCGAGGGAGGACCGGTCATTCACCGATCAACCGATTGGTTTTCCCCTTTAATATATAATTTAACAGCATCAAATCATCAAACTTTCAAGTTCTTCCTTGCAGGACCCTTTCGATCATCTTGAAATATATTCGTTCACCACTCTGAAAGAAATCTTCTCATCAACAGGACTCAGAATACTTTCCCTTTTATCTCCACAATATCTCTTTCATATGGAGGCACCTCAATGCAACTTTATATTTTAACAGAATTATGAACTGCTATTGATCCTCAGGATCTTCCTCTTCATTTCCTTCTTTAAAATTTTCAACAATCATTTCCAGTTGAGGTTGTGTTTCTGGAATATTAACTGTCGAGATTCTCCATATCATCTCCAGATCCACTCCGAAATAGTCTTGAACAACGATATTCCTTAATCCAATCATTCTTCTCCAGGGAATATCAGGATACTTTTCCTTGATCTCCTGGGATATGTTCCTCGCAGCCTCACCTATTATCTGAATATTCCTTAAAACAGCATCTATTCTCATTTTATCCTTTTCGAATTCATTAAATGTCATGCCGTCCACATAGGCCATAACCTGGTCCATTGAATCAATGAGGTCCTTCAAATAAAGTTCGGACCGATCCTTCTTTTTCAAGTATAAACCACATCCCGGAGAATGATTTCCCTCAGTTCCGGTCTGAGAGATCTTATCGTAACAAGATCCACCTTCTTTCCAAGTATTTTTTCAAGATATAATTGAAGGTCCACTATTTCCCACCCCATGGGTTTATCGAACTCCACCAGGATATCGATGTCGGAACTATCTGTTTGAGAATCATGAACGTATGATCCGAATACTCCCAAGCGCTTTACATTGAACCTTTCTTTTAGGACAGAACGATGAGAGCCTATTTTTTTCCGGACATCACCAAGGGAATAAATCATCCATGTGCACCTCGTTGTTTAGTAATGAAGCAGTTATTTAATAAAGTGATTTTTCCTACCTTCCCACATCATAGAGCCTGGAAGGACTTCAAAATAATAAGAACAAAGAGAAGATAAAAAAAAGAGAGCTTGCTACCTTAAAAAAAATAGCTCAAAGGACCTTGCCACCGAGAAGCATGGTGTGGCTTTCTATTCCAGAGGAATTGTTGGTTAGGTCCTTTCGATCAGTGTGATGGATACATTTATTTCGCAATTATGATAGGACCAAGGTTCCCTTCCGGGGTAATTGGTATCCTGGAGGAATGATTCATCCCCACGAATACAGTGCCGAGCAGGCTCCCCGAAGGAATGACAAGGGATCTAAAATTGGTCTCGACATGGGGCCTTACCTGGGCCCCTCCGAATTACCCAATTCGGAGGAAATGAATCCCCACCCTCCCGATATTATGATTGTCTGACCAAGGGTCCTGTTGCCATGCAACAGGACATGCCTTCGGCATGCTTGGGCTATCGCGACGGGTTTTTTATGACTCGACACAGGGCACCACTGTTACCATGGGTGTCAGGGTGCCTGATGTCTCGTTGTGGGGCAGAGGTGTTTTGGGATGGTTGGGGAGGATCAGTGAGTGGGGTGAGGTCTCGGTGTGGGACACCTGTGTTTGGTTTGTCAGGTCACGCGGCGGGGCCTCGAATGAGCGGAAGTTGAAAAACTGTAAAAAAATCGGACCCTCTCCACCTCATCGTGGTGGTCCTGGGTGATAAAATTTTTTATCAACGCACTCAATCCTTACTACGAAGGAGGACCGCTACACTCTTTCTCGTGAAATAATTATTCATTGCTCTGAAGATATCATTCCATCAAGAAGAGAACCCTTGATAGTTCCTTCTTGAGGTCCGGATTCCCAATTTTCTATGAGAGGTTCCTCTTTGAAATTCCAAGAATTTGACTGTAACCAATAATGATTGTAGGTTCTTTCAATCTTCATCGTTGCACTTGTTGTCTTTGCTTGATTGTTTTTTTGAAGTTGATTTTGGTTTTGTTCTTCCAGCCTCGAGCAATCTTGCTGATTGATGTAGATCCGAAATATATCTTGCCTCAGATTCCGCTTCTGCATATGATCTCCGTCTTTCCAAAAATTTGTCATATTCTTGACTTGCCCAATTTATGGCTGATTCATGACTGACCTTTCCTGGACCCTCCAATACCGGCAAATCAGTATCAACAAGGAATTTGTCGAGGAAATATTCCCAGTCCTTCATCCTTATATCCATTCTTCTCTTTGTTCTGAATTCGGCCTGATCAAGAAACATGACAGTTATTCTATTCAATGTATCTATCTCTTCCGAATTGAGATAATTCTTGGCAGTTCCAACATCACTTTTGAGGACCCGACCTCCTTTCCAGGATGTCAATCCCATGTTCTTGATCTTTGAATCGGCTCTCTCCCGGATAATCTCTGCTGCTGTCATTCCTGATGCGGCGAAATGCATCTTATTCTGCATCAATGCAAAAAATTGTTGGGTTACCTTTTCTCCCTCTTTATAGTCACAAGCAAGTGAAAAAATCTCCCTTATCCTTTGATAAACTCTCGCTTCGCTCGCCCTGATCTCACGAATTCGGGCAAGCAGCTCATCGAAGTAATCTACAAGCCCATCTTCACCCTTCAATCTCTCATCATCTATGGTGAATCCTTTTACAATATACTCACGTAGTTTCTCTGTCGCCCATTGGCGAAATTGGATCCCTCGGGGGGAGCGAACACGATAACCAACTGCAATTATCATGGCAAGGTTATAATGATCGACTAACCTTTCAACCTCTCTTTTACCCTCTTTTTGAACTATTCGATATTTTCGAATAGTTGAATGGGGATCAAGCTCACCATCCTTGAATATCTCCTTTATATGATGATTGATCGTATTCACGCCGACATCATACAGTTCGGATAAAAGACGTTGTGTTAGCCAGACTGATTCTCCCTTCAATATTACTCTTATCTTGCTGTGACCATCTTCCGTATTATAAACGACGATTTCTCCCCTCTGTTCTTTATCGTCATTTTCCTTCATGGAATTGCCCCATTTATTTATCCCTGGATGATCTTATCAAGAATTACCATTATGATAATAGGTCTCGCGGTGGGGCCTCACCTGCGACCCTCCGAATTAACCAATTCGGAGAGAAGAGAACCCCCATCCTACCGAGGTTTGACGGTACGACCAAAGTCCCATTGCTTCGCAATGGAACAATTCCTTTGGAATGTTTGGGCTATCGACTCGGGTTTTTTAGGTCTCGAAGTGAGGCCCCTGTGATTGGTATTATACGTTGCTTGTAATCTGGATATAATGATGATATTTGGAAATATTCAGTGATCATTATTTCGCGGGATAGGGCTCCGGATGGGTATGGATGTCTCCTTATATTTTTGAAGATAGATGAAATTATGTAAATTGGATTATCAATTATCTGATGATAACTGAAAATGATTGAAGTAATATCCGATAGGTATCATCTGTAACCTCTTCCTCTATGGAATCCTTCATCGACCCATATCCTGTCGTCCTCAATGAAATATTCGAATCTGTGATCGCCAACCCTCAGCCTGAATAAATCATGTTCCTTTCCTCTCATCTTCTTGATATCAAGACCATCCATTTTGTTGTAGGGATCATGAGCGAGTTTTCTCAGAGATTCCTTGATCCTTTCCTTTTCACCGGTTCCCTGGATATATTTTTTTACCCGGGGGTGAACCATGATCTCCATTTATATCTCATCCAGGGTCAAATACTGATCCTTCTCCTTCTGGAGCCTTTCCCATCTTTCCCGGATCATATCCTCGAGATTCAGTTCCTCGCAGTAATCCATCAATCTCTCGATAATATCATTGTAGGATTCCCCTTTCCAACCATATTTCTTCAGGGATTCCCTTGTTTCCTTTTCCAGCTGGATTGTGGTCATCATTTTATCACCATATAATGATTATATGGTATATATATTTTTTATGTTCTGTTGAGTAACCTAATGGAAAATGGGACCTTCTCTTCTAGGAACGATTAAGGATTGTGTCATGATATGTCAGATATATCCTTGTAAAATGACATGATACGGGGTCTCGGGATGGGGTCTATAGACGGATTTTTCAGGTCTCGGCGTGGGGCCTCATTTGGGGCCTCGACTCGGGTTTTTTAGGTCTCGACATAGAGCACCACTGTCACCACAGGTGTCAGGGTGCTTGAGGTCTCGTTGTGAGGCAGGGGTGTGGTGGAGGATTGAGGAGGACCAGATGAGGTCCCGGGATAGGGCACCTTTTTCATTTTTTCTGAAATAAAAATTATTTGTTCATTAATACTACTTCGTGGGTTGGTTCCTGACACGGTAGAAAACTATTGATATTTGC
>CAYULA010000059.1:0-20077 GCA_964445525.1 uncultured Thermoplasmatales archaeon | reverse complement strand
GAGGATCACCTGTAACCGGATACGTGATATACCGGTCGGTGGAAAGTGATTCACTGGAATCCCTGGATCAGGTTTCGGGAGATATACTCGAATACAACGACACCTCAGTTGTCAGCGGGAAGTTCTATCAATACTATGTCACAGCCGTGAATGAAAAGGGTGAATCTCTTGAATCGGAAGGGATCCAGGTTTCCGCTGTAAAAGAAGATGGAAATGGGGAGGAAAACGGCGGGGGAGGACCTTTGTGGGTCATGATCATGGTAATCATCGTGGTCTTGTTGTTGTTCGCAGGTGGAATCTTTTTATTCTTCATGATGAGGAAAGAAAAAGGAATGGAGGATGACCGGGAGGACCTGCCAGCAAATGAAGATTCGAAGAATGATCTTTATCATCAACGATGAAGTAACAGTTGCCGTGGAATTGTCATCTCCGCATGGACCTATTTTTGATACTGAAAATCAATTTTATTTCTCATTTCAACAAATATCCTTCCTAAGCAACCTTTGAAATGGTGGAATTTGGATGCCATAAACCTCTCTGCTTACGGACATCGTGCATTATTTCATTTCAGGGATCCTTTAAACCTTTTATATGTTCAAGGTCCTTTCCAATGGTCCTCAATAAAGGTGGTCGCCAGTACCACTTTTGTTAAAGACTACCAGCAGTAATTGGTAGCTTCCTTTTCAGGGTCCTCCTCGCTCTTTTCATGGATCGGGATCTCCTCCCATCCGCCGTTCCAGAGGACCTCCGAAAGCTTTTCTCCGCCTTTCCTGGCTCCCTCTGTCATATCCATGTAGAGTCCCGTTTCCCCGATCTGGATGCCTATCAATTCCACCCTTTCTATCTTCTCCCCGATGTACTTCATGAGATATGATATCGGCAGAGAATGGGAACACGGTATTGTCTCGTCAATCATGCCGAGAGGGATCCTCCTGATCGAACCCGGTTCAATCTTTATGTCAACCGCATCTATCAGAAGGCAGGTGGAGGCCCCGCTCTCCCTTATCGGTTTGGTGAAGTTCTCGGGCATCACGTCCGCATCAATTAATGAGATCCTGTTCTCTTGCGGGCACCCTTCTTCGTCCATCCTCTCTTTAAGCAGATCAATAACATAAGGTCCCACGGAATCATCGCCCCTCATCCTGGAACCTACTCCAACCATCAGCGTGAGAGGTCCTTCACTTACCTTCATCCCTGGGCACCTTCTTCCAGTCCGCAAGGAATCTCTCGATCCCTATGTCGGTCAGAGGATGCTTGATCATCTGCTGCAGGACCTTGTAGGGGATAGTGGCGATATCCGCACCCGCTTCCGCCGCTTCCAGAACGTGGATGGGATTTCTCACCGATGCCACGATGATCTCTGTCTCGAAACCGTAGTTCAGAAATATCTGGGATATCCTCCTAACCAGTTCCATCCCGTATTCCGTTATATCATCGATCCTTCCCACAAATGGTGATACGTAGGTGGCTCCCGCCTTGGCCGCAAGGATTGCCTGGTTGGCGGAAAATATCAGGGTTACATTGGTCTTGATCCCTGCATCGCTGCACATCTTCACAGCCTTCAGACCTTCCGCTGTCATCGGGATCTTCACAACAATATTTTCATGTATTTTTGAAAGGTCCTTTGCCTCCTGGAACATGGTCTCCGCTTTCTCGGTGACCGTCTCGGCCGAGATGGGACCGCAGACGATTGAACATATCTCGTTCACAACGTCCTCGAACCTCCTTCCCTCCTTTGCTATGAGGGAAGGGTTGGTAGTCACACCGTCCACAACACCCAGTGCGTTGCCTTCTCTTATGTGGTCAATGTTTGCAGTGTCAAGAAAAATTTTCATTTTTTTCACCTCTTCATCGCAAGCGCCATCTTGACGTTTTCTATTATGTTGTCAACGGTGAGTCCGTATGCCTTCATCAACTGCTCCGATTCACCGGATTCCCCGAACACATCGGGTATTCCCACCCTTCTCTGGGGGATCGGTTCGTAATCCGCAAGGACCTCCGCCACGGCGGAGCCCATCCCCACTATCATGTTGTGCTCCTCGGCTGTTACTATCGCCCCTGTCCTCCTGGCGGATTCTATGATGATGTTCTTGTCCCTGGGTTTTATGGTGGAATGATTGACGACCCTGACAGATATTCCATCTTTTTTCAGGACCTCGGCAGCCTCAAGTGCCTTCGATACCATCAATCCCATCGCTATGATGGTGGCATCATCCCCTTCCTCCAGAATGTCCGCTTTTCCTATGCGGAACTTGTAATCCTCATCGTAGATCACCGGAGTATTGGTCCTGGCGGTCCTTATATAGCAGGGACCCGGGTTCTCGGCCACCTTCAAGACCGCTTTCTTGGTCTCCATGTAATCTGCGGGAGCAATGACCTTCATATGGGGAAGGACCCTCATCAATGCGAGGTCCTCGTGCATCTGGTGGGAAGCTCCGTCACCGCCAACCGTGATCCCGGCATGGGTGGCGACTATCTTGACGTTCAATTTGGGATAGGCTATGGACTGCCTTATCTGGTCGTATGCCCTGCCGGTCGCAAACATCGCAAAAGTGGAAGCGAATACTATGTGACCGGTGGCGGCAAGTCCCGCCGAGATTCCCATAAGGTTCTGCTCGGCAACACCCACGTTGAAGAACCTCTCGGGATAGGCTTTGTCGAACATGGCCGTGGTCGTGGAACCGGACAGGTCGGCATTCAAAGCAACAACCTGGCTGTATCTGTTTCCGAGCTCAACCAGAGCCTCGCCGAATCCCGGTCTCATGTTCTTGTATTCCCAATCCATTACCGGTCCCCCCCAAGTTCCTCGAGTGCGGCTTCAAGCTGTTCATCGTTGGGGGCTTTCCCGTGGAAATTCAGAGACCCCTCCATGAAGGAAACGCCCTTTCCCTTGACAGTGTTTGAGATGATCATGGTGGGTTTTCCATGGACGCTTGCGGCTTCCTTGAATGCCAGCAGGATCTCCTTGTGATCGTGTCCGTTGATGCTTATCACATGCCATCCGAAGGCCTCGAATTTTGGCTTGATGGGATCGATTGACATGATCTTTTCAGTGGGTCCGTCTATCTGCAGCTGGTTCCGATCAAGCACCGCGCAGAGATTGTCCGCCTTGAAATGGCTGGCGGCCATTGCCGCCTCCCAGATCTGGCCCTCCTGTGTCTCCCCGTCGCCTATGATGCAGTAAACCCTGTAGTCCTTCCTGTCGAGTCTCGCCCCGAGGGCCATCCCTATGGCAATGGACAATCCCTGACCCAGGGATCCCGTGGAGATATCCACTCCCGGTGTTTTGTTCATGGACGGGTGGCCCTGAAGGCGTGACCCCATCTTCCTCAGAGTCATGAGCTCCTCCTTGTCGAAATAGCCGTTCATTGCAAGGGTAGTGTAGAGTGCAGGAGCCGCATGACCCTTGGATAGCACGACCCTGTCCCTGTCCGGACATGATGGATTATCCGGAAAGTGTCTCATGACCTTCTTGTAGAGTACCATGAGTACGTCAATGACTGACAGTGATCCACCGGGATGGCCGGAACCTGCCGCATTGGTCATCTTCACAATCCATCTCCTGGCCTCTGTGGTTTCCTCGCAGAGGCGCGGGAGGTATTCCTCCATGTTTTCCGTGAAATCGTTCCTTTCTGGGGGCAAATGGACCAACTCCGCTGGGAAGTAGTGAATCCGGAGGGGTTATCGATGCCAAAGGATGACGGTTATCGAAATGAAGAATTCCCTTTTGGCAATGATCCCCACCGAGCGCATCAGCGCTCCGACGCCCCCCGAATCACCTCATGGATTAATTGATTTTCCACAACTGTCGGACGGTCATCCCCGAAGGATGATCCGATCTTGATATTGACCCGGACCGACTCGAAGATATCCACCAATTTCCTTTGAACCCTCTCTGCAATCAAGTACAATCGCCCGGACGAATCATCCTCGATGACCCTGGATCCCCATTTTGCCCTGAAATCCCGGGCCCTCTTCGCAGATGAGGGAGGACCCCAGTGGATATATGTGGGTGGCAGGACCTCCGGTTCTGATATGAGATTGAATACCAGAAGCGGTTCGGAAACGATACCGCATCTGTGGACGTATCTTGCCTTGAGATAGGCTCCGTCAATTTCTTCTCCTTCCGGTGAGATAATAATCAGGTACCCTGTCACCGACCAATCGCCTCTCCTTTCCAGATCCCTGACGGATCTGGTGAGGAAGGATCTCGCCTGGGTCATTACCATATCAGGATTCTCATCCGGCAGCGGTATCGAATAGACCGTTCCTTTCACTCTTGGTCCCGCCTCCTTGTTACCGCATTTCCAGGGTCTGGCGGAGTAAGGAGAGAACATTTCCCCGCTTGTTTTATTCATAAGTAATCTGCTCATATTTGCTGTATGGGCCAGTGTCTGATCGGATACGGGGGAGGCCACATTTCTGCCCGGGTCCACAGGATCCACGATTATGAGCGTGTCATTTTCGAACTTGTTCAGATAATATTCGGCATCCAGAGGAGGTTCGCACAGAAGATCACCGGTCTTGAAGGTAAAAGGACCCAGGGTCCCGGGATTGAACTTCCCTGTAGTGATCATTTCCGCTCTGCGGGGGGGTTCAACTTCGGACCGAATGGAGGCGAAGGCGCGAATAACAGCGGAAAAGGAACCGTGGTAGATTATCAGAAGCTCGCAGAGGTATCCTGAAAAACCATTCACCGTATCCTCGGCTCCGTAGCTTCCGATCCCTTTCAGGAATGATTTGAGCAAAACCGCATCATTTCTTGATCGGTCATCCATCCTGGATCTGATGTATACCGTATGAAAGGGGGTCCTGTCAACCGCAGTCTGTACGTCACCGCCTCTTTTTATCCTCATGCAGGGAACGATATCAGCCTTCATCCCCGAGTAGGTCCCTGTGATGTACGGATGCTGCGTGTATCTCTTCTCTTGGTCCTCGAGTACTCTCTCTCCTATCTCCAATCCATTCTTTTCCAGCTCATTTTTCGGAGTACCTTTCGGAAAGATAACAAAAACATCAAGGTCCGGTTTACCGGATACGGTTCCCTTGGCCACGGAACCTGCCATGATCGGTTCCACTTCCTTCAGCCCCATCTCTTCTGTTACCTTTCCGATATCATTCAGCAACCGATCCGATACGGACCTGATCTCCTCGAGTTCTTCGGGGGAGGGAAGGACCCTGGAGAGAATATCCGTTTTGATCTCCGGGGGTAATTCCCACTCCCCATTTTTGGCAACCATGTTCATCGAATGTTATTTCAACTAATAAATCATGCTTTCGGTGGGTGGAAATCCAAATGGAGATCGAACACATTGAAGCAGGTCCATTCGATTCGAATATCTATCTCTTGACAGATGGAAAGACCAAGCTCCTGGTAGATGCAGGTTCCGGTTTCAACAACAGCACCGTGGAGAGGCAGATATCGGATAAATTGAAGGGGGGAAAACTTGACGGAATAATACTCACCCACGAGCATTTCGATCACTCGGGGGGAGCCCTTTACCTTTCAAGAAAATTCGATGCTCCCCTTTATGCCTCACCCGAATGCGCCAGGGCCCTGCGGGAAGGGGATTCGAACCTTACCGGATCCTTCCTCTTCGGCGCCCACATGGAACCCATACTGGAGATAATCGAGATAGGGGACCGGCTGGAGATCGGCGATATTGCATTCGAGGTACATTCCACCCCGGGACACGCACCAGGGCTGATCTCCCTGATAACGAATAAGAACCGGGCTCTCTTCTGCGGCGACCTCATATTCTGCGACGGCGGTGTCGGAAGGTGGGACCTTCCCGGAGGAAATCTGGAGCTGTTGAGATCATCCATCAAGGAATCTTTGAAATGGGAAGTATCCTCTCTCTATCCGGGTCACGGAAGATTTGAGGAGAACAATCCCGAAAGGGAGATGCAGCTTGCACTGGGAATGATATCATCGGTATGATTCAGACCAGGGCCACGATAAAGAATACGATCAGGCCAACAACCACCATCAACCAGAAGATTATAAGGCCCACGGTGAGAGCGGTTGATAATACCGCCGCTCTTCTGGGATCTCCTCGAAGCCAGACATGAAAAGGATCCCTGGACCTTCTCCCCCATGAATCCCTCCTGCTCGGTACCGGTCCCCTGGCCATGGTCGAGATAGGGATAAACCCTGCAAAAGGTTTTTCCATCGGCGATATTTTGATACAAACGGGGAAAGATTTTTAATCGCTTCAGGTCTACCTGGGATTATAACAACAGAGGATGTTGTTCAGTTGACAGAAGACAAAAGGGGCCTGTCATCCATCAAGGGCCTGGAGAAATGGCTGAAAAAGAAGGGCATCTCCTCCACGAAGGATATCAAGATACCCAAGAAGCTGATGAACCAGGTAATCGGACAGGAAACGGCCGTGGAAGTCGCAAAGAAAGCGGCGGAGCAGAGAAGGCATCTGCTTCTCATAGGTGACCCTGGGACCGGAAAATCGATGATAGCCAAGTCCATGACCGAGTATCTTCCCTCGGAGGAGCTCGAGGACCTCATAGTCTATCCAAATCCCGAGGATTCCAACGAGCCCAGGATCAGGACCGTTCCGGGCGGTAAGGGCAAGGAGATCGTAAAAAACCAGAAGGCCCAGGCCCAGGTCAAGAAGGAAAAAAGATCCTCCTGGAGATTCATGATAATGGCGGCCATCGTCATGCTCACGCTCTTTTACTTCTTCTTCTACCAGCAGGACATCATGGTCCTTCTGTTCGGATTCATGGCGGTTGTTGCCGTCTTCGTTCTTTTCAGGTTCCTGAACATGTCCAAGAAGGACGAGGACCTGGTTCCCAAACTGCTTCTCGGAAACGAGAGAATGGGCAAAGCGCCGTTTATCGACGCCACAGGCGCCCATTCCGGAGCCCTTCTCGGAGATGTGAAGCATGACCCCTTCCAGAGCGGAGGCCTCGAGACTCCCCCTCACGAGAGGGTGGAGGTGGGCTCGATACACAAGGCTCACAAGGGAGTCCTCTTCATAGACGAGATAAATCTTCTGAGACCGGAATCCCAGCAGTCCCTTCTGACCGCAATGCAGGAGAAGAAATTCTCCATATTCGGCCAGTCCGAGAGGTCTGCCGGAGCAATGGTCAAGACCGAAGCTGTCCCCTGCGATTTCATTCTGGTTGCAGCGGGAAACCTTGATTCCGTTTACGGAAGGAAAGGTTCCGACGGCGAGAGGTACGGCGGTATGCACCCCGCCTTGAGATCAAGGATCAAGGGATACGGCTACGAGGTATTCGTCAACAAGACCATGGACGATTCGGTATCAAACAGGATGAAGATAGTCAGGTTCGTTGCCCAGGAGGTGGATAAGGACGGCAAGATCCCCCACTTCACCGCCGGAGCCGTAGCCGAGGTAATCAGGGAAGCTCAGAGAAGGGCGGGTGTCAGGGGACAGCTGTCTTTGAGATTCAGGGAGCTTGGAGGCCTTGTCAGGGCGGGAGGGGATATCGCCAGGGAGAAGGGCCACAAGCTTGTATCCAAGGCAGACATAATCAAGGGAAAGAGGATGTCCAGGTCCCTTGAGCAGCAGGTAGCAGACGAGATGATAGAAAAGCGCAACAAGTATGCCAAAGTGGTCAAGGAAGGTACACTTGTGGGTGTGGTGAACGGCCTGGCCGTCATGCAGGGAGATGAATCCCTTTCCGAGATGTCCGGAATTGTCACCAGGGTAGCAGCAGAGGTAACCCCCGCTTCTTCCAGGGACGAAGGCAGGGTAATAGCCACGGGGAGACTGGGGGAGATCGCAAAGGAATCGGTTCAGAACGTCTCGGCCATAATGAAGAAGATCACCGGAAAGAACATCTCCGACTTCGACCTGCACATCCAGTTCCTGGATACCTATGGAGTTGAGGGGGACTCGGCATCCATCTCCATTGCAACAGCCGTGATATCGGCCCTCGAAAATGTTCCGGTAGATATGACCCTGGCAATGACCGGATCCCTTTCGGTTCGAGGGGAGGTCCTTCCTGTTGGTGGAGTGACGGCAAAGATCGAAGCCGCAGCCAAATCCGGTCTGAAGAAGGTCCTGATACCCAGGGCCAACATCAAGGATGTCCTGCTTGAGGATAGATTCGAGGACCAGGTTGATGTCATACCGGTCGCCAACATCAAGGAGGTCCTCACACACGCACTTGTTGCCGATTCCAGGAAGGATACTCTCGTCCACAAGCTATCCAAGTTCCTTCCCGAACCGCTGAAATTTCCGTCCAAAGGCCCCCAGACAGCATGATTGTCTGATTTTTAATTCGTAAATCCCGGAAGATATCGGTCTTTTCCGTTAATGGAAGCACACGAATTACAGAGTGTTTTATATAGCATTATATTTTAAAGGGACCCCGGTTTGATCCGTCCTTCCAGGGGGGCGGAAATCTGCGGTAAATGAATAAATCTTTATAAGAAAAGGATATTGACCGCTCAAGCCAGCTAGTTCCTGGTATGAATGGACTTTGAACTGGAGGACATCTGATGTCTAAGGAGACATGTGCAAGAATGCTCGGCATCTTCGTGATGCTATCTCTGGCCCTCTCGGCTTTTCTGATACTGCCAGAGGGTGCTTCGGCAGAGGGAAATGTGAACTTGAAAGTGCTGGTAAAGAACCAGAAAGAGGAAAACCTCGACTCCGCTGACGTGTACGCCGTCAATGTACACTCGGCAATGGAGTATGACCTCGGCTGGAGCGAAACAGAGGGATGGTTCGAGGCTGATGTGCCTCCGGGAACCTATCAGATATTCGCCTCTTCAAACGGATACATGTCCCCCGAACAGCCACAGATGGTTTACGGGATAACGGAGGAGAATCAGGGAGTCCCCCAGGCAATCATATCCCTCAAGAAGATCGACACCACCGCAGATCTCAACATTCTAGTGGCAGACGGCCCCGGAATGTCGGACGATGCGTTTGAGGGAGCCGAGGTTCATGTGTTCCCCGCGGACGGCGGACACATTATGGCCACCACCGATCCCGACGGATGGGCAAATCAGTCCGTCCCACAGGGAGAGTCGCACATCCTCATCTATGCTCCGGGGATGCTTGTGGTCAGCCAGAATGTGGATATCAACAACACACTGACAATAGACTTCGAGCTTCAGGACGAACCATCCGGGGATGCGGGATCTTACAGGATCATGGGTCTGGTCAAGAGCGGAAAGACCTATGTTCCCAATCTCGATGTGCACGTTTGGGATGTATCGAACGATCACATGGTCCCCGACGTCAAGGCCGAGGACGGAGCTCTTTCGGTTCCCCTTTATGATTCGGTATTCCATCTGCTCGTCGAGGCAGACGGATACGAACCCTACTGGAAGGCCAATATCGATCTAGGTTCCGGTGACAATTTCTACAGACCCACCAACAACACCTTCGAGATGACACCCGTGGAGACCGAGGAATCCAAGATGACCACAATCGACCTCACCGGCGACAACGGCATCATCAATCCCACCGTTACCACCGTATGGGCCATGGATGCCAATTCCAGGATCTACGGAACACCCAATCCCTTCGGAAATCCCAGGATGCAGGCAAGCGGGGTATTCCCCTCTGCAGACTGGCTGGTCCTTGACCAGTCCGAGGTTGATGCGGTTGAGGACGAGATGACCGAGTTCGGACCCGCCTGGCTGGACACCGAGTACTTCTTCAACGTCAACGATGAATATTACATGGCCGACATGGGCCAGTATGACGTTGTTCTGGAAGGGCTCCTCGGTGGAATAACAGAGACGGGAGTGAATCCGGTGGCAACCATGTCAACGGATTACACCACCGAGCTCGCCTTAGAGGAGGATGACGATCTCATGATAGAGGTATTCTCCCTTATGGACGGAGAGACCATCGAGATAGTCCTTCCCGACGATTACGAGGTCCTCGGAGAATTCGACGAGGAAGAGGCCATGCATCCCGACGGAAACACATCGAGGCTCATGGTCTATCAGCCCCTCGAGTTCAACGCCAAGAAGGAGCAGAGGCCTGTGGCGGATCTCGACTTCATATCATCAAGGGATTCATACAGGGTAGAGGACAAGAAGTACATTGTCAAGCTGTACGAGAATGTTACGCTTTCCGCTATGGACTCCGATGATCCCGTGGGAGAGATAGTGGAGTACCACTGGAACAACATTCCCTCATCCGCAAGGATCTGGATCGACGACGAGAACCTGTCGGTATCCGAGATGGGCAACGACATGGACGAGATCGTGATCCAGTTCACGCAGAATTCCAATCAGTTCATCAACATAACCCTGCAGGTTCTGGACTCCTCGGGAAGGAACTCGGAGAAGGTTGATTACGTCAACATAATGCCTGACTCCGCAGGACCTACCTTCATCAACTATACGATATCCCAGGAGGTGGAAACCCAGGAAGACGAACTGGAGTTCGAATTGATATCGGAACCATACGAGGTTGACGAGGACGTGCTTCTCGAGTTCAACGTCTCCGCCGAGGACAACGGGGAGATAGTGGACTATATCTGGACCTTCTCCGACGACTCCGGATCCCTCAACGGCGAAATTGTAACAAAGAGGTTCGCCGACCCGGGAGAGTTTGAAATAGCTCTCACACTTGTCGATGCGGTGGGCAACCCACGCGAGGTTGCAAACAAGACCATAACAATTCTTGATGTAACCGATCCCATGCCGGTGATCAAACCCTTCGACGAGGGTGACGAGGGCATCAAGATAGGAGACGACATCGAGTTCAACGGAACCCAGTCATACGATCCCAGGTCCGTTGAGGACATCACGGAGAATCTCACCTATAAGTGGTCTTACTACGAGGAGGGTAATACCTGGGAGAACCAGACCGACATGGGAGAGGGAGAGATCATAGAGTATTCCTTCGAGGAGCCCGGTGTCTACAGGATAAATCTCACTGTGACCGATACAGCTGGAAATGTTGGATGGACCGAGTCCACCCTCGTTGTGAACGGAATCGATCTGACCGTGGAGAACATGGAGTTCATTGACCCGGACGTGAACGATCTTGAAGAAGGCGAGGAGATCGACATGTCCATCCTGATCAGGAACGTGGGAAGGGTTGATATGAACGGATCTGTGGATGTTGTCTTCTACAGGAACGAGAAGGAGCTCAAGAGCCACACGATCGAGGACGGCCTAGATGCCGGTGAATCCTACTACTGGAACTTCTCCTTCACGCCGGATTTCCATGGCGAGATGGAATTCAAGATAGTGGTGGACCCCGAGGATACGATCAAAGAGGATACCAACGACAACAACGAGATCATAAGGCCCGCCACCATCACGGAGAAGAGTAGCCAGATCCTCGACTACTGGTATGTGATCCCCATCATCATAATCATTCTGATAGTGGTGTATGTGGTCTACATGAAGTATACCAGGAACATGTGGGGATACGAGCCCATAGCCGAGTGGTGGAACAAGAGAAACGCCTGAATCAGTAATCGGTTCGGGAACGAATCAATAGGGGAAGGGAAGAGGTCCTTTCCCCGTTTTTTTTTACTTGTGAAAAAGAGGTTATTGCTAAAAAGGTACTTTTCAAGGACAAACTCGTAAATTTCTCTCGTCAATTGGTTTTGCTTGTAACTTCCTCTCGTCAATTCTTTCCTGAACCGGAAGTTCAAGACCCAGCTAAATTAAATCGTCAATTACAAAATTCATTTAGCGGGTCTGGAAATTTAAAAGTTTTCGATCAATATCATCAATTTCCAGATCGCAATTTCGAGGTCCAGCTGATTTAGACCGTCTATTATATGCATCAATCAGCGGACTTGTGAAAAAGAGGTTATTGCTAAAAAGGTACTTTTTCACAAGAACCTCTCAAACCGGTCCTGTTTTGCCTTGCAAACAGGGCAAATAAGAGGGGGCTCCTCCCTGGCGCACAGGTACCCGCAGACGGTGCAGCGCCATATCGGCAAGGGGGGTTTCATCCCGCCTCCTTCTTCGGCCTCCTCTTTTATCTTTTCCCTTTCTTCCTTGATCTTCTCCCTTTCCTCCTTGGGAGGCCTTCTTTCCGGGATGGGTTTGGGTTCCTTGTCCCCTTTCTTTATCGCGTCATCGACATAGAGCGCGCAGTAGCATGCACCGTACTCGTTGAGGTCGGGATCTCTGTAATCGCAGGGGCATATGATATCCCTGTCCATATCCTTCTCTCCGTCCGCCAGTCTGCAGGGACAGGCCCAGTATCCGTATCTTCTGTCGTTCATGATGAGGCCCCAGACGAGTTCCTTGGTGAACTCTGTATCCGGGTTGAGGTGATATCCCCCGGCCTCGGCTTCCTTGTCCAGTTTCTTGTAGAGCTTATCCACTTCCTCATCCGTGGGTTCCTTGATCTCATCTTCAGGCATATCCCAGGGCCTCCTTGATCTCTTCTTCCTGGAAGCCCACAATACACTTGTCATCATTTATTACCATGGTGGGAAAGGAAACCCTGGGATTGTATTTTTTAACCTCTTCTTCAACCTGACTCCTCGTGTCCCTGTCAAGTTTGTCAACGAAAATGTAGTTGTAATTCACACCCAGGCTCTCCAGGAGCCTCTTGGTCCTCTTGCACCAGACGCATGTGCTGATCGCGAACAACTTGATGTCTCCCTTGTTCTCACCCTTTACCTCTTCGAACTGAAACATACGAATAACCCTCCGGATTTATCTGACTCTATCCAACCGGTGAGACGAAGCCTTGATATAAATCCATTTTCCCAGAAGTGAAAGTAGAAAAGCCGCCCCCATAAGGATCACGATTGTGGCACCGGGCGGAGTATCGAGTTCGATGGAGAGAATATTTCCCCCGGTTGTCAGTAATATTCCCAGGACGGTTGCCATAATCATCATGGTAGAAAGCCTCCTTGTGAAAAGATTCGAGATGGCGGCTGGTATGGTTAGCATCGCAAGAATCAGGACAACCCCAACCACCTTGATAAGGATGGTTACGGTGAGGGCAATCAGGACCAGAAGAGCCATGTTCATCCAGGAGATCCTTATGCCGGAGATCCTGGCAAACTCTTCGTCAAAGGTTAATGCTTCCAGGTCCTTGAAGAAGAAGATGACGAATCCGTAGATGATAACGAGCAGAACACCCATCATCCTGAGGTCATCGGCACTGATGAGCAGTATGTCCCCAAACAGTATGGATTCAGGGGAAACATAGGTGATATTGTTCCAGTTTACCATGTTGTGGAATAGAATTCCCGCTGCCATTCCGATGACCCACAGCACACCTATGGTGGAATCTTCCCTGAACCGTTTCTTGATGGGTTCAATACCCAGCACAATCCCAGCCGATACAGCGGCGATAATGGCCCCTATCATCGGATCGAACCAGGTATAGCCAATATCCTGCAGATAGTAGGCAAGTCCTATACCTCCGAAAGTGGTGTGGGCGATCCCACCTGCGATGAATACATTTCTTCTCACTACAACGATAGTTCCTATTACACCGCATGCTAATGCAGCGAGGATGCCTGCGATAAGCATCCTCTGGACGAAGGGGAGGTACAGGTAATCTATGAAATCAAGCATTGGAGTTCACCTCAGTTACCCTTGTCATGTTCCGGGAGGACCCTGTGGGGAATGCCGTGGGCAATCAGATCAACCGGGCACTGGTAGCTCTCTTCAAGCATCTCCGCTGTGAGTTCCGGTCCGTCGTTGACGAAGATATGCCTGTTCATGCATGCAACGGTATCAACATTGGATGAGATCACTCCAATATCATGGGTAACCAGGACAATGGTCCGCTTCTTGTTGAGACTCCTCAACAATCTGTATATGGATTCCTCCACCCTGGAATCCACGGATGCCGTTGGTTCATCCAACAGGAGCAGTTTCGGATCCATGGTGAGAGCCCTGGCAATGTAGACTCTCTGCTTCTGGCCTCCCGAAAGTTGATTGATCTGTTTCTTTCGAAATTCCCACATGCCAACCTCCTCGAGCGCCTTTTTGGCAGCCTTTCTGTCCTTTCCGGAATAAAGGGGTTTCAAACCCTTCATCCTCCTTCTTCCCATCATCACAACGTTCATCACTGTTATCGGGAAGTCCTTGTCGAACGAAGTATACTGAGGTACGTAGCCGATATGTCTTCTTCCCTTCTCGGGAGGCTCTCCGTATATTCTGACGTTCCCTTTCATAGGTTTCAGCAGGCCAAGCATAACCTTGAGCAGTGTTGATTTTCCCCCTCCGTTGGGTCCTATCAGTCCGAAGAAATCTCCATGATCGATATCCAGGTCGATGTCTCTTATTACGGCCTCTCCATCGTATCCCGCTGTCAGGTTTCTAATGCTGACCGCTAGTTCCTTCGTCGTTTTGATCCCTCACATCTCTGAAGGGTTAAGCATCCGCCACGCTTCAATCTTTCCCGTCCACATGTCTTCATGCTAGACCTGCTTCCATCCTTGTTGCGACGGTTTTCAGGTTTTCGATATAATCCACGGCAAGAGGATTCACCGATACCACTTCCCCACCTATCTCGTCTGCTATGGTTTCAGCGCTGGAGGAGTCGAACTGAGGAGATACGAATACAACCGTTATGTTGTGTTCCTGCGCCTGCTCGATTATGGCAGCCACTCCCTGTGGGCCCGGGGCCTTTCCCTCTTCCTCAATAGAGAGCATTACAAGATCGAATTCATCTCCGAAATATCCCCATGCAGGATGATATACAAGGAATGCCTCGTCTTCATGGGGGCCGAGTTTCCCTTCCATGAATGATATGGCATCGTTCAGCGTGCTGATATAGCTATCATGATTTGCCTTGTAATCAGCTTCACCATCCGGGTCCTCCTCGATGAGTGCATCCAGAACATTGTCGGCCATCTTCTTCATGTTGGAAGGGGACAGCCAGATGTGAGGGTCGGTTCCGCCTTCGTGATCGTGATCATCTTCCTCCTCATGATCGTGATCATGAGCTCCGTGATGTTCATCGAAGGATTTGATGGTGATCCCCTCCGATGTGTCAACCACTTTCATGTCCGTGTTTGCTTCCTTCAAGGTATCCATATGGGTGACCTCGAACTCCACACCGGAACCTACCTTGAAGTATAGATCGGCATCTGCCAGGTCGATAAGCTGTCCCGGGGTGGGGGAATAGGAATGAGGGCTCTGACCGTCCGGGATCATCACTATCACCTCAATATCGTTACCGGCAATTGACTCCACCATTTCTTTCTGGGGAAGTATGGAGACAACCACGGTATCGATTCCATCCTCTTTCTCATCATCATCCAGGCATCCCGCAGCCATTACCATTGAAAATGTGGCCACAAGAGCTGCCATAGCCAATATCGTCCCTTTCTTTTTCATACTGATACACCCAATGTTAATAATACAATAAAACAATATTATTAAAATATATTCACTAAAAAGTACAATGTTATTAACATTTTGCAGGATTGGGGGGTAATTTTAATAATAATAATGCTTGATCGTTCACTGGAGATTAAAAATGCCTATTGTTTCGGTCTCTCTGACGGACAAGAACCTCGAGGTCATTGACAGGATGCAGGAAGCCTTTGGACTCAAGGGAAGGAGCGAGGCTGTAAGGGCCTGCCTGAGGTCCACGGAAGATGAGATAAGGGAGAGGGAGGGTTTGATAGGCGATGTGGAGGGCGTCCTCGTCGTTGTCCATGAATCACACAACTCCAGGGACCTCGATCATATAAGACATGATTACAGGGAGATAATAGAGACCCAGATACACTCTCATCTAAAAAACGACAAATGTCTGGAGGTCTTCATAATAAACGGAGATGCCGGAGATGTCCGGCACCTGATAACCGAGTTCAGGTCAACCGACGATATAGATTACGTTAAATTCGTGCAATCCTGATCAACTTTCGACAACTTCCATCTCGGAACCGCAGCATGAGAATATGCAGTGCTCGTCGCAAGAGCATTCGGTCACATCCTCCCCGCATTCCCTGCATTCGGCTACTACCTTCAACTTCAATCCGCACTCCCCGCAGTGGAGGACCTGGCCTTCCTTGAGATCGTGACATGATGCCATATAAATCACCGATGGAAAAAGAATTGGTGGTTTATTATCTCTTTCCTTGCATTTTGATTTCAAGGCCTTTTCCAGTTCAATTCGAGATATGATACATCTTCATTTCCTGAGATGAAAGCAAACAACATCCTCTTCCTGACAGAGTGGCTCAGCCTGATAGCCCTGGCAAGCTGTTCCCAGGTGAATTCATCTTCGGGTTTCGTGCAGTGGACGAGCAGGTCGGAATGCTCCTCGATGGAACCCGATGAATAAACCCTGAAGTGGGAGCCGTACTTGAAACCGGTTCGTACCAGGTATCCCCTGGACCTCAGGTCCCTGTAGACCCTATCCTTGATTCGATCCGTTTCCCCTGACCCTACCTTTCCGGTCAGATAGGAGCTCTCCTCTATGGAGAAGGCTTTGATACCGTTGAGGTCCGTCCCCAGTCCTTCCTTTTCTCCTTTCTCCTTCAACTTGCCCGAAAATGAGAGCAGACCACCCCCGGGAACCTCCTCCGCTTCTCCGGGTCCGGCTTCCATTCCTATATGGTCCAGAGGTCCCGAAGGAAAAGGAATCGAACCGGAAACCGAATAGTAACTGACATCGAAGTCCCCGTCAACCACCGCCGCAAGCAGTCCCATTCTCATGTTCTGTCTTCTCTCCGCTTCCGTATGGAGGTCTTTGAGGAAAACAGGATCATGCTCCCTGTAGACAATTATCCAGTTGTCGGCCTTGCCTCTTCCGGGACCCTTGCCCCTGGGATAAGTCATGAAGGTCCTTCCGTCCCCCCCCTGGATATTGACTCCCCTGTTCCTTATGTCCCTGAATACCAGGTAGTTCTCGAAGAATCTTTCAGAGGTCCTGATCCCTCTGCTGATAATCTCATGCTGGTCCGCCTTTCTTCCGTTTTTGGACCTCTTTATCTCGAGCCTGCCCTCCTCCAGGAGATAGGCAGCCTCCATCAGGGAGAGTTCAAGGCCTCCTCCGCTTACGGGTTTGCCGTAATTGCCCTTGTTTATCAGGGTGGAGGCAGTTCTCCTGTCCGGAACCAGGACGTAATCGCCCTTTACGTAGGGTAGCATTCCTACTGATATCGCCGTTTCCATGAAAAAGCTTTACATAAGAGCAATCGATAAACGACGATTTCGGGCGCATGCGTCCAGAAGGGGAACCCATGACGGACCTTTCGGAGACTATCTCAAGGGGCCTCCAGCGGGCAAAGGAGGAGAGGCTCAAGAAACTGGTCCTGGCCAATCCAGTTCCCAGACACGTTGCCATCATCATGGACGGCAACAGACGATTCGCCACCGAGGAAGGCAGAAGGCCCATAGATGGTCATCTTGCGGGCAAGGACAAGCTCGAGGATGTTCTGGAATGGTGCGTGGACCTCGGCATCCACGTTCTGACGGTGTATGCTTTCTCCACGGAGAACTTCAAGAGGTCCGAGGAGGAGGTCAAGACCCTGATGGGGCTCTTCGAGGAGAATTTCCTGAAGATCGCATCCGATGATCGAATCCACAGGAACAAGGTCAGGGTATCTGTCCTCGGACAGAAGGAGATGCTTCCGGATGGCCTGAGGGAGGCGATCGAGAAGGCCGAGAACACCTCCAGGGATTATGATGAATATTTCTTCAATCTCGCTGTTGCCTACGGCGGCAGGGAGGAGCTGATCTGCGCCATAAGGAGGATCTCCGGGGATGTCAAGGACGGTAAGATATCCGTGAATGATATCGATGAGGAATGTGTATCAAGATACCTTTACACAGCCCCGTTCCCGGACCCGGACCTTGTCCTCAGGACCTCGGGGGAGATCCGGGTATCCAATTTCCTTCTCTGGCAGAATGCGTACAGCGAATTCTACTTCACCGATATCTACTGGCCCGGTCTGACCTTTTCCGAATTTCTGAAGGCTGTGAGATCCTATCAGCTCAGGCAGAGAAGATATGGGATATGAATCAGTGATAAAATCAGATGATATCCAGAGTGTTTTCTATCCTGTTCATCTCCACTCCGGAGGTCCTTTTCCCCACCAGAGCCCCCCTGTCGTTGACGATCATGGAGGCCCCGAGGTAAGGAGATCCGAAATTTGCAGTGGAGATCTGCACATCCAGTGAGAACAGTTCGGAAAGGTTCTCCCTTTCCTCCTCTGATGCTTTGGGATGGACGACCATTCCCTTGGAATTCAGAGCCGCCACGGAACCAACAGTCTTTATTCCCGCTATCGAGCCTTTGATGACCTCGACTCCAAGCGTATCAGAAACCAGTTCTACGGATTCCCTGGAGAGATCAGGGTTTATGATTGCCACCCTATCGGAGGCCAGAACATTGTTTCCCCAGGCCGTGTGAGGATCTTCGGAGACGGATCCGTTGATATCCAGTTCTTCCCTGTTGAATCCATTTTTCTTTAAGATATTATCCATCTCCTCAAGATCGTAGAAGTACGGAACGATGAAACCATTTGAATTTGCGGCCATCAGGGATCCGTGGAGATTTGTTCCTCCGAGGGTTGCCTTGACGGTTTTAACCTCCAATGATTCCTCGAGATCGGAAATGAATTCCTCGGATGTCTCCAGCGGGCAGATCACGATATCGGAAACAAGCCTGCAGAATACACCGATGAAGGGATTTCCTGATATATCTCCAAGTTTGAGGGACAATATAGGACCTCCTATCCGGTGGAGTTCACTCCTCGGGGAGTGTTACTTCTACCAGGTTCTGGTCCTTGAATTTTGTGGCCTTTACCTTGATCTTGTTCGGGGGATTCTCGATACCCCTCTTCCACAGTTCCTCGTTGATCGGTGTATCCAGCCAGACATCTTCTTCCTCGATCTTCATATGCCGGGCTATGTGGGATCTGATGATCTTGACCGCCCTGGGAACCCTCTTGGTCCTGGGTGCATTCAGCACCTTCCTCAGGGGAACGATTATTATTCTTTCTTCCATGTCCTCTGCCATTCAAATCACCAAGCGGTTCTATTTCTGCAGTTTGCTCCTTCTCCAGGTGTGCCTCTTTGGGTGTGTTGTGAACCTTCTTGCGGTCCTCTGCATCACCCAGGCTGGCACCCTTCTGTTCATGTTTACGGCCTTGATGAGCCTCTTCTTCTTTGCAAAGGGTTTTCGGCTGGACATGGTCTCATTTCCTTGTGATGTTTATCTCCCTCTTTTTGGGCTGTACCTGCTCGAGAAGTCTCTTGAGCGTGGCATCGTCCACCTGGCCTGGGAGCCTGCCTGATTGATGAAGCATTATCAGCTGATTTTCTATGGAGTTGGCCAGGTCGGGATAACCCAGCTTCAATCTTCCCAGACGCTCTTTTGCCTCGGCTGTGAGGACCTGCCTGAGGATGGCCTTTTTCTGGGCCTCCCTCCGCTGGTTCTCTTCCTTCATGGCCTCATCCTGCTGCTGGGCCATCTGCATCTGGGCGAGCTTTCTCTGTCTTATTTCCTGAAGCTCTTTTTCGTCCTCTGTCACCCTGGATTCCTCCGTCTGTGAAGGCCTTCCCCTAATACTTGCCAAGGTCGGGATTGTCCTTTATGATATCCTGGAGCACCTCGTAGGCGCAGTTGTCCATGAGGGACCTTCCCTTGGGAGTGACCTCCCTTCCCATCCCCTTCACCGTAGCAACGAGCTCCGCGGATTCCATCTGTTTCAGGGCGGTCCTTATGACGGAACCGGACCCGAGGCCTACCCTTGTGGGTTTCACGCCTCTGTCCTTGGGACCGCAGAACTTGGCCCTGAGATGCATGGTTCCTATAGGCCCGTTGATGTAGACGTTCCTGAGTATGGCCGCACCCCTGATGAACCACCAGTTATCCTGGTGGGGCGCCTTTTCCTTGAAGACCGATGTCTTCACATATGGTGCCCACTCAGGTTCCTGGAGGGATCCATCCTTCTGCAGCTTCTCGGCGACCTTCTCTATCAGAAGATCGGGGGGTACGTCGTATACCGTGGTCATCTAGTGCCTCCATACTTTCTTCAGCGGGGATCAACCCCTACTAGAAGGGGATGTGAGAGGGCTGATACTATCTCCTTTATATAAACATTTCTTACCCTCCAGTAGTTCCGAATGTATCGCTCTGTTTCACACAGGTTTTATTATGTGAAAAAA
>CAYULA010000058.1:0-20080 GCA_964445525.1 uncultured Thermoplasmatales archaeon | reverse complement strand
TGGACTATGCCATTTTGGAGTTACAAAAATACGCCATTTTGGATGTTACACGACAAATTATTTTTGGTCGTTTGTAATCATTCTATCGCACCATCTCCTGAATCTGAATTTTTTTGACGAAAAGGAGATGGTGCAGGGGAAGGGATTCGACATCGCCACAATCGAAGATTGTGTCTGCTTCGAACCACAGTATAATTGTGGTGGTTCGAAGACCAAGGTTCGAATCCCAAGCATCATCTCTGGATTCTATTCTATGATTAAGAAATGAATTAACTCGAATAGAATATGGTGCAGGGGAAGGGATTCGAACCCTCGAACCACTAAGGACTGGACCCTGAATCCAGCGCCGTTAACCAGGCTGAGCTACCCCTGCGTGTGTTCAGAAAACCAAGGAGTAAATGTATTGAAATAAATCTACTCCTTCAGGGCTGGCGGTCATTGGGTAGGTAATATAAAAATATTCAGTAATCTGATCTATTCAATTAATAGGCCTGGCACCCATCAAGTCTATTTCACAGACCTGGACCTCACCGTGCCTCTTCCAGATGTCCATCACCTTCTTCTTCTGTACCGCTCCTAGGCCCCCTCCGACAAATGCAAAAACGGAATTGCCAAGCATCACCTGGGAAGCCAATGCGATCTCCTGGACCTCCAGGAGAGCTCCCTTGACAGGGAGGCTCTGTAAATGCGTGGTGGAGGAGAATTCATAGCTCTCCTTGACAAGGGTCTCCAATGAAGGATTGTCGAGGAGGCTCCTCAGGGCATTTTCCCCGGATTCGTTTATCCTCTTTCTCTTGAGAGGATTGGAGAGGACCTCTTTTGTTTTTACTGAATCTCCCACGATCATGAAAGCCACCGAAGGGGTGTCGTCCAATCCAATGGGGATCGTATGAACCTCACCGAAAGGAGGTATGCCGGGAGCCAGCCTCATCTCGAGTCCTCCCCTTGCCTGGGCAACAACATCGCCTAGACCTCCCTTTGAAAGAATATCCGACCTGTGTGCTGCTGCGATACAGTCCGAGTAGGTGACCGCCTCCGTCTTCTCCTCCGCCTGGCTCCTGTCAAGCCATCTCTTGGGAGGTTTCACACCGCCTCCTCCCTCCAGCATTCCGGAAGCCTTTCCCGAACCTTTGACGGGATCGATTTTCCTATCTGTCCCGCTTCCCATGTAAAGCTGCATTGGTGAAAGGAGCCTCTTTCTAAGTGGCTTGACCCTGAACTCGCCTGTTGACATCGAGAAATATTTTTCCTGCTGGGCCTTGAAGCGGAGCCTCCTGTCCCAGGCGGGAACGCTGGAATAGAAAGCTTCCCACACGGCAATAGCAGCCGAGAGGGCTCCGGCTCCGGACATCCCGAATCCCTGACCGACGGGAAGCTGCAGCCTGACCCTGAGGCTCACCTTCCATCCGATCCCCGAATCCGGAAGGATCGATTCAAGAATATTGATGTAGAGGCTCTCATCCATCTCGAACTCGTTGACTCCCCTGACGTTCAATTTCAAATGGAGAGGTTCGGTGGACCCAGCATCTTTTGGAGGCTCCATGGCGGCCATGGTCATGGCTCCCAGTGAAAGATTGACTCCCGCTCCCCTTGATCCTTTCTTCAGAAGGTTGTCACCTTCGTCGTGGATGGAAAAGAAACCGGTTACGTGACCGGGACAGAAGCCGTTACCCCTGAGAACCATCAGGAACTACCTCTCTTCTTGCTGAACAATTCCACCGTCCTGTCAATTATGAACCTGGCCAGATCCTCCTTTCTCCCCTCTGCCCTGAACACATCCTTGGACGGGGTTACCGTCATGACGGTATTGGTTGTATCGGTAACATCGGATAGATCATTTGCCACCACCATATCCATGCCGATGGCTTTCATCCTTTCAAATGCTCTCCTGATCAGTTCACCCTCGTCTGAGACCGATTCCGCCTTGAAACCCACGAGGAAAGCATCCGGATTGATCTCCCTGAAGGAATTGATGACCTTGGGTGTGGGCCTCATCTCAATCTTGAGGGCATCCTGTCCCGAGGATATCTTGCCCTCCTTTCTCTCGGGTGCATAATCGGATATTCCGGCAACGAAATAACAGATATCGATGCCAGCGGAGAGGTCCCTGACCTTGTTCATGAGGTCTTTCGTATCCGAGAACCTGATCTCATCGATGTGTGGGGGTGTCTCGGTTACATTCTCCCCTGCCAGGATCGTGACATCTGCACCCCTCCTGAAAGCTTCCCTTGCGAGCATGTTGCCCGTCCTGCCGGTGGCGCGGTTGGATATGAACCTCATATCATCGATGTACTCTCTGGTGGCACCCTCCACCACAAGGACCTTCTTTCCCGACAAAGGTTCGCTGGAGAGCTTCCTGATGACATTTTCCACGATCTCATCGACGGATGCCATCTTGGCCTTCTTTTCTTCCATAAGGGGTTGGACTATCCCTATTCCCATCGATCTTGCCTTGTCAAGGTTCTCCTGAACAACGGGATGGGAATACATCGTGTTGTGCATGGCAGGGACCAGGACGACGGGAATACCAGTCCCTATAGCCGTGGTAAGATATGTTGTAACAGGTGTGTCGTCAATCGCATACACCATTTTTCCAAGTGTATTGGCTGTCATCGGTGCAACAAGGACCAGGTCCGCGTGTCCGGGAACGTCCCCGCAGAAGGTCACATGCTCCACCCAACCGGTCAAATGCGTTGTAACTGAATTTCCCGTGGCGAATTCCATTGCATAAGGGCCAACTATCTCGGAAGCCTTCCCGGTCATCACCGCGTGAACATCGGCTCCATGGCGTATGAGCTCCCTGGCCAGTTTAACGCATTCAACAGCTGCGATAGACCCTGTGATGCACAGTACTATCTTCCTGTCGGTAAGGGAATTGCCCTTCGTACCCCGAATGTCACCCGCTGGGTGCATAAAGCTCAATATCCCATTCCATATATTACTTTAAACCCGTTGATATGGATTCGAGATAATTTAATAGAGTTCAACCACCATCATATCGACTGAAACCGTGGGGGTGCCTCTGATGGAAGGGGAATCAAGGAAAAGGACATTTTCGCTGGCAATGGTATGGATGCTTCTCATACAATTGGCCCTGGGACTTATGGTTTTGACAAGCGAGGAGGTTTCTGGCTCGATTCGTTACGTGGGGCCGGATTCCACCTACGATAATTTGCAGGATGCTCTCGATGATGCCAACTCGGGAGATATCATAGTCATATCGGAAGGAAACTTCAACGGGTCTTTTTCCTCGACCAAATCCAATCTCTACATCAGGGGAAACTCCAGCCAGAATTCCACGTTGATCCTGAACGGTTCGCTACCTTCAAACCTGGGTGGAAACGGTCTTACACTTGCAAGGCTGACCCTGGCAAACGGTACTCTTGTATTGGAAGGGGATAATCTCGATATTTCGGAATTGAGGATTCTATCCGATAACGGAAGCCTTCATCTGAAAAACAGTTCAGGATCCAGCCTTGAGGATATCGAACTTGGTAGGCAGGTGGACCCGGGAATACACATCTACAACTGCTCCGGCATGATGCTGTATGGTATCGAGGGCAGGGGCATCGATAATTCGGGAGTCTTCATCGAGGAAAGCGATGATATCGAGATCGAATGGTTCAATCTCACCCTGAGAGATATGGGAACCGGTCTTTATTTGAAGAACTCCTCAAACGTTTTGTTACATGCCTTCGATATCTCCTCCGTAGGCGGGGACATCACCGGTATCAAAGCATACTTCGTTACTTCGATAATGATCAGAAACGGCAGCTTAGATGCGGACGGGACGGGTTTCTCTATGGATTCCTGCTCCGGTTCGGAGATGATGAATATTTCACTCACCACAAAGGGAGACGGGTCAATCGGACTCCTTGCGGATGATACATCCAATCTGAAGTTCAGGATGAACAATCTTCTATCCCTCAATGATTCCACCGGAATCAGGATAAGGGACTGCGAAGAGGTTTTCATAGAGAATTCATCACTGCTTGTCTCAGGTCCTGGCGAGGGCATCCACGGACTACTTTCCGATACCTTCGTGATCAGGAATGGCAGTCTGACAACGGATGGTGATGATTCCACGGGAATCAACCTGGATACCTGCACCGATGTGGAGTTGATCAACCTCGATCTCCAGGCCAAAGGAGCTGATTCCGTCTCGATGATGATCAAGGACGGTTCCACTTTCGAGTTTTTTGATTCCACCGTGCTTGCCAGGGGAGCCAGGTCCTCCGGTATGATTCAAACAGGTACATCTACCGATGTCGAGATCAAGGAGATCAGGTTCAATCTGAGGGGAACCGAATCCAGGGGAATGGACCTGGAAGGGATAAATGATTCAATATTCACCGGGAACCAGTTCAGGATAGAGGGAACCTCCTCTCTCGGGATGAGGGTATCCGGTTCCAACCTGACGCTGACGGGGAATTCCTACACGGCCTTGATGGCGGGATGCACGGGAGCTGTGCTATCAGGTGTTTACGTGATGATGCAGAACGATTCGGCCTATGCCATGGGAAGCGATTCCATCGGAATCATCGGCCACGACCTCACCAGGCTTGTAATGAACGAGACCGGGATCGACTGCATAGGAAGGGATTCCATGGGCATGGAGGTAACCGGGGATATGGGAACCTACGAGATCACGAACAGCTCTTTTTCAGGTGACGATGACAGCGGAACCCTTCTCAATGTAGATGATTTCCTCTCGGCCGTCAGAATGGAGAATTCCACACTGGAGTCCATGTCCGCAAGGACCGTTTTCAGGGCCAGGACCTACAATCTCATACTCGATGAAGTATCCGTCTCCGGAAACGGTGTGGGACTGCACACGATAGATACTGCCTCATCCGGTATCTCTTATTGTGAGCTCAATTCTTCCCTGCCAATGAGGTTCTTCAACAGTTCTTCAACCATAACCGGGAGCGATCTCGGCCCGAGCACCCAGAGCCTCGAGGCGCATGACGGATCAAATGTACATTTGATAGATACTTCGGTGAACGGTGTGACGGTTGATCCGGAATCCGTGGTGAGGATCTCCAACAACATAATGATCAGGACCGAGGACAGGTTCGGAGAACCTCTGGAAGGGGTCGATCTGAGGTTCACGTCGGACGGATCGGCAATCTACGAGACCGATCATTTCAATTCCAGTGACCCCGACCCCGATACCGGCCCGGAAGGGATGGTCTCCACATTGCTTGTGGATCATGCCATCTACCGGGGCATTCCCGAACCCAGGTTCGTCAATAACACACTGGCTGTCTACAGGAAGGGTACATCACCTGTGGATTGGAAGGAATCCTTCACCGTGAACACTTCCTCTCCCGGCATCAGGACCTTCACAAGTCCCGATATCGATCTTCCCTCGATAGTAGGTGAAGTGGAGGCCACACCCCTCGATACCAGGGAGGACCTCCGTATCAGCTGGAAACCCAACGATGACGACACGCTGATCTACAACATCTACAGGCTGGATATGGAGGACCTCTCCACCTGGAACATAGTTGGAACTGTTGACCACCCCATGGCGCAGTGGACCACCGAAGGCATGGGTCCCGGGGAGAGGGGAATTTTCAGGGTGACGGCCTGGGACGGGACCTGGGAATCCAATCCCTCCTCCATCGTTACGGCAGAGACAAAGGATCTCACCCCTCCCGAGATACCCATCGGTCTGAACCTTGTAAGCGTGAACCAGACATCCGCGGAGGTCTCCTGGGAGCATCCCGGATCCGATGACCTTGACGGGTTCGACATCTATCTCAACAAGTCCGATTCATCGGAAATGGAGCTTTTTGCATCCGTTGAAGGTGATCTCAGGAGTTACTTGATAACTGGCCTGGCCTGGGGCACTACCTACAGGGTCCAGGTGCGTGCCGTTGATGAATTCGGCAATCCATCCAACAGAAGCACCGTGTTTGAGTTTACAACAGCTTCCCTTCTGATATCTCTAACCGTATCAGCAGTTTATTCGGAGGAGGGACCCAACGCAGGTGAGCCGGTGGTCAACGGAACCGCTTCACTTGTATCCTTCAACGGAACCGTCATAGCTTCCGGCAAAACGGACGATCTGGGTATGATCACCTTCAACGGATTGACCGTTGAGGAGTTCTACACGGTTCATTTATCACCACCGGAGGAACTCATGGGTGAATTGAACGAGGAGTCGGGTTACATCCCCTCCATATCGGACACGATACAGATGACCGAGGATCGGCCGGACAGGACTATCGAGATCTCCCTGGCATACTATGACCTACCCAGAAACGGATCCGTCAGGATCTCAGTTATTTACGGGGAAGGTCCAAGGGAGGGGCCCGCCTACGAAGCTTACGTGGTTTTGCTGAAGGACAATGACGAGGTCGTAGAGGCGGGTCAGACCGATGCCGACGGCGAGAGGCTGTTCACGATCACGAGGCTGCCCTTCAGGGGAAGGTTCGAGGTAACCCCCGCCCAGGGTATCGCAGGGGATATCGATTCGAACAAATCCGGATACCTGCCCCAGATAACCAATTTCTTCGAGGTTACGCCGGAGGACCCGGATCACGGCATATTCGAGGTGGAACTTGTCTACTTCGATTACACGCCTCCCCCGGAAAATCTGTTGATAGCCTCGTTCATGCCGAAAGGTGGCGAGGTGGACCTCGACGCCGATATTGTGATAAGATTCTCCATGCCGGTGAACATCTCTTCGGTGGAGGCAAACGTGAAGGTCGTACCGGCCCTGCCTGGCCTTCAGTATGTTTGGGACGCTTCCCACAGGAACCTGACCATAAAACATGACAAATTCCTCCCCGAGAAGGAATACACCGTTACCGTGGAGTTCGGGGCCATGTCCAAGGAGAGGACCACCTTCCCGGAGGATTATACCGCAAACACCTGGACCTTTACTACCCGGGAGGAGGATACCGGGGGTGGAGGCGGGGGAATCTCCGAGGAAGCCATGTGGATAATAATCATAGGGGTCCTCGTTGTCGTTGTAATAATCGGATTCTATCTTTGGTCCTCGGGGAGGAGAAGAGATGAGGAACTGGATGAGGACGACGTCTATGCCCTCTCCGACGAGGAATACTATGATGAGGAGGAAGATTACTACGACGAGGATGAGGAATTCCTTGACGAGGAATTCGGTGAGTTCCCGGAAGATGAGGAAGGCTTCGAGGAATTCGAAGAAGATGAATTCGAGGAAGAGGACCTCGAAGAAGGAGAGGAGATGCCTCCTGAAGAAGAAGAAGAGCCTCCCGTAGAGGAACCCGAAGAAGAAGGTTTAGAGCCTCCGGAGGAAGTGGAAAAACCCATCATCGATGAAAAGGAGGAAGAACCTGCCGAAGAAGAGGTCCCGCCAGATGATGAGGATGAGATGGCAGAGGATGACGAGGAAGAGGCCCCGAAGGAGAAGCCAAAGAAGAAGAAGGGCAAGAAGAAAAAGAGAAGGAAATAATTTCCCCATCCAGTGTCAAATCGGTCGACATACTTACCGATTTGGCCGGTATACCGGTCATTGTATTGACCGAAGTTATTCAATTTGAAATGATCTATAAGTGAAATGGGGCCACCTCGATCCTTGCATATTTCGGATTGGAAGAGTTGATGTTATCATAATTTGACATCTCAAGAATACACGATAAACTATATATGTTACAATTGTCATAATAACTATAGGTGATATAATGTCTACAACTATCGCGGTTTCACCTGAGACCAAAGAGTCTCTTCGTATCCTTGGCGAGAAGGGTGAGAGCTATGACCATATCATCAAGAGATTGATCGAAAAGGCTGCAATGAAGGAACTTGACCATAGATGGAACAGGATCCTGGAAGAGGAAGAGTTCATACCCATGGATGAGTTATGATGTATAGGGTTCTTGGATCACATACCTTCAGGAAACAGTACAACAACGTTTCGAAGGATCTGCAGAAGAGAATAAAGAAGGGTCTGAAGGAACTTGAGAAGGATCCCTTCAATCCTCGTTCCGGTGCCGACATCAAACCTGTCAAGGATACCGATCCCCAGAAACATCGATTGAGGATCGGAGAATACCGTTTGATCTATCGTGTGGAGGGAACCGAGGTCAAGATGGTGGAATTATTTCTCAGAGGAAGAGGATACAGGGATTGAGGTGCTGAAAAAGACAGGTGGGGGCGGGTGATAATCCTGGCAGGTATCAACGGGATAAGACTGCTCTTGGACTACGTTACTGATCTGCATTGAGTGCAATACACGATCATTGAAGAAGAGAAGAAACAGAGAAATGGAAGAGATGAGAGGAAAGACCAACGAACAGATCAAAGTAGAAGATGGGTAAGAAAATGACTCACTTCTTCTTTCCCAATTCGATCAGTTTCAGTGTCTTGAGATAAGCAAGGAACTTGGAAAGTCTCGGATAGAGGGGTTCAACCTTTTCACCATGTCTCTCCCTGAGGATCCTCCCGATCTCTCTCACATCCCTCTTCCCGTCTATGCTCTCCCATACGGTCCATCCCTGATCATCGAGTCGGACCTTTCTCGCTGTCTTGAATCCGAGAGTTCTCGCTATCTTTCTCCCTCTCTTTGTTTCATAAACAGGAGTAATTAAGAAGTCACCTTTTCTCTTACATTTCACCTTCTTGAAAACAATTACATCGAGCAGGTTCTCTATTCGAGGATCCCTCTTCACAGCTTCCTTGATAAGACCCGGTCTGTCCTTTTCATCAACATCTATCTTCATCTCATTGTAGAGGTCCTTGAAATGACCCACCCTCTCCCCGATCATCTCATGGTCGGGCCTGGCCCACCATGACTTCTTCTTATCCTTCCCGGGGTCCTCTTCAGCATCTTCACCGGTCAGGGTCCTCCCCCCGTGATAACAATCACTTCCTTCCGAACATTCCGGACATGACCTGCCTGGCCTGGGATGAGGTCAGATTACCCCTGTGCTCCCTGATCACCATGTATACGATTATAAACATCACGAATGCCAGTCCGAACAGTCCCGGAATTATGGACGGATCGGTGAAGAAGGCTATCGCACCCGGGCCTCCCAAGATGATTATCAAAGCAACAATAACACCGAGAACAGCCTCTCCCGCCACGAGACCCGCGGCGAACAGCAGTCCCTCGTTGAAGGTGGATTCCTTGTTCTCCTTCACCAGCTTGTCCGCTTCCTCCCTGGACAATCCCTTGGTATCGAACAATCTGGTCTTTACGGACACCCATCTCTCGGCTATGAATCCCAGAACTCCACCGAGGAATATCGGGGTCGTGAGCGTAAATGGAAGATATATCCCGATGGCGACCGCCATCACGGGGAGTTTTCTCCAGATCAGTATCGCAGCAAGGACGCAGCCGATCCCGAACATGATGTAGTTGAACTCCATCTCGAAGATCGCAAAGACCGTGGATCCCATTATCACCGCCTGTGGCGAGGGCAGAGCCGGAGAACCGATGCCGTATGCCTTTGCAAGCAATGCAACTATGAAAGGTATGACAAGGGCCCCTACGCCAACGCCGAGGAACCTGCCCCACTGGATCCTGACAGGGGTTGCTCCCAGTATCTGAGCGGTTTTCAGCTCCTGCATGGAATCTCCCGCTATCGCGGCACTACAACAAACCACCGCCGCAACGAGTATCGTTGCGCTCATTCCTCCGGCCCCGGACAGGTTGGATATCGGGGTAGAAGCAAGCAGGATTAGTACGAATGCGGTAATGACAAGGGTTGTGATGGTAACCGACGATATCGGATTGTTCGATGATCCCACAATACCCGCCAGGTACCCGGCCACAGCAGTGAAAAGAAAAGTTGCTATGAACATTATTGCCGTCAGGATAAGGGATGTTACCGGTTCGTGAGTGATGTATAGATATATTCCGAAAACAACGATGAACAGTATGGCCAGGTAGATCACGGAAACGTGGAAGTCCCTCTCGGTCCTGATGGGGGCGGGTTGATCAGCCTCGGCCTTCCTCCCGCCTATCGTCTGGACAATCGACTGCTTGAGCTGGGGCCACATCTTGATCAATGTATAGATACCCCCGGTCAACACGGCTCCTATTCCGATCCACTTGGTCTCGTCGAACCATAATGTGTACACAGCTTCTATCGGATCGCCGGCAGGCCATCCCTTGATGAAACCAACGAGGGGTATGCCGATGACCCACCCGAGGATCCCTCCGGAAAATACGATGAAGGCTATCTTGAACCCTATGATATAACCAACACCGAGAAGGGCGGGGGAAACGTTCACACCTCCGAAGAACCTCACCCTCCCCATGTTCAGAACTCCCTCAACCTTCTCCTGCCAGAGAGCTAGACCGGATTCGGCGGAAAGCTTCATGAATCCGCCTATTCCAGCCGCTATCGCGATATAGTAAATTCCCCTCCCGCCTTTCTCCATCGCCTTCAGGACCTCGGCGGCAGCCACTCCCTCCGGATATGGAAGATCCAGGTCCTCGATGAAGACCTTCCTCAACGGAATGGTGAAGAGAATACCAAATAGGCCGCCGACAAGAGCAATCACTATCATTATGGCAAGGTTCTCCAGGGTGAACATGTCCTCCCACCCTCCGGAACCCGTCATCTCGTTGATCACGATCATCGCCGGAAATGTAAAGATTATACCGGCCGCCAGGGCCTCGCCAGCCACACCTATGTTCTTTGCCATGTTGATCTCAAGGATGCTACCCTTGAAGATCTTCAGTATAGCCAGGGCAAAAACAAGGGATGGTATTGTTGCCGAAACCGTCATACCGACAAAGAGTCCCAGATAGGCGTTGGCGGCTCCCATGATGACCGTTATCGCCAGACCAACCAGAATCGCCTTGGTTGTGAATTCCGGTATATTCTTCTCTGCGGGAACATACGGCTCGAAATCATCTTCCATCTGTTTCTCCCCCTCAATCTCCCCTCAGCTCTGATATGTCGTAGTACTCGTACTCCACAACAAGAGAGAACGAATTCCCTCCGTCTGTGAAGCCTATAATTCCTATCATCGGTGTCCATGCGCCGGCACTTACCATGGTCACATCCACCGACCAGACCTCTCCCTGGTATTCGGTATCAAGAAGCCTGACCAGTTCCTGATCCTCATTGGAGATCCTTGCAGATATCTCACCCTCTCCGTCCATTGGATTGGATCCCGAATCCTCATCGGTATTGTTACCTTCCACATCGGAAACCGAAATGGAAAAACTGTCGGGCTGGTTCTCGTATCTTCTGATCCTCGGCCTTCCACCCAGATCGCCCTCATCCTCCCAGGTGAGGGTGGCAGTGAGATTCTTCAGCAATCTTCCCTGGAGATCGATCTCGAAGGTCTGTGCGGCACCCTCCTGAAGTTCGCCGGAGAAGCTCTCCGTGGTCCTGTTGAGTGTGAAATCATCGAGAATATCTGCGGGCGTGGAGGATGTTCCCTCCTCTCCCTGGGAAGTATTGCTTCCCAGGGCCACCGCCGTTATGATCATCACCAGTAAAATTCCAAAACCTGCAAAGGTCACCTTCTTGTCATTGCTGTTCATTGGACCACCGCGAGAACCATACCCTGTGGCTATGACGAGAGACGGTAATCGAGGGGATTCCATATAAACTTTGACCGAAAGGTCACTCTTCCCACTCGCCCTCGACCTCTGTTATCTCGATGTCCATCTCCTCCTCCGCCTTCTTCTTCTGAGCCCTCATGAAGAAGATACCGGCTATTATCACCAGGATGATCAGGACGACAGCCCCGATGATGAAGTAGACGGTAAGATCCTCATCATCCTCTTCAGAGACCTCTTCTGGTTCCCTCACATCCACCTCGTATTCTTTCGAATGGGCTTCGGGTCCTCCGGGCACTCCCACCGAAACCTTCAGGGTTCCGCTGAAGGATTCCTCCGGCAGTGTAATCTCCACGGACCAGGTCCCGTCCTCGTTGACGGTGGAGGTCCATTCCAGTTCACCAAGAGTCACCCTGACCTCGTAACCTTGCGAATTGTCCACTGCCCCGGAAACAGTCACGGACTGCCCTGTTTCCCAACCTCCCTCCGGTTCGGGAATCAAATTGATGGAAGTAAAGGAATGGTCCTTTTCATAACCGGTTCCAGTCGAGAAAGATAGAACGAACTGGCTGACCAGGGGTTCATCCTCCTCGCCGTATACCCCTGCTGCAATACCAAGTGTATAATCTTCGGATCCCGAGAACATTGCCGAGATAACCACCTCGGATCCGGATATCCACTGGAATCCTATCCCATCAGCGGCGGGGTTGATGTCTACGGCTTCCTCTATGAGGGTCCTGTTCACCGAAACACCGAAGGACAACCTGATACCCGCATCCAGGGCAACATCATCAAGCACCTCGGGCTCAAGGACCTCGATCTCAAGGGCGGGAGGAGCCGTCTTGAAGTTGGAAGTATTCCCCACCGGGAACATCTTCAAACCCTCTTTCTGCATCAGATCATCATCTGCTATCAAATTGTACTGGGTGTTCATCTCAAGCGGCAGATCGGGATCGAATACAACTGTCATGTTCCCGTCCGCCGTATAGGTCCCCTGAATCGGTGCGCTCATTCCCTTCTTGACGATCTTGAGCATCACGGACCAATCATCCGGGGTTTCAGGTTCCACCGAAAAGGTAAACGTAATATCGGTATCGGGATCGACGTTGAAAGCTCCGTATGCGGGTGAAACCTCGTAATAGCCTTCCTCGGGAATAAGGGATACCGTCCCGATCTCGAAAACCGTCCCGGCTGATACCGAGATCTCTTCCTGATACAGTGAATATCCCTGCCTGGTCATGTTCACGGTGAACATACCCGCCTCCGTGGGATTCGAGGGATCGAAGGTCATATTGAGGTTTCCTTCATTATCGGTGAATCCTTTCTGGCCTTTGAAATCCACTTCAAGACCTTCCAGGGGACTGCCTTCCAGATATACAGTTCCCACTATGTTGCTCACGGGAAGCTGGGGTGTCGAGAACCTGTGAACGAGGTCCTCCCACAATACCGGTTCACCATCGTCCAATGCGACCAGACCGTCATTGACAACAAGTTCCATCTCGTTCTCTTGCGGAAGCTGTCCCTGAACCCTGATCAGATAGGAATTATTCTCCGATCCTGTCTGGGGAGGTGAAAGTGAGATCTCCGAATCCCTCTCACCTTCAATGAGCTTCCACAGGTTCACCTGCAAAGTTGAAAAATCGACGGGTTCGGGCATTATGAGGAGGAAATCCGATGAGGGATCGGCAACACCGGGGGAGATCTCCTGTGTGAACCGGACCTCCACGGGAGGATCATCCTCCACCAGGTCCACGGTAAGATTCCCGGTTCCTCCATCCGGGACGATTGCAATGTCGATCTTGCTGGAATGGTGATCCGCCCCTATCCTGAGATTCACATTTCCGGAACGAACCCTCTGGAAATATGCGACACCAGTGGAATTGGTGGTTAGATTGAACTCGTCCTCATGGATCTCGGAGGAGAGAACCTTGACCCAGGCTCCTTCCAGAGGCTCCCCTCCCGAGGCAACGAAAATCCTCATGGAACCGTGGGGCAGTGCACCGATGGTAAGATTTCCGAGGTCTATGACATCACCCCTCTTTACACTGATATCCTCACGGCTAAGCTCCCCGAACAGATAGGAAGCTTCAACCTCCAGATCATGCACTCCGTCAATCACAAGAGGGAACTCGAAACTGCCATCGGGATCGGTCCCCACAACCTGATCCACAAGCTCTACCTCTATTCCGGAAACCGGCTCTGAGGTTCCCTCCTCTATGATCCTTCCTCTTACAATACCGGGTTTGAGCTCGGTGTGGAAGGGTACGTCCATGGTTCTCCACAGAAGCTCCCATCCGCCAAGCGACCTGATGGAGGGATAGATATAAAGTACATAGTCCGAATCATATTCCAGAGGCTCGTCTGGGACGATCCTGACCGTATCGTTTTCGGTTCCCAAAATCTGCACTGAAAAAGAGACTGGAAATCCTGATCCGGTCTCCAGATCATAGTTTGACAGGCTTGTGATGGAGGCGGGATCCATCTCCGTTCCGAAATCGACCTCTATACCCTCGGTCACATTGGCTGAGGTACTTCCTGCGGGAGGGTCCGTTGTGAAGGGCCACGGACGTTCGGTCAGATTGAATTGAAGGACGGTGGTTGTTCCCTCGATAACCATGCCGTTGTTTTCGGCCACCGTCGATGAAAGGTCCAGGAAATTCTCCCTGGTGGCTTCCACTATGACCTCTTCCGCCCTGACATCGGTATATTCGACCTCCCCGGAGGAATCCGTTGTGAGAGTGTTGGTGAATGGTATGTCCGGAGTTCCGGGATCGTGGTCGATGGTTACGCTTGCACCTTCCAGGGGTTCTCCGGAGGTTTTGTTGATGATGCGTACGGTAAGATCACCTACCGCCGCAGAGGTGACCTCCAAAACTCCGTCTGGAACCTGGAATACATCACCCATTTCGATATGGGTATCGAATGTATGGGATTGCTTGACGGCATCGAGATAGTAGGTGCTTTCTATCAAAACGGTGTAGGTGGAAAGGGAGTAGCTTGGGGGTTCAGCCGTGGAATTGGAATCCACCGTGATGTTGAAATGCCCGGTGGAATTGGTGGTCCCGTTGAAATAGATCAATCGCGGATTGGATCCGGAACCTGTCGGTGACTTCACACTCTGGCAGGAAACCTTGACCCCCGAGGTTCCGTTCTCCACTTTTCCGGTGATGTTGGCATCCAGCAGGTCAAGGGGAGCGTCCCCTTCCGCAACGGGGGCCGGAACCGATACAGTCAGAAGCATTACCGCTGCCGCGGCCATTACAAAGAGCATCCTTCCATCCATTTCAACACCTCGATATTACTCCATATGATCGAAAGCAAATAACACAGACCGCAGAAAGCTTTCTGCGGTCTTAAGGGATTCCAATCAGTCCTCCTCTTCTTCCATCTCCTCTTCTTCTTCCTCTATCTCGAGATCCTCCTCTTCTTCTTCTTCCTCAAGCTCCATGTCCTCGAGGTCCTCATCCTCATCATCTTCCAGTTCCATCTGGTCCTGGTCGGAGAAATCATAACCGCACTCCGGGCACTCCTCGTCCTCGGGATCGAGCATGGAACCGCACTTGGGACACTTGTATGCCTGCTCCTCGAATTCGGCTCCGCAATGCGGACATACCGTGTCATCCTCGCTCACAAGGTGATGGCATTCGGGACACTCGAACTCCTCTTTGAGTTCCTCTTCTATGTCCTTCTTGCGGGATTGGGCAATTAGGAAGACTGCCAGGATCGCAATCAGGATCACTATGGCGCCTATGACAATGAAAACCCAGAGCAGACTACCGCTGCCCGAATCATCATCTTCCTCGATGAGGACGTTGATGGGCTTTTGATCCAGGAGAACTATGGGATCCTTGGATATATCGTAGACCCTTATCTCGGCCTGATAGTCACCGGGATCGAGATCCTTGACATCGATCTCTATCTGCCTGTCGGTCTCACCGGCTTCCAGGGTGACGTTGACCTTCTGGATGTAATTCCCGGATCCCCTCACCTCCTCCAGGAGGATGGCCACGCTTATGGTGTAACCCAACGGATTTTCCAGGGTGGCAACCATGTTTCCCCCGGATTTAACGGATTGCGGCCATTGTTTGACAACCGGTACATCCATCATTACAGGGACCGTGGTGAAATAGACCAGGAAGTCATCCCTCACCATGGCTCCCGAGTTGGGGGCAGACCCGTATTTATCCGCAGGCAGGAAAATGGAGTATTCGGTACTTCCCTCCAGATCGTCGTGTTCGATCTCCACCTTCTGATCCTCAAGGGTCCATGTGAAGGTCAGATTGCCCACAGGTTCTCCGGAAAGGGAGTCCTTGAACTCGAATGCATTCTCCACCAGGGCTGTATCCACGGAATAGTTCGTGAAGAATATGGTTATCGGCGTATCGATCTGAACATTGTTCAGGAGATTGCTCGAAGGCGTCTGAAGTATTACCTCGACCGGTTTGAATTCGGTCTTTATCTGGATAACCTCTCCCCTTGGAAGGGCATAGGATCCGTTGACATCCCTCAGCTCCCGGTAGAACTCGTCTGCGAAATCCGCACCAACCGACAGTGTGTATATCTTGTCGTAGTCCAGGGGTTCCACAGGATCAATGATAACCGTTCTTCCGTCCTGGGAGACTGTTACGTTGATATCCATCTCGGGATTTCTCAGGGTGAAATTGTCAACGAAGGTATCCATATCGGAGTGATCGAGGGCCACCTTGAATTTGAGAGTGAATGTGCCGGTAACGGGCATCCTTCCCTCGCTGTCCTTTGGATACTGGGCCTGGAACCATTCCGCAAGTCTGGAAAGGTCGAAATCGACACTCTCCCTGGTACCTCCGGCGTTGAGGTTGACCAATTCGATTGTCTCGGTTGAAAGGCCCACATCGGTCCCGTCAGCTTTCACGGTTATGTTTGTCAAGGTGAACTCATCATGTTTTACAGGTAATACGAATCCGCCGTTTTCGGAGGTGACTCCGCTGGCCTTGACAACCTCTCCCTGGAGAACCTGGATCTCGACACCACCGACACCTCTACCTCTCACCATCACCGTTCCGCTCACGGTGGAATCATCAAGAGCCTCTGTCCTTACGGTAAGTTCGAAATCCCTCCAGAGGGGATTCTTACCATCAGTGGATGCAACGGCCTCACTGATGAAAATTGTGTAATTTGTGTCATAATCCAGTAGGTCCCTGGGAGCCAGGATCCATCTCGATGCGTCTCCGGGAGTGGATTCGATATCCAGGGGAACCTCGAAAAGAAGTTCGTCCAATATCTTGAGGTTGTCCGTCGTCATTGTTTCTGAATTCATGTCAAGGGATGTACCCAGCATGGTCTCGAAGTCAATCTGTATCTTGGAATCGACGTTGATAATCGTTCCGGGTTCGAGATCTATGGTGAAATCACTCCTGGCCTTCACCACTATGGGCAGATCCTTCTCGAAGATCACCTTCGTAACCTGAACCGGATCCGTTGTCCCATTTGGAATTGTGATGCTGTCATCCTCGAAATTGGGATAGTTGATCCAGAAACCTGTATTGCTTTCAACCAGGATCTCGTCGAAGGTTGCGGTTCCGGTTATATCGGTTGTCTGTTCCTCTCCTGTTACCTTGTGAATGACATTTGCTCCGAAAACCGGATTCTCCTGTTCATCCGCTATTGTTATCTGAGCTTCCCTGACCGGTCTCTTGGTAACGAAGAGTCCGGGCACATCTATGACCTTTCCTCTCTCCACCATTATTCCCGAGACGCTGTTTCCGTAATACAGGTATTCCTCGGTTCCGTTGACGGTTGGTCCCACAACGGTAATGGTGTGGCCTCCGGGGGTGGGCAGGACAGAATCGAACTGGAAGAAACCGTCCTCCAGTGGCTGGGGAAGGCTCGAATCCAGCCGGATCATGGATCCTTCCGGTGCCGGATCGGATGTCCCCTCGATGACAACCTGGCATCTCAGGACCGCGGGAGAAAGCTCCGTGGTGAAATTGAACCTGAAGGTTCTCCAAAGCTGGGGATATCCAGTTGTGTTCCTGATACCCGGTTTGACAACCACCTCATAAGTGGTGTTGTATTCCAGATCCTCATTGGGTCTTATCTTGCAGATATCGTTGGTGGGCCATTGATAGGTTATGTTGACCTTCTCTCCCTCCATCTTCTGCAGATAGAGGGTATCAATGTCAACTGTGGATTGGTCGATCTCGTCAAAGAATTGAACGAAGACATCGTTTGGAACCCTGTCCTTGTCCACGGGGATCCCCGTGTTGTCCTCCGGCGATGGTGAAGAGCTCCTGACCAGCGGATCCTCTTCAATGGTAAGTGTGTAATGAGTGGTGGTATTGACGTGAACAGGCAGATAGGCGATTCCCGTTCCGTTTCCGTCATCATAGGTGAAATTCCCCATTATGATGTAGAGCTTGACAAGGTTGAATTCACCCTTGAAAAAGTCCAGGCCCATTTGCAGATTATCGAAGCGAACGTCACCAGAGGCATCGGTGACATTTCCACTGGACAATGTGCTGTGGAAGGGATGTCTCTCGAATCTGAAGGCCACTCCCGGAAGAGGTTCTCCCGAGCTTCCGTTTATCATGGTTATGGACAGATTTCCGAATTCTCCCTTGTAATAGCCAAGTGTTCCGTTGGGAAGTGTGTAAACGGCCGGCGGCCACGGATCCGGATCAGGAACCGAAACCTCTCCTCCGTTTGTTTCGTTCCATCCGTATGCATCCACAAGATCGAAGATCCATGGATATGCCGAATCATGCGAGTCTATATCCACCTGAACCGAGAAATTGCCGGGATGGGTAGCATTCAAATAGACATCGGCCTGGTTGGCCGGTTGTTTAACCGGAGGAGTTCCGGACTGGGCCGAGACATTAAGTCCGTAAATACCCGGTACTCCGTCGGGATTGGAAATATTCAATCCCTCGATCCAACCTTCGAACTGTCTGTATCTTGCTCTTGTCGGAGTGCCGTCGGCTTCCGTATCAAGATCCGTCATTACTCCAATTGAGCTCATGAGCAATATCAAGGTCATTGCCATAATGATCATGCGTTTCATCTTCACACCTTCCTTTTATCCTGATATTTCCGATTTCCATTCTCTCAACACATGAGAGGCGGTATTATATTTGATTGACATTAGTTGAGATGTTTGTTATTTATACTTTCCGTTGGAATTCTCCGAGATATATCAAATTTTTCGATAAAATGTCACCTATTCATACTATTTTGAGATATCCGAATAGCAAAGTTCAAATATTTTTGAATTCATTCAATTATTATGAATATAATAAATACTGGTGGCAGAGAAAATAGATCAATGGAATTTGATATTGAAACAATTCTATCAAATTTACATTTGTTAAAAGAGGAAAAAAGGATGGCAATAATTGATATGCTCCATGACAGCGGAACAAAAGGATTGAGCTTCACCGCCATATCCAAAAGATGCGCGATCAAACCCACCGTTGCCGCCTACCACTTGAAATTACTGACCAGATCAGGACTTTTGAAGAAGGGATTCCCCGATAGGATGAGGGGCAGGGAACATACTTCATACTCTCTGACAGAGAAAGGAAAGGCTGTATGGTCGTTGAAGGACATCCTGGAAATGGGGGCTGTTGAGGAAATTGACAATGCCTCCCCTGATAACATCAGCATGATACCGATGGAATACGGACCTAGGATCATCACTCTAACGGAGGTGAAATAATGGCTGCGACAAAGAAGGAAAACGATGTGAAACTGGTGCGAAGTTCCGACCACAGAAGTCATTACATCATAGGTGCCCTTCCGCAGTGGACCGAGAATGATCTGAGGCTTCACCTTTACAATGAGACCATGGAAGGGGAAGGCGGTCCGTATCATGTAACCACCGCCCAGCTGATCATACCGAAAACCGCTCTTCCGAGGATCCTGGAAGCTCTTAAAAAAGCAGTGAGAACCGAGGGGAGGATTGTAACCTCCGAAGCTTCGGTGTACCCCGATTTAACTTCGGCACTGGATAGAACAACCCAGGAAAAGAAGGGTGCAAAGAAAAAAGTGCAGAAGATAAGAAGAAAGTAGAAGATACTGTTTTCAAGCGTTCAGGCTGGATTCAACAGCGTTCCTGATAGTATCTATATCCGCAGGTTTTTCCAGGAAGTTTATGATACCCAGTTCCTTGACCCTTTCCTTCACCGATTCATCGGCGGTCAAAAAGAGTATTCTCTGATCGCTGTTTCGTTCCAGGACCTTCTCTGCCAGATCCGTTCCGGACATGATGGGCATCCTGTGATCTATTATCATCAGGTCCGGTCTGGGATCCAGACTCTCATAGGTCTTCATGGCCACTTCTCCGTTTAGTGACTGGGCCACCACCTTGTGCCCCATATCCTCCAGAATGACCGCCATTAGCTGCTGAATGGTCGGTTCATCGTCAACTATCATTATATTGGCCATGATGGACCACCTGTCTCCCTTGGGATAACTGTGGTTGATTGTGTGATGGCATAATTAAACCTATCCATGCATTATCGACATTGATAATTTGTAACAGGGTGTTGCAAGCTGCAAAATAGGAATTGAATAGGGGGCCATGGAACCTTC
>CAYULA010000057.1:0-21601 GCA_964445525.1 uncultured Thermoplasmatales archaeon | reverse complement strand
TGCACCATATGAGAAAATCTACTTTTTAGAAAAGGGGTGCGGAAAGTGAGGTATAAATTCATATCGAGATTAATTTCACGAAAATCCTTTTATCCGATTGGTAATGATCAATTCACGGTGCGTTGATGATAACCTGTCCGAACTGCGGAAGCGAGCGAGTCATAAAAAAAGGCCTCAGAAAGATGAAATCCGGAACCAAACAGATCTTTCTCTGCAACAGATGCAACAAGAGATTTCCCCTCAAAAACGATGCATCGTATCCGAAACACATACAGGTCCATGCCATGAACCTACACACAATGGGAAAGAACACGGCAGATATTATCGCAGACATAAGGTGGAGGTACAAGGTCCACCCCTCGAGATCATCCATCCAGAGGTGGACCTCTTCGAACGAGGACCTCAGACCCATGCTTAAGAAGAGAAAACAACTCCGGGAGATGGATGAGATAATAAACGAAAAGGAGTTCATCCATCACGGGCTTCCCTATTCCTACGGATACAATCTATACAAACTATCGTTTCTGAAAAACGGGCTGGAGCCTCTGAAAAACTATCTTCTTGACATGAACGATCTGCCCGATTTCGACGGATCGGAGAGGTGTTCCTCCTCATCACTGCAGATAACAACCAAACTTAAATTCTCCGGCAACAACAACCTTGCAAGCAGAATGGCAAAGCTCACCCAGGAAGCATCAAGGACAAACAGGGAAAGGCATGATCTACTTGAGCGATTCATGCTGATAAACGATTCCGCCACAATAGCAAAGGAGGTCCCGGTATATTACTTCGAAAAAAATATCGGATCGATAACCGGTCATATTGACCTCCTGCAGGTAAGATTCAACAAGATCCATATCATGGACTACAAACCGCAGGCGAAGAAGGAGAGACCCGAAGCCCAGCTATACCTCTATGCCAGAGCCCTCTCGTTCAGGACAGGTATACCGATTAATAATATCGAATGCGCCTGGTTCGATGAATTCGATCATATCTCATTCTCCCCCTCAAAATGCGAAATAAAATGGTCATCTTAAGCAATCCTTTTAAAATCACTATACCTTCCCCGAATATATGGAAACTCTCAAGGAAAGGATCCCATCAAAAAGATCCTTTCTGATAGCGGTATCGATCCTGTACCTGTTCACGTTCATCCTCACGGCCTTCTTTACGGACCGCTGGGGATATTATCAACTATTTTTCTCGATCAATTTCATCCTCTTCATCGCGCTTGTTTTCTCTCTATCGAAAACCGACATAGAAAAAAGGAAATGGATAATGATACCGCTTTTTCTGGTTCCATTCCTTCTGCAATTGATACTTCTCTTCAACGAGCCTTCATTCTCCCAGGATATAATGAGACTTCAGTTCAGGGGAGAAGCAATATCGGACGGACTCGAACCTTACGAACAATTCGAGATCAACAAACCGCCTCTCTACATATGGATGGTAGGACTCATTTCAAACACACTGGGGACCTCTCAAATCATATTCAGATTATTATTCATAATATTCAATTCATTGATTCCCGTAACCATGTTCATCATAGGAAAGACCCATTCTTCTCGAAACTGGAAGATGGGAGCCTTTGCCTATGCACTCTGGCCCGTCGCTTTGATGGAAACGGGAATTGCGGGACATTTCGATCCCGTTGTCGCCTTGGCAGTCCTTGTTTCTTATCTGTTCCTAACAAAAAACAACCCTCTGGTTTCGGGTCTCTTCCTGGGTGCCGGGTTCGCGCTGAAGATGTTTCCCGTTTTTATCGCTCCATTTTTCTTCCTTTCATTTGGAGGAATCAAGAATAGGTCCCTTTTCATTCTGGGTTTCATATCAATACCGATCATATCGGCACTTCCATTCCTCATTACAAACCCCTCAGGTATCACCGAATACCTGATCTACCAGTCATCGGGATGGGGTTCATCCATGTCCTTTCAGTTCATTTTTGACATGACACCGATTCCTGCAACCGTCATCTTCGGATTGTTCACGTCGATACTTGCAACCGGAATGATCTTTCTGATATTTGCCGGCTTGAAAGGTATTGACCGCCATCACAGGGTATTTATCATTCCTTTCATTCTTCTTTCAATCATTCCAGCAGGATATTTTCTCATCATATTGATTGCAGGTTCAACAGGGTTCCAGCTTTTGATCGGCATCCTGCCTGTCTTGCTATCATTTGCCCTGATAATTCTGGCTTTTTTTGCGATCATGAGAAATGATAATAACAACAATAAGAAGAAGGTTGAAAACTGGATCACCGCAAAAATACCAGTCGATAGAGTAGCGGCAATATCCGCGCTTTCTTTGATCCTGCTTCTTTTCACTTCGGCACAATTCCACCCCTGGTATCTCCTGTGGACAGCTCCCTTTGTCTTTTCATCCTCCCCAGACCTTTTCTGGCCTTTTCTTCTAATCTCAGGTCCTCTCCACTACAATTCGTACCCGCCCTGGGAAATGGGAGGTATGTTCTGATGGAGGCTCCCGAGGTCCCCGACGGGGCGGGAGAGAACATAGATGATATAGGCGGACTGGAGGGCCTCTCGAGGATGAGGCCCGATCCTTCCGTTTTGAAAAGACTGGAAAAAGTGTACTCACTTCTGTCGGCAAAGGGCAGGATAGAGATACTGTATTTCCTCAATTTCTCAGACATGACGCCGGGAATGCTGTTTTATCTTACCGGAATGGCTCCCAATCTTCTATCGTTCCATCTGAAAAAACTCAAAAGTGCCAAAATAATCGATTCCAGAAAGGAGGGAAAATTCATCATCTACACATTAACAGACCTCGGAAAGAGCCTTGCGGGACCGCTTGGGTGATGGAACATACAACAAAGTTCATATAAAACCCGGACAACTGGATCATTGTGAAAACATTCTCGATATTGCTGTCCCTGATGATAATATCAACCTCCTATCCCTTATTGGATATGGAACCTACACGAACAAGAGATTACGATTTGATCATTGACAGCTTCTATGAGATAGAGGATGAGGAAATATGGGAGAACCAGACGGTCTTTCTCGATTCAAATCTCAACATAACGGGAACCCTCATCCTCAAAAACACAACACTGGTAGTAAACCATACATACGATATAAGGATCGAAGGATTCCTTAACATGTCGGATCTGGACGGTGATCCAGATACTATCGAGGACCGTTCGGAAATACTGGGAAATGCGACCTGGATAACCTCCATATCAAGCATCAACGGCTCCCTAAATATTTACAACTCCTTCATATCCAATTCTTTTTTGGGAGGATCGATAATGGAGATAGAATCCACTCGATTGGAGGATTCTCTTATCAGCCTCCACCAAAGTGATAGGTTCATAAATTCTTCTCTCGAGAGCATAGATTTCAAGCCTCAATACGCGGTCTCAACCCTGACCACCTCGATATTGAATATCATAAATGTAACCATCAAAGATTACCCCGGCGGAATAATGAACGATGGAGGAGCTCTCGAGATCATCAATTCAAGAATCCTGAACTGCACCAGTGGGATCTCATCAAAAAACGGAAGCAGGACATACATAAGATCCTCAGCCATAATCAACTCAACCGAACCTCTGGATCCCGATGGACTGATGGACTTAAAAGATTCGATGATATTCAATGGATCAATCGATATGGGAATGAGGTCCCTAATTTCAAGGAATACCTTATTCGAACAAATCAAGGGGATAGAGAATATTCAAACAGGGCAGATCACCAATTCAACATTCATTGATTGCCAAACCGCCCTCGATAATCCGATGGGTGTAACCGTACGGGAAAGCAGATTCATTCGATGCGGGGTAGCCATATCCGAGGCGAAGGATTCATTGATCTACCACAATTCCTTCATCAACAACCAAAAGGACACGGAAGGCATACCTGTTTCAGACTGGTACAGCACAAGCCTTAAGGAAGGTAACTATTACACGTCATATCTTGGAAAAGATGACGGAAGCAATGGCAGGATACAGAACGACGGAATAGGAGATACCGATCTACCTCATCTTGGCAGGGACCTCTATCCGCTAATGAAGGACGGATACTGGGATATGCCCTACATACCCGAATTATCTTTAAAATATCTAAAAGGAACCGGCACTGTCAACCTATCCTGGACCTCAGATAGTGATATTGATGGAGTCCTGATACAGAGGTCCAGAAATGTCGATTTTCAGCGGGACCTGACTACCTGGTCAGTTTCCGGTAATAATATCTCAATAGAAGATAATCCGAATTCCACACTTTATTTTCGGATCGCGGGTTTCAATCCCAATGGTTTCAGAGGATGGTCCCCGATAAGTGAAGTTGAGGTTGATCAGGCTCCCCTATCCCCTATAGGGATCAGAGTGGAACCCATTCCCGAAGGGGGCGCCGTTAAAGTATCCTGGACCCATCGGGGAGAGGACATCAACAAGACAAAGATCAGGTACTCCAAAACGGGAGGTCAGCCCAAACAGCCGGAAGTAATCCCCTACCCGGAAAACGAAACGGTGATCACCGATCTGGAAAATGGTTTTGTATACAATATTTCGATTTATACGGAGGATTCCAGGGGACAGTTGTCCCGGTTCGCCGTGAATGTAACCGGCATCCCGACCGATATCATACCTCCCCCTCCTCCCAGATCACTGTACGCTCTGCCAGTGGACAACACATCCGTGGAGTTGGGATGGGATCCTCCGTATATTCAGGATATCTCTGCTTATCTGGTCTACAGAAGGAAACCCGGAGAGGAATTCTCGCTGATCGCAAATCTATCCAGACTGACAATCAGATACATTGACCAGGGTCTCGAGGATAATACATCATACGAATACGGAGTTGCTGCACTGGATGACGACGGACCCAGATCGAAGATTGCAGGTCCGATAGTTGTGACAACCCTTCATGTAAACCAACCACCCGAATTCTACAGCGGTATAGAACTGATATACATGACGGAGGGCAACGGTTCATATTCGATTGATACCGATAACATCGCTTATGATCCCGACGGTGATCCGATAATAATCTCCGTTGACAGTTATTCACCAATCAAGGCCGAAATAATCGAAGACAGGCTCTGGATACTTCCCGAACCGGACCAATCGGGAGAAGGATTCGTCAAGATCAGGGTATCCGACGGGGAGGTCAATTCCTTTCTGATAATGGGAATAATTATCGAAGGCCTGCCCGACCCTCCGAGGGATGTGGCCATCATCTCACCTTCCAACGGCTCGGTCCACCTTCCCGGGACCTCCGTTCTCCTGCAGGGTGATGCCAAGGACCCGGACATTCCCTACGGAGACAACCTGACATACATCTGGACCTCCGACAAGGACGGTCCTTTAAACGGACCGGGTTCTCTCAGGGAACACATGAGGATCACTCTCTCTCCCGGAGTTCACAACATAACTCTTGAAGTAAGGGATTCCACGGGTCTCTCTGTGATAAGGAACGTTACCGTTCTAATCTCTCTATGGGGGTGGGGTGAGTTTCCCTGGAGTGCAAGGATAATCTCTCTTGAAGCCAACGAGGATGGCGGAAGGATCACATTGAGAATAGATAATGGAGGCCCGATTCAGCTAACCTTCTTTGTATCGCCGGCGGATGTAGACACCTCTCAGATAATTGGAGAAAGGGGAATCCTTGTAGGGCCTTCCGCATCAGGTGATCTCGTCCTTGAACTAATAGGACCATTTGAAGATGGAGATATCCTAACCTTACTTCTGGATGTGGAAGGAGAGACCTTGAACGGAACCTATGCGGGAGACCTGAGGCTCAACGGTACGGTAGAGGTTGAGAGTTCGCAAAACGGTGATTCCCCCGAGATGCTGTTTTTAATACTGCTTCTAATATTCTCCCTGATCGCAATACTGTGCCTCATTATCATATTCATAGTCGGCAAGGGCGTCTTCATGAAGGGGTACAGGGACGAGGTCGAGGATGATAATAATGGATGAAGAAACAATAAAACTCGGCCAGGGTGCCGGAGGGGAGCTGATGCAGAAGATGCTCAGAGACATCCTTCTTCCGGGAATAAGGGAATCAAGTAGTATCGAGGAAGGAGGCCTTCCCCCGGATCTTCTGGATGATTCAGCTGCGGTGGACGATGTGGCCTTCACGATAGACGGTCACACGGTATGGCCCCTGGAATTTCCGGGAGGCGACATAGGATCCCTTTCGGTTTGCGGTACAGTTAACGATCTGGCTGTAGTTGGTGCCGTCCCCAGGGCACTGGCCCTTTCCTTTGTCATAGAGGAAGGACTTTCAGCCGGGCTTTTAAAACGGATCTCGAGGTCCATTGGAAAGGCTTCGAGAGAAGCAGGGGTCAATGTAATAACAGGAGATACCAAGGTGGTTGAAAGGGGCGGGATAAGAGGCCTCGTGGCCACCACCGCAGGTATCGGGTTCAGGCACGAAAAACTGTCCGGCTGCATCGATCTTGCAGGAAGAGAGGGCAGACCGGAAAATCAATCCTGGCTCAGGGATGATTCCATAAGGCCAGGGGATCATATTATCCTAACCGGTTCTGTCGGAGACCACGGAATATCCCTTCTATCCTTCAGGGAAGGTTACGGATTCGATACGGATTTGAAATCCGATGTCGCCCCACTCAATTCACTACTGGACCGAGCAATCACTACAGGCGGAGTTCCGGCTTCCAAGGACCTCACCAGGGGAGGTCTGGCAAATGGTCTCAATGAATGGTGTTCAAAATCCGGTTTCGGTATCGAGATTTCCGAGGAATACATACCACTGAAACCTCAGGTTGTGAGTGCCTGTGATATGCTTGGACTGGATCCGTTCGAGATAGGAAACGAGGGCAAGGCAATTATTGCTGTTGCGGAAGGATTTCAGGAAGAGGTACTCTCGGCACTAAGGTCCCATCCACTGGGGAGAGAAGCTTCCATAATAGGAAAGGTAGTCAATGGAAAACCAAGGGTGGTACTCGAGACCGAAATCGGAGGCAGAAGAATAATGGATCCTCCCTACGGAGATCCTGTCCCGAGGATATGCTAAACCCTTTGTTTTCACAACGTATGATGAAGATTTGTCGGGACCCGGAAATCTTCATACCAGATCAACAGTATGTCCTCATTAAACGATTCAATTTCAACGAATCGCACACTTTTCATTACCACATCATTTCATTTCATACAGATGATCGGGTGTCAAAGATCAATCCTGACACCGATATCTTTAATACCATGGTGCGGTAACCGAAACCCGGTGTCAGATCATGGTCATCCCCGAAAAGGACCTCAAGTTCCTTGATGCTATATTGGAAGAATCACAACATCTCGAATCCCCTGTAATGTTCCTGCTACACAGGCTTCAGGACCGCTACAGGATGATAAAAGCGGACCATGTCAGGTATCTGGCGGAAAAACTCGATCGCCTCTATGCAGAACTGTATTCCGCCGTAACCTTCTACGATGAGTTCAGGCTCGAGCCCATGGGGAAATATGTGGTCAGGGTATGCAGGGGAATCTCTTGCCATTCCAAGGGATCAAAGATGATCCTTGATGCACTTAAACAAAAACTTGGAATAGAGGAGGGAAGGACAACCGAAAACGGCCTCATCTCTCTTGAAGAGGCCTCCTGCATCGGTCAATGCGACGGTGCACCCGCGATGATGATCAATGATCAGGTCCACAGGAATCTGGATACCACCAAAGCACTTTCCATTATCGACCGTATCTTAAAGGAGGCTGATTGAAATGGCATGCGAGAGACTCATCCTTCTCGAGAACAGGGACAATGAAGGGTATGATCCGACCTCCATTGAGGATTACATCGACAGAGGAGGGTATCAGTCCCTCAAAAAAGGAGTGGATAAAGGTTCCAGGTGGGTGATAAACGAGGTCTCCAAATCCAGGATCAGGGGCAGGGGTGGTGCCGGTTTCCATGCCGGTTTCAAATGGGAATCCGTGGCGATGCAGCCAAAGGAGGATAAGGTTCTCATCGCCAATTTCGACGAGGGGGAAGAGGGGACGTTCAAGGACAGGACCATTGTCGAGACCGATCCGTTCAAGCTCATAGAGGGAATGACCATAGCCGCGTATGCAATGGGGATCAACAAGGGCTTCATCTACAACAGAGGTGAATACCCTTTTTTCCCGCCACTCTTTGAGAACCTGTTCGATCAAGCCAGAAAGAAGAACCTTCTGGGAGAAAATATTCTTGGAAAGGAATTCTCCTTCGATATAGAGGTGGTAAAGGGAGCCGGAGCATATGTCTGCGGAGAATCCTCGGCGATCCTCCAATCGATCGAGGGCAGGGCGGGACAGGCAAGGATCAAGACCAAGAGGACCGCCGTGGCCGGACTGTTTGACAAACCCACCTGCGTCAACAACGTCGAAACGCTTGCCAATGTTCCCTATATCGTCAAGGAAGGCGGTGACAACTATGCCTCAGTGGGAACAAGGCAGTCCACGGGAACAAGGATAGTCTCTCTTTCCGGTCATGTCAAGAAACCCGGCGCATACGAAGTTGAGATGGGCAAGTGTACAATAAAGGAGATAATCGAGGACCTGGGCGGTGGGGTTGACGGAAAAGAGATAAAAACCGTTTTATTGGGCGGGGCCTCGGGATCATTGATTACCCCCTTAAAGCTGGATTTGAAATATACCATGGAGGATGCGGAAAACGCGGGTCTCACACTAGGTTCCGGTGTTATCATAGTCTTCAACGAGAAGACCTGCCCTGTGGACCTGGCCCATAACCTGATGGGGTTTTTTGCCTTCGAGAGCTGCGGAAAGTGCACTCCCTGCCGGACCGGAACCTACCACATTCTCAGGATACTCGAGGAACTCAGAAACGGATCAGCGGATGAAAAATCGATCGAGAGGGGTATGAGAATCGCCAAAACCATGGATCACGCTTCCATCTGCGGTCTGGGTAAGACCGCATCCACTCCTTTCCAGTCAATGTATAACAACTTCCGAGATACGGTTGATGAACATATCAAAGGTGAATGTTCGGCTCATGTCTGCCCGATGAGAGGTGGTAAATAATGAAATTGAAGGTTGGTATTTTCGGACTGACATCCTGCGCCGGAGACCAGCTCACGATCCTCAACTGCGAGGAGCAGCTCCTGGAGATCTTCGATGCTCTCGACATCAAGGTTTTTTCAATGGCATCTTCAGGACACGATTTCGAAATGCTGGATATAGCTTTCGTGGAAGGGGCGGTCATAACGGAAGATGATATCGAGGCACTCCACAACATCAGAAAGAATTCCAGAAGAGTGGTTGCAATAGGGACATGCGCGGCATCAGGGGGCGTTGCCACCGGGAAAGATATACTTGGTGCCAAGGAAGCCTATCAGGCGGTATACGGTCAGACGATGATAAACACAACACCTCTCAAGAAAGCCTATCCCCTGGATTATTTCGTCGAAGTGGATTACATGATAAGGGGATGTCCGGTAAGGGAAAGCGAGGTCATCTACTATTTCAAGAAATTTGCAACAATGGATCCCCAGAAAAATGAGACTCTTCCGTTCCCCGTCAACAGGGGCGTGGAACAGAACTACAGAAAGTTGAAAGATCAGGTCATAAAATACCTTCCGGAAAAATGCATTGCCTGCAGAAGATGCGTCAACGTTTGTTCCGAGGGCCTGGGAGTGGATGCCATTTCCATGGTGGGAAGGAACTACGGAGAGAAGGTTTCAACTCCATTTTCCGAGAATTTTGCCAGGTCCACATGCATTGCATGCGGTCAGTGCATTCAGAACTGCTACTGCGGAGCTCTCAAGGAAAGGGAGGGAAATATCGAACTTTTCGAGAAGGCGGTGAAGGAGAACAGGAAGGTTGTGGCGGTGGTGGATCCCATGATACTTGCATCGCTTTCCGAAAACCTCTTCACCGATGAACCGGAAAACACCCATGCACTGATGAGAAAGGTGATAGTGGCATTGAAGGATCTGGGAGCGCAGAGGGTTTTCAATTTCGCCGCGGCCCAGCATATATCCGTTTTCAGGACGGTTCAAGAATCACTGGAAAATCCCGGAAAGACCAAGATTTTATCCTGGTGTCCGTCGGCAAATATATGGATCTCAAAACTGAAAAAGGATTACATCTCCTACCTGGATCTCAAGCACAGGCCAGGACCCATCGCCAGGAACCTCATAGAGAAGAGATACGGTCCAGTCTATCTTGTCCTGATAACTCCCTGCACCGCCCAGAAGAAGATGAGCGATTACGATGCGGTCCTCTCCACTAAAGAGGTTTCCCGCCTAATACAGAAGAACCGGATAAATATCGACCTCTGCGATATCGAGGAGGTATCCTTCGACAAGTTCGTCATGACCGAACCGTTGATCGATGTCCTTGCCGACACTCCAGCCATCGACGGAATGGGAGACGAGGTGGTGGATTACACCATGGCCTTCAAGGCGAAGCAGAATGTCTTCCACAGGTTCACCACTCCCGACGGTGCGATAGTGAGGACCATCGATTACCCGGATGTTCACTTCAAGGTGGCGACCATAACCGATCTGACCAAAGCCGATGAGGTCTTCAACGCAATCGATTCCTATGATTTCATCGAGTTCATACCCTGTCTCGGAGGATGCATAACCGGAGGCGGGCAGTATCCAACCCTGGAGCCTTCGGTGGTATCGGAGAGGAGAAAGAGGATGGAGTCCTACAATCAGGGAGCCCTTCACTGGTCCAACAGGATATTGAAGGCCAGGCTCTACAAGGAACTGGAGGGTTTGATTCCCAATGTATGTTACAGGGAGGAGGTGGATTAAATGACCATGGTTGAGAAAAGGGTCAGGGTCGTGATCGATGGTAAGGAGTATTTCGTGAGACCCGATCAGACGATCCTCGAAGCCTGCATCGAAAGGGAGATCGACCTTCCCCACATCTGCTACAATCCCATATTGGGCAAGAGGAATACCGCCAACTGCAGGATGTGCCTGGTGGAGATAGGGGAAGGGGAGAGGAAGATCATCAGGGAAGCGTGTCAAACCCTTGTGAAGGCCAACATGATTATACATACCACATCCAGGAGGATATATGATCTCAGAAGATCGGTCCTTCAGCTTACTCTGGCTCAGCACGAGCAGGCATGCAGGGACTGTCCGACCTCGGGGAACTGCCCTTACGTTCCGCTTTGCCAGGATCTCGACATTTCCTCAACGGTAGTATGCGCCATGTGTCCTCTCCAGGGGGAATCATGCAATCTTTCAAGAGGCAACATCTGTTTGGGGCCGATAACGTATTCCGGTTGCAATGCCTACTGCACCAGAAACGGGTCCACATGCATCGGATGCAGGGGGGTTGTCTATCACGAGGACCTAATCAGGTTTGCAGTGAGAGATTTTATTAGGAAGGGGATCAACCTTGACCATGTGATCGATATTATCCAGCTTTTCTCCTATTCCGAGGAGGGCAAGAAGGTCATAGAGGAGATCCGGAGAATCAGGGGTGAATTCGAATGAAGAAATATGTGGAGATAGAACCGGTTGCCAGGGTAGAGGGCCACGGAGAGATATTCCTGGAGTTTGACGGGGACAGGATGAAGGATGTCAATTTCTCCATAACAGAGGGGCCCAGGTTCTTCGAGGTTCTTGTCAAGGGAAAGTACTTCAGACACGTACCCTCGATCGTGACAAGGATATGTGCAATATGCACTGTCTCTCACAAACTGGCATCAATCAAGGCAATCGAGCAGGCTTTCGATGTGGAAGTATCGAAACAAACAGAGCTTTTAAGGGAGCTCATTCACATGGGTTCGATAATAGAGAGTCATTATCTGCACACCTATTTCCTTGCACTTCCCGACTATCTTGGAATGCCCAATGCAATAGCTCTTTACAAGGATCATCCCGATGAGGTGAACAGGGCCCTGAAGCTGAAATCAATAGGCAACGATATTCAGGAATTGATCGGAGGCAGACCGATTCATCCCGAGAAACCAATAATTGGAGGCTTCACCCAGCTTCCCTCCAGAAGGCAGCTCGTTGAACTGAGGGACAAGCTTTCCGAAAACATCGGTCACACACTTGCCGCCTACAAATTATTCTCGACCCTGGAATATCCCGGGGAGATGGAGCTAGACGCCCCATATTCCACTCTGGTCTCATCCGAAAACGGAGAGTTCACACTGATGGGGGACAAAATTGCCCTGGATGACAAGAGGTTCGAGTTGAAAGATTACAGGGAAGTGATCAAGGAAGAGATAATTCCATGGTCAACCGCCAAGGTTTCAAAGACCTCCGAGGGAGATGCTGTAATGGTTGGATCATTATCCCGGCTCAACATCATGAAGGAGTTCAGACATCCCCACGTTATCGAGGCAAAGGAGATCCTCTTCCCCTTCCCCTCGAAAAATATACTTCACAACAACCTGGGTCAGGCCTTCGAGGGCATCTATGCATGGGAGAGGGCAATCGAACTTATCGATCTGATACTGGAAAACGGTATCAGGGACGAGAGGCCCGTACAGGTTGAACCGGGGGAAGGTCACGGAATAGGATCGCTGGAGGTCCCGAGAGGGACTCTGTACCATGAATACTGGATAGATAAGGAAGGCAGGATAACGGAAGCAAACATAATCACGCCAACGGCGATCAACAATTTGATCATCGATCGGGACATGAAAAAGGTTGGAAAGATACTCAATGAAAGAGGATTGAAGAAGGAACAGATAAGGTCAAAGATGGAATTGATTGCAAGAGCCTATGATCCTTGTATTTCCTGCGCCACTCACATGGTTCAGATAAGAGAGAAATGAACCACTTCAGCTTTTCAGATTCCAGGAATCGTTCCCATACTTTGACTTGATAAGGTGTTCTGTCATCTTCTCTTCGGGCTTGGAATATTCGGAAAGCTTCAACTTCATATCGAATACCTCCTCGAATCCCTTTGAGAAATTCCTTACAAGTTCATCGAATGTCGGTCTCTCCCCTTCCAGCTGTTCGGAGATCGTCGTTGCCCTTTTCATGAACATATCCGCGAAAAGCTCCCTGTTTTCAACCGGAATACCCATCACATCGAACTGTTTTTGGATGTCCCAGTCGATGGGTATAGAACCATGCTGGAGTATTACAAGCTTCTCCCTGGTCTGAGCAGAACCAATAATCTTCCTTCCATGGGCGACGATCTCGTTTACCGTGGGTGTGTAGAAACACACTCCCTGACCCTGGGGATCCGCTCGTGTTGGGGCCTCGCCTGCCATGGTGGATTCCACACCTGCAAGTTCCAGACCCTTTACCAGGGCCTTTGAGATTGTTTTGTAGGTATCGATGACTCCCCTTCCTTCGAACCCCGGATGGGTAAACGGGATGATCATAGAATAGGTGATCTCATCATCATGTAGAACCGCCTCACCGCCCGTCAATCTCCTCACAACCTCAACCCCATGCTTTTTGCAGGCATCGAGGTCCACCCCGTGATCGATTTTCTGGAACCTCCCTATTGACAGACCGGGAGGATCCCACATGTAGAAACGCAGACAAGGTGGAGATTCCTTTGCTATGACCCTCCTCAATAGAGCCTCGTCCCTGGCCATGTTCCGGGCAGGGGTCTGATGCCCGTCCAAAAACAATCTGAACTCATCCATTTTGACCACGTTCAGAGACTGTCAATATAATCGAGTACCGTGGAGGTCCTCTCCTTCAACAACTCACTGTCGCCTCTTGTTTCGATGTTGAGCCTTATCAAAGGTTCCGTATTGGAGGCTCTGAGGTTCATTCTCCATTTTTCATGCTCGATGGAGACTCCATCGGTGTGATCAATAGAAACCGCTCCATGACCAAAATGATTCTCGACCGATGTAATCACCAAATTCTGATCTGAAACCTTCCTGTTAATCTCACCTGAAACGGGGAACCTCTCCCTTCTCTCGCCTATGAGCTCGGACAGACTCTTTTTCTCTTCAGCCATCAGCTCCAGTACCATGATCCAGGGAACCATTCCCGTATCACAGTAATGGAAATCCCGGAAATAGTGATGAGCGGACATCTCGCCTCCGTATATTGCGTCCTCCCCTCTCATCCTGTCCTTTATGAAGGCATGGCCCGTTCTGTTCATCAGGGGAATACCGCCTGATTCTTCCACCATCTCGATGGTGTTCCAGACCAGCCTCGGATCATGGATTATCTTGCCGCCGGGTTGAAGCTGTAGCATCTTCCTTGCCAGAAGTCCGACTATGTAGTATCCCTCCGTGAAATGACCTCTCTCATCAAAGAGAAAGCATCTGTCGAAATCGCCGTCCCAGGCAATACCCGCGTCCGCATCGGATTTCTTGACCATATCCGAAACCGGCCCCCTCATCTCAGGTAGTATCGGATTGGGTATGCCTGCGGGAAAGGATCCGTCCGGTTGATGATGCATTCGAATAAGGTCCAATCCAATGTTTTCGGAGATAAGATCAAGTGCAGGTCCGGCACATCCGTGGCCCGGATCGGTGACGATCCTCATCCCTTCCAGGGACCTCCTGTCCTTGAGAAATGAAAGGACCTTCTCGGTGTATTGACTCCAGACATCCATCTCCTTTCTTGACCCTTTTGCGGATGACTTTATTAGACCTCCCTTTTCGACCATGTCCCTTATGGTGTGGAGTCCGTTGTCCTTGGATACCGGGATGGAATCTTTTTTAACCAGTTTCATGCCGTTGTATCCCATCGGGTTGTGGGAGGCTGTGACCATGATGCCTCCGTCGGCGTCAAGGTGCGGAGTGGCAAAATATACAACCTCGGTTCCGCAGAGGCCGATGTCGAAAACATCCACTCCGGCGTCGTTCAATCCGTCGGAAACCCTCTCAGCGATCACGGGAGACGATTTTCTCACGTCCCTGCCCACCACAATTTTACTCGGTTTGAAAAGCTCGGCATAAGCAAGCCCCACATCATAGGCCATCTCTTCTGTTAGCTGTTCTCCGATCTTTCCCCTGATATCGTAGGCCAGAAACGGTGATGATGTCAATTCCTCACCCCTGTTTAACTACTTCGACCCGGTCCAGTAACTCCTCCACGACAAGGTCGGCGGAAATTCCCTCAAGCTCGCTGTCGAGAGAAAGCGATAATCTGTGGGGAAGCATCTTGCCCACGACATTTTTCACATCGTCGGGAATCACGTAATCCCTGTTATGAAGTATGGCAGAAGCTTTCGAGGCATAAAGGACCTGCTCGCCTGCTCGGGGTGAGGCTCCCAGAACAACCTTATCATCGGTCCTGGTCTCAGTTATTATGTCCCGGATATACCTGAGTATGGATGGATCAGCCCTGCAATCCCTTGCCTCCTTTCTGAGTATGGAAAAGACCTCATCTCTTACCCCTTCCACGTCGGCCCCCCTCCATTGCCTGTTCTTGAGGTCGAGCAGTTTCAGTTCGTCATCCTTTCCGAGGTAGTCCATTTTCCCCTTGATCATGAACCTGTCAAGCTGCGCTTCCGGAAGGGTGTATACTCCCTCCAGCTCCACCGGATTGATAGTGGCTATAACAAGGAAAGGTTCGTGAAGTTTGAAAGTTGTACCTTCAACCGTTACCTGCTTCTCCTCCATGGCCTCCAGTAAAGCCGATTGGGTCTTAGACGGAGCTCTGTTGATCTCGTCAGCCAGGACAACATTTGCGAATATGGGCCCGGACCTGAATTCGAACTCCTGCTTCTTCTGATTGAAGAAATAATGTCCGGTAATATCCGCCGGAAGCAGGTCCTGTGTGAACTGTATCCTCTTGAAGTTTAAACCTACCAGTTGTGATACCGTCTTTGCCAGGGTGGTCTTGGCAACTCCGGGTACTCCCTCGAGAAGTATATGTCCTCCCGCGGCAAGGCAAATGAGGAAATCCTCAACGATATCCTCGTATCCGATAATGACTCTGGATGTCTCTTCCTTGACCCTTCTGAAAATCTCTGCTGACATTGTCATTGATTCCCACCTATTTCCTGGATATATCTCTCTATCTGATTTCTGTCCCAGTCCGGATGTCTGCCGAGCACCTCGTTGATTACCTCCAAAGTGCCGGGTTTCGATTGTTCTTCCTCAGTGAGCAGCTTGTTCAAAAGGCTTTCCAACCTCTTCCAGACCATTTTGGGATAGGGGGTGGAAATGATCAGAAAGAAAACGGAGAGTCCGATGAGTATGCCCACCTTCTCACCAAGGTTCAGTCTTCCAACGAAAATGTTTGCAACCTGGACAGGATTGGTTAGGTCCCTGTGGGATTCATCGATAACCAGTGTTTCTCTTCCCGAAGATATGTAGTCGATTAGATTTGTCACCAGCTGAGAGTTGTCCATTTCGTCTCTCATATTGTTTATGAGGAAGCTTGGCTCGGAAAGGACTATCAACTGGCCTTTTCCGTATTTTTCAACTGTTAGAATAGAAAAAGGCCCAAGAGGTTCTCCGACATCCCTTCTTCCGTTTCTGGTCCTGTCCTGCCAGGAAGCTCCGGAGGAATTTATGAGGGGCCTTGTTTCCTTTGAATGAGAGATCGTGGAAGGATAGTTCATGAGCAGTGTTTCGACCCCTTCCGTAATGTTATGGGGAACCAGATCGTTTGTTACCGCAAATTCCGCCTTCTTCATGAAAGAGAGATCTATCATGATCTCACCCGATACTCTTGTGGATGTGTTGAGGTAACCCAATAGCTGGTTTCCCGAGCCTACATCATCGGCAAGGAGGACTACGCCGCCTTCGGTAAGAAAATCATGGACGAAACTGCCCTCATCTCCGTCAAAGTCAAGCTCGGGACCGATTATCATTATTGCCGAGTCCGTGGGTTCCAGCTGATCGGAAAGATCTGCGAAGGAGGAATGGACGACCCTCTCTTCGCTGGAGGAGGATATGTCTATGGTGGGAAGAAAAGATCCGGTTTGATAGGCTTCTCTTCCCAAACTGGAACATCCGTTCCAGGAGGAATTGTAAATCGAGAAGTCAGCATCGGAAGACAGGACCGGAACCAGGACCGAGAAAAGGAAAAGGATTCCTCCAACACCCATTACTATGAGGAAACGATATGCTGTCTTGATCTCCTCTATCATGATGAAACCTCCTTCGATCCTGCTTTATTGGCGATCCCGAGTTTCTCTAGCAAGGTTGAAAACCAACCCTTTACCGTAACCCTATCCTGACCAAATCTTTCAAGTATCTCCTTTTCAGGCCTTCCAAGTTTGTATATGGACCATTCGAAATCCTGTGATATCCTTCCTGCCAGTTGGGGATCGAGACCTTTTTTCTCAAGGGCATTGGATACTTCTCTTGGGGTCATGGAAGGTGTTATCCCGAAATCCTGCGGAGAGGATTCGATGACCTCCAGATAGTACTTGATCATCCTCTCCCTGTCCCTGTCCAGGGGAACCACCGTTCTCGAAACAAGAGGTCTGACCGATGAGGCTTCATTGTTATTTTCAATCTTTTTCGGTGTCCTGGAATGAATTCCGGTATATAGGGATGGGAAATGAATCCTTCCTTTTTGATCTGTTCTTTTTTTGTACATCCTTTTCCTGTTCTTTATCATGAAAAAGAGGCCCACTGACGATACAGCCGTGATAAGTAGCAGGAAAAGCAACCAATAGAGCAAATTACCGTCAACCGGACCTATGGGCCCTGGAGGATCCCAGAAGGGATTCTCCTTTTCGTCATCATCGGTTTGATCATCGTCATCATCGGATGGCATTTCATCATCGGTTTGATCATCATCATCTTGATCATCATCTGCGGGATCATCATCGATGACCTGAACCGACAGGTCCACGATAATGTAGATGACATTCGACCAGCCGTCTCTTGTCCATGTTTCCGAGGAATTGAGTTTTCCCTTGACAATGAATGTACCATTTCGCAGTATGGACGGATCGATGGAGATCGATGATATCTCTCCCTCACCGATAGGACCGGCGGGAAATGAAATGTTATCGAAATGGTAGGCCACAGAACCGTTTCCCCTGATCAACTCCGCGGTTATGTTAACGAAATCATCTCTTCCGTGCGATATCCTGTCTGAAGATATCTTCAGGATCGGATCCTGAACCACATCTATTTGGAAGGTTCGTGCTGATGCCTGGAAATGGTCGTTTCCTCCGAAAAGAGCCTCCACCAAATTTGATCCCAGTGGGTATGGCCCCAGTGTATTATTGGATGGGGTTTCGAATCGGTATCTTCCTTCATCAACACTAATTTCCGCATCCAATGTCCTGAAAAGTTCGTCTTTTACCTCGAAATGAAATCTCCCTTTACTGCCGGGATCCAGAACGCGGGTTCTCGGTTCTACAACCAGGGTCGTAGTAAGTTTTCTGACATCGAATTCATCTTCTGAGAAGATCATGGACCCCGTCCCGGAAACATAAGAGGCATTTAGGATGTGTGATCCCAGAGACATCGACCTCTCGATCTGTATCCTTCCTTGGGCTGTTCCGTCTTTTAAATGGACCGTATCATATGAAGCTCCGTCAAGTATCAGGTCAGCTTCACCGCTGTCTGGCAGGAAAGGACCTTCTTCCAGATCGATGTCCAACACTATCAAAGCATATCCGATACTGAGGTCATACGGAATAGTATCCCTATCCAGGGACAGATACATCGTGGGTCCGTCAAGGAGTTCCTCCATGGAAAGAAGAAATCCTTCGTATAGATCCAGGAGATTCTCCAGAGGGCCGTGCCACTCATTTGATAGTACAAGGTTTTTCCGATTCAATGAATGTGTCAGTTCGAGGGTTCCCGCAAGGTAATTCCCCAATCTGGAAAGATAACCCAGTGCCCTGAACAATTCCATCTGTAATTCCATCTTGTTCCTTGTGATTTCTTCGGCGAGTATCTTCATGGAATCGATGATTTTCTCATGATTGGTGGTAAATCCTTCAACCCTTAGCAAACATTCCTCGACCAACGGGAGCGTGGAAGTGACCTCCGGGAAATAGTCAGCCGGCATCAATGAAAGCTCTTTTCTAACATCTTCAAGTTCTTTTTTTGTTGATATGAGGATATTTCCCGGTTTATCGCTGAGGGATAGTATAAAAACCTCATCGTTTTCCAGTTCGCCATTTACGTCTTTGTCAGCTTCAAGTACATTTTCCCATAAAGTATCGTTTATTCCGTCTATTATGGACTGGAGGTCGGGAACCCATATCTCTATCCTATCAAGTCTTTCGGCATACCGCTTTAGAAGATCTTCAAGTTCCTCCAGATCATGATATATTGTTCCGTTATCGTAATTATGTAATTGCGATAGTACTTCTCTGGATATCCGAAGTTCCGTCTCCATTCCCTCAAGTGAGTCAAAGCAGTGATCGAATCTTGTGATTCTTTCAGAAGGTGATTTCGAAACCGAGGCCTCCAGTTTGGTAATGTTTTTAAGGAATACGGTCTGATTGAATCTGAATCTGGTGGTTGAATTCTCTGCTTCGCTTAGAGAACTCCTTCGTTGATCCAAAACAATGTTCATTTCTGAGGAAAGGTCCTCGTCGATGGCAGAGATGATGTCCACATCGTAATTCAGATGGTTGCCCGGGGAGCTTTCCAATATCAGGTTCCTTAGTTCCGAGTCCCAGCTGGAAACTGGTGTCTTCATCAATTTGATCATTACATCCTCAATTGTGGAACTGTTGTCCCGGAGAACCTCGATATTTTCACTGATTGCTTCCAACAAATCCAGTTTGGGGTCGATCTTCAGGTCCACACCTTTTAGGTCCTTATCTATTCGGGTCCAATCGAAGTCCCTGAATTTTTCCAGATCTTTCATGATCTCGGTCCTTCCGCTCTCCATCGAAAGGAGACCTTCCTCAAAGGATATGAGTGCCGAATCGGCCTTGGAGAGGTTCTCCTTCACGGAGGAAACGATCCAATGATCGAAATTGTAATCATTTAGGTCCTGGACGGCAAGCAGGTTCCCCTCGAAACCGAAGACGAGGTCATCGAGATGGGTATCGATGTATCCCAGTAGACCGACACTGAGGTTCAGAGGTTCATAGGAATCAACTTCTTTGGGAATCCTCCCGAGTGTTTCCCTGGCCTTGATAACCATTGCTGAGAACTCATTTCCAGATTCCATTGCTTCGTCAATATCATATTCCCTGACACTGACCAACGTATCGTTCAAAACCTCGAAAGAGGATTGCAGGTAGTATACAAGCGCTAAGAGGTCGGTTCTTGCTTCATCGTAATTCTCATGATGAACCTCTGCAGCTGCCAATTGAGATATGAACAGCGTTGCCAGTATCACTGCCAGTATTCTCGGCCTACCCATCGAAAATGGAATAGAGAAGCTTAGCGGATAAATGTTTCGACATGTTTATCTATTTCAAATCCATGATTGGCCGATGGATATCAAGGAGGTGAGCATGAGGTTCGGAGGGCTTCCGGTGGCCCTTGCCGGACTGTTAATGATCCTCCTTTCGGGAGAACTGATTCCAGGATGGGACCTCATTTCCGGAGAACGATTGTCCGACCTGGCTCTGAGGGGTGGTTTCGGTGTCCTGTTGATGGGGCTTTTATTGTTGTTTCTATTCTCATTCAAAACCGTTCCCAGGGAGATAACCACTTCCTTCATGGATACCCAGGGTGAAAATGTTGGTAGAATGATCGAGGCCATGAACCTTCACGGGAAAGGTATCCTCCTACCTCCGGTTGGAAGATTGAAAGAGGACAGGGTCTATATCCCTCTGGAGAAACATGATCTCCCCATGCCGGACATATCAGATAATGTTGTTTTCAATGTGGGGTCCACCGGTCCGTCAATGGGAGTATCCATTATACCGCCGGGAATGGGATTCGTTGACAGAGTTGAGAAGATAACTGCAAGCAGTTTCAGGGATGACAGTTCAAGAGATGGAACAGAAGCTCTTGAAAAGCTTTCAAAGGGAACCGGGATATTCAAAAAGATCGAGATGAGGGACCGCGGAGAAACATTGGAAATCGAAATCGTCCATGATGCCGGTAAACAGGTCTGCGATAAAATCTGGAAAACATATCCCCAACTTCATTCACAGGTTGGATGTCCTCTCTGTTCTGCCGTCCTCTGTGCCAGTGCCCGTATCACGTCTGTTCCCTTGAAAGTACTGGCGGCGGAAAGAAATGAAAAGGGTGTGAAGTACAAGCTCGGGAGGAAGCTGAAATGAGACCCGAGTCCAGACTGGTTCTGATGCTGGGTTTTTGGATGACAATCTGTCTCCTTTTTGTATCCTCTCTTGAGGTTTTTTTTGTATTGATGCTGTTGGGCATTCTTGTCTTAAGAGAACTCACGGATATGTATACGTCGGGTCCTCTCAAAGACAGAGTGAATTTCTTCATCTACACCTTTCTGTTCATTTTTACGGCAATCGTGATCAGAAAGATCTACCTGATACTCCAAACGTAATACTGGACAATTCGAATTTGAACAGGGTTTTTTACTGGTGTTCAAAATACGTTTGATCCAATATTATCTGTGTTTTCTTATATGATAATGGTGGAGAAAGGTTTTTTATATAACCAGCAAATCTACACGCCCCGGAGGCTGTATCAGCCTTCGAGATACACAGGGATCACTTCGGTGTGATTACATAAGGAAGGAGTTGTTCGAATGAACAGAAAATTAAAGGAAAGGATCATAGTGGCCGTAGCTGCTCTTGTCTTCTTTGCGGCTTTTTCGACCATAGCTCTCATGGACAGGACCCACGGCACCAATG
>CAYULA010000056.1:0-22382 GCA_964445525.1 uncultured Thermoplasmatales archaeon | reverse complement strand
ATGACGGTGACAATATCCCCGACGAGAGGGATCCCGAGCCTCTGATCCCCGGGACCCAATGGATCAACGAGGACCCGTCAATAAGCAACGTGATGGGGCCTCTAGACAAGGTAAAAACGGGCGAGAGCTTCGATCTTCAGGTTGCCGCGGAGGATTCGGACAACGATCCTCTTACCTTTACCTGGACCCTGGCGGGATCCAACTGGACAGCCGAGGGCAGTTCTGTTTCGGGACCCGAAGATCTGGAAGCCGGTACCTATACCTTCACAATCACGGTATCCGATGACAAAGGCGGTGAATCCGTCAGGACCATTGATGTCGAGATCGAGGAGAAAGACGATGACGATGGTGGAATAAGCCCCATCGTGATCATAGTCATTGCAATCCTTGTCCTTATCATAATTGTCGTGGTAATTGTCATGATGAAGAAGGGCGGGGAGGAAGAAGAGGACCTCGAAGAGGAAGAGGAAACCGAGGTGCTTGAACCCGAAGGAGAGGACCTTCCCGGCATGGAAGAGCCCTCTCTTGAAGGAGAGCTTCCCGAAGATGAGGATATGATGGAGGAAGAAGAGGAGGAGATGGATTCCGAGGGGGAGATGGAGACGGAGGGGATGGATATTGCTCCCCCAATCTCTGAAGGAGTGGAGGACATCGAGGTTTCTGAAACCGTTGTAGGAGAGACCTGCCCCCACTGCAACACTGCCCTGGAACCGACGGATACCGAATGTCCCAACTGCGGGATGGAGTTCGATATAGAACTCGAATGCCCGATATGCGGGGAGAAGGTTGACCAATCCATGGAGACATGTCCAAGCTGCGGTGTCTCCTTCATGTGATCCTGCCGTATCATTTGTCCAACCCTGCCTAAAAGCTGCTTAATCCTGAAAAATGCCGGATAAATAGATCTTTGAAAACAGCAAGGCATAAGTATTACATTCTCGTTTAAAGATAACGGGGGATAGAGGTTGAAGGAAAGATATGCTTCGATAATGGGCATCCTGCTCATTCTAGGTACTGTGTTTGCAGGTTTGGGCCAGGTCTTTGAGAACGCTGAAGGTGCCGGTTACGAATATGTTCATCACGAGGTCTTCGAGGTGGACAATATCACACTTACCCAATATGAGGAATACAATATCACAATTGGCAACCTTTCAAAGGGATATCTGATTAATTACCAATGGAAACAATTGAACAACAGGACATCGGCTTTCAGGTTCTGGGTTAGCAAGGACGGGGAAACATTCTTTCAGATGAATAGAACAAACAATGCAACCGGAGAGATACGTGTTGAAACGGAGGGCGAATTCAGGTTTCACTGGTATCTCTATGCACATGGCCACTGGGAGAAAATAATGTACCGGATAGAGGTAACCGATGCCCCTCCTCTGGATGACGTTCTCCTTGACATCGAAATGAGAGATGGGTCCACCCTGAGACAGGATGAGTCAGGTTCCATTCCCGTGACTGTAACAAACGATCTGGATTTTCCCGTAACCGTTACAGGCATACGGATCAATGAAACGGAAGTGTTCGATACATTGGATCAGGTTTTTGACAGCTATTTCAATGTGGGCATAACAAGAACACTGGACATACCCGTGGAAATACCGGATGATGCCGAACTGGGAATGTACGACCTGGATGTTAGGGTGACCTTCGACTATCATGAGGAGCTTTCAACTTATGAAGGACTCTGGCAGACGATTGGTTTCCAGGAAGGGCTGGAGATACTCGAGAGAGACGGAGATCATGATTCGGTGGTTGATTCACTCGATGATTTTCCCGACGATCCCGCAGCCTCTCTTGATACGGATGGCGACGGTCTACCTGACAGATGGAATGAGGATATGGGGCCGGATAATTCCACCACCGGACTATATATTGATGAATTCCCCGAGGATAAATGTGCAAGCAAGGACAGGGACGGAGACGGATGTCCCGAAGAATGGAACGAGGGAATTGACCCGGCAAGCGAGGGGACGGAGCTGGAATTCGATTCATTCCCAGATGATCCGGCTGCCCACATTGATGCCGATGGTGATGGGTACCCCGATAGATGGAACACCGGAAAGTCCCAGGAGGACTCCACAACCGATCTGATAATCGACGAGCTTCCACAGGATGCCAATGAGTGGAGGGATACCGACGGCGACGGGATAGGGGATAACTCCGATGATTTTCCGGAGGATCCGGCAGCTTCCCTGGATTCTGACGGGGACGGTCATCCCGATGAGTGGAATTCCGGGAAAACGGGTAAAGATTCTCCAACCGGTTTGAAACTTGATGAATATCCCAATGATGCGGGGAAATGGAAGGATGAATCCTCGGGAACCCTCATAATAATCATCTTAGTGATTGTTCTGGTATTGCTGATACTTATCGGAGGGGGAGCTGCCCTTTTCTTCCTTGTTATCCGGAAAAAACCGGAAGGGAAAGAAGAAGAATCCGAAATATCAGGATCACTTCCTCCCGGTCTAAGGCGGCCGGGGGCGCAGTCTCCTCAAGTCCCTCAGGGGCCACAGCAGGGATCTGGTCAGCCCCCTCAACAGGTTAATCCTAACCAGCAGCCTCCACAGAGCCCGCCAGCACAGCAGGTCCAGGCCGCTGAGCAGTCACATTCGCCTCAAGCTGTTCAGTCGCAAGGACAACAGCAGCAGTCCGGGAATCAGCAATCTCCACCGATGCAGCAAGAACAGGTTCCGCCCTCGCAGAAACAGGTACAGCCACCTCAGCAGCAGGAGCAAGCCCCGGAAAAGCAGGAGACATCTCAACCCGTAAATCAGATGCAGTCTCCCCGCCCCCCTCAGGTTCCTGGACAATCCCAGTCTCCTATTCAGCAGAAACAGGATACTTTGGCAGGTTCGAAAACTACGAATTCCGGGTTAGGGGAGGTCCCTCAGAAACCTGAGAATCCAGATGCCCAGAACCAGCCGGATACGGGAATCCCCGGACCCCAGGCTGAACAAAACCAAACTGGACAACAGAGCTCCTGAATGAAAATTATGAATAGAATCGGGACCTCACTCCCGGAGAAGGGGTCCCCTCTCTTCCCACCAAATTTGGGTCCGGATGATAGGACTTGACGGGTTCATGGTCCCGCTCATCCTTCATGTGAAAGTCCGGAAATGATTATTAAAAGACTGGCGAAATTACTACCATTTTCCAGATTTTATACAAAGAGTGAAAGGCAGGTCATTTCGATTCTCCAGAGGGACTGACCTGCCTTTGGAAACAGCGGGATCCGGTAGATTCTCTCCGGTGTTGATGAATGATGTGGCCCACTGTCATGTATATTTTATCTGCTGCCGATATAAACATTTCTTTCTGATTTATTATTAAAGAAATTGTGGAATAATGGAATTATTAGGTATTTCATATTTATAATAATTAAAATGAAAACTGTTTTATAATCATCATTCTATACTTTTTTCATGAAAAAAGTTATTCCCATGATAGCATTCATCATTTTTGGAATTATTATATTTCTCTTTTTTCTTTTCTATGACATAATCAACGGAAAGGAATGGTCCTTGTATACCTTGGAAATTATTGGAATAATGGCTGGAATAATATTATTTATCTCCGGCAGCCTCTTTCTGGTAATTCATCTCAATGAAAAAAGAATAAAGAAAATACAGGGTATTAAAATTTTATATTTGTATTTGATTGTGATAATTTTTCTGACCGGATCAATTTCAGGTTTGGGTGGTTATCTAGTAAAATATTTTCAGGATACCGATGAAGGTCTTGAATGGAAGATTGGAGTATATACTATGGATAAGGACAATATCTTTGCTCTTAATAATTTCACAGATAATCCAGCCATAACAAAAGAATCTGTTACCGACATGGAAGCTTCATTTGTTGCTGATCCTTTTCTTGTAAAATATGACCAGGAGTATTTGATTTTCTATGAGGTTCTTAACAAGGATACGAAACAGGGCGACATTTCTTATTCTTCTAGCAGGGATGGGAAAACCTGGAATTATGAAGGAAAGGTATTCGATTTTGACACACATCTTTCTTATCCTTTGGTCTTTGATTGGAATGGTACATTCTATGCATTGCTCAATGAAGGTAGAAATAAAGTTAGTATATTCGAAGCTGTTGACTTTCCAACAAAGTGGGAAAGAAGATCAGTAATTCTTGAAGGGGATGCCTTTATCGATTCCACTATCTTTCATTATAACGGTACCTGGTATATTTTCACCAGCGTAACCGGAGCAACCAACCTGAGATTATTCTATTCAGATGATCTGTTAGGTCCCTATACCGAACATCCAATGAGTCCGATATTGGAAGAAGAACCGGATTATTCCAGGCCCGGAGGAAGAGTCCAGTATCTGGATGGTGAATTGATCAGAATAGCCCAGGATAATTATCCGAATTATGGTATGCAATTGTGGGGTTTCAGGATATTGGAGTTATCCAAAACCACCTATGAAGAGGAGTTGATCGATGAAAAACCAATTCTGCAGGGATATGAGAACTGGAATTGGGGTGGGGTTCATCAGATAGATTTGGTTGAATTTGATGATGACAATTATCTAGTCTGTATTGATGGGAAGTCATAGATTTGTTCATTGGTCTAAGCTCCGATCAAAATTTCCCTTTTGTTACATTACTACGATATCAGAGTAGAGTAAAAATAAAAACGGAAAACACTCAAAAAAGGTAGGTGAAAGTACTGATGGCCAGACATGAAAAAAGGAGGAAGCGGGCATGACCGGACATTCGTAAAAAAGTGATTATGTAAAATTCTGATCGCTTTTTTACTTGCCATTGATTAAAAATCGATTATATCGTCCATGCCCTCGATTAAAAGAAGATTAAAAGCGGGCATGACCGGACTCCGCCACAAAAATGATTGTAAATTAATTTTGACCGTTTTTGTGTCTGTCAATTATTATTGACAATTTTAACGGTCATGCCCTCGATTAATTGGAAATAATAAGCGGGCATGACCGGATTCGAACCGGAGACCTACAGCTTAGGAGGCTGTCGCCTTGACCAAGCTAGACTACATGCCCATCTTTGGTAGGTAAAAGAGGGGGAATAAATGGATGGATATTATACTTGCGGAAAGGGAGGCCCTCACCAGCCGAGCCTCTCCAGCTTCCTTTCCTCTTTGGTGGCTTTCTTGTATTCCCTGTAATGGTCCTTGCAAAGATGAGCATTACCCCTGTTTCCTTCCACGGAAAGACCGGCTTTGGAAATTTTCTTTATGCTAACGGACCTCTCCGCTTTATTGGAACAGCCTTTCACTTCACAGGTCTTGTCTCCGCTGTCCTTTTTTCCTGCCATTGTATCACTCAATAACTGTAACGGTCCAATCCCAGGTCCTCATCGGATCTGATCGGGAGGTCCTCCGGGAAATATCTTAATATGATTATATCCCCCACAGCCTGGATCCACCTGAAAGGTATCAGAATGCTGGCTCCTTCCTCTACCAGCTTCTCGTTGGTCTCCTCAAGGAATATATTCGATATCTCGGATCTCTCGGAATCAATCTCCAGGCTGGTGATCGTCCCGACGCTCACCCCCCAGGGCGTGAACACCTCGATGTTCTCCAGTTGGCTCGTTTCTTCTAGCATCTTCTTTCCCCCATTGGGCTCGGGCTTTCCTCATAATCCCGGCATTGGGATTTGAATCTATCGTTCACTATCCTCATTTATACTCTCGAATATCTTGAGATGCTCCTGATCCTCGATATCCATGAGCTTCTTCAGCAGTATGATAATGTTCTGTTCATCCCTGGATATCCTTCCGTCCTTCAATGACTCCCTTATCACGGATGAATAGATGTCCCTGAAATTGTCGTGCCTTTTCTCCCTGGTCATTACTCCCTCGCCTTCAAGCAGTTTCATCTCCATCTTGACCTGTGTTATGGTCTCGTTGTCCAGACCAAGGGACCTCTCAAGTTCATCAAGGATATCCTGCTCGTCTTCGGTGATTGTCCCATCTCTCAGGGCAACCTCCAATATCTTCTTGTAGACTTCCATCTTGTTCAGAGGATTCTGGAGATTTGACTCACCGCCGATAATCTCTTCCTGGAGCATCCTGTGCTCCTGTTCGCTAATTCCAAGGGAATCACGGAGTTCCTTCAAGAGGGCCGATTCGTCCTTGGTGAGAATCGAATCCTCCCAGGCCTTCTTGAGGGCCTTCCTGTAGATATCCTTGGCCCCGGTCACATCGGCTTCTTTCTTTTCTTTTTTCTCTACCTTTTGAGGTTTTTCTTCCTGTTCCTGGACCTCGTGAGGAAGGTAATAATTCCCGTCCTGGAGCTCCAAAAGGAGCTGTATGGGTGTCTTTCCCACCTGATAGGTGAAGCAGAGTTCGGAAAATGAGGTCTCCTTCTCCCTTCCGTCACTTTCTTTTATTACCACTGATTTCTTTGCAAGGGATTCCCAGATCCTTCTGGCAAGGGCCTTACCTTCGAATGTCAGGTAGTAGACCTTCTTTCTCTGTCTGCCGCCTTTAACGTGGGATACCCTGGTCTCCACCAGATTCTCGCTGATAAGTTTCTTCACGGCCCTGGGAACATGCTTCCTCTCGATCCCCACTCCCTTTGCTATACCAGCCTGAGTGATTCCTCCCGGTGCCTCGAAGTCCTCCTCGTAAGGTATGAACTCGTAGAGGTGAAGGATAACCCTCTCATCAACTGTAAGGCTGATACGTTTTCCCATCTCGATTGAAACTACATTACCACTATTATAAAATTCCCATAATCAGATATTAATTTCAGCCGTTTGGAAAATTTTCAAGGGTGACAGGCCAGCCTACCTTCTTCCCTCCATCTCCAACAGGAGGGCCCTTTTCTTCCCGTCGGCTCTTAGGATCATGGCCTCTCTCTCCTTCTCGGCCGCTACCCGGTCCTCGATGGCTGCCTTGACAGGACCGACCGGGTCGATGTCCCTGATTTCGGTCCTGACAACTGTCAGCCCGAATGAATCCGCCTCCTGTTTCATCCTTCTCTTGAACTCTGCATTTATCCGGTCCTGATTCCTGATCAGAGTTTCCAGATCCTGGTTTAGAGCAAGCTTCCTTATCGTTGTCTGGGCTATCTGGTTAAGATTTGTCTTGTACTTGTCCACCTTCAGTAGTGAAAGGTCCGGCCTGTCTATGTTATACTGTACTATCGCCTCGATAACCGTGGGGGATAGATCCTTGGTCATAACTTCCTGACGTCCAAGATCAAGTGTTTGGAGCCTCTTGTCCGCTCTGTATATTCTGGAAACAAAAGGTGCAACCAGATGAAGACCGGGACCAAGGTTCTTAACGAACTTTCCCAGACGGAGATAGACACCTGTCTCGTACTCCTGTATTATTATTATCGAACTTGCAAGGGCCCAAACGATGAGCGATCCCGCTAGAAGGCCAATGGCCGAGATCAGGACTATCTCCACAACATCCATTGCCCACACCTCTGCCTTGGTTGAAGGCGAACCTGGATTAAATAGTTGGTTCCCGAGGTTAAAGTTGGCTTAACGGGGGGAAATTTTTAAAAGGAAGCCCCTTTATAGCCTGCCGCCCCCGGACTTCCGGAGGTCTTCCATCAGTGTGCCATAAACTGCGAACGTGGGATGTCTAATGTCGGAGTATCTTCATGAACTAGAGGAAAAAAGGAACAGGATCAACTCGGAAGCCGAGGCTCACAGAAAAAAGCGAGACAGGCTCAATCAGGAAACCAAGAGGTTTGCCGAGACGAGGGATCAACTGAACGCACAGGTAAAGAAGCTTCTCCAGGAGGCCAACAGGTTCAAGGAGAAGCGTGACGAGCTCAACGGCAAGGTGAAGGAACAGAAGGCCGTAAGGGACGTCCTTACCAAGGAATACAACACCTTGAAAGCGGAACTGGACAAGCAGAAAAAGTCCAGGATGTCAACTCACGACGAGGTATCCCTCTCTAAACTGAAAAAGGAATTGAAGGGATTGGAGTTCAAGCAGCAGACATCCGTTCTGGAGACCGACAAAGAGAGGGGTCTCGTGGACAGGATAGGTACACTGAAAAGACAGATCAGGAAGAAAGAGAAACTGATGGAAGCGAACGAGGGCATGAGGGAGCTCATACAGAAGGTAAGGGAAGCCAAGGCCAATATGGATGATGCCCACCAGCAGGTGAATCATTATGCAGACCTCGCCCAGAAGGAACACGATCAGATGATTGACAGGTTCTCCCAGTCGGACAAGATTCGAAAGGAAGCCGATAACATGCAGGAAAACTTTGTCGCCTCCAAGGTCAAGGCCGACGAGGAGCACAGGCTTCACATCGAGATGATACACCTTGTCCACGATATGGACAAGATCATATTCGGGCTGAGACAGAGGAGAAGGACCCAGGAGAGAAAACCCGGAAAGGCTCAGTCGTCCCAAGCCCCGAGCCCCGCCACTGGCAAGGTTGAGGCCGAAAAGATCTATGAGAAGTTCAAGAAGGGAGACAAGATATCCACAGAGGATCTGATGCTCCTGCAAAAATACGGGTTCCTCTAGAAAACCTTGTTGTAGAAAGCGGAAATCAGCTCCATCTCCACGGACCAGGCCTTGAGCTCTTTATCGTGGAATGATACCTCCCTATTCGACAATCTTTTCGGCTCGGACCTGAAATCCCCGGAAGGGAAACCCCCTACCATGCAGATTAAATGGTTCTGGCCTTCACCAATGGTTTTCATCATCTCATAGGCGGAAATCCTTTCCCCGGCCGGATCGAGGGTCAGGGATATAATCCCGGCTCCATCAGGCCCATCTGCCGTCACCTGCTCGAATACCTTGACGAGATCCATGGACGGTTTTAATCTGATCAAGGGGTTTTCAGCATTCGGGACACTGCCTGATCTGAACAGCTCCTCGAACAATCCCTGGAACCGGTTGTAGTTCTTGGGTAGTCTGGTCTCGGGAGAAATGGTAATCATCTCGTCGTTTCTCGTATGAACATACAATCTCAGGCCGCCGTCGATGTTCAACATGGATTCCAATCCGATGAGCAGGAACTGGTGGACAATATCCGGTCTTCCCCTTCTGTTCCTTTCGACCGGATCCTTGAACAGTGAGTGATGGAGGTTTGTGTCCAGCAGTACCCTTGATGATTTTTTACCCCTTTTCCTGGCATTGGTTACAACAGCGGGATGGGACCAGAATTCCTTTGGTACAAGTTCCAGTTCCGAATCAACGAGTATGATGCTGAGGAGGCTTCTCTTCGAGTCCACCTTTGATCACCCTATCGATTTCCCTTCCTTCAATAAATCCAGAACCTCGTATAGATCCTCGGCAAGATAGTTGGCATACGGTGCCCATTCACCCGCTCTCTCCTGACCGGATAGCAATATCGTCTTCACACCGGCCGCATTACCGGCCTGAACATCGTAGAGATAATCTCCGATAAAAGCCATCTCTTTTGGTTCTATCTTGTAATAGTTAAGAACTATATTGATCGCTTCGGGAGATGGTTTTGGGGCGGCATGATCCCTGGATATTATCATGTCAACCTCCAGCCCGATTTTTTCAAGAGTCAATTCGGTGGCCTCTTCCGAATTTCTGGTGATCACAATCACCTTGATCCCTCTTTCCCTGCAGTGATCCAGAAGTTCATTTGCACCGGGAGCTGCCTCTGCCAGTCCTGCCGCTTCCATCTCTCTTTCTTTCAGAATATTGAAAAGTCTCCGTGCTTCCTGTTCGGGAAGCGATGAAATATAACCAAGGGTATCTCCGTCCGGCAAACCCATCTCATCCCTGATCTTTTTGAAATCCAGCTTCATCTTTACCAGGGTCCCGTCCAGGTCGAAACCGAGTACCTTGATGATCTTCATTTGAGACCAACTCCCACTCATGATTAGTGGGATGGGATATAACGATGTCCTCTAGTCTCATTCATCGATCCGAATATCCACAACTCTAAGCTGAAGGGTCTCCCTCCCCCTCCACCTGTGAATGCTTGGCTCACCGGCAATGGAGACCAGCATTCCCGGCCTCAGTTGATCATGGAATTCTCCTCCATTGAAATAGATGCAGTCGATGGAGGAAGGACCCTCCTCAACGCAGAACTTGAGATGCTTGCCATCACCAACTGTCCTGGAACCGCTGCCGATCATGGCATCCCTTATCGAGATGATCGGTGATGGATTATCGGTACCGAACGGCTGCAACCTCTCAATGTGTTCGAGTTCAAAAGTATCGATCTCCTCCAGGGAAAGATCCATATCAATATCCAGGGTCGGAACGAAGCTAAGATCCGGATAGATGTCCATTGTGTATTCGTTGAGTTTTTTCCTAACTTCCTCGATATTTTCCGATCTAAGAGTGATTCCGGCCGCTTTTTCATGACCGCCGTATTCCATCAGAAGGGAGCCGACCTGTTCCAGTGCAGGCATCAGATTGTAGCCGGCGGGTGCCCTGATGGAGCCTCTGGCCGTTTCCTCCTCCAATGATAATACCGCCACAGGTCTTGCCGCAGATTCCATTATCTTGTTTGCGGTTATTCCAAGGACTCCCGGATTCCATCCTCTGCCGTACGTGATTATGAATGGGTCCTCCCCCGCACCGGTCTCTTCGATAGCCAGCTTGATCTCCTGGACAAGCTTGGATCCAACGGCCTTTCTCTTGAAATTCAGGGTGTTGAGCTCCCTGGCAAACAGGTCCGCATCAACCCTGTCCCATGTCAGCAAGAGTTCCAGTGCCATGTCAGGATCGCCCATTCTGCCTGCGGAGTTGATCCTGGGGCCCAGTTTGAAAGCAATGTCGGTTGCCGATGGTCCTCTGGCAATATCGATCCCGCTCTCTGTCATCAGAGAAATCAGTCCGGGACTTTTCGTATCTCTCAGTTTCTCAAGTCCGTATTTTACAAGTATCCTGTTCTCTCCAACGAGGGGAACCAGGTCCGCCACCGTTCCGAGGGCAACAAGGTCCAGTAGATCCCTGGCATCCATCAGCAACAGGTCCCTCTGCTGAAGTGCAAGAGCCAGCTTGAAAGCGACCCCTACGCCGGCCAGTTCGGGGAACGGATAGCCAGAATCCTCGATCTTGGGATCAAGTATGCAGTAAGCTTCAGGGAGTTTCTCACCGGGTTCGTGATGATCTGTGATGATGAGATCGATATCCAGATCCTTTGTCTCGAGGGCAGCATCGTGAGCTTTGATCCCGCAGTCAACGGTGATTATCAGATCCACACCGTCTCTTCCCGCCTTGTGTATCCTGTCTGAGGATATTCCGTAACCCTCACCGTATCTTGATGGTAGAAAGTGTTCGACCCTGTCCTCTCCCATTGTCGAGGTCAAGGATTTCACCATCAATGCCGTGGAAGTTATTCCATCGGCATCATAATCCCCGTGGACGAGGATTTTTCCACCTTCTTTAATCGTTTTCGCAATCCTCTCCACAGCCCTTTCCATATCTTTCAGGAGGAACGGATCGTTGAGGCTTCTGAGATTGGGATTCAAGAAATCGTAGGCTTCAGAGGTGGTAAGGATGCCCCTTGCGGCCAGAAGTCTTCCTGCAAGTCTCCCGCAGTTCAGCTCTGCCGAGATCCTCTCAGCTGCCTGGATGTTCTCCTTTCTGTACCTCCAATCTTTCATTACCATTTTCTATCCCCGGCTTATCACTGGTGAACATCTCCCCACTGAGAATATAAGCAGTGACCGGGGAGAATGGTGAAAGAAACCTCATTTTTCATCCTTGATCCTGAAATGGAACTTCAGGAAAACGGGACCCTGGACATCCACTTTCTTTTCGTGGCTTAGCATGTAATAGAGTGCCTTGGAGGTCAGTTTGAGATTTATCCCCTCCAGATCCTTGATCTTTTCCACCTTCCTGAGGGAATGTCCTCTGTCGAGGGCTCTTTCTATCTTCCAGGCGGCGTAACGTGAAAATGCTTTGGCGAAGGTCTTGTTGGTCCTGTATGCCCCCCTTTCTTCCATTGTCTTGACCATGTTCGGAGGAATGCCCAGTATGTTTCCATCCTGAACCCAGATCTCATTGAAGGCGCCTGGTCCGCAAAGCCCCAGGTCTTCCCTTGCCTCCTTGAGGATAATTTCAGCAGGCTTTCCGTCTATCTTGAGTTCTTTTGCCCTTTCTTCCGAGACGAGGAATGTGCCGTAATCTGATCTGACCAGCACCCCCTTCCAGGCGGTGATCTTTGATACCTTCTCGCAATCCTTTACTTCCCTGTATGCGGTGTATATGGCCTGGGCGATCTCCTTGCCGTAGTCGGTCTGGGGCCTCCTTATATATCTGAGAGAGCTGCCGATCTCCTCGTCCGTAAGGTCCCAGGCCGCAAAGAACTGCGGATAGAGAAGCTCCCTGATGTCCGGATAGCCGTGCCTGTACATCAGAATCCTTTCGATCCCGATATCTGCTATGAAAACCGGAACCTCAACTCCTCTGGATTTTCTGATATCCTCGGCAACCATCCCGCATGTTCCCAGTTCCAGGTCCCCTCCGAATATCTCAAGTTCCGATTCCTTCTTGAAGAAGGGGAAGCTGTAGCTCTTCTCCTTGAAGGTGATATCATTCAGTTCAAGGTAATCAAAGAGTTTTCTGAGGACTGCCAGGCCCTTATCGAGGGTAAGTTCCTCATCGGCTATTGCAAGTGAAAGTATATTGTAGGTCTCTATATGGCTCGAATCCTGTGTGGGCTCTCTCCTGAAGGCTGTTGCAGTTGTGAATAGACGAAGGGGAAGCTTGTCCTCATGATAGGTTGCCTCAAGCGTTGACAGCCATGAGGTAGGCATGAAGGATCTGAGCGTCAGATCTCCGGTCATGGCTTCCCCGCTGGAAAGTCCGGGGATCATGTTCATGAGGTCCACAGCCTCCTTGACCGATAGACCGAGTTCATCCTGCAGCATGAAAAGAAGCTCCTCTCCCGAAGTGTCCTCGTCCAGACCGTCCATGAGATTCCAAAGATCGGCCATGTCCATTTCAGGGAACTTGTCCTTCAGTTTCCTCTCCAGGTCATAGGTTGGCGCCTGGGGTTGTGGCCTGATCCATGCTAAATGGTAGATGGAATCTTTGAATATCGGATACAGGTTGCCTGTCAGCTGCTTCAGTTCGCCTTTGCTGACAAAGAACGAGGTCTGGATCTCGTCGAATCCCGAATCAAGGAGAAGCTTCCTCATCTCCTCGACACCCTGAGATATGGGATGAGGATGGCCCACGCCCGAGAAGAAATTTACAACATCTTCTCCCTTTTTTTCACTTAGTGAACCCTCGATCACTTCCTTCTTTTCAGCCATATTATTGATCCTCCTGGGTCATATCTCCTCTCCCGGCCAGTGACATTGTTAATTCTCCCTGTGTTCTGTCTAAGGACGATCTTGCCGAATCCTGCTTTCTCTTCAGTTGAATCATTCCCGAAGGATAGGTCAGTCCGTCGATTATCGAAAAAAGGTCCTTCATTCTCCTGTAGATGTCCAGGGCTCCGTCAACGTTCCTGTTTATCAACCTGTTCAATGCGATCCTTCGGAGCTCCCCCACGGCATCACAAGCACCCAAAGCGTAGGTTCTCGGGGTCAAACCTATCTCTTCCGGAAAAGGCATTTTCTCATCCCTGATGGATCTGTGAAGCAGTATGCATTCGGAAAGCTCGGTGAGTGCGTCTTCCACAAATCCCATCCTTACCACGGATCCCGCCATAAGGTCATCGAAGGATGATAGCAAATCGTCCGGATCTGCCTCCTCTCCCTGGACCATTTTTGAGATCATCTCCCTGCAGGATTTGATGAGCTCCCTGGATCTCCTGTAGGCATGCTCTCTGTCGACCTCCTCCCTGTCCAGTTCATCCTTTATCCGGGATCTGATTTCCCCCAGCTCGGCCATGATTATGGAAGAGATAGGGCCTATATAATCCTAGGGAGTGAGGATCGGCCTCGAAGGAAAGGTTATCTCGAACCTGGCTCCTCCGGTATAGTCACCCTCGATTCTGTCCCTGACAGCTATCGTGCCGTTGTACCTCTCCACCAGGGCTTTGACTATCGACAATCCGAGACCTGTCCTCAATTTTCTGAAGCTCTTGTCCTCAATGTTGAGGATCACATCTTTTTGCTCATCGGGGATGCCGGGACCGTGGTCCTCGATCAGGATAAGGACATGGCTGCCCGCATCCTTTCTGACGGTTACCTCCAGTATGATCTCTTCACCTGCCTGAACCTTGACGGCATTGTGCAGGAGGTTGAAGAATATCTCCTTTACCATGGGTTCCACAAACACCTCGGCCCTGTCCGTCTCCAGTTTCAATCTGGTTGTGATATTCCTTCCCTTGAAGAGGTTTTTCATGTCCTCAAGGGTCTCATCCAGTATCGGAATTATATCCATCCATGCCGGATTCGCCTCACCCGACCTCATCCTTGCCATCAATCTTACATTGGATACCAGTGTGACGGACCTCTTTAACAGTTCTTCCGCAGACGTTAGAGCCGTCTCGAGTCTCCCGGTGTTGTCCAGGTCTCTCTTCGCGTAGAAAATTGTCCCCAGCAATCCCTGATGAATGTTGCCTATATCGTGACCGAGAAGATCGAAGTAGAGCTCCGCCCGGTTCCTCTCCTCCAGCAGTGCCGCTTGTGCTTTCCTCTGTGCCGAAATATCCCTTATTATGCCCTGATATACCCTGGTACCGTTATCCAGAATCCTCCTGTTGGCGGTTATCTGGCTTTCTATCAAACTGCCGTTCTTTTTTATCAGGTTGACTTGATAATCCTTCACGAAACCCTCTTGTTCCATTTTTTCACTGAAAAAATTTCTTGCCTCAGGATCTGCGTATAAATTCGGAACGTATATCCTTTTAAGTTCCTCGTCGGAGTATCCCAGCAGTTCCTTCATTGAAGGATTGAAATCAAGAATATTTCCCTCATGTGTTGTTATGAAGATGGCATCCTTGGAGGTCTGAAACAGATCCCTGTACCTTGCCTCCGCCTTCAACAGGCTCGTCTCGATGCTTCTTCTCTTCAATACTATGGAGCAAACGTTGGCGATGACCTGTGCAACCTTGAGGTTCAAGGGTGGGGTCTCCTTCCCCTGAACGATCATCAATGTTCCCAGAAGCTCATCACCGTATTTCAGTGCGATTCCGATGAAAATCCTGAGTCCGAGGAGATTCTGCATGGTGGAGGAAACAGGTTTTGGAATGGTGTGGAAGGAGACCTCATGAAGGTCCTTGGAATAGCCCGCCGTGTCGTAGAGCATCATGTTCTTTATCTCGTCTTCAACAGGCATCTTCATTCCTATTGCATTGCCACCGAGTATTGAGTTGGCAAGCTTCAGTATTTTTCCCGATGTGGAAACCCCCACAAGTTCCAGGGTATTGTTATCGAACTTCGATACGGATACAACCCTGGCTTCGGTGATATCCCGAACCATGTCAACTATGGGTTTGTATGGATCCTGATCCAGGGGTATGGAAGACAGTTCGATGGCCATTCTGTTTATCATATCCAGTCTGGCATGGAGTTTGATGTCCTTTTCCCGGAGCAGACCTTCGGGGAGATCATCATAACCTCTTACTCGGTTTATTCCATCCCAACCTGCAATCATGGCACATCGGACCCTTCGTGATAGGAAACCGTTTCTTTAATAAAGAGATTGCTTAACCATTATCAGCCGTTTCTCATCATTGCCACGGGTGATGATCTGACCGGACCCATGGTTGCAAGATATGTCGAACCGAGGGTTAGACCCAATGTGGCAACCAGAGAGATCAGAACAAGCTGGAAAGGTATCACCGGCTGCACGAAGAACAATCCGCTTTCCCCTCTTTCGATCAGGTATGCAGCGAGGTTGACAATCAGCGGGGTTCCAAGAAACAAAGCCGAAATCCAGGATATCATCCCGATCATACCGCCTTCCACAAGGAACAGTTTCATTACCTCGCCCGTGGAGAATCCCACGGATCTGAGTATGCCTATCTCCTTTCTGCGCTCTCTCACCGAGATGGCCATGGTGTTGTACATGATGAAAAAAGCCACGACAAAGACAATCAACGAGGTTATCAGGAGGTAATTTACCAGTGAGTTTCTTGCCTTTTCAGAAAGCTGACCGTCTATCCGGAACTGTTCGAACATATCCAGGGATCCCGGTATCCTTCCCTGAAGAAGTCCCTCCCTCTCATCGGTCTGGATCTCGGAGATTACCCCGAACAAAAGTGAGGATGTAAGGAGGAGGAAGGCCACCGTGAGGGATATGGTAACTATGGTTGTCAGGGTCCTGGTCCTCTCCTTGATCAGATGGGACATGGAATAGGTTGCCGCGTTGAAGGTTTTTTTTTCCAATCAACCTCCTCCCTTCGTCAGATGGACTATGTTCGATTTTGGTTTGGCTTTGCCCTTGACTATTCTACCGTCCCTGATACGGATCATGGTTTTGGCCCGTCCGGCTATCAGTCTATCATGGGTTGCAAGGAGCAGTGTCTTTCCTTCCTCGTTGAGCTCCCTGAACAACCCCACTATCTCCCTTGCGGTTTCGGAATCGATGTTTCCCGTGGGTTCATCCGCAAGAATCAGTATGGGATCGTTTATCAATGCTCTGGCGATCGCAACCCTCTGTCTTTCCCCACCGGATAACTTTCCCGGAACGTGGTCCATTCTATCTTTCAGCCCCACTCTCTCCAGAAGTGTGAGAGCTCTCTCGTAGGGAGGGTCCCTGTCGAACATAACGGGAACCAGGACATTCTCAAGGGCCGTAAGGGATGGTATGAGATTGAAGAACTGGAATATGAAACCCACATTATTCTTTCTGAACTGGGCTCTCTGTCCCTCGTTCAGGGAAGATATCTCTATGTTGTTTATGAGGACCTTTCCGCTGTCGGGACTGTCAAGCCCTCCGATCAGGTTGAGCAGTGTCGTCTTTCCCGCCCCCGAAGGCCCCATCACGGCAACCATTTCACCCTTGTCTATCTCCAGGTCCATCCTGTCAAGCGCTCTGACCGTGGATCCTCCGACCCTGTATTCCTTGAGTGCCTCCCGAACCGAGATGAAATCAGCCATCCCTGAGCACCTCCAGGGGGGAGCTCCTCATCATAAGGGACAGGGGAAGGAAGGAACCGACTGTACCCGATATTGTGCCTATCAGAATTATGTAGACAACGGTCCTCCAATCGAAGGCGAACGGGAATCCTATTCCCTCCGCGCCAAGGGTGAGGTTGACCCTGTCAAGCAGGGGGATAGAGGCTATACCTATCAATGTGCCTATGAGTATTCCTCCGTAAAGGATCAGGGCAAGGGATCCCGCTACCAGCATTCCGACCTTCCCGGATGGGATTCCTATGGCCCTCAAACTTGCCAGTTCCTGCTTTCTTTCCACGACGGTGATCACTCCCGTGTTTGCAACAACCAGTACCATTAGAGCAAGGCAGAGGGCCGAAATGAGGTAAACCCACTGCTCCATGACATCCCTTACCTCGTAGAGGTCCTTCTGTTCCTGCGAGGGGATCCCGGTGTCGTCCTCGAAGAACTCATCGAATCCACTGTCCATTGACATGAAAAGAACGAAAAGGAACGAGAGGGCGGCAATCGACGAGATGGACATGATGCTCCTGGACCTGTTCCTCCAGACCTCCTTGAATATGTAGGAGACTGGACCGAACCGTATTTTCCTTTTCTGTTCAGTTTTCCTCATCTGGTCACACCTTTTCCGGTGTCATTATCAGTGTATCCCTGTCCGCTATGTGGACCCCGCCAGGTCCGATTCTAAGGGGCCTCATATGCTCGTCGAAGTCCGTACCCCTCATCTTTTCTATCACAATCGATCTGACTCTCGATCCTTTCACCAGACAGTTGTCGAGTCTGATCACTCCCCTTGAAAGGTAAGCCTCTACAGGGGCGGATTCCCCGTAATCCTCCGTGATCAGGACCGATGTTATCGGAGGATGCACCTTGTCCTCCTCTTCCTTTTCCGAGAGCAGTTTCATCAGGGAGAGGATCCTCCTCCTGGCCATAACGGGATCGGATTCCATGGCTCTCAGCGATGTGGTGGAATCCAGAACGATTCGGAGAGGTCTGAGCTTGGAGATCTGATCGGGGAGCTCCCTGTCAAGGAAAGTGAGGGATGTGATATCACCTTCTTTTGTGAGGTCCTCCGGCGAGAGGTCCATGATCCTTATTCTGTCATCGTTTATCCCGAGAGCTTCCATATTGGACCTGATCTCGTAATGAGGCTCGTCGAGGGTGATGTAAAGGGAGTTCTCTCCTTTCCCGGTTCCCTCTCTCAGAAACTGCCATCCCAGAATCGACTTGCCCGATCCCGGCCCTCCTATCAGAGAATAGGGTCTGCCTGCTACCAAACCTCCTCTGAGCATCCTGTCCAGACCTGGAATCCCGCTGGTTATCTTCCTAATTGTTCTCAGATTATCCCCTCCCGGGTCAAGGGAAAAAAGATAGGCTTTCGATTAAACCCTTTCGGTGGCATGCTTTTACGAGATACTGAAAAAGGATAATAGGACCCATCCTATATCATAAGTGGTCAACATGAGGGTATTTGCAATTATCATCCTTTCAGTTCTTCTGATATTTTCCTCGGTGCCTCTTTTTTCGGGATCGGATCCCTCCTTCGATCCCGCAGGCAGCGAGGATGTTCCCGTCTGGGGAAGAGGAGATTTCTGGAACTACACAACCGAAGTGGAATATGATGCAGGTCTGGTGACCGTGGATTTATCCGGCTGGATAAATATGAGTGTAGTTGTGTTTACTCTGGATCTTTTTTCTTCGGGGGATCCTGTTTACATAACCAACATCTCCGGAAACATCTCGGGAAAGGAATCCACCATCTTCGGTGACATAATCGTGAACATAGACGTGTCAGGTTATCTCTGGCACAGGGCCCAGGACCTGGCTGTTTACAGGTCGGTCTTGAACGCGACCGTGTCGGGGACGGTAACCGTAATCAACGGGGATTACACCATAGCCTACGAGTATGCACCCCCTCTGGAGGAATATGATTTTCCACTGGTTCAAGGCGATACCTGGGATGTCAATACCACTGCAAAGCTTCCCTTCGGAGGAGGGGAGTCAATGCCCATTCTCATGAACTGCTCGCTTGGAAGCGAGAGGTCCGTGACCGTGGATGCAGGGACATTCGATGTATTGCCCGTTTTTGTAAACGGTGAGGAGACACTTTTCTACAACGGATCCGTGGGGAATTCCATCAAGAGGAGTTATTTGATAGATATAGGATCGGATGAGATCGAGATCCCCCTGGAGCTGGCGGAATACAGTCATGAAGGAACGGATGTTGAAGTCGATCTTGAGGTGACCACCGACCAGCAGGTCTGGATAAGGGAAAACTTTTCCGTCCATGGCGAGGTCTCGATCTCCAATTGTCTTGTTAATGTATTCTTCCCCGACGGGAAACTTGCATTCACGACAGGTCTGATTGCAGGTGACAGGGATTTCGATGTCACCTTGAAAGCTCCTGAGGACCCCGATGATACTCCCACGCTCATGGATCATGCCTCCCTTGGAGTGCTGGTTGTTGTAAACGGAGGAGAAGGTATCGGCGTGGTCACGGTTACCACCAAGGCACAGGAGATAGTAGTTGAGGATGGTGACCTCTGGGTCGAACAGGATGGAAACGGTACCGTTGACGACATGGTGAGGATCGGGATGAGGATAAGAAATCCTTCCAATTTTGACGTTGATAATTTTGTTGCGACCCTGAGATTAGTTCCCGAGGATTGGTTCGAAATTACTACTATTTATGATAATATTCCAGCAAGATCCTTCATTATACTGTATATGAACAATACCTTCGAGAAATCCTCTACTTTCAATCTTAATTTGAGAGTAAATACGATGAACAATCATGAATTCAACACATCCAATAATGGTGCAAATACCACATTTACTGTCTATCCGAGGCCGCCTCTGATCTGGAACCTCTCACACGATCCGGGGAACCTGACTGTTGATGAGGGAGAGTCTGTTGATTTTTCTGCAATAGCCCACAGAGGAGGATACGAGATCAGGGGTCAATGGTATCTCGAGGATGAACCGGTTTCCATCAGGAATGATTACGAATTCGAGACCAGTTATGATATGAATAATTCCTTCCGGGAGCGGCCCTATGTTCTGAGATATGTTCTGGATGAGAGCGAAGCCTATCCTGATGATGCCGGGAAGGAGGTTCAATACGGAATAAAGGTAATTGATGTCAATCGGCCCCAGGAGATAACCTCGTTTTCACCTGCAGATGATGTTGTGAGTATTGATGAGAACGAGTCAGTCGAATTCATTTTGAATATGTCGGAACCGGACGGTGATGATCTGAGATATTTCTGGAAGGTTGGCAATGTCGGTTTCGAAGCATTCAGGAATATTACGTTAAAAACAGAGTATTCAGGAGTGAACTCCTCCGAGAGCTCCCCGCTGGAGGTTTCGGTTGTTGTCTATGACGGCAGGGATCCCTCCTTCAATCTGACGGTGAATTGGACGGTTTTCATCCATGATGTTGACAGGCCTCCGGTTATCGGACTTGATCCGGAACCGGGTGTGATCGATATGGATCATAATGAAACAGTTGGTTTGGGTTTCGAGATTTCCGATCCGGACGGAACCGGTTTCGTGAGTGAATGGACCTTCCTGAACAGGACCTTCGGTAATGTTACCGGGATAACATTGGACGGTGAGGAATTGGGCCTTGAAGGAGGGGAATTGTTCACTGTTGCAGTGGTAATATTTTCGAATAATTTCTCATATGAATACAACTGGACGGTGAATGTCACGATTCCTCCGGATAAGCCTACACCTCCGGTAATCGAGGAACCAACACCGCCTTCAGGTGCAGGAATAGAATCTCCCCTTGATGGTGAATCTCTTATTTACGGAAAACCCGTGTTATTCAAGGCATCCGCTGATGACGAAAGGAACCTGTCATTTGCCTGGATCATCGATGGAACGGAATATTCGGGAAGCAGTGTTACGATTTCGGAATTGATGGTAGGGAATCACACAGCTGTTGTCAACATATCCTCCACGGATGAGGACCGACCGGGATGGATAGTCCTCTCGGTGGATTTTACCGTGGAGGAAACGATCGAGGAGGTCCCGGATGAGGAAGAGGATGAAGGTTCCAATGGATGGATTGTTGTCGCTGTTGTGGTGGCGATAATCCTGATAATTCTCTTCATTTTTCTGCTGCTGTTCATCAGAAGGAGAGACGATTCCGAGAGCTGGGAGGAGTGACAGGTCAGTCAACTAAACAGTTTAAAATATCTCCAAATCGATTAATGATGGAGGAAGAGATGAAAATATATCAAGACAGTAGAAAAAGGTGAAACAGGTGTTGAAGAGGGTTCCGCGAATTGGCGTTAAAGGAAATGGAGTACCGCAACGAGATCGTTGCCCGATCTCAACGGAAAAGGAAATCCCGCAAACAGCCCTAACCGGCAATAAGCGATTATCATGGTTATGAATTCTCAGATCATTTGTGTTCAATAATTATTCTATGATCCTTTGTGGTGATGAATAGGTCATCTCCATCATGAACATCAGCAAGATCTGCGATCTCCTTTGGGATTCTAATTGCGAGACTTCCTCCCACCTTGAACACTTTCCTCTTGGCCGATTGCTCTCCTAATATTGGGATTAGGATTGAATATCCATGTTATACCATCGGTTGTAAACAGTATTTTATTGCTTTCTTCAAGATATCTTAAAATGATCTTGAGTTTATTATGATTGACCTTTCTTGGTAGTATTCTTTTGAGCTCGGCAACAGAGATCACACTATCATCCATATTTCGAAGTACTTCTTCAACCATGATTACAGTATTCAATGTTGGTGCATGTTCAAGCATTGGAACAGCTTCTGAAGATACCATATCATCACCTAAAGTTACTAAGATGTATCTAAATAGGATTATTATGTATTTATTCATTACCATCAGATGAGCATTGCCCAAACCAACGGGAAAAGGAAATTTCAAGCCATAGAAAGAGAGATGAATGATAAGGAGAATTACCTTATGAAGAAGGTGAGATCAAGAGTATGGCGTTGCGAATGTTGGTTCCGCGAATGGACGAATACGGAAAGGGAGATCTGTGATGAGAACGTTTCCTGTTATGGGTGAAACCGGAAATGTAGGGAAGTTACGAGATCGTTGCCTGAAATAACCGAAAGCAAATTCGCAACTACCAGAGGTTGGTTGTTTCATTCAATAATCGACCAAAAGAAATATTAGCCCGCTAATAGATATATGCCCGGTGTGACCATGAACGTTAGTGTAGAGGTTACAGGTAATCTGCTTGAATATCTTGATCAAAAGGTCAAGAAGGGATACTATAAGAGTAGATCTGAGGTTGTAAGAAATGCGATAAGATTGATGATCCAGAAGGATATCGAAGAACAACTCAGACTAAAAGGACTGGACCCGGAAACATTCGAAGAAATAAGAAAAGAGACCTCGGGTGAAC
>CAYULA010000055.1:0-22394 GCA_964445525.1 uncultured Thermoplasmatales archaeon | reverse complement strand
CTTGACCCGAATGATTGGGATACCGACAACGATATGCTGATCGACGGCGTCGAGGGCGGCGGTGGCGATTCCACCGACGGACACCTTGTTGACACCGATAACGACGGAACCTCCGGCGGAGGCAACGGTGGCAGCGATTCCGGTGGCGAAGGCGACGGTCCCGCGGAAGGCGGCGACGGTGACGGAGACGGCAACTCCGATGATGACGGTGACGGTATATCCGACACCGACGAGATGGCAATGGGAACCGACTTCAACAACCCCGACACCGACGGCGACGGCCTTTCAGACAGCGGGGAGCTCGCCCTTGGCCTTGACCCGAATGATTGGGATACCGACAACGATATGCTGATCGACGGCGTCGAGGGCGGCGGTGGCGATTCCACCGACGGACATCTTACCGATACCGACAATGACGGTATCTGATCGTGATAGGAAGCCTCCGAGGTCTATGCCTGCTCCTTTTGGGGTGGGCATTTTTTTTGTACATTTTTAACCATCCATACGTTAACCTTATCTTGATGATAGGATAATGCTTGCCCATGTCCAGCAAGGGTGCAGCGGGTCTCTTCGCAACGGTCCTGCTTCTTTTTGCGGTGTTTGCATGGATGCCTATAATCGATAATGCCGATGCAGCGGCTCCGACCTATTCTTCAATATACTTTGATCCTTCGGAGCCCTCTTTCGAGGATGATATCAATGTATCGGTCACTTTCAGCGTTGATGATGAAACTATAACCCTGATCAAGATGCAGGTCTGCCATCAGCCATTGGGTGAATCGGGAGGACTCTGTGAACCACCGGTGGATATGACCGATTCCGGAGACGGGGAGACCTTTTTTGCTACGGTACCAGGTGGCGGTTTCGGTAGAGATGCTGATGCACTTCTGTACACATTCCATTTCACGGTATTTCACGGATCCGGAAACCAGTTCACTTATCCCTCCAATCCTGATTCCCATGAACTGAACGTTACGGTTGTTAAGAAGGCGTCAATGATCATGGTTGATGCCCAACCAGACAGGACCACTATCTATCCCAATGAAACAATTACCGTTTCCGGGAAGGTCACTGATGACCTGTACAATAATGTGTCGGGGGCTCAGGTGAACCTTACGGTTGTTGGTGAGGGGATCGAGAATTCTACAACAACCGATTCTTTTGGTGATTTCGATATCTCCCTGTTGATTCCCTCGGATGGCAATTATACTCTAAATCTCTCTGTGGAAAAAGATGGTATGAAGGCATATGATCAATGGGATGTAACCGTCAATACATGGCCCATACCTCAGATCCTCCTGGAAGGTGGAATCTGGCTTGACGGGGAGAGTGTGATACCCTCGGACCCCTATGAGTTCTATACCGGAGAAAATGTAAGCATAACGTTTGAAGCAACAAATGCCGGAACAGGTACCGCATACAATCTTACAGTGATATACAACATAACCGGAATGGAGGATATCGAGGTGAGAGACGCCAATCTCACACCAGATGTTGGATTCGGTGGCTGGATTCCTTTCAACACATCCATCCCGGGTGATTACACCGTAACAATTACCGTGGAATACGATCAGAAAGCTCCCGAAAAATATAGGCAGCCCCACGATCCTGTGGTGATAAATATCAGCATCAGGGATCCTCCGACCTGGGAGGACCATACGGTACTTCTTGAGATGTTCACCCAGACCACCTGCGGTCCGTGTGTTTATGTGGAGGAAGCTCTGGAAAGGCTTTACGAGGATGCACCGATTGATTTCAATTTCATAACCTACGTATTCGATGATCAGCCTTCCCAGGAAAAAGCCGAGGATATGGGAGTGACCTCGACCCCCGATCTGTTCGTCGATCATACCTTTGACAGAATGACAGGAGGAGACAGATCCTCATTCCTCAGCGGTGATATCCGGTCGGATATGGTTTCCATGATCGAGAACGCATCCGCCAGGGATACGCCTCCCACGGAGATCCTGATAACGGAGGAAGATGGTTCTGTCAACATCACTCTCGAACTCGGATCCGTCTATACTGAGGATATCTCGGGTATCCTTCAGGTACAGCTTGTGGAGACCCATTCCAACATGAGGAACCTTGTGGGAATCCCCATAGCCCACAGGTTCCTGGAAACGTCACTTACCCAGCCAGTTACGGATCTCTCTCCCGGTCAGCGGATGAATTTCTCGGTTCCGTCACTCTCCGAAGGAGAAGGGATCGTTGTGGTCCTATACGATGATGAAGGTATGGTCCTCCAATCATCTTCATATCTTCCCGGTGATGCTCCCGATCTTTATATGGAGGAAGACAGCGAACTCTTGAGGACAGATTCACCGGGTGAGGAATTGGTAAACATAACGATCGAGAGGTTCCAGTTCGATGACTCCTCTTTCGATGATATTTCCTATTCCATATCCGCACCGGACCTCCCGGAGGGATGGAACCTTTCCCTCGGAGAGAACCTTATAACTTCAGATGGATATCGGCTGGATTTCAAATTTTCGGATTCCGAAAGCGAGGAACTTTCAACAACAAGAGTAAGGTTTTGGAAGAACCTCACCTTCGTTTTGGAAGTTCCAGAGGGAGCCAATGGGACCAAATCATTCCATATTGAGGTCAATTCATCCGGAGATGTATACACCCATACCGTTGCGGTAATCGCAACTCCCAAGGAAGGACCAGGCCCCGTGGAGGATCCATCCATCGATAATGTATATCTGCAAGAGGATGGTGATATACTCCATATCTACGTGGAAGCCTACAATGTTCCCGAGGATGCAACGATCAAGGCAAGGATCCTTCCGTGTGATTACGGGGAAAACGCAGCCTGCGGACTGCCCTTGGATCTCACACTGGAGATGTATGAATCGGGTATTTACAGGGCCGATGCCTCGGATGTGGACCTGAAAAACTTTACCCATCTCACATACAATGCCTGGATCGAAAAGGACGGTACAAAACTGATGGAATCCGGCGAAGAGCAGGTGGAGATCTCCCAGCTGATAGGACCTGCAGGTGATGACGACGATGATGGTGAAGATGGTGATCAGGACAACAATACGACCCTGTTCATAGCAATAGCCGCTGTAGCGGTCCTCATAGTAATCATCGTCATGGTGTTGTTATTGATATCCAGGAAGAAGAAAGAGAATCTCTCCACTGAAGAAGAGTAGCTTCTGATGTGTTTGGAACCCGGATTGATTAAAGTATCGATCACATTCCATCAAGATGGTAGGTAGCCTTCATCCCGATATCTTTCCTGTAGAAGGAATTCTCGAACCTTACCTTTTTTACTGCCTTGTAGGTGGTCTTTATCGTATCCTTGATGGAAGGACCAAGTCCGCAAATTCCCAGGACCCTGCCGCCGTTTGTAATCAGATTCCCGTTATCATCTCTTTTGGTTCCTGCATGGAAGGGGATGATATTCTCCATTTCCTTGATTTTTTCAAGACCCTCAATATCCAATCCCTTCCTGTAGCTTCCGGGATAGCCTCCGGAAGCTATGACCACGCAGACGCATTTGTTCTTTGACCACCGGAACTTCACCTTTTCAAGGGTCCCGTCGCAGCAGGCCTTTATCGGTCTTATCAGATCGGTTGCCATCCTCGGGATCACTGCCTGTGCCTCGGGATCACCGAACCTGCAGTTGAATTCGATTACCTTCGGACCTTCCTCGGTGATCATCAAACCGGCATACAGGATCCCCTTATAAGGGGAGCCCTCGGCCGCCATTCCTTTTATGGTAGGAGTTAGTATCTCGTCGTATACTCTCGATGCGATATCATCTGAAACTACGGGTGCGGGTGAATATGCGCCCATACCCCCGGTATTGGGTCCTTCGTCGTTGTCAAAGGCTCTTTTGTGATCCTGTGCCGACTCCAGGGGAATAACGTGTTTTCCATCGGAGAATGCCAGTATCGACGCTTCCTCGCCTGTGAGGTACTCTTCTATAAGTATCCTCTTTCCGGTCTTTTCGAAGAGATCTTTCTCGATGTGATCCACAACTTCCAGGGCCTGGAGCTCGTCCTCGCAGGGAAAAGCACCCTTGCCTGCGGCAAGTCCGTCCACCTTAACCACGAGAGGTCCTCCGGTTTCCTTGATATACTTCCTGGCCTCGTCGAGGTCCTCGAAAGCCTCGGATCTTGCGGTCGGTATCCTGTACTTCTCCATTATCTCCTTTGCAAATATCTTGGATGATTCAATACGTGCCGCTGCCTTTGTGGGACCGAAGATCTTCAATCCCTCCTCCTCGAACCGATCGACTATTCCCATGGATAGAGGTTGTTCTGGGCCCACAACAGTTATCTCAACTTTTTTCTTCTTGGCAAATGCCAGTAGACCCTCGATATCCGTTGCCGATATCTTCTTGCATTTGGCAACGGATGCAATTCCCGCGTTGCCTGGTGCGCAGTAAACCTTGTTAACCCACCTGGATTTCTTTATCTTCCAGGCGATGGCATGTTCCCTTCCTCCGCCTCCGACTATCAATACCTTCATCTACTCCCTCCTGGTGTGAAACCTTAATCTAATCCCTCTTGTCGGCCTCTGCGAGGAGATCCCTTGCTTTCAACAGGGCATTGAAGGGTACCATTTCGGAAATTCTATCGGTCCCTCCTTCCTCACGGTCCACCACCGTGATCACGGAAACGACATTGCCCCCTTCCTCCTCTAATCGATCGATGGCCTGGATCACCGAGCCGCCACTGGTGACGACATCCTCCAGGAGAAGTATTCTGTCCCCCTTATCGATCTCTCCCTCTACACCTCGCTTAGTACCGTGCTCCCTTCCCGGTTTCCTGACTATGACGAAAGGTATGCCGGTTTCAAGTGAATAGGATACGATCAGGGGAACGGCTCCCAACTCCACTCCTGCTACCTTGTCGCATTCCACGCCGAAGGATTTGAAACCATCCGTGATCTTTCTGAGAATGGATGGAAATGCAGACGCCTTCTTTATATCGATGTAATATCTGCTTTTTTTACCTGATGTAAGGGTAAAATCACCGAATCTCAAAGCTTTGCATTCCACCAGATCATCAAGTAACAGCCCAGATACCCCCAAGCGTAGCACGGAACTAATGCCGAGTTTGGTAAACCCTTCCTCCTATTTAGGATTTTGAGTTTCTTGATTTTGAAGGTATTACCTGTTCAAATTGGAGGGAGGTTTCATGTTCCCCTGCTGGATGGGGGGCCTTCCGGGAGGAAGACCGGGTCTGCTCATTCCGGGAGGAGCTCCGGGCAGGGACCTAACCGGGGAAGGACCGGACATCGATGGCATGGGCCTCGGCCCTGCCTGGCTGACAGTATCCGATACCTTTCCGCTCATGCTGGCGAAAGGACTCTTCTCGATCAGTGCATTCTGCCTGTCCCTCCATTTCTGTTCGAACTTGTAGAACCTTGCCATCTTCCTGGGGTCCTTTGCGGCCGATCTCTTTATCAGGAGGGCTGAAAGGGACAGGATCGCAAGGATTGCAAAGACCACAGAGAGAACGAACAAAAATATTGGCCAGAACCAGTTCGCTTCTTCATCTTCGGTTGTGATCTGGTTGTTATTTCTTACGGGCTCGTCGTCGTTCCTTCCATCCCCGTTGTTGTCGTTCCAAAGTTCGGGATCATAATCATGGGTGTCTGCGGCATCAGCAAATCCATCCTTGTCATGATCGTATTTCCATGCGGGATTCTCGGGCCACACATCTTCGTTATCACCCACCCCGTCCCTGTCGGTGTCCTTCCATTCGGACGGATTGAAGGGGAAGTCATCCATGATATCATCATATCCGTCGTTATCCGAGTCGAAGAGTTCGGGTGGCAGATATTTCAGGATTGTAATGTTGACGTATGCGTATGTGTAGTTCTCACCGTCATAAGCCCTAACCTGAATGGGAATATCTTCCTTCATCTCATTGTATCTCGGGGCTTCCAGAGTGAGTCCCCAGTTGTTCTTTCCTATGGCCTTGACCCATTCGTCCTGGAAGAGAACCTCTATCCATAATACTCCTTCAACGTCTCTTGTCTCACCAACGATCGAGAACGGACCGGGTTCTATTCTCTGGTTTTCGTTCGGCTCCAGGATGGTTATCGAGGGAGGATCGTTGATAGGGAGGACCTCTACGTTGAATTCGGTGGTAGCCATGAATTCGCCATCGGATATGGTGATGGTTATTGTTGACATGCCGTTCCAGTTCTTGACCCTGGGTTCAAAATTGAGGTATGCCTGGTTGGACTGGAGGTATTCCATGCTGAAGGTCACGAATGACTGGTTTGTGTACTCTTCTATTGTTACCGTCATATCATTAAGGGGTGAGTCTATATCATCGACGAACTGGGTTAGTTCCACGATCCTGTCCATGGGTGTGTCCTCGATGACTGTGTATGTCGGGATATCCATCCATTTTGGCGGATCGTTTGTGTTGTTAACAATTATATTCGTCTTGATCCTGGGCGTTGTGTATATGTTGTACTGGTGGTCATCCGTTCCGTATATGGTCAGTGGTATGGTTCCCGTCCAATCGGAGAGTTCGTTCAGGGATACCTGGATCTCGGATCCGATGAGATCAATTTCGAGATCAGCAGATTCGTTGTAACCGGGTATATCTTGTCTGTCCGGGTAGACTATATCATAGAGTATCGGATCATTGTCCACGTCCGTGAAAAGCTCGTAATCATCCAGATCCACGACCACTGTGGTTTTGCCCTCCCATGCATAGAGATCGGGAAGACTCTGTCCTGTGGCCACAGGATCATCGTTGACCGGCTCCACAATTACCGGGAATCTTTTGGTCATATATGTTCTGGCAGGAACGTTGTTGGGACCTCCATCATCTGTTACTATGAACTCCGCATATACATCGTAGGGTTCGGACATTCTGGTGTAGAAATTCGGTGTTACAGAGGCATCTATTGTCAACTCTCCATCAACAACCGAGGCCTCGATCATGTCCCTTTTCCTTCCGCTCAATCTAACATCTATCTCAAGATCATTGGGTGGGGTGTAATCATCCTTGAAGTAATCTTTGAGATTGAAGTCAAACACCTTTTTTTCGTCCTCCCTTAATCTCAATTCCTCCATTTCCTGGGACTGCCTTGGAATCGCGTTGTATTCAACATTGAGATCGCTGATGTAGGCCATCCCCTCCGATTGTGCTCCTACTCCGATGTAAATTCTCAATTTGCTGTCATCCTCACCAACATAATCAGGAATAAGGCGATTCAATACATTCTTAAGGGATTTACCGCTTCCGTCCTGATCGATTCTGACAGTGGCATTGTAATTTATGTAAATGTCTTCCATCTGGACCCTCCCCGAACTTCCGGAGGAAAGTTCCATGGGTATGGATAACATCGTGGTTCCCCAGGAGTCCTCTATCAGGGAGGTCGAGGATGGTTCCGTATCGATAGTGGATTGTAGGTAAGAGGATATGTCTACCTTCTTTTCTCCCTTTAGCGTACCCGAATTCTCCCAGTCATCGGATGAGGAATCCGATCCGATATCCAGTCCGATCCCGCTGGGAAATACGGCGTTCAATCTGTAGGCCCTGATCTCGTCTCTTGACCTGGAAGTGGACATGATCTCGTGAACATCATCCCCTTCCAGATCCGCAATTCCCAAAGCCCAGGTCCCAGAATAGCTTCCAAGGGACCTTGCATTCCAGGATTGGGTGTAGTCAACCCCCTCCTCGAACCAATAAACCGAACTGGGCGAGGAATACGAACCTCTGTTCAGAATTATATCCGCGTAACCGTCGTTACCGATATCACCGACTGCCAATCTCCATGAGTGAGCAGAGGAATAAAGGGTGTATTGGGTCCAAGAGTTTACCTGATCGCCATATGGGCTCTGATACCACATTACCTTTGAATAGTAGTATCTTCCAGTTACCACCACATCCGGATATCCGTCGTCCGTGATATCGATAGATCTGACATCCTCCGGGTAGTATAACCCGCTTCCTATTGATACGGCCCCCCATGTTCCGCTCATGGGATTGCTGGGGGAAGGATTCCTGTAATATACTACCGAGCCGGACCCGTATGAACCATGGACGGATAATACATCGAGGTCTCCGTCCAGGTCCATATCCTCAGCCCATATCCTGGCCTGATAGGAAATGGAACTGGCAATTCTGTTCATGGGCCAGCTTGATTTGGGATTGGAAGGTGACTCGTAGAGCCTGACCTCTCCGTTCCTCCAGCCTCTTGCCGAGCTTGTTACGATATCAGCTTTTCCGTCTCCAGTGAAATCACCGGCATACATGGAATATGCACTTGGAATGCCGGTGGCTATTGTAGATGAAGGCCAGCTGGCCAATACTGCTCCCGTGTTTTCGAACCAGACGGCTACTCCTCCCGAGCTTAGAACCGCAGCATCCAAGTCATCGTCTCCATCGATATCGGCCGCCATGATCTCGATGGGATTTCCTATGCTGCCTATCTTGTGAAGCTTGCCAGCTCCGTTGAAAGGGGTCCCGTCATTTTCCATCCATCCAATATATCCGGTCCCGTAAGCGCAGAAAAGAACATCCAGATCACCATCGCCGTCAACGTCGTGGTAATCCATGCCTCTGATATCCTTTACTCCGCCGTCTGCCAGCCATATTATCTCGTGAGACGGAGTGGAATCATCCGTGGTATTTACTATGACCAGCTGAGAACCGGATGTTCCAGCAACCATTACATCCAGATCATCATCGTTATCCTTGTCAAAGGGAACAAACGCCATGGGGTCGATCAACTCGCTTGTGATAACATGTTCAGTGTAGGATTTGTGGTTTGAACCCTGATGGAGAACCGAGAAGTCGTAAATTCCTGACCCTCCTCCCACAAGTATGTCCAGTTTCCCATCGTCGTTCATGTCCTCAGCAAGGACATATCTAGGTCTGGTAAATGAAATCAGGTTTTTCTCCGACCATGAGGAGGCGTTGTTGATGTTGTCGTAAAGTTTAACTGAATTCTGTCCGTAGGTGGCAGTGATGATATCGTCGTCTCCGTCATCATCCATATCTGCAACTTCCAGGGAATGTATCCGGTTCGCACCGGAATCGATCACCTTGTGTGACCAGCTGCCTGACGTTGATTTTGGATTGGTATAGGTATGAAGATGATTATTTCCGTAGTAGGAATAACGTGGATAGGTTGAGAGCACTATATCGGGATAATCGTCATCGTTGAGATATCCCACATCCATTCCGAGATACGAATACATGTAGTAGTATGGAGAGGAAGCGATCTTGTGGCTTTTCCATCCGGAGGTTGTGCTTGGATTATCCGGAGCCTCGAACCAGTAAAGGAACTCGTCCCTGTAGTAGAGATAATTGTAGTATGAAGCAACAACCATGTCGGGATTTCCGTCCTGATCGACATCTGCTATCCTGACCCTTCCCGCATAGCTGAATCCGGTCTTGAACCTGTATTTGGACCATGAGTCACCGTCATTGTTGTTCCTGAACCACATCACATATCCTCTGGAATAGGAGGTGGCAGCCACATCCAGATCTCCATCGTCATCTATGTCGCCAACATCAATTGAATACGTATTTGTCGTGTCATATCCGTCATATATGGTGTGCAATTCCCATTCGCTTTCGTTGTCACCGGGATTCTCTATCCAGACTATCCTGTCGTTCCTGATGTCGGAGACAATAACATCGATATCGCCGTCATCGTCTATATCGCCCTTCTCCATGGCAAATCCGTCCATGGAAAGGGAGGACGGATCCTCCTGTATGGTATGTGTATTTATTGGAATCGATGAAGGATGCTGGAACCTTCCCCTGACGCCGATGTTGGCATCATTTATCTCTGCATTTCTGGGAAGAAGGATCTTGTTGGAATTATCGGATCCTCCGCTGGATCCGTATGAGATCGAAACCTGGGTCTTGTCATCCGAGAAATACTTCTGCTGTCCGAACTTCCCGTACCCGGTTCCTTCATACTGCCATTCCTTATTTGAATCCACACCAACATCCACGTACGGCTTCTCTGGAGCCATTCCGATATGGGAATTGTAGGTGGATATGTTGAAATATGCTTCGGATATCGGAACATTCCTTCCCACCATGAAATAATAGCTTGTATCGAATCCTTCTCCTCCCGGAAATTCAACCGTACCACCTGGAACAGGATTCTTTTCGTTATCGTAAAATTCCTTTGTCTTTTCCCCTTCGGTCCCTAACTCCATGGCCGGAAGGAGCGCTACAATCAGCATCACTAGGCATACGGGGATCGTTAGCATTTTTCGCAATGTATCACGTCCGGACAGCTGTATTTTGGCAAGTTTTATTGAAACCCGCTATCATATACAACATGGAGAAAAAATATATAAAAGTTCTATGGGGACGACTTTTCCATTGTTTTAAACCTTTTGGGTTTATACTTACAGGCCAGTATGATTGGAATATATAAACAAGGGTGATGCAGTAGGGTTGCACCACCCTCCAATTCATCCCATTTTCATCATCTTCCTGGCGGGGGAGGCATCCTCGTACCCGGAGGCGGAAGCTGCGCCCTGTTCTGTTGTGCCTGGTTAGGCGGAGGCAGAGGCATCCTTCCGGATTGTGGTAGGGGCATTGGTGATGGCTGAACAGGACCGGGTCTACCAAATTGCCCTTCAGCCTTGAACTGGGTCTTGGTAAGGACTCCCTCAAGCTTCTCTCTTCCGGAAATCTTTCTCATGATATCTCTTCTCTTTTCCTGTTTTTTGTAGAAGCTTACTGCCTTTTTCGGATCCTTGGATGCCGCCCTCTTCTTCAGGAAAGCAAGCAGAGAGATAACCGCAAGAACAGCAATGATCACTGCAAGAACAGAGAAGAGTATTGGGGCGGTCCAGTCTGTCTCCTCCGTTTCTTCATCCCTGGCTACAGATGTTGTGGGATCATTATCGGGATCATAAGGATAATCATCGGCCTTGTCCGCTATGCCGTCCTTATCGGAATCATACTGCCATTCCTGATTTTCGGGGAATGCATCGGAGTTGTCACCTATGCCATCTCTGTCGGTATCCTTCCACTCAGAAGGATCGTATGGGAAGTCATCCCTGGAATTGGGGTATCCATCATTATCCGGGTCAGTGTCTTCCTCATCTATCATTGGGAGTAGAGTGATATGGACGGTCTTGGTGGAGGAGTCTCCGTTTGTGTCGTAAACCGTTGCGGTTATGGGTATGTCATAGGTAATCTCGGTTATGTCAACATCATCCGGAAGATCGAGATTGGAACCCCACGACCTCTTACCCCTAGCTGGGATGGTTTTTCCGTAATAGGTGACCTCTATTCTATCAATACCCTCTACATCATATGCTTCTCCCTGGATGGAGATGGGTCCCTCCTCCAGAGATTGATCCTCAATTGGATAGGTAATGGTTATCTCGGGAAGATCATTGACCGGTTTTACTTTGACATAAAGGTCAGTTAAAGCCGTGTATTCTCCGTCACTCACCTCGATTGTGGTCTTAACCCAGCCATACCAGTGGTCAATTTTGGGCATCAGGTTGATCCTGGATGAGTCCGTTGGATCAAGGGAAACCTGGTAGTAGGTTGAATTGGTCTGGGAAAGCACCCTGAAGACGAGGTCGTTTTGAGGATCGCTGTCAATATCCGTTACATATGGTGTAAGATCCAAAGCACCATCTTCTGACTCGTCCTCGTTGATGGTTATATCGGGAACAATCTTCCAGGATGGAGGATCATTTTTGTTTATGATATCTAGGAGTGTATCGTGGTATGGGTCGAACTCGGGTTGGAACAGATCGTTGTCATAGCACCATAACCGTAGAGGAATGTTCATTCCGGTCCAATCTCCCTGGCTTGTGACATAGATCTTGTCTCCTCTCAGACTGACAGAGACATTACTGAAATCCCTGGGGTCGATATTATCGGGATTCATTATCAAATAATACTGCAAACCCGTTCCCAACGGATCATCAGGATCATAAAAGAGGTTCAGGTCCGATATATCAAGGGCCATGACATCTTCCTCACCCTCGTATCCGACTATTCTATCGGGCAGCGTCTCGTTGCCACGGATAGGGTGGTCGTCAACAGGAAGTACATCGATCTTGATTTCCTTGGAAATATATACCCTCGAGGGTGTCCCTCCAGGTCCTCCGTTGTCGGTGACGATGATCCTCATATGGGTATCCCTGTCGAAATCATCATCTATCCTTGCATCCAGAGTGACGTTCGCACCGTTTTCCACGTATGCATCCACTTTATCGCTGTTTGGCCCTACCGTTTCCACTCTGTAATTTAGAAGGTGCGGATCGTCATAATCATCTTTGAAGTATTTTGAGAGGTCCATAACCTTTCTTGAAATGCTGTTCTCATCAACCTGCAGTGTTTTGACCAATTCCCTTGAAAGTTTTGGAGGTGCATTGTATTCCAGATGAAGATCTGTTATAAATGCTGTACCTTCGGTCTTCCCCTTGAAAAGTATGTAGATTCTCAGGGGGTCGGCATTGGGGTCATTGTAATCGGGAATAAGCCGGTCTATTGCTTCCTTTACCTGGCCGTTATTGTCCACATCCACCGTCAGATTGTACCTGATATCCAAGCCATATCCGGTTAGTCTTCCCAATGTTTGAGAATACAGGTCGATGTTGAATTCCATCATCGGGGTCCCATAGGTATCCGTATATTGGGTGACCGAAGAGGGTTTGTTATCCAGGATATATTGAAGCTGATCCCTTATCTCGATATTGAGATCACCTCTCAGATTGCCCGATCCCTGATAATCAAATACGTTATCCGAACCCAGGTCCAGTCTGATATCCGATGGATAGTTTAGTGTGGGTTTGCTGTACTTGAATTCGTCATCAAACATTGAAAGGGCAAAGATCTCCGGCTGTCCGTCATTGTCATGGTCACTGGCAGATACACCGTAGGATTCCTTCAGGTTTGAATCGAGTGTCCTTTTCTGCCAGGTGGAGTAAGGGTCGTCGGTTTCCTCAAGCCAGTATACACCCCTTCCGTATGACCAATATGATGAAGCCCACCAGTAGTGGCTGGTGACAAAAACGTCATCATAACCGTCATTGTCCACATCCATGACATCAAGTCCCCAGGGATAGTTGATGGAGGAATCCAGAGTATGGGTGCTCCATCCTCCCGTTGAATTTGGATTGGAGGGCGCTTCACCCCATTTTATACCTCCATAATTTGATGATGAAACAACATCAAGGTTGCCATCATCATTGATGTCGATGGGTAATACTTCATATGGATACTGCAGTCCGCTTACCACTGAAATCTGGGCCCACTGAACCGATCTGGGATTCTTGCCAGGTAGAGGATTCCTGTATATGTTTGCCTGTCCTGACCATCCGTTAATTGTTACCAGAACGTCAAGGTGTCCGTCCTTGTTCATGTCCGTGAGATTTATCGCCCCGCAATAATAGGCAGAACCAGAGATCCTGCGATGATTCCAGCTTCCCTTTGGATCGGATGTGTAATACATCCTGATACCATCCTGGTAGTAGTAGCCGGCCGAGACGATAATATCCAGCTGTCCGTCCTCGTCCATGTCTCCCAGAGCACATCCAAAAGCATAGTTCATGTTTCCAACGTGATGGTATTTCCAAATATTTTTCGGATCACCCGGATTCTCGAACCACATTATCTTTCCCATGCTGTAGGCGGAAACAGCTACATCGAGGTCTCCGTCGTTATCGATATCACCGTAATCCACCTCCTTGGCACCGGCAACCATAACGCTGTTGATCCTGTGGAAGTCCCAATCACCCGTAAATGGAGAACCGTCGTTCTCATACCAGCCCACGGTTCCGCTCTTGAATGCTGTGATCAGATAATCGTCGTCTCCATCCTCATCTATATCAACCCTTACAAGGTCGCTCATCTGAGAAAGGCCGCCGTCCTCGATAAAACCGGGTTCTATGTTGGAACCGTCGTAAGGTGCGGAATTCTTCCATACGATTATCTGTTTGTTGTCAGTGAAGAAGTAACCCGTATCATTGTAGCCGTCCGAATTCACATCACCTGTGAAAGCAACGGTTCCGGAATCATCATGGCCGGACATAAGTGTTGAAGAAGTCCAGCTGCTCCTGTTTGGATTTCCTCCGTTCTTGCACCATCCGATGTTGTTGTAATAGTAGTAGGAGCCTGAAGCGAAGAAGATGTCCAGGTAGTCATCTCCATCAAGATCAACCAGTGTCACATCCTTGGGATAATATACCGTGTAGGATACGACTCCATATCTGCTCCAGGAAGAAGTTCCCTTGTTGTTGTAATAGTAGATGTCGGAATTGTAACCGCCCGATGGTGCTACCACTACATCGGCATTACCGTCCCGGTCCACATCGCCCACATCCCAGCCCAGAATGGAATAGGTGGACTTAAATACCTTTGTCTCATCCCATTTGGTTTTGAATGTGATGTTGGTTGTGTCCTTGTAATACCATTCGTATGCGGGGTTCTCGAAAACGTATACATTTCTGTCTGAATAGGCACAGAAAACGTCCATGTAAGTATCATTGTTCCAGTCACCGAACCTTAGACCCAGAAGAGATGCCGATCCAGAACCGCTACCGGTATTGAATAAAGGCCAGAGGTTGAAATTGGATCCGGAACTTCTTTTCAAGTAGGAAAGTGAAACCTTGGTCGTACCCCATGACCATGAAGTTATTCCGCCGATTATTTCGTCCTCTCCATCACCGTCGAGATCGGCGGTTCCTATGAATTCGGGTGAAAATGACGAGGTCAACTGGGTGGATGTGGAAGCAAAACTACCAGACCCTAGGTTTGAAACCCAGTAGATACCGCTGGACCTGGAATAGACAATATCATTGTCACCGTCATCGTCCACATCGTGTATAGCGTAATCATTATAGGTTGTAGGATGTGAGAGCCTGGACTTCTCGTATTGTCCTTCACTTTCCTGGATATAAGTGTAGAGATAACCACTGCTTCCCGTTGAAATTAAAGCATCATTCATATCATCGCCGTCCAGATCCCCTATCTCTACCCACCGGGGAGTGTATGATATCGGCCCTCCCTCGGCCGCTTCCTTCATACTGGATATCTTCGCCTCGAACCTACCTTTTACCGTCATCTCGGCTGATAGGACTTCTGCGTCAGCGGGGATCAATACGCTTCCAAGGTTCTTTTCACTGGCTCCAGAATACGTATTGGTTTTCATCCTTGTTTCATCCGAGTACTGGAAATTCCTTCCAAAATCTCCGTAACCTTTTTCGGAAAAGGACCATTCGAGATTGGCATCGGATCCAATGTCTATGGCCGGATCCCTTATCCAGGGACCTCCCGCTGCGTTCTGTGTGTGGATCTTCATTCCCGCAGATGATATGGGAACATTCCTCTCTATCTGAAAGTAAAGATGGGAGTCATATATCTCCGCGCCTGATCCCTTGAGGACAACCGTATCCTCTTTAATCTGGGTATCGTTCATGAAATAATCGATCTCCTCACCACCCGCGGTGGAAAGAAGTATGCTGACCGTTGCCAGCATAAGGACAATTGCCATGGATGCGTAGACATTTTTTAAAGGCATTCATTAACCTCCTGGCATGCAATACAGGGTCTGGGTTGCATATAAGATTTATACCGAACCCTGGAGTAACTGAACCCTACCAATTCAAAGGTATTTATATATTTTATCTGTCCTCGTTTTTTCGGATTATAAAATACTTTTCCCATATCCAGTCCCTTTATAAGCAGATGGTTTCTATCAAACTTTCAAGGACTGCCAAAATCAAATATTTGTCTGGAAGGATTAAATACATACCCTGGCATTTTGAATAACGAAAAGGTGCTTTCCATGGCTAAGGTCAATTACTTCCTTTTTCTCTTTATGCTGGTGCTGTCACAATTTGCAAACCTTGGAATCGAGGAAGCGGAATCAACCAGAGCCGTACCGGCTTCGTATATCGACAATGACATAACCACGGACACTCTATGGAATTCATCGGGTTCACCCTACATACTGAATGAATCCGTTGTGGTGGAATCCGGGGTTCTTCTGGAGATAACATCCGATGTCGAGGTAAAATTTTCCGGTTCGGCTTCTCTCAGGGTAGAGGGTGAATTGAGAGCTGGTCAGGAGAATGGAACCGTAACCTTTGGTCCGATCGGAACACCCACCAAAGGTTCATGGCCTGGAATCATTTTTGATCATGGGTCGGCAGTCTTTGAAAGGGCTTCCATAATTGGTGCCCGGGAATCCATCAATTCCACCTCTTCCACTGTAACGGTGCGCAATTCAACTATATCGCTTACCAACAAGACTTCCGTTTTGAATGAAGGGTCGGAACTGACATTTTCCAATACCACATTCGATAGGACAACAATTGTGGTAAATGATAACTCCTCGAAGGTTGAAACATATGCGTTGGTCTCCCTTCTCGTGGAGGATAAGGAAGGTAATCCAAGAGGTGATATTGAATTAACCCTGATCGATATGTACGGCTCGGAATGGAATACGCATATCGTCAACGACACAGGCGAGGTGCCTCCCATATTGCTCAGAGGATATTTATACGGAAAAAATGAGACAAATACCACTTCCGGTGAATACAAGGTCGCGATGAAAGATATCCCGTTTACCCATTACAACAACAGATCCGTAACCGTTCAGGGCAACAAACCGATCAACCAGCCTGTCCAATTCTCGTGGCCACCGGAGATGACCAACATCCCGGTTAGCTATTTCGCATACGAGGACCAATATATGGTCATATCATCCGAGGTGCTGGACCGAAACGAGGCTGGAAAAGTGGATGTTAACATATCCTCTGGCAATGTATTTTATGACGATACATTCGATGAGATAGTTTTCGTGTACGAGAATGAAAGTATCGAACGGGAAACGGTTTACATCAACCTTTCCGATGATTATGATTTCAGATCGTATTCAATCGATGTGGAAGTGGTTTTCAGGGACGATCCTCCCGTATTCAGGCTTCCGTATACACTCCTTTATGCCACAGAGAGCATACCTCTTTTCTACCCTGTTGAGATCGAGGATGAGGATACACCTCAAAATGATCTGGAGATAACAAGTGATGATCCCGCAAACATCACCTTCCTCTCGCAAAACAACACATTCATGTTCATTTACGGCGACGGGACCCCGGGCGAATTTTCAATAAATCTGACAGTATCAGATGGAAACAGCTCGTTGACAAAGCAGGTTTTTGTTTTCTTCGAACCTGTGTATTTCCCTCCTTTCTTCACAACTCCTTTGCCTGACATAGAGATAGATGAGGATAACTACACCGTTTTGGACCTGGGTCCGTATATCGGAGATCCAGATAAAGGTGATAATCTTACCATGGTAACCGACACCGATCAGGAGGATGACCAGATTTTCGCTGTATACCAGAACGGAACCGTGATAAACGTATCTTCGATCAGGGACCGATACGGTTCAGGGAGCATCACCGTCATGGTCAGGGACTCCAGAAACAATACAATCACGGGAATGATCAATGTAACCGTCAACCCCGTAAATGATCCGCCTACGCTCATTGCCCGCAATCACACCATGGATGGACCGAATCATGTCTGGTTCGAGGTCCTCTACACTGATATCGATGGTGATATGCCGGAAAATGTAACACTGATACTGGACGGGTTGGAATACGAGATGGAACCTTTCGGTCCCACCGATCCCGCACTGGGAATAGGATATTCCATTCAGCTCAGCTTGGGTGCGGGAAATTATACATACAGTTTCAGATGCAGTGACGGGGAATTCACCAATACAACGGATTCGCAATATGTTAACATCGAACCGGAAGTGAGGATGAGATCCCTATACGGTTATGACGGCGGTATTAGCGTATTTATCAGATACAGGGTATCGGTGAACATATCTCTTGATACTGATATCTATGACGGGGACCCGTCGGAACCTGATGAGGTGAAACTCTGTTCTTTCAGATTGTCAGGAAATCCACAAAATATCACCTCAATATTCATTCAAATCAGGATAAGTGATTTCAACACCAATGTTTTGGGAGGTTCCAGCAGGGTCCTTTCCATGTCGGGTGATCAAATCTCAAACGTCCTTGGTCTGAATTACTCAATCGAATCGGGACTTTTATCCCTTGAACTCGGGACAACGGAGGTTGGCAAGGATATCGTAGTGGTATCCCTGCTGGATCCCGAGCTGGATTCCGATGGTGACGGCTACAAGAATCTAATTGATGCATTTCCATCCGATCCTGCCGAATGGCAGGATACCGACTCTGATGGCATAGGAAACAATGCGGATAATGATGACGACGGAGATGGTTATACAGATGATATAGAGATTGAAGCAGGGACCGATCCGCTTTCTGATCAGGATTACCCTCTCGATACGGACGAAGACGGTGTTTTAGATCATTTGGACGAGGACGATGACGGAGACGGCATACCGGATGATTGGGAGTTGGAGTATGGCTTCGATCCCGGGGATCCTCTCGATGCCGGTGAGGATCCGGACGGGGACGGTTCAACCAATCTGGAAGAATACAATCAGAACTCCAATCCGTTGGTAAATGAATCCGATACCGGTAAAGAAGATGGTGAGCTCCCCATCTGGTTGGTAGTTGTCATAGCCACTCTCCTTGTGATGCTTATAGTCATGGGAATATTGCTTTTTGTTATAGGGAATAAATCCAGAAAGAAGGAGGAGGACTGGTCAATTCGTGAAGAACTCGATCCCGATGATGCTGTTGAATGTCCCGAATGCTCCAGTGTTTACCCCTTTGAAATGGACGAGTGTCCTTTCTGTGGCGAGGACAATCCATACAATGAGGAGGTGGAATGATAAAATTGCTTGAGGGTAAAACCATCATGGTTACCGGAGGTTCGAGGGGAATCGGAAGAGCTATCGTGGAGACTTCCGTCCAAAACGGAGCCGTAGCGGGATTCACCTATCTCAATTCCGAGAAGAAGTCCAGGGAGTTGGAGAAGAAGCTTGGAGATAGCTGCATAGCCTTGAAAGCGGATTCTGCCGACAGGAATGAACTTGAAGGCGCTGTGTTCCGGTTTCTGGAGAATGTCTCTTCGAATCAGATCGATGGACTTGTGATAAATGCGGGTCTTTACAAGAGGTCACCTTTTAGTGAGATGGAATTGGAAGATTGGAAAAATACATTGGAGGTAAACCTGGACGGGGCCTACAACATCGTAAAGGCCGCACTTCCATCCATGAAAAAGGGATCTATCGTCATGGTATCATCCCAATTGGCCTTCAAAGGATCCTCCTACGGTGCCGATTACGCGGCTTCCAAAGCGGGAATGCTGGGAATGGCCCGGTCGCTCGCCAGGGAGCTGGCCCCGGATATCAGGGTGAATTCCATAGCGCCCGGATACGTTGATACCGATATTCTAGCGGGAGACAGCCCCGAAAAGAGGAAGAAGAGGATTTCCCAGGTTCCTCTTGGCAGGATCGCCTCACCAGTGGATATTGCCGGACCCGTTGTATTTTTGCTCTCCAATATGTCGGAGTATGTTACAGGTGCGACTCTGGATATAAACGGCGGTCTCTTCATTCACTGAAGAATGGAATGTCCACCTCTACCTCAATTCCCCATGCTTCCACCAAGATCCCTCTGTTGTATAAGGCCAGACCGAGCAGCCCCAGCGGAGGGATGGAAACTCTCGCATTACCTCCCATCCCCGTCCTGTAATTCAATTCGATCACATTTGCGGTAAAGGCTCCCCCCGAGGAGGTCAACCTTGCGGGTGTATTGGTTATGTTGAGCTGAAAATCTCTTGTAACATCTGCTGTCAGATTGAATTCTATTATCGGATTGAAAAGGTTGGAGAAGTTCACCCTAACGTTTGTAACGTTGAGAGTGTCCGAAAGTTCGTGAATGAAGGATACGTTGACCTCTTCTTCCACATTAACCCTGATATTGAAAGGACCCAGGATTTTCGTCCTCACATCACCTGTTACGTTGATGGTATATCTCTCCATTAATTCCCGGAAATCCTCCTCTCCCAGCCGAGCTGATATCTTTTCACCATCATAATCGACATTAATTCCGTTGTTGCCGATGTCGAGTTCAAGTTCGGCATCATCCGGTCGGACCTCGGGTGAGATATCGATATCGGCTGTTATGTTCGCCTGTTTTCCGTCTATGTAAACAAAAACCGTTCCCAACTCGGCCCGGGCATCATCTGCCATGTTCCTGATCAGTATCCCGCCAAGGAGGGCAACAATGATCAGTACGATCACGGATAGGACTGCTATCTTGGTAACGGTTCCCGCCATCTCAATCATTCCTCTCGGAGGATCTCCTTATCTGTTTATCCATCCAGGACCTCACAACCGGTCCTGCCATACGCGATGCCATGTATGCCGATCTCGAACCACCGTCGGGAAATATCAGGAAATCCCCTGAAAGCATTCCTTTGATTATGGAATCCGCCACTGATTTCGGGGGAATCGGTTTGATTTTTCCTGAAATGGATTTCAATTCTTTTGGTTTGGTCATGTTCTCGAATTCCAGTTGGGGTGTCTCGGTATCCGGAGGGAAGACTACCGATACTCCTATACCTTCGGGTTCGAGCTCCATTCTCAGGGCCTCCGAGAACCCCACCACTCCGAATTTGGAAGCGGAGTAGGCAGTGTACCCGAAAATCCCAACGAATCCGGCGGCAGAGGAGATGTTGACTATGTATCCAGGGGAGTTCATCAGATGAAGAAGCGTTTTTGTGATCATTATTGTCCCGGTGAGATTGATATCTATCTGACGCGTAATCTGTTCGTTGGATAGATCCTTCAGTTTTCCCGGATGAACAATACCCGCGCAATTGATCAGAATATCAATTGTTCCCTGTTCTTTTTCTATTCTCTCTGTGAGGATTTCTATATCTGACAATCTGGATATATCCACCGATATTGTGGATATGATACCCGAAATGTTCTTTCTGGCAGATTCCAGTTTCTCCCCGTTTCTGGCAGCGATGATTATCTTTGCTCCCTTATTCGAAAGGGCCTGTGCGGTCGCCATACCTATTCCCGAGGAGCCGCCGGTGATCAGCACCCTCTTGTCTTTCAGGGACCTCAGCCTTACCATCGGTGTATGAAACCAGTACTTCCATATTTAACAACTACCGGTTCAGGCATTGTTATTACGGGAGAATGCATTCCATCAACATGGAAAACGAGGAGGTATCCTATTCTGCGCTTTTCAGGTCGGGTGAGCTCCAAGAGAGGATAGGGATCCTCGAAGAGAGGATGAGGTCCTGCGACCTCTGCCCCAGGAAATGTAACGTGGATCGGATAACCGGTGAGAGAGGTTTCTGCAGGACAGGGAGAAGGGTAAAAGTAGCTTCTTATGGTCCTCATTTCGGAGAGGAGAGGCCTCTCGTGGGAAGGTCGGGTTCCGGGACCATATTCTTCTCGGGATGCAATCTTGCATGCCAGTTCTGTCAGAACTGGGACATATCCCAGAAGGATGCCGGAAATGAGGTTGATGCGGAGGAATTGGCGGGGATAATGATGAAGATCCAGGGAATGGGATGCCACAACATCAACCTGGTCTCGCCCTCCCACGTAGTTTTTCAGTTCCTGGAAGCTCTCAAGATCGCCTGCATGAGGGGGCTGGAGGTCCCGATTGTATACAATACAGGAGGATATGATTCGATCGAGACTCTGAGATTACTCGATGGTGTGGTTGACATCTACATGCCCGACATGAAATACTCAGATCCGGAAGTGGCAAGGAAGCTCTCCCTCGTTGAGGATTATCCAATGTTAAATCAAGAGGCTGTTAAGGAAATGCATCGACAGGTAGGAGACCTCGAGATCGATGACAGGGGGGTTGCCTGCAGGGGATTGCTGGTTCGACACCTGGTCCTCCCCAACGGGCTTGCCGGGACCGGTGAGATCTCGAGGTTCCTGGCCGAGGAGATCTCAAAGGATACCTACATCAATATAATGGCCCAGTACAGACCGGAATACCATGCTGACAGGTTTCCGGAAATCTCAAGGGATATAAGTGATATCGAATATTATGAAGCGGTCAGGATTGCGTCTGATCTTGGTCTTTCTCTTCTTTGATAAGATCTTTTAAAGTTCTTATCTGAATTTTTCTTTTTAATATGAAATCATTATCACGACACTTTATGAAATGTTTATCCACAGTCCAAATTATTTCACAGTCCGATATTATTGCTGCAGCGAGGTGAAGAGCATCACTGGCATAAAGGTTTAATTCGATCTGTGCTTCTTTTGCAATATGAATGGAATCCTCCAATGAGACATTCTTTAGAATTCCAATTAAGTAGAATTCATAAATTGAGGAATATGATTCCTTTATCAGATGATCCGGAAATTTTGCTTTTTTCAATGCTCTTACTAGTTCTAACAGTCCATATTTGGACATATAAAACCCTCATGGGCCGGTGGCCCGTCACGCATGAATGAAAATCCACCGC
>CAYULA010000054.1:0-22430 GCA_964445525.1 uncultured Thermoplasmatales archaeon | reverse complement strand
AAAGCAGGACTTTCACCTGCAAGCATCTGCAGACTTATCTGGGCGCGCATCCATTGCTCTCCCCCGTCATATCCTCCTGAAAATCGATTAGTTTGATCGATGTGACTTATTTTTAAAACTTACCTGCACATATACAAAACAGGTTGATGAAATAAGGTCATGACTTAAAGAGAACAGGGAATGAAAATCCAAAATGTGAATTAAAATATTTAATGGAACACCCTTACGGGCTCATAGGTGCTCTGATGGAGATGAACAGGGACTTTGCAAGAGATATTTTCATGGTCATTGAAAAGGTCCTCAAAGATAAGAGACATGCCTCCTCCGTGATATCAGAGGTCCTCTCCGATAGGCCCCAGTGGTCCGATCGCAAGAGGGCCCTATTCTCCAATACATGCTACGATATGATCAGGAACTGGAGGCTGCTCTGGAACATTCTCGGAAGGGATCCCGATTTCGACGAGAGGTCCCTCTGGCATCTCCTCGGGGCCTATCAGATTATGATGAAGGAGGACCTCTCCAAGAGAAAGGAATACCATGGTCTGGCACCGGAAAAGGTCAAAAGCCGACTGAAGAGGTCGAAAAAGAACAGGGCGGTCAGGGAATCGATCCCCGATGAACTGGATCTGGTAGGTGAGAGGGAGCTGGGAGAGGACTGGGACGATATCATCCACTCCCTGAACTCGTATGCTCCCCTGGCCGTGAGAGCAAACACACTTCTAACGGACAGGGACAGGTTGAAAAGGATCCTCATGAAAGAGGGGTTCGATTCCGATACCGTGGATTGGGCACCGGATGCGCTGGTTCTCAGGAAAAAAGGGAATGTCTTCAAACTCAAGAGCTTCCATGAGGGCCTCTTCGAGGTTCAGGACCCCTCATCCCAGTCCGTTTCTCCCTTCCTGCAGCCGGAACCGGGAATGAGGATCGTTGATGCCTGCGCGGGACAGGGTGGAAAGTCCCTGCACCTTTCCGCATTGATGAAAAACAAGGGACAGATAATCGCACTGGACGATGTGGACTGGAAGCTCCAGGAATTGATGAAGAGAGCCTCCAGAGCGGGAGCCGGGAACATCAGGACCGTCCATGTAACCGGTACAAAATCATACAAGAGGATGAAGAAAACGGCGGACAGGGTCCTTCTCGATGTTCCCTGCACCGGCCTGGGAGCGCTTCGGAAGAATCCCGATATAAAATGGACATTTTCAATGGATACACTGGATAGACTGCTGGGACTCCAGAGGGAGATACTCGATAATTACTACAAGCTGGTCAAAGAGGGAGGAAAAATGGTCTATGCCACGTGCTCGATACTACCTTCCGAGGGCGAGGAACAGGTAATATGGTTCCTTGAAAAATATGAAGGATGGTACCTCGAAGAGGAGAAAAGGCTAAGACCAGACAGGGACTCGTATGACGGATTCTACATGGCCAGGCTCGTCAGGAACGGGTAGTTCTTCTTAGAATATACAAACCTGCGATCAGAAGGAACAGGACCCCGACAATTACAGCGGCATAGATCAAAACATTATTTGACGACGAACCATCGGATCTCTCCTGCTCGGAGTCGGAGCTTCCTGGATCGAAAGTGGTGTCATCATCTTCTTCTTCATCATCATCGGATGGAATAGGGTCGTCATCCTCGTCTTCGTATCCCTCGATAACCTCCAGAAAGCAGGATGTTTCCTCATAGGTGTAGTTATCCCCCATGGATTCGGCCTGTATCGAATGAACCTGAACCTCTATCCGGTACTTTCCCGGAGAAGCGGAGGGAGATGTGACCATGGCAACCGGATAGAATTTTGATTGTTTTTCCGGTATGGAGAGATCCGATGTCTTCACGGATGCAAATATCCCGGATCCTTCGAGGTCGTCCTTGTTGGTTACCTCGAGGGATATCCTGTCTGCGGCATTTCCTTTGTTGTGGACCTCGAATTCCACCTCACAGACACTATCGGGTCCTGTTTTTGTCACGGTTTCCCGTGGTGAAACGGTGTAGCTGTAATACTGCTCAATCTCGATTATTGCAGTGGCAGGATCGATGGTTCCCCCCAGTGTTCCCGGACTGTATCTCCACCTTCCGGAGATCGTTAGCTGGCCCTGGGTCTGTCGTGAGGTCTCGATAGGAACCTGGACCGTGACCTCAAACCTCTCCTCGGTGTGATTGTTGGTAAATGACATAGAGGGAGGTATTGAAACGGGCCATCCTCCCGCATCTGCCTGCAGGGTCACAATCAGGTACTGCCCGGGAGGCATCAATGGAACTTCCGCGGTGACGGTTCCCTGAAATCTTATCACGCCGGTGGAACCGGGAGAAACAGAAACCCCTTTCTTGTCATCATCAAGCTCTATTGTTATTGTGGGCGATCCTATCGCCTCGGCTTCACACGGAATAATCGAAGCGGCAAATAGGGTCAAGAGCATCGAGATTACTGTAGCATATCCCAGATGCTCACTCATTCTTCCCATGGGACAAATATGGACCTTATTGCTGATAGGTTTTTCCTAAAATATTGAAATCAGGTTCCGGTCTTCTTCCCTTTCCTGATTATGACATAGGCTCCCGCCATAACAAAAAGAAGTACAATTACACCCGCCAGAATCAAGATCGCTGTTAACCCGAATCCACCGTTTCCTCCCTCCGAACCTGTGGTGATGCCTCCGGATTGCCGTTCCTCTTCTTCAGCATCATCTTCCACATCCTCCGGCTGGTCGATATCATCTTCTGTTTCTTCAGGTTCTTCGGGCTTTTCCGGTTCCTCAGGTTCCTCTGGCTCTTCAGGTTCCTCAGGCTCCTCAGGTTCTTCAGGCTCTTCAGGTTCCTCAGGCTCTTCAGGTTCCTCAGGCTCCTCAGGCTCCTCAGGCTCCTCGGGTTGTTCAGGCTCCGGGAGATCTCCTTCTGCTACCACTTCAAGATAGGCGTAAGCATCCTCCACATCACCAATATCTCCAAGAGTCTCTGCCATGTCGGAGATGAATCTGACCTCAACCTGGAATGTATCGAAGATGGCGTTGTCATCCACTGTAATTATCAGGAAGGCCTCAACGATCTCATCATATGGTAACTTTACAGTCTCTCTCGAGGGGGTAGCCAGGATACCATATTCAAGGAGCTCATCCGAATTCAGGATCTCCATACGGATCCTGTCATCGCCGTTTCCCAGATTCTCTACCATGAAGGCCATCTCCCCGATGGAATCCTCCTCGACGTAAGTGACAGCTTCCTTGGGAGATGCCGTGAACGAATAATACTGTTTTATCACGATCACGGCAGTAACCCCTTCACATTCTCCACCAGTTACACCCGGAGAATACTGCCATGTGCCATTTACATGGAGTAACGCTCTATTTGCTGAAGGAGCTCCCTGCGGAGCTTGAACCGATAATGTGAAACTCTGTTGTTTCTGAGCCTTGTTGAATGTCAGCGAGGGAGGAACGGAAACAGGCCAATCCAGACATGATGCTTCCAGTGTGACCACAAGATACTGGATATTGGGAGACCAGGGTATCTGTACGGAAACTGTTCCGGTAAAAGTGACCACTCCATCCTGCCCTGGGGCAACATAAGCTGTTTGCTTTGTCTGTGCAAGCTCAATCCTTATCTCAGGTTCGCCGACGGCATCGACATCATCCGTTGATTCACCGAATACAAAAAAGGCTCCCAGAATCAGGATCATCGAAATGATGGCACAGGAGAGTTTTTTCATCCATTCCACCTCCGCCCTTTATTGACCTGATGTGTAATCACGGTTTCGTATGGAAAGGGAGCCATCAACCATTTTTTCCCGTCACCCTTGCAACTATGTATACTCCCGCAATCAGAACACCGGCGATGAAGATAACAATTATCACGATGACAGGGTCCAGGCCCTGTGATTGCGGGGAAGGAGCCGCTTCATCAGTCTCATTATCGGGTACTTCATCTTCTGAGGGGGGCTGATCATCCCCTGGTTCTTCCGGTTCCTCTGGCTGCTCTGGTTCCTCGGGCTCTTCAGGCTCTTCCGGCTCTTCAGGTTCTTCGGGCTCTTCTGGCTCCTCTGGAACCTCCTCCACAACGTTAAAAAATCCTTTAGACCGCTCGTATTCGAAGTCCCTACCGGCATTCTGAGCCGTAAGGGAGTAAATCTCCACCTCTATCTCGTATTCCCCAAGTGATACATCATCGTCAGCGAATACATTTATTGAAAAAATCGCCTCATCTCCTTCCAGGACTCTTATCTGATCCTCGTCCGTTGTGATAATAAGATCATCGTTTTCCAGTTCCAGCTTGTTGGTGATCGAAACGTGGATATCCTCATGACCGTTTCCAAGATTGGTGATTAAAAATCCGAATGTTGTCTGTTCCATTCTAGGAATGTAGACCATTTCTTCCTCGGGAGAGACCTCGTAATCATGGTATTGACCGACCAGAATGATGGCTGTAGCGGGGTCGATATTTCCTCCCATCAATCCGGGATCATATCTCCAAATCCCGCTTATTGACAACTGGGCAGATTCCACGGATGACGCACCTGGAGGAACAGTAACATTGACAATGAAAGCATGCTGGCTCACATCTCTAGTGAACCTCATTTCGGGTATCTTCGAAACATCCCAACCCTGTGCTTCTCCCGTTAGATTTACTATTAGATCCTGAATCTCCGAATCCAAGGGTTCTGTCACCTCGACCAGACCGGTAAACCTCACAACATCCCCTTCGTCTGAAGTAACATATGCGGTCTGTCTGGTCTGTGCCAGAGAAATTCGTATGGCAGGGGCCCCGACACCATCGGCTTCTTCGGATTGTATGATCAAAAAAGAAACCGTCATCATCAGGAAAGCAACGGCCCATAGGACTGGTTTGTTCATAAAGTCACCCGCATCCAAATCCACATGGCGAGTATTCATATTTTTTGCAATCTTCAACGAATCCATTCTCTGGAAACCTGACGGCAAATGATATAGACCTCCTTCCCGGTTTCGATTCAATGAAGGAGAACGGAGGTCCCTGGCAGTTTTTCATCGACAGGGGAGGGACCTTCACCGACATAGTAGGCTTATCTCCGGATGGAAATATCGAGGTCCGGAAGGTTCTCTCGGACAATCCCTTCAGATATAAAGATGCGGGTATCCAGGGCATCAGAGAGATACTCAAAATAAGGGATGGAGATCCCATTCCAAAGGGTTTGATCTCCTCCATCCGAATGGGAACAACCGTCGGGACCAATGCCCTCCTCGAGAGAAAAGGGCAAAGAACCGCATTGATAACAACGAAAGGATTCAAAGATATTCTGAGAATTGGCTATCAGAATCGCCCGGATCTTTTTTCTTTGAAGATCGAACTCCCGGAACTACTCTACGATCATGTTGAAGAAATAGATGAAAGGATACTTGCTGAAGGAAAGGTGGAAAAAGATCTAAACAAGATTGAGGTGAATGAGGTCCTCGACAGGTTGAGATCGATGAATTTTCAATCAATTGCCATCGTTTTAATGAATTCTTACAGGTATCCCTCCCATGAGAAAATGGTCAGGGATCTGGCTTCAAGGAAAGGATTCGAACAGATCTCAACCTCCCACGAGGCGAGCCCTCTGATAAAGATCGTGGGCAGAGGAGACACGACCGTTGTCGATGCCTATCTCTCCCCCATACTTTTGTCATATATCAAAGGACTGAGAAATGAACTGGGTCCTGACAACCAGGACATCGACCTGCTTTTCATGCAGAGTTCGGGAGGACTCGTTGACCATTCCTCTTTCAAAGGGAAGGACTGCATCCTCTCCGGGCCTGCCGGGGGCATCATTGGTGCTGTCGGGACATCTGTTTCGGAGGGATTCGAAAACATCATCACATTCGACATGGGAGGAACATCCACGGATGTTGCCCGATACGGAGGGGAGCTTGAAAGAACCCTGGAAAACCAGGTTGCGGGAGTAAGGATCAAAGCACCGATGCTCAGGATCCACACCATTGCAGCCGGGGGAGGATCGATAATCAGATTCGATGACGGCAGATTCCAGGTAGGACCCGATTCCGCGGGAGCCGACCCCGGTCCGGCCTCATACAGAAGGGGAGGCCCCCTGACATTGACAGATGCAAACCTTCTGCTTGGCAGGATCCATCCCGATCATTTTCCCGAAGTATTCGGAGAGGATGGAAACCTTCCTCTTGACCTTGAAACCGTGTCAAAAAAATTTTTGGAATTGTCAAAGCAAGTTGAAGAGGAAACCGGAATTCCCATCAATTCGAGGGAAATAGCCGAGGGTTTCGTGAATGTTGCAGTAATGAACATGTCCCAGGCTATCAAAACGATCTCAACAATGAGAGGCTACGATGTTTCGGATCACGCTTTGTGTTGCTTTGGTGGAGCGGGGGGGCAGTTTGCATGCAGGGTCGCGGATACCCTGGGTATTGAAAGAGTATTCATTCATCCCCTTGCGGGAGTTCTATCAGCATACGGAATGGGTCTGGCAGAGATAAGATCTATCAGGGAGAAAACAGTTGAAAAATTGATAGACAAAGACCTTCTCGACAGATTCACCAACATGGAAGATAATCTTAAAGAGGCAGTCATGAAGGATATGCAGTCACAGGGCGTGGATCCATCCTTAATTGATTTTGAGACAATACTGCATGTGAAATACATTGGAACAGACACCCCGATCCCGATTTCTTCAAATGATCCGTACAATGCGATCAGGAATTTCGAGTCTGCCCACAGGGAAAGGTTCGGATTCGTCATGGAGGATAGGGAAATAGTACTGGAAACCCTTCAGGTTGAGGGAATTGGTGGATCGAAATCCCTCCCTGTCTATCATGAAAGGGAGAGGAAACACCTCCCACAATCCTCGTGTCAGACCGAATTGTATATTGAGGGTGATCTAAGGTCGGTCCAACACTACGTCAGGGAAAATCTATCTCCGGGGGCTGTTCTTTCGGGACCTTGCATTGTCACCGAGGAAACCGGAACCACAATTTTGGAGGAGGGATGGGAAGGCAGAATAACCTCGTCAAAGGGGCTTCTATTGAGCAGGAAATATTCCGTAAAAAGGGAAGAAGCTCCCGGTACCGGAGTGGACCCGGTTAGACTCGAGATCTTCAACCGCCTGTTCATCTCCGTGGCCGAACGGATGGGATATTCCCTGCGGAATACAGCCTGTTCGGTGAACATAAAAGAAAGGCTGGACTTCTCCTGTGCGGTATTTGACAGAAGTGGAAATCTTGTTGCCAATGCGCCCCATATACCCGTACATCTGGGTTCGATGTCGGATTCCGTCAGATGGTGGCTTAAGGATGGATTTGAAAGCATCCAAGCTGGTGATGTCTACCTTGTAAACTCACCCTACCATGGAGGAACCCACCTTCCGGATCTGACCGTCATAACTCCTTTCTTTCTGGAGGGGAGGGCCGAGCCGGATTTCTTCGTAGCCTCCAGGGGGCATCATTCTGATATCGGTGGAAAAACCCCTGGATCCATGCCCCACGATTCAAAATCGATAGAGGAAGAAGGTATCCTGTCCACAGGTTTCAAAATAGTCGATGAAGGTATTTTCCTGGAAGAAAAAGTGAAAGGTTGGCTCCTTTCTCCACCCCATCCGGCAAGAGATCCCAATCAGAACATCTCCGACCTAAAGGCCCAGATAGCCGCAAACGAGAAGGGTATCTCAGAGCTTAAGGCAATGGTGGATAGATACTCCAGGGACACGGTAATCGCATACATGAAACATGTGCAGAACAATGCCGAGGAATCCGTTAGATCGGCCCTTGAGAAGGTTCCTGAAGGCAAAACAATCCTTGAAATGGATGACGGTTCCAAGATATCTGTCAGGATAGATATCGACCGGACCAAAAGATGTGCGATTGTAGATTTTTCGGGTACCTCATCACAGCTGGGCTCCAATTTCAACGCTCCGAGATCGGTTTGCAAAGCAGCTGTACTGTATGTCTTCAGATCCCTTGTGAAAAAGGATATCCCACTCAACGAGGGGTGCCTCATCCCCCTAGAAATCCGGATCGATGAGGGATCCATGCTCGATCCCGTCCCTCCGGCTGCAGTTGCAGCCGGAAACGTGGAGACCTCGATGTTCATTGCCGATGCCATTCTCGGTGCGCTCGGAGTGCAGGCAGGCTCCCAGGGAACCATGAACAATCTAACCTTCGGAAACGATAATTTCCAGTATTACGAAACCATATGCGGAGGATCGGGAGCTGGTGATGGATTCAATGGTACGGATGCTGTCCATTCTCACATGACCAATACAAGGATAACCGATCCGGAGGTCCTGGAGCTCAGATATCCCGTAGTATTGAAGGAATTCTCCATCAGAAGCGGATCGGGAGGTTACGGAAGATACCAGGGGGGAAACGGGGTAAAAAGGAGGATAAGGTTCCTGGAAGATGCCACCGTATCGATCCTGTCGCAACATAGAAGGATACCCCCAAGGGGATTTAAGAGCGGGGGCGATGGAAAAACGGGACTGAACTCGATAATCAGAAAAAATGGAACCGTGGAGATCATGGAGGGATGTGCCACTGTTAAAATGAAAAAAGGAGATTCTGTCTCAATTGATACACCCGGTGGCGGAGGTTTCGGTGAAAAAACAGGGGAGGGATCCAATGATTGATATCTGCTGTGCATCACTGGTCCTGATTTTTTTATTCGCTTTATTGGTTTTTTTCATCTTCCTTATGTTTTGGAGATACTATTTTCGAAAACTGTTCAGAAGAAAGAAAGGTCAAAAGGAAGTCTACAGGGATGGGTCAGGAAGGACCGTGGTGGACGTGGAGGACAAGGATACTGATTCATCTCAAGGGAGTTTGGTACAAAGCCAAGGTAGCAGTGAAATGAAAGAGAAACCAACAATGGTACCCAAACCTCCTGGAAGGAAGAGAGGTCTGCATAGATTCATGTTCTCATCCGTAAGCTACTCAACCAGGGATGGAAAAAAATGGGGCAAGGTAGTTCTTACCGAAAAGAACGGGGAGAGGACCGTTGAAAGATACGGCGATCTGGCAAAAGGAAGGAATAAGACAAGGGAAAGGGATGGGGATTTCGTTGATGTGGAAGCCGAAGAAGCGGAGGGAGAGCAGTCACCCTGATCATTTCAATCTGCATTGAATTGTACTCATTTGACGGCTTCCATCTTGGTTCTGAAATCGATATCCTTGTCGTATCTGATATCCACCTTCAGGCTGAGGGAGATCCTCTCGGAACCCTCTTTCCTTACAGCCTCCACAGCGGCTCTGGAACAGTCGAAAATCGATTGGAGGTCCTCCGATTGGATCACCGTTCCCATGGGAGTCACCTGATATTCCAATCCCGAGTCCTTGACGGCATCGATCGCCTTTTTCACGTATCTTGACAGTGAGGAACCTCTGTCGATTGGCGAAACTATTAAGAAAGCAACATACATACTTGACCGACAGCGGGATAAGGGTCCAGTATAAAAAGAGTTTTATATCACATGGTAGTAGTCCAAATGAATTTCACCCCCGGAGAATGAAGGATGGATAAAAGCGGCTTCAAGGTATCGGCTGAGGTCCTCCAGAGAAACGCCATGAAGGCGGAAATACGAGACCTCAATGCGGAATTTCAGATGAAGGGAGGCAAGGTCATCTACAAGACCTCCAAGAAAGGAGATACGTATCTGCTATCCCATCCCGACGAGGAGTATCTGGAGAAGTTCAGGATCAGACTCCTCAAGGAACTCGGACTCCTGGAGGAGAAGGATATTCCCAAGGAAGTCAAGGAAGAACCCAAATCTTCTGCTCCAAGATACGGTGAGAAACATTCCCTGAGAAGAGGCTGGAACGTCAGAAGCCCCAAGGAATTCGGAGAGGGCAGGTACAATCCCGAAGACAGGAGACGCCCCGAGGGAAGATCCTATGACGGTGATCGGGAAAGGGAATCCTATCATGATCGCGGTGAATATCCGGACAGAGGAAGAGGACCTCCGAGGCAGCCAAGAGGGGGATTCGACAGACCCAGAGGGCCGGGAAGGGACAGATACCAGGACCGGCCCAGAAGAGGACCTCCCTCATCGGAAAAATTCAGGCCCGAGCCGAGAAAGCAGGAGATGGACCTGGATTACGAGGAGCAGCCCGATGAAGGGGCCAAATCCTTCGAGGAGAGATGGGACAACATCGATCAGTACGTGGAAATCATAAAGAAAGCACTTGAAAACGGGGCCGTGGATGACGGAGAGGTCATCAAATACGCCTATTCCGCTGATATTGATGAAGAGAAGATCAAGACCTTGAAGAAGATGCTCTGGGACAACAGGTGCAAGGGCAACAGGAACAAATGCCCCCACGGCAAGAAGAAGTTCAGGTTCGAGGACCTCATGAAGGTTTGTTCAGGCAAGGTGGAGGGATTCGAGAAGATAGATTCTCCTTTCAAGGAACTCCTTCCTCTCTGGGAAAAAAACATCGAGGACATGTACGGAGACATCAGGGGAAAGAGGGTCGATGTCAAGGGAAAGGTATCCACCTACAAACCGGTAACCAGGAAGAATCACGAACACCTCAAGATCCTGGTTTACGACACGGTGGTGACGCCGGAGGATACAAAGGAACCCAAGGAGACCAGGAAGCTCTGGGTTAAGATCGGGATGGACGAGTTCAGGAAGCTCACCCGGGGAATGACCATCAAAGTGGATGATATCATCCAGTTCAATGGAAAATGCGTCTATGACAATTACTTCCACGATCACTGGGTGGTGGACATAGATAATATCCGGGTTGTCGAGGAATCCGATGGAAAAACCCTTGAATTGCCCGAGTCCTGAAACCCTTTTCATCAATTCAAGGAAACAAGCAGATATCCACCTCTGTCATCATCCTCAACATTTTCAATCGTAAGCTTGTGATCCCCGGTTCCCAGTTTCAATCCCTCTTCTTTTGGACCTGTTATGGGAAAAGGAGGATCCAGAGAGAATTTTCGCTGGTATCCCGATGAAAGGCTGTAGTAGATGATGTATCGTCTCGATGATCCCGGTTCTCCTCCTATCATGAATTCCTCCAGATTACAGGAACCGGTTCCCTCGAGGGATATCTCGATGGTCATCCTGCTTCCGGCATCACCCGAGAGGACCTGTTCCATCACCTCTATCATCCTGTCGATCTCCCCTTCCATTCTCCCCGAGGTGATGTTCTCGGAGAGATCTCCGTATGCGGAATAGAATATGGGGGCCGCAAAAGCGAGTATGCAGGCTCCGATCATAAGCTGCATGGGAAGTTCCGCCACTCCGTCGCTATCTGCGCACCATCCTCGCATAAAAAAAGGATTCAGGGAACTAGTTGAAGTAAGTTTTTATCACAATCCCGTCCGGGGAGAAATATCGGTTTCTCCCAGCAGGTCCGCAAGGGAATCGGGGTTGTTCGGACCCCTGGGAATACTGTCAACCGGGGGTGTTTTGTTCGCAGGTGAGGGGATAATGGAGGTCAGAAGCCAATTTCCCTGCGGAGGATCCCCTTCGATTATTCCCATGTGGATCCCTTCCATGTTCCCTGCAAAATCGTTTATGAACTCGTTGATCTCAGAGGTGGTCGAGGACCCGTCAACCTCGAGTATGTTTATTGAGGGACTTTCGATCCTTGAATCGTCAACATTTTTCGAATCGCGATCAACGGATCTGAAAACCAACCTGAACGGCATAGCGGATTCCCTCAATATATTCCAGGCTATCGAAGGGAGCTTGATCGAGGCGGAATCTCCTTCTGCCCTCAGAATTTGTTTTATTGATCCCTGAAGTTCATCAGAGGTCATCATTTGCCCCTTTCTTGGATCGGGGTCGTCATCGGATGAAATGTCCATGACCACACCCGGCCTTAGAGGACCGGAAATAAGCAAATGAGAAAGGTTCAAGGCCCTTTCGGAGGGCTCCCTCAAACCGATCTTCCCCAATTGCAGGACCAATGACGGGAGTCCCACCTTGATCAAAAGAGAATTGATCTCCACCGCGCCGGCGGTGGAGGTCGAACCTTCCATGTTGGTGACGATCAACACCAGAGGACGGCCGAGGATCCTCGGTGCGATCTCCTCCATATCCTTCTTGAAACATGCTCTGGCAAGATTGAGGTTGCCTCCCGATCCCTCACCCTTGACAATGTCTTCTCCCACAAGTAAGAAAGAGTCGAGTTCAACCCTGTCCCGGGTCCTGATGTCCGTATCCAGGTATAGGACCTCGAATCCCGAAAGATCCATTCCCGTTCCGAATTCGCATGAATGGCCTCCCATGAACAGAACCAAAGGACCTCGTTCATTCCCCATGATTTCCCCGATCGGTCATCGGGCCTGGCTTTATTAACTATTCCCTAATCAAAGCAGGGGTCTTATGTCGGATTCGAGGGTGTCCGCGTCGGTGACTCCTACATGTTTGTGAGCTGTATTTCCCTGGGTATCGAGAATATAGAGGGTGGGTATGGATGATGCGGGGAACTCCTGATTGAAAGTCTGTGTCGATCTGGCGAAGGGCCATGTTGCTCCTTCCTCTTTCTCGAACTCCCTCAACTGGGCCAATGTCTCTCCCAGATCGGCTCCCACGGACAGGATCACCAGCTCACTGGAGGAGAACCTGGATTCGAGTTCATCCAGTTCCTCCATCTGTATCTTGCAGGGATTGCACCAGGTGGCGAACATATCCAGTACGATCACCTTGCCCTTGTACCTGTCCAGGTAGATCTCGGAACCATCGGTGGAATCGAGCCTGATCTCTCCCCGGGTAACAACATCATCATTTCCATTGTCATCATTGTTGTCGTCGCCGTTGTTATCGTTTACCCCGCCGCCGTCGTAATCACCTTGACTGCTGTCCAGCGCATAGAGGACCACGCCAGATACTATAAGCATGATAATTATCCCCAGAACCGTCATTGGAAATACGGGAAAAGGGGGTTTGTCGTCATCCTTTTTTGATTTTGAAGTGGACTTGAATCTTTCCCTTGTCTGGCGGGCATTTCTGCTTCTGACCTTTTCAGAATATGATTTACCCATGATTGTGCATGAAACTCGCACATACATAACCGTTGGGATTAAAATGTTAGGGGTGGTCAGACCACCCTCTTGAACCATCTCTCCAGGACCTTCTGCGGGAGCCTTACCATTGTTGGCCTGCCGTGGGCGCAGTGAAGAGGGACCTCGCACTGTAAAAGGTCCGAAAGCAGATCCTCCATTTCCTTCAGGGAGAGCTTTCGATGGGCCTTGATCGCTCCCCTGCATGCCGTTAATGCCGTCACCCTCTCCTTGACGGGGAGCTCGATCCTGAAGGAATGATCGGGATATGAACATCCCTCGTGGCCCTCGTTCCCGCATATCATATCCTTCAAAATCTCGTGACCTTCAATTCTGCCAAGGAACTGAGGAAGTCCTCTGACGGAGATCATGCCTCCTCCGAACCTCTCAAAATCGAATCCCATTTCTCTCAGGTCATCCTCGATCGATCTCAGATTTCCCAAAGAAGCCTGGTCCACCTCAACATTGATGGGTTCCAGCAGCTCCTGGACGGATGAATGCCCGCTGCTCCATTTTCTTTTTAACATCTCGAGTCGGACACGTTCATGGGCAGCATGCTGGTCCACCATCAGGAGGTCCTGTCCGATCTCGCAGAGTATGTAGGACCTGTCAAGCTGACCAATTATTCTTATCCTGCTGGTGGAGGTATCATCGGGAAGGGCCGGAGGAAGGCTTTCCATTCCTTCTATCAGCGGGGCTCCGTTCCAGGGAGATGATGACTGCTCCTGCGGGCGAACCTCGTCCTCCATCAGAGGTATCTGCCTCGGACTTCTGTCCACCTCCCTTCTCGCCGCTTTTTCCAGAAAAGGACCGGTATTCGTGCATTCGGGAGTCTCGTTCTCTTTCCTTGATTGGGCGGATTTCTTCTTTGCCATATTCGAAAAGAGTGTGCCCGATACTGTCGATTCCACGGCGTTCATCACGGATGCCTCTCCGCTGAACTTGACAATATCCTTTGTGGGATGCACGTTGGCGTCAACCTGGCCTTCCTCGGCATGGATGAAGATGACAGCAAGGGGGAACCTGCCCTTCATCAATCTGCTTCCGTATCCTCTCCTTACAGCTTCCACAACGGCTCTGTTCTTGACCACCCTTCCGTCCACCGATATGGTTATTCCACCGGAATTGGAGCGCGTCTCCCAGGGGAGTGAGACCAGTCCTTCAACACGGACCGATTGTGCATCCCTGCATCCGAGCTCTATCATTCCCTTTGCTGTCTTGACACCGAGAACCTCCGCCGCTCTCTTTCTCGGATCGGAGGAGGACTCTCCTTTCATCCTCTCCTCTCCTTCAACAGTGAGCTTGAAGGAGACGTCGGGATTGACCAGCATCATCCTCTGGAAAACATCAATGCACCTGGCCCTTTCCGCCTGAACGCTTTTCAGAAATTTCTTCCTTGCTGGGACGTTCTCAAAAAGGTCGGTAACCGTAATTCTGGTTCCGACCGGACACCCGGCTTCCTCGATATTGATCACCTTCCCGTATGATATGGATATCCGGGTTCCTGATTCGGATCCTTTCTGCCTGGTCAGCATCTCGACATTGGATACCGAAGCTATGGAGGCGAGTGCCTCTCCTCTAAAACCCAAGGTGGATAATCTGTTGAGATCATCGATATCCTTGATCTTGGATGTCGAATGCCTGGTGAAGGAGATTTCCGCGTCCTCCCTTGACATCCCCGTTCCATCGTCGATCACGCATATTTTCGAGATTCCGCCCTTTTCGATCTCAAGAATAATCCTTTCGGCTTCTGCGTCCAGGGAGTTTTCAACAAGCTCCTTTACAACGCTTGAGGGGGATTCGACAACCTCACCTGCCGCTATCTTGTTCACCGTCACCTGGTCCAGGACCATTATCCTGCGGGGCATCCATCTCGAAAGGTTGGGGGAAATATTAAGGGTTTTCAGTCATTGACGCGGAAGGAGTGAATCCGTGGCCAAAAAAGAAGCCATTAAGGAGGAACATCATTCGATAGCAGGCCTTGACGGCCTTTCCTCCAGGGTAGCGAAGCATATGAGGGGCAAGGGAATAGACGAGGCCACGGACCCCCAGAAGCTCGCTTTCAAACCGATACTGGATGGAAGAGATGTTTTGCTGATCGCACCTACCGGTTTCGGAAAGACAGAGGCCGCATTCGCACCGTTACTGCAGAAATTACACGAGGAGGAGAGGGAGGGTGGTATCGGATTGCTGTATATAGCTCCCCTGAGAGCTCTCAACAGAGATATGCTTCAGAGAATGGAGGGATGGTGCGAAGACCTGGACCTTGCCATAGGTGTGAGGCATTCGGATACGACCCAATCGGAGAGGAACAGGCAATCCAGAAAACCTCCCGATGTTCTTGTTACAACGCCGGAAACCCTTCAGATAATGTTCACGGGGTCGAGATTGAGAAAAGGGTTGGAAAGGGTTCGATACCTGATAATGGACGAGATCCATGAACTCTACGGCGACGAGAGGGGAGCCCAGCTGGACATAGCCATGTCCAGACTGGATTCCCTTGCGGGAAGGAAGGTCCAGAGAGTGGGTCTGTCTGCCACCGTTCAGGATCCGGAGGATGTATCCAGGTATCTGGGAGGCCCTGACAGGGATGTGGAGATCATCAGGGGAACCTGGTCCAAGGAATACCATTTCGAGGTAGACTCTCCGGAGGTCACAGACAGGGACAAGGAATGGTCCAAGGAGCTTGGCTGCACCGCCAAAGTGGCGGCGGTTGTCAGGAGGCTGACGGAGCTGACAGAGGATTTCAATTCAATTCTGGTATTCGTCAACTCCAGGGACCTGGCCGAAGCCCTTACAACAAGGTTGAGGGCATACGATCCGGATCTTAAATCGGGAATTCATCACGGATCTCTGTCAAGAGAAGCAAGGATGGAAATGGAGACGGAGTTCAAGGACGGGGACCTGAAATTGCTGGTATGCACATCTTCCATGGAACTCGGAATGGACATCGGTGCCGTGGACCTCGTGGTCCAGTTCAAATCTCCGAAAGAGGTTTCGAGGCTCTTGCAAAGAGGAGGGAGAGCAGGCCACAGGATAGGCGATATCTCCAGATGCAAGATCCTGGCAACCGAGGCCGATGATATCCTGGAGGCAGGGGTAATAGCCAAACTGGCTTACAGGGGAGCTCTCGAGAGATACGGTGCCCGGAAGAACATTCTGTCGGTTCTTGCCAATCAGATCATCACCACTGCTTCGGCTGAAAAAGCGTTTCAAATCGATGATTTTATTGAAATGGTGAAAAGGACCTACACCTTCTCCGGAGTTTCGATTGAAGATGTCTTGAGGATTGTAAAATATCTCCATTCGAACAAACTGATCTACTTCGAGGAAGAGACCGGCATCGTGAAAGGAGGAAGGATCTCCAGGGAATACTTCCACGAGAACATCTCAATGATCCCGGATGAAAGGGTGATGCTCATCCGGGATCTCTCCACCAGGAAAGTGATTGGAACCCTGGATATGGATTTCGTTCTGTCCAATCTGGAACCTTATTCCAAGTTCATCGTCAGGGGGCAACCCTGGAGGGTTGTGGAGATCGGGGATGAGGAGATAACGGTGGAACCCGTTACCGATCTGGGTCCCGTTCCTGCCTGGAGCGGTTCGGACATACCTGTTCCCTTCGAAGTCGCAGAAGAAGTAGGCAAGGCCAGGGGGGCTATTATTGAAAAACTCAAAGGAGGGGAAGAACCCGATCTTGAGGACCTGCCCATAACCGATCATGCGAAAAATGAGCTTTTGAAGATATTCAATGAGCAGGTGGAGGAGGGTTTCACCACACCCGATGACTGGACCTTGACAATAGAGGTAGGACAGGAGGGCATAGTGATCGGTGTCTGCGGGGGAACCAAGGTCAATGAGACGATCGGGAGGGTCATTGCCGCTTTATTGTCTGCAAGATACGGGGGAAATGTCGTGGTGGATTACGATCCCTACAGGATCCTCCTTACCGGGGACCTCAGGATCAAGGCTCCCGATATCGAATGGGCTATTGCTCACGCTCCAACAGACGACATGGAGTACATGGTCCCGGTCCTTCTGAGAAACTCTCCACTGTTGAGATGGCAGATGATCCACGTTGCAAAGAAGTTCGGGGTCCTCAGAGGCGATGTGGATCCCAAGAGGTTTCCATTGAAGAGACTCCTTGCCAGATGGAAGGAGAGCCCGATCATGGAGGAGGCAACGGGCAAGATAATGCATGAAAGATTGGATATCCCGAGAGCCAGTGAAATGCTGCTTTCTCTGGTTGAGGGAAGGATGGATATCGTAATTCAGAAGGTTTCACCCCTTTCCATGTCAGGATCCTTGATGAGAGGGGAGTTCATGACCCCGGAAAATGCGGGGTCAGAGGTGGTTCAGGCGGTTAAGGAGAGGCTGATGACATCTGCCTCGAGGCTCACCTGCATGAACTGTGGATCTACACTCAGGGCCACTCCCGAAAGAGCAAAGAACATCGTTGGCTGCCACAAATGCGGTTCAAGATTGATGTCCCCGATTCCTCCCGGAGATATCAAGACGAGGCAGGCAGTGGAGAAGGGATTGAAGAAGAAGAGATTGAGTGCCGATGAGAAGAAGAGATTCAAGGCGGCATTGATGGCGGCCCAGTTGTTCTCATCATATGGTTACAAAGCGGTCCTCGCACTAGCGGGAAGGGGGATCGGGCCGAAGACTGCGGGGAGGATCCTGGAGGTCCTCTATGAAGACGATGATGAACTGATAAGGAGGATCTTCGGGGACGAGATAAAATATGCCAGGACCCGAAGGTTCTGGGACTGAAATCCGATGGATTTTCTATATCCAATATTTTTCATCTTTCAATCGTTGGTTAACTTGAATTAACCAAAAAGGGCCTTTTCTGGTTAAGTGTAATTAACCATAAAAGATATTTACTGGTTAAGTATATTTAACCATCATGACAGATGGAGTTGCATCTTATATCAGGAGACAGATTTCTCTGGGTCCGTTACAGGTCAAATCCAGGATACACGATAAGGAAGGCGAAAGACTGGAGAACAGATTCCTCTACCACCGGATCCTGAAATATGTCGACGGGTTCCTGGACGGAGAAAATACGGGATCTAGATGGATTTGCATCCCAGGGTTCAGGGGAACCGGCAAGACCACGCTGTTATCCCAGGTATTCGATCACCTGTCGAATGAAAGAAATGTTCCCGAAAACAATCTTCTCTATATCTCGCTTGACGAAGTGAGCAAACTGCTGGAATCCAGCCTTTATGAGCTTATGGGGGAATATCAAAAATACAGGGGGATTTCCCTTGAAGGAACCGAGGAGAAGATCTTCATCTTCGCGGATGAGGTTCATTACGATGAGAAATGGGATGTTACAATAAAAACAATGGTGGACAGGACCGAGAGCGTGTTCTTCCTTGTCACCGGTTCATCTGCCGTATCTCTCCAGACAGGCAGTGACTCGGCTAGAAGGATAACCATAAGGAAACTCCTCCCCATGACCTTCAGGGAATCATTGAAAATTGGCAAGGGTTTCGGGAAATATCTTCGTCCGGATATCGAACTCGAAGAACTTCTCTTCTTCTCCGAAGGTCCGGTCGAATTGATCAATGGATTGAAGGAAAAGAGGAAGGACTTCCATGATTTCTGGAATGGTCTGGATCCATACTCTCTGGATGAATATCTCCTCACAGGTTCGATGCCGTTTTCCAACCGGTTCTCAAGGGAGCAAGAGGTTTATGAAAAGACCCTGCAGGTCCTTGACAAGGTGATATACGATGACATCTCGAGAATAGACAATTACAACACGAGCACTTTGGACAAGATCTGGGCATTGATCCACATACTTTCATCATCCCGGGAGATCAGCCTGGACTCGCTTGCAAACAAACTGGACCTGGGAAAACCGACGGTTCACAAGATAATGACGACTCTTGAAAGATCGGAGATCATCTTTCAGGTAAAGGCATACGGTTCCGTATCCAAGCAGGTTACGAAAAGTCCCAAGTATCCCTTCATTTCCCCCTTGATAAGAGCTTCACTGAAATGGAAAATGGGTGGGATCACCGACAGGAACAGTTCCATGGGGGAGCTTTTGGAGGATTCCGTTGGCTTCTATCTAAAGAAGCTCTGCGATGAGCATCCCTATCTTCACCTCCATCATCCCCCTGGAAAGGGAGAAGCGGATTACGTTCTGACCGATGATCGAAATGAAAGGGGCATTGTCATAGAGGTAGGATACGGCGATGACAAGGGAACAAAACAGGTCAAAAAGTCAATGAAGCATATTCCGACGAGATATGCCCTGGTGATCAGTGACAGAGAATATATTGACCTAATCGAAAACATCGTCTTCGTTCCCATGAGATATTTCTTCACGATCTGAAGGAACCTGTTTCGATTTCAATAAAAGGAGATTGATACCCTAGATCGCAGCGAGTATCCAATCAAGAGAGATGAGGAATGAATATTAAACAAGGTTTTCGATTTGAACATCTATGCGATTTTTTATTATAGGATATCCAACATTTTTACTTCTATCCCATTTGCGGAGAAAGGATTGAAATGAGGTCCGAGAGGATAGACAGAAAGGATATCATTCTGATATCAATCGATCTGACAGGAGAAGAGATCAATTTAAATCAGATATGCAGACGTTGGGGAATCACCGAAAAAACATTATTCAAATATTTCAATGAAATGAACAGGAGCGGACAGATCCAATTCAGAAGGACGGATTCCGAAACATTCATTCGACTCACGGATTCGGGCAGAAATGAATTGAAAGTAGTCTATGATATCATTTCCGGAATAATACTCGATCCCAAAACCAGTGGTTTTGCAAAGAAAGTCAACCTGAATATGATACTGGATCACCTCAAAAACCCCTATGAAAAACTGGAATTTCTGGACAGGTTCTTCCTGAAAAAAGAATCAAATGCCACCTCGCTTATCGATGAAATCAAGGGGATGCGATCCGATTCGAGGTTCTCCAGATATATAGAAGAGGTCCTCTCCATTGATGGCGACAATGATGTGGGATTTCTTGAAGAGACCCTGAAATCAACCAGTTTATACAGTGAATATTGCATCGATCATGGTTTTACATTAACAAACACAGATATCAACAGTCTGATTATTGAAGCAGAACTGTTGAGGAGAAGAGGAGATATCGGAGAAGCGATGTGCATTTACACTGGCATTTTGCAGAGAAAGACAGGGATCGAAACCGGGAAATGGATGATAGCAATCGCGGGCATGGCGCAATGTCAGGTTTACCTGAACAGGGAGATCGAGGCAATGAAATTTCTGGACAATATGAAATCCTCAATGAACGATCCAGTTGAAAGAGGTTTCATGGATAAATTGGAAGCGGATATACTTCAGGACCTGGACAGGTTTGAAGAGTCATCCGGATTATACAGGTCCTGTCTGGGTGTATTTCAGGAAAATGAATTCCCCCTGATAAGATTGACCATTCTAAACAATCTGGGAGTTCAGTACTGCAGAAAGGAGAATATGAAGATTGCAACCGATTTCTGGGAAGAGGCACTGAAGATTTCAAAAAAGGTATCCCTTCCTTATGTTGAAGCCATAATTTCCCTCAACCTGGCAGATGCATATGCACAGAAAAAGAGGTTCTACAAAGCTGAAGAGCTCCTCAGAAATGCAGCGAAGGTCCTCCAATCTGTCGGAGATCTGGAAGGTCTCTCCGGAGTGGATTTCAACAAATCGCTAGTATTCATAGAGAAGGGGGAGAAAAAGAAGGCTTTGAAATACTTTGAAAAAGCCATGAAATTCCCTCTCACCTACAAGAGGAAAAGGGAGGAAAGAAGAAGGGTGTTCAAGGGTAGAATGAGGGCCAAGGGATTACTTTGATGGGACTTCTCTTAAAAACCCCCCCCTCGTAAAATCCGCCTGTCGGGAAATCTTTATATCCTCAATTCCGATATTTTCGTTTTCGATGAAGATGAGAACCATTTACGGAATAATTCCCCTTCTCGGTGCTATCTTACTTTCTGTAATGATTGCTGAAAGCTCCGACGGGATCACAACAATGCCAAGATGTGCGATCATTATAGTCTCGGACCTCGACGGATTCGATCAGGTTGAACTGGAGAAAGCTGATCAGTTCTATCAATACCTGTTGGAACAGGATTACACCGACGAGGATATTTATTTCCTCACAGAGGGGGAAAGGACAGGATGCGATGATGATCCGACCGTTTCCAACATCGAGGCAGCCTTCTCGTGGCTGGAAAACACTTCGCAACCTTCGAGTCAGCCTGTGATCTACGTATGTGATCATGAGAAGCTCATATCCGGAATTGTTAACTTTCAATTCTCGGATGGCAATGTATCAGCCAATACGATAGATGGTTGGCTCGATTCAACCCAATATCAGGACCTCACGATGATCCTGAACGGAAACAGGTCGGCTTTGGCAGGACCTGTTCTTTCGACTTCTTCTCGAGACATCTTCTGTTCGATGAGGTCCACACAATCTTTCGATGAGGACCTCTTCAACATCACAAGAGGATTGAACGATCCCACCGCTGATACAGATTACGACGGAGAGATCAGCTATCACGAGGCTTTCATGAAGGAATGCTACACCCTCAGATTCGAGGATCAGGTTCCCATTTCTTACACCGGATAGGAGGAAAAAAAATGAAGAGAATATACGCAATATTGGCCCTTTTCCTGGCCGGGACACTGATAATGGTCCTTCCAGGACAGATCGCGGCCTGGAGAAACACCGGAAGTTATCCGGTCACACTGGATAATTCGAACAACGACTGCAGATACCCGGCCTCGTACAACATTCAGAACATTGATTATGTAACGTGGCAACAATGGGACGGAAGCAATTGGAATATTTATTTCAGCTGGGGTTATGATACTAATTGGGCTCCAGCCAACCCTTACCAGGTTACAAATAATGGTATCTGGGGAAACAATGATAATGACAACACTCGACCAGATATTAGTGCTCACTGGGAGGGTGGTGATGAACAATGGCAGTCAGTGTATATCGCTTGGCAATTTGAAGATCCCTCTACAACTCCTGCTTTGAGATGGGAAATCGAAACATGCAGAATAATCATCGATTATTCAGGAGGTGGATTGGGAGTAATATCCTCAATCAATTATGGAAAAGCAAGCGACTCAACAAATGCTACAACAACTGATTATCACTCGATGCTCCCCGCCATTGATTGCAACCAGAATGTTTTCCTTGCATGGGAGGATTACAGGCATAATAATACAGCAGAAATATACTTTGATTTCTCGAGAGATGGTTTCACCTGGAATAATGATACATTCTGGTCCGAAACAAATGGAATTGATCGGATAGCAGACGCAAATGAACTTGAAGCAAATAGTATGGATCCCTGCATTGCTGTTGAAGATGTGGGAGGATTCAATCCAAATTTCGAACAGGTTTGTGTCCTATGGGAAGAATATGATT
>CAYULA010000053.1:0-22799 GCA_964445525.1 uncultured Thermoplasmatales archaeon | reverse complement strand
ATGACCACTGTGCGGGCCTTGGAATTATAACATCTGTTATATTGATCAACAATTCTAAGGTCTCGTCAATTATAAACTGAAACGTGATTCCGAAATCTTGGAAGAAAACAGCCTTCGGCTTAGGTTTTCTTCTGACCTTGCCATCCAGGATGGCAAGACCTGTCCATTTAACAATGGACATCGTAAATTGCTTTCGTCAATTCTTTATCGCATCGCAATTTCGACACACAGCAACAATGGATCGTCAATGTTAGATACCATTGTGCGTGTCTTGGAATAATAATTGCAAGAAAAAGGAATAAATTCCAAGATCAAAACAGAGCGTAGCTTAGATACACTGTTTTGCGTGGGTATGAAAAAATGATAATATCATAACTATCAATTTTCGTACCAAACCCTCATGGGCCTGTGGCCCGTCACGCATGAATGAAAATTCAAGATTTTTTTTCATACCAAGGGCAGTATATGGGATTCACACTCCCAAGATTAAATCAAACCCAACACAAACAATGACCGGTTCCAGATGGAGCCGGTCCTTACTTTCATCAATTCATGGATCTCAAAGAAAAATCCGCATTCGAGATCACAACTTTTTTCGCAAATCGTGCCATTGAATGGATCCATCACCCCGGATCAGAAATGACCTCTGTAACAAGTTGATCCACCACACAAGAAACTTCCTTTCATGGTCCATCATCATCTCTTACAGTCCTTTGGTCAGATTTCTCTTGTGAAAAAGATTGGCAGCGGCCAGGAATATTGATGTGAAAATAACAAGAGCAAGTATATCAAGTGCCGGAGGAAAGATTCCCGTTCCATTGATACATTCATTGAAGATATCCACCATATAGGTCAATGGAGAGAGATAGGACAAAAACAGAGCGAATTTTCCAAGGTCCCCAAGAGGCACGAATATGCCACTGATGAATATCAATGGGAATCTTATGAGACTAGAGAGCATCATCACGTTGGAGGGAGCTTTCGATGAGGGGGAGGCTAAAAGGACTCCGAGCGATGCAAAGCAAAGGCAGCCGAGGATCACGGCAATCGCCAGTATTACAATATTTATTGCTGATATTATAAAAATATCGAGTATCAACATACCTGCAATAAGAACCAATGTTGTAATAACGAAACCGAATATCATTCCGGCCACAACATCACCCAGTATTATGGTGATCACCTTTACGGGATAGGAAAGCAATCTCTCATAGGTTCCTGCCTGCTTCTCCCAGGGTGTGATCAGAGGCCCCACGGAGGATGAAGTGAAAAAGAGGGTCATTGCGAGGAAACCCGGGAAAAACCTGGATAATTCAATGTCCCTGCCTATGTAGAAGGAAATGAACATGAACAGAGGGAAAAGTATTCCGAATATGACAACAGGGGCCTTTCTGTAATAGATCCTTATGTTTTTCCCAGCTGTTATGATAACTCCCCGGGAAAAGATCGAAATATTCATTTTTTCCCTCCTGTGAGCTTCACGAAGGCCTCTTCAAGACTGGGACCCAGGGTTATCAATGTCGTTATTTTCAGATTTCTCTCTTCGGCCAGAGCAACCACGTATTTTACGGTCCTGTCAGGGTTATCGGTGTGAAGCCTGAATTTGTCTCCGACATATTCAATGCTCTTGATAGATTCGTGTGTCAGGCTCTGGCCTTCTATCTTCTCGTTGAAGGACACTTCCACTATCTGGGTCTTGTCGAAAGTGCTTTTCAGTTTTTCCGGACGGTCGATGGCCACGATCCTTCCTTTGTATATTATGCAGACCTTTTCGCAAAGTTTGTTTGCTTCTTCGATATTGTGGGTGGTAAGAAAGACCGTGCAGCCCCGTTCGTTCATGCGGTGGATCGTATCCACTATCAAACGCCGGCTCTGAACATCCAATCCCTCGGTTGGTTCATCCAGAAACAATATCCTCGGATCATGTATAACGGCGCATCCGATGCTCACCCGTTGTTTCATGCCCTTTGAAAATGTGATGACCCGGTCGTCACCACGTTCCGTAAGGTTGAGTTCAGATAGTAGTTCATCCGTTCTTTTTACCAAGGTGTTCTTCGGTAGACCATAATATCTTCCTGTAAGGGTCAGGTTCTGCCTTGCGGTCAGATCCCCGTATACATTTCCCATCTCGGGAATGACCCCCATCATCATCTTCGCCTGGATGGGGTTTTTGGCTATGTCGATGCCGTATATGGTTATCTTTCCTCTGTCGGGGGTCAATATTCCGGTAAGCATTCTTATGGTGGTGGTCTTTCCTGCGCCGTTCGGCCCTAGGAAGCCAAATATCTCCCCCCTATCAACATTGAAGCTGACACCATTGACAGCGGCAATTTTGCCGAATCTCTTGGTGATGTTGTGAACGGAGATTGCCGGAGGAAGATTATCCATCTTTATCCCCCACTTCCGCTTTCTCTATCTGGATTCCCAGAAGTCTTGCCCCCGTTTTGGAATTCATGGAGATCGTTGCAGGTTCGCTGACCATTCCCTGGCCTTCTTTGATGGATGCCGTTTCTCCGTCCGATGTTATATCAACGGCCCCTGACAGGACATGAAAGATAACGCTGGAGGCCATTTCACATGGGGGGATGTTCTCGCCGGGAAGAAGTTCAACTATCCTGATCTTGAAGTTGCTGGCTTGATGGATTACTTCAGTTTTCTTTCCAGAATGAAGTTCAGTTTTACCTGCATCAGTGTCAAAAGTATTCAAATTCATCACTCCAGCAGTTCGATCACTATTTTTTTTGTTTTCAATTTCCAAACCTTTACAGGAGCGCCGCCGCCCTCCTCTTTGTATTCCGCGACCTCGATGATATCGGCGTTCTTGAGCTCTGACAGGTGAAAATACAGCCCGGAGCGCGAGATGCCTTCATTGCTGATCTGTAAAAAATCGTGAATCTCCTTGGTGCTTCGCTTTCCGTTCCCAATGAATCGAATTATCTCCCAACGGGTTGGGCAGTGAAGTGCCTGGATATATTTCTTAAGCGGGTTCTGATGACCATTGTAGTTGCACATTATATCACAATGATATTACAGTACGTCACTATAATATATCAATTTTTCCTTAAGATCCATTCAAAGGCAATGAGTGCCATATCTTGCGATCTGAAATCGCATCGTAGGATATTGATCAAGGACATCAAGTTCGAAACATATATGGTATCCCATCGTTTTGATTGTTGACAGCATATCAAATAGAGAACCCCCAAACATTTCCAATAATGCACAAAACACTGACACTCTTGACCTTGATATTCAACACCTGTTTGATCCCGATCTCAATTGCTCAACATCTTATTTGCAGCTTCTTGCTCACGAATAAACCGTGTTGCGTACTTGTATGAAAAGGTGTACGGCCATTTTTAATTACAAGAAGAACGTTGATCGAAGAAGGGTTAAAGGGGCAATCAAGATGGGAAATGAAAACGGGCCGGTCCAGATTGTTCTTTTGATGTCATCCATCTTTCTATTATCACTGGTCACAATATCCATTGTAGGCCAGGAAACGGATTACGGAAACATCGAACATGTAGGATCGATGTTACAACCTCGTTTCAACCACACTGCCACTACACTGCAAAGTGGAAAGGTCCTTGTTACCGGAGGAACGGAAACCGGTTATGACTCTCTCAATTCCCCGGAGATATTCAATCCCGAAAGCAGAAAATTCAACTCCATCGAACCCATGAAAGACAGGAGGATGAGACATACTTCCACGCTTCTTCCTTCCGGAAAAGTTCTGATCGCCGGCGGATATCAGGGCAATGGATACGGTCATCCGTCCGGTTTCTATTCATTCAACGGACCCGGGAACGTCTCTCTTGACAGGTGTGAGGTATTTGACCCTGCAACCGAAACTTTCTCGATGGCATCACCCATGAGAACAGGAAGGTTCTGGCAGAGGGCTGTTCTGATGAATGACGGCAGGGTCCTTGTCATAGGTGGAGTAAATGCGACCCACAACGGGCTCACCTCGTGCGAGTTCTACGATCCTGTGGCCGATAGCTGGGAATATGCCGGTGAATTGAACGAACCACGTGCAAGGTTCTCTGCAACACTGATGACGAACGGTTCGGTGATCATCACCGGAGGACACAACGGGACCTTCAAGGAACCCATATCCAGCTGCGAGATCTATGTTCCATCAAGGGATAAATGGTTCACGATCGCTCCGATGAACAACGCGAGGGGATTCCATGGGGCTGTTGAACTGTTTGATGGGAGATTGATGGTTTCGGGGGGATTCGCAGGACCCGAAGTTTCCGACCAATCCAGTTCTGAGATCTACGACCCCATAACAAATACGTGGGTATTGACAGGATCATTGAATACTCCGAGACACAGTCACTTCATGGTTCCCGTAGGGACGAAGGGCATGATAGCATACGGCGGTTCTTCATGCACGGAATTCTACTGCACGGTATCCGGACTCGAGTACTACGACATTGAAAGGGAAGATTGGATCGATACTTACATCATAGTACTTGGAAGGAAATGGCCGGCGGAAGCTTTTCTATCAGATGGTAGTGTACTGATCTGCGGTGGACAGACCTGCACGGAAGCGGAAGCTGCCGCGGACATCTACCATTTACCGGGAGATGACCATAGCGATGATGATCCGAAGATATCATCCACCAATTTACTCATCACGGGACTGGTAATATTTGTTCTCCTCATTATCGTCATCAGGATCATGTTGTCCCTCTATCTGAGAAAACGTCACAAGTGACAATACACTCGTGTCTACCGAACAATCCCGGTTTCCCTCCGACTCGAGCGGGTTATCAGCATGTCACGAACACGTGAAGATCCGGTCACCACTGGTGAGGAACAGTTCTTATTGTTTTCGGGTCCGTTAAGATCCATTGAAGGATGGTCATTATCACTTTTGAAGTGGGTGTTCGCCCAGACACTTCTTTCTTTCGTATCATGCTGGATCCTGGCTGAAATGGCATTTTCATCCTCATCCATGACAACATCGGGTGTATCCACATTTCCAGGATCGCTGCTGTCTATTCTCTCGGCTGATCCCCATCCTTTGTCAGGTACATACACATTCGCCCATATGGTAAATCCACTCGGGTTGAACTGCTTCCATATCACAACTACCCTGCCGGACGGATTCACGAAAATACTGGGATAGAGTGAAGATCCGCTATCAACGGTCTCTACAAGCTCGGCAGTTCCCCAAACGGAACCTCTCACCCATCTGTTTGCCCAGATACTCATTTCAGTTCCATCGTTCTGTCTCCAGACAACGATTGCAGTTCTACTGTATCTATCCATGGATAACTTCGGATTCTCAACACTGTTGACCGCATCCGTTTCCAGGAGGAAGGACTCATCCCAACCATAATTGATGAGTCTGGTTCTGGCATAAAGATTGTATGCGGATCCTTCCAACTGGATCCAGACCGTCACATGGTGAAGACCTTCTGGGCCAACATCGATGGATGGGTACCTTGAATCCGTGAAAGCGGATGTGTCGATGATCTCCGGAACATCCCATCCAGTATCCTTATCATATACGCTGGTCTTGACATTGTCATGGGAGCCATCATTCTGTTTACATATAACACGACATCGTCTACATCGCGAACTGCCACATCGACATTGCATCACGATCCATCGTATACATTCTCCAGCAGTTCCGGATTCTGCCACCCAACAGAGGGCTTCTCTGCATTTGACGGATCTGCGATGAAAATAGAAACACCCAACAACAATACTGAAACAAGAAAACAAACACCATTTTTCACATCCTTTCCCCCGATGCCGAATTGTTCTCCTGTAATTAATAAATTGGTTACATTGTTGATGAAAAACTGTTGAAGCCGGTAATATATAATTTAAGTAGAATATAGGCAATTGACCAGACTGGAAGGAGTGAGATAATGGACGATTATGATTTCAACACGGTTTCCACCGAGGACCCTTTTGCTCAGAACAACGGCCAGGGACCTGGTGCGAGACAGGTAATGGAGAACGAGAAGAAGGACACCAATGTTTTGAAAATAGTTCTCATCGTTGTGGGAGTTATTTTCATTCTGGGTATTGTGGGTTCGATCATTCTTGCAGGTGTGACCTTCTGGGCCAGCAGCTTCGAGGAAAACAATGATATGGTTGTATTCGCCGTTGATGTGCAGATAGATGCCGAGAACAATGAACTGGAGATAGTTCCATTATCTGGGACCTATGACTGGTCCGATTATACCGTTAAGGTGGATGATCAGGTATTCACAACCACATCATCCTCTTCCTCTGCCGGTGATGCTGCATTTTTCACCACCACAGGTTGGGATGCTCAAGTCGGCCAGGAATACACAATAAAAATAGTTGATATCGATGATAACAAAGTTGTCTGGCAAGGTTCTGTTACAGCAGGAGCATGAAATGCATTAACGGGACCTTTCATCCTGTCAGGAATGACCTTGACATGAATATGTTTAAATACCTGTAAAATGGACCTTTCAAATTGTTTATTCATACAGGTTCATTATTGAATTTCAGTGGGGTTTGGAAGAAGGCCCTGAATGCGTGTTACAATCGGGTAGACCCGGAGGGTCCTCAATGGAAATGAATTCCCTCGATATCCATGATGAAAGAAACATAAAACTATATAAATTCTGAACCACCATTCATGAACGGTGATTCAATAACTGTCATTCACAGAAAAGAGGCCAGGGTCATCGAACAGACATCGGGGTGGATCCTTCTTTACGGTAGAAGAAAGGTTGGCAAGACCTTCTTGCTCAGGAATTTCGTCGACCATGATACCTATCATCTTGTCAGAAGGGATGGTTCCATCAGTTCAAAGGGAGATGGTCATCCGGATATCAGAGACATTGATGATCTTTTGTTTGCCATCACTTCCGATCTTGAAAGGGGAAGGACCGTGGTGATAGATGAGTTCCAGAGGCTTCCCGACAAAATATATGACGATATTGCATTACTTCATCCCGGGGGTCGTTTGATCCTTTCCGGATCATCGTTCGATCTAGTGGAACGGGTCATTTCAAACAGATCACCTCTGCTGGGTCTTTTCAATCCGATCGAGGTTCCATTGATAGGTCCGTGTGATATTGTAAAGGGTCTCTCCGAGGAAATGAAGGTAGAAGATGCTTTCAGGATGGCTCCATACCTTCAGGACCCATGGTCGATCCCGATGATAGAAAGTATCGATGACCTGCCCGGATCGATCCGCACACTCAGGTTCATCGTTCCGAGCCTTATTGGCGAGGTTTTCACTGAGGAGGAGAGAAAGCTGACAAGGACCTACGAGTCCATCCTTGCTCTTGTGGGTGCGGGCAAGACTGACCTTGATGCCATGGCCACGACCCTTCATGACAGGGGAATAATTTCCAGGTCAAGTTCTTCAAATGTGATCCCTTACCTCAAGAACATGGAGAAGATGGGATTGGTCACAGGTTATCGCGTTTACAAAAGCAGAAAGAGAATATACAGATTGACATCCCATCTGATGAAGTTATATTATTATCTGGAATCAAGGTATGACCTCGAGGAAAGGAACATCGATCCCAGGGAAATTGCACCCACGGTGGATAGGCTGAACGATATTGCAGTCGAGGAGTTCATTGCAGATCTGATGGCAGAGATCATGGGAGGAAGGGTTGAGATACTGAAGAGAAGGGACCTGGAGATCGATATATTGATAACAAGGAGAAACAAACCGATATTGTTGGGGGAGGTGAAATGGGGGAGATGCGGGAAGGCAGATATGGAGAATTTCAAGAAAAAAGTGGAACGATTCAATTGCAGAAAGGTCCTTATCACCAGATCACAGGTTCGGGATGATGAGATCGAGGTTCTCTCTCCCGATGACATCCTGAATATGATGATCGATCAGGATTGACCACCCTTCCAGTGTTCATTTGCAAGCCGAATGAACTCTGCCTATGCCTCCTTCTTCATGAGACAGGACCTAGCCTCCACATCGAGATCATCAAGAATGCTATCTATATTTGATCATTCCTCATCCCATTCAAGAACATCATCTCTCTTCTTTCTTGAAACAATGAGAATCACCAGAACGCCGATCATCAGGACCGCCAAAATCGGTATCAGAGGTGCCAGCATCCAGGGGATTTCCTGGTCCGTATTCTCTCCATCGGTATTTGTGTCATCATCGGTATCTGTGTCTGTATCATCATCCTCATCATCAGTATCATTGCCATCATGGTCCATTTCATTGACAATAATTCGTATGGAAATCCTTTCCGATAGTGATCCCTTCAATGCCAGTACCTCTATCGTATGATTGCCCTTTTCGTGACATGGTAGAATGAGAGAGAATGTCCCGTTCTCGTCTGTTATAGTCGTTTTCTAGACCGAGAAATCGTTCATGAAAACCGTGACGAAAATTCCATATGCATAGCAACTGCTTCCAAGAGATATGGCTACATCGACCCATACCATTTCACCTTCTGTCACATTGGAAGATGAAAGGACCACATCAAGGTCCATAACAGGACCCGTTTCAGGTCCCGGCGCATTACCTTCTTTGTGGATTGTAACGCTGTCATGGACCGATCCGCCATTAAAATCCAGTCTGGACAGTATTGTGTATGAATCACCATAGAGACCGGTCATGTCGGTGCCGATGTCGATGTTGTGTGAATGATGGAATGTATTATTCATATCATAACAGCCAACAGGATCAAGGCCCTAATCAAGAAACGTGACATTGTAGGTATAATTAATGTCACCGGCCTGGGTCTCAAGTGTGATGGGGATCACATCACCTTCGTTGAACTCTGTTATTGATGTGTTCAATTTCAAATACACCCCGGGTATTCTGACCGTGAATCTGAATCCTGCAGTTTCAATTTCGTTCCCAAGGAGGTTGTAAACAACGGTCCTGAATACGAATTCACCTGCATCGGTTGACCCGGGTCTGAATTCATCGAAGTCGGTGGAGGTTGTATTCATAACCTGGTGAACTACCCCCGCTGGCCTCCGCCCCAACCAGGTTATTGGCAGATCATGAATACATGAAGATTCTATCACCACAGTTTGATCCCGAAGAACCTCAATGCGAATATTATTCCCATCAGGATCACAAGAACACCGAACACTATCTTCACAACGTTACCCGCTTTGACGAATCTCTGCGTCAGACGGGCCGAGAATGTTCTCGTACCCACAGCAAGGGGTATGAATATCATTCCATGACCGATCCCGAACACGAAAAAGAGCAAACCGCCCATAATTATGGATATGTCCTGGGAGAGGATCCATACAACCACGGGCAATACCAGTGAAACGGCGCAGGGAGCCCATCCGAGTGAGAAGAATATACCAAGCAGGAACGCACCGGCCATTGGTGATCTTGTAAAGATTCCTTTCAAACCCAGAACGGACCTCTCCTTTAATGTTTTCTTCTGCTCATTATCATCATTTTCCTCTCTATTCTTGCCCCTTCTGATGCTATCTTTGATATCGCCAATTCTGTCCGTGAGCGAGAAAACATTGTTCAGCCCGAGGATCATGAGGATGGCCCCGGCACCGAGATCGAAATATCTGGCACTGTGAAGGAATACACCTACCTGTGCGATGAAGAGGCCCAGGATGAAGAAGATGATCGCCATTCCGAGAACGAATGAAATTCCGATAAGGAAGCCTTCCCTGGAAGCTTTCTCCTTCCCGATCTCATGCTCCTCGACACCTTCGGAAGATTTCCTCGAGGAAATGATGAACGTGAATACCGTGAAAAGAAGAGCGATGGAACATGGTGAGAAGGATGTTATGATACCAAGAACGAACATCCCGATGAACGATCCACCACCTATGGAACTCTTCTGTCCCTCAACACCAGTCCATTCATCGTTCCTTATCTTCTCTACCTTTTCCGACATCTCTTCGGAGGATTGTATACCGTCAACCTTACCCTTCCCCATCTGATAGACATGATATATGCCGACGATATACTGCTCGTCGTCCAGGAGGAGAATGGTCGGGTTGGCACTTTCCGATCCTATGCTCCAGTAATCAATGTAATCCCCCGAGATCCTGAAGGGATCATGATCCTCGATCCAGATCCATGAAACATTCACACCCCACCAATCCTCTGCCAGCTGATAACCGGGTTCGGAGTACTGGTTCTTCCTCATGTTGATGGTGATAATTGTAATATTGGATTCGTCGGCGACCAGTTCATCGATCTCCAGGACCTGTTCCTTCAATTCGACCTCGCATTCGAGGCAGAGAGGGTTTTCGATGTTCGTGAAATGGAGCAGGACCGGGTCACCGGAGAAATCTCTCAATGATGTGGCATTGGAATCAGGTAGATCGATCCCGAAATCTGGAGCCATCTCCTTTTCTGTTCTGATATCGGACCAGAACAGATACCCCGCCAGTCCGATAAAGAATAGGATAAGGATAATAACCGCAAGAATACCGAACATTTTGTTTTTCATTGTCATGTTATAAACTCCACTCCTCGATGTAAATATCGTGATAGAAGATCGCATCTCTGACGTATCCTGTTAGCCAATCATCTCCGGTGGCACCCTCGGCACTGTGCCAGACGATCTGCAAATATGAGTCGACGGTCTCCATAATCGTCAGCAGAATTGTAGAAGGTATGAAGTTCGGGGAGCCGTTCGGGTCATACCGCTTTATTATATCATCGGGTCTGTCATCCATGCCAAATTGAAGATCCACTATCTGGATACGTTCTCCGTATGAACTTTCCATCATTTCAACGGATTCCTGCTGTATGATACAGGGCATACAGGCAGTACTGTGCAGCAGGATGAGGATTGAGCCGTTCTTGAGCATATCAACCAGCCATTTCGGGTGAATTGGAGTACTGCCGCTCAATGGATTCTGAGTGGGATAGGTTGCCCACCAATCATTTTCCTGTTGACCGACTCCAAAGGAGGGAGTGTAATCCTCCAGCCAGTCGTCAATTGAAGCTTCGCCGTTGATCGATCTTATCCTGGAGATCATTTCCTGATATGAAAGGACGCTTGTATTGGTTCCATTTCCTGCAATACTCAACCGAAATATCGAGAAGATGGTATGGTTACGATCCAGGAAGATCAAGGTTTGATCGCCATGTCCGGTCAGATCATCGTAACCATTCTGACACATATCTGGTATTGAATCTATGTCCGGATCGTCAAACCATGACCAGGATATTTCCATTCCGGATACCTCCTCGAGATATGCCTTTCCGGATTGGAGATCGGAATCGTTGATCCTGCATATAGTAATGATATCAATATCATCTGCTTGGGATCCTATCATGGATAATTCGAAGATCTGTTGAATGTAGACGGATGGTTCATCATGATCCATCGCGTTTTCCAGGAACAGCAGGTGAACGATCACGGGAGTTCCTGCATGACCATCCAGCAGGGAGTTTTCAATCAACTGGCCATGACCCCCATCCTTATTCTCATCCCTGTAGTGGAGTGCCAATGTTAAAAGAATTCCCGGCAATATCAGCAGGAAGATTGAAATCGCAATGATGGTCGCTGATCTTCCGGAGGCCAACACGATCAACCCCATTCATCGATATTCCGGTTGTGGTAGTAGATGGCATCCTTAACGTAATCGGCTAGCCATTCTCCGCCGGTGGCCCCTTCCGTCCCATGCCAGCCTATCCTCTCGTTTCCGAATCTGTCTTCGACAATTGTTATTATCACTGTCAGAGGGATATAATTCGGAGGGCCGTTTGCATCGTAGGTCTTGAAGACCTCGGAAGCTCTGGCATCTCTTCCTGACAGATAATCAAAAAGGTGAATATCATTACCATAGTTCTTCATGATCCCTTTTACAGTTTCTTCTTGCTGGATGCAGGGCACGCAGTCATCGCTGTGTGCGAATACCAGGATCGGTCCGTCTTTCAATTTCTCTTCTATCCATGAAGGGTGGTTCACAACTCCCCCAATGTTAGGATTCTGGTCGGGATATGAAGTCCACCAGTTATCATCCGATGATCCCGGACTTTCTTTCGGGGAGTATGCGCTCAACCATCCCTCGGTGGGTTTTTCAACGGTGGTATCAACACCTCCACTATCGGAGGTGATCAGGAAGTATATTCCTGATGAAACGATCAAGGTGATAACGACCAAAAGAACAAAAAATGGCAGAAGATCCTTTCTACCCTTTTCCCGTTTCACCATTTTTACGTCATGTACCTTTCTCAGATGGTTTTCCAGATTGTGAGACTTGAGATCTTCATGACATTTTGGACATTTTATCCATTCAACATCCAATAGGCTTGGGTCCACTTCAAAGGTTTCCCTCTTTTTTCGGGTTTGGCTCTGTTTCCTTACCTTGTTGGCATACTTGCTCAATATAGACACCCCAGTTCATCGTTGCCTCTTGATGAGATTCTTGATCTCATCGATATTCGATGTCTTTCCGGAAAACACCATCTTTCCATCTATTGCGAGAGCAGGGGTCATCATAACTCCTCTGTTCATTATCTCGGTGATATCCTCAACCTTCTTGACATCCGCCTTGACATTCAATTCCTTGACCGCTTTCTGAACATGTTTTTCCAGCCTCTTGCATTTCGCGCAGCCGGTTCCGAATATCTCTATCTTCATAATCTTGGCCTCCATGGATCTATGACCATTTGAATCCGCTTCCACCGGGAAAGCGTTTCAAATATTTTTGAACAGATTAGTCGTTGCTCGAATATATTTCTTACGGTTTCAATTTGTCCTGAACCGTGTCCCCGGAGATGTCCCCGTCACACCTGGACCTCTTTTGAGAGGAAGGCAGGCCCCTTCTGGCATTGTTTCTCTCCTAGATCGCAATCTCTGTGAAGGAAGCAGGTCTTCCTGGAGATGTAGACCAGTAACAGCATGGTCGGGACCTCGATGAGCACACCAACAACGGTTGCAAGTGCCGCGCCAGAAGATGACCCGAACAGGATCGTGGCTGTCGCGATAGCGACCTCGAAGTGGTTCGAGGCCCCTATCATTGCTGCTGGCTCCGCATCCCAATAATTTAATTTCAGGAACCTTCCAACAACGAAGTAACCTATCGAGAATAAAAATATGGTCTGGTGAAAAATATTTCTCGAATACCGACAGACCTCTTCCGGATGCCATGGACCTTCCTCCGACTGAATTCGACAGTTATTGCAATTTTTTTTGAATGGGAATACTTATTTAATTTTTTACCCGTGAAGGTTTAATTGGCAACCTTTTTCCCATGTGCATTTCCTTTTAATAAATGGATGACATTACGATGAACATGGGTGAAGAGACCCAATACAGGCTGGATACGGCTTGCAAATGCCTGGATCTTCCAAAGCCCTCGAAGGATAACTGGCTTGAGATGAGCGATGAGGAGATCCATGAAACGGCATCCCTTTTCAGATCATTATCCGATCCGAACAGGATAAGGATCATAGAGATGCTTTCAAAAGATTCTCTTTATGTTTGCATCATTCAACATCTGCTTGACGGGATCAAGTATTCCAAACTGTCATATCATCTGGATATACTGAAGAAAGAGGGAGTGGTGGATTCGGAGAGACAGGGAAATTTTGTTCTGTATTCTCTCACTCCAATGGGAAAAAGGCTATCGAATGATATCCTTTCGATCAAGAAGTGATCAGCCGTTCCCGATCGAGTTATTGTGTGGGGACCAATTGTAATTATTTCAATTATTTCCTGATCTCTTTTGTGAGTCTTGTGAAGAATAACATATCCTGAACCTGCCTGATAGAAATACGAAGTTGTTGAGATATTTGTATGGCCCTTATGAGTAAATCTACTTTTTAACAACGGTTTGCGTAAAGTAAAGAATACACTAACTTATCAGTGAATTTCATACTATTCCTGGAATTTACATGTGAAACATCAACCATGGAAAAGATTAATATCAGAATACTTACAATTCATCTGTGAAATCTAATTGTCTGAGAATCATAGCAGGTGAATGAATTGAAATTTTATTTATATCGGTCGGTAATCCCCATATTAATCGTAATCATCTTGTCCGATATGGCATTATCAGGCATTATTACCATTTTCGATAATTATCCACATCAATGGAATACGACTGGTTCAGATCATTATGATATCCAGGAAGTAGAATGGAATAATACGGACGATCTTGTATTCATCCATCATTCCTGTGGCAGGAACTGGCTGAACTCGGGCCTTCACCATGCTCTTCTTCAGAAGACCTACATTGATGAGAGAAACGATATTTACTACAGCGAGGTGGTTTCAAACGATTCTGATCGTCCTGGCTCTCTCGGCAGCCAACCAGGTGATAATACGAATATGAACCATTGGATACTGTGGTTCAATGATTATATCGAGAGTTTGAAAAAACATGAAAGCTCTGACGGTAGCAACAGGATGATCATGTTCAAGAGCTGTTATCCGGCAAGCAATGTCGTAGGCAATGGCACCGAACCCGGAAATCCGTTCAGCTCCACGAAGACGATCACCAACTACAAGGCAGTCTACAGGTACCATAACTCGACCACATTCACATATTCTAGTAATAGCTATACCTATAAACCCCTGGAGAGGATATTCAAAGAAAATCCTGACTTTCTTTTCATACCTGTAACTGCACCACCCAGGCATTATGGACCGGGCGATGCTACCAATGACGAGGAAGCACACAATGCCAGGGTATTCAACAACTGGTTGAAGAACGATTGGCTCGAAAGCTACAACGAGATGAACCCGGGATTGAACAATGTTGCGGTCTACGATTGGTTCGATTTCCTGACTTATCCGGATAATCATACTTCCCATCCCAACAGGCTGAAGCAGAGCTACGGAGGGGATTCGGGAGACTCGCACCCCAATACAGTGGCCAATCAAGAATCAACGGTCGATTTTGCTACGGGAAGCGATAATTTCCTGGATGCGGCTTGGAACAAGTTCAACATAACTCCAAAAGAGAACAAACCCCCAATAGCTGATGCTGGTGTGGACTTTTCAGGCAATAACAACACCTTGGTGGTATTGAACGGGAGCGGCAGCACCGATATCGATGGTTCCATAGAACACTGGAACTGGACCTGCCTTACCCATACAGTTGCCCTGGATTTCGCCGATACCCCATATCCCTCGTTTGTAGCTGATGCGACTGGCCTCTACACATTCACCTTGAAAGTTCAAGATAACAATCTTTCCTGGAGCAGAAACGAGAGCATGGTGAACGTAACAATAGTCGAATCCGGGAATAATTTGCCCCCGAGCGCTGATGCGGGAAAGGACATTTGGGCGGAGCCGGGTGATAATGTAACGCTCAATGGCTCTGCGAGCCATGACATTGATGGGAAAATAGCCTTCTGGGAATGGAACTGTACTTCCCACCCGGGTATATATCTTAACAACACCAACAGTTCGCATCCCTATTTTGTTCCATTGCTAGAGGGGGTCTACCGGTTCACTTTGAGGGTAATGGACGATAACATGTCATGGTCCGTTAATGATTCCGTCCTGGTCCATGTCGAGTTGCCGATCGTCAATTTACCGCCGGTGTCGGATGCTGGGGATGATATCATTGAAAACAGGGGAAATGAGGTGTCCCTGAACGGGTCAGGAAGCTTTGACCCCGACGGATCTGTGATTGCCTACCATTGGACCTGTATTGAAGGTGGCATCGCTCTCGGGTCCAATGATTCTGCGTTTCCATACTTCATAGCCGATGAAACTGGTAACTTCAGTTTCACCCTTACAGTGGTGGATGACCTTGGAGCGATGAGCCTTTCGGACCAGGTCAATGTCACGATACATGAGAAGAAAATTCCACCCACTCTACCAGATAATGTCACTCCGGTCATCGGGCCATTCCTGTACGAGAATGGCACACCCTTGTTTGAAGCAAAGTTGACACTCCATCCGATCAACTTTTCCAAATGGAACGAAGATCTCATTATCAACACAACCTCCAGGGGATATGCAGATTTCTTGCAGGGGATTGGCCCGGGTAATTATTCCTGTATTGCAGAGGTGAACGGGACGGTTGTGATCGGACCTTTCTTCTTGGAGGTTCTAAGAGATGGGAGTGTGATTATTGAGAACGGCTCCATCCCGAGAGCCCCCGATCCACCACAAGTGAACGATGATGAAGACGACGTAATAACTCCAAATGATGATGATGATGATACCATCATACCCGATGATGATACTGTTGACGATGACGAGAAACTGCCCGAGGTAGATGAATCAAAGTTCGATGCTGTCAGATTGATACTGATTGCGATAGTGGTCATCGGGATAATAGCGTTCGTCGCGTTCATGGTCCTCCTGGTGATCGGGAAAAAACCATCCAATGAAGATAATGACAATATTCCGATAGAAGCCATGAAAGAAATAGAAGAATAAAGATAGCGGTAAATAATACCATATCACAGCCTGTCCGAGAAATGACCTTCATTCCCAGAAATGGGGGAACAATGCTTTAAAATCGGATGGTTTGAAGGTAAAAAAAATCCTCTCTATGAGAGTGTCTGCTATTTCTTGGACAAACTCTTCAAGTAATTTTTTTAACACTTATTGCTGGAAAATGTCATTCAACATGCGATGTCCTTTTAAGTCCTCCTCGATGGCGAAATGCAGCACACCGGTAATTTATAGCGATTTTCAACTTTTATAAACTATTCCGATCTTTAAACGTTGAAAATTCGTCCAACAAGTGTACATAGACTGATTAAAAGTGACGAGAATCAATGATTTTTCCATCAAAACATCAAAAATTCTACTTCTATTGAAGGCTAACGCTAATCAGAATTCAGATGTTGCCTCCTTTTTGCATTTGCCGTTGCAGGAAACCAATGTCTTGTTTTATTGGCAATTTTGACCAGTGTGAGCATCACTGGAACCTCGACCAGCACCCCCACAACCGTTGCCAGAACCACTGGAGAGGATGAACCGAACAGCGATATGGCCACTGCGACGGACAGTTCGAAGAAGTTGGATGCGCCTATCATCCCGGCGGGTGCGGCGATGTCGTGGGTTAGTTTCAACTTTTTACTTCCCATATACGCTATGAAGAATATGAGGAATGTCTGTATGGTGAGTGGGACTGCGATGAGTAGGATGTGCAGGGGGTTTTTTATTATCACCTCGCCCTGGAACGAGAATATGATCACAAGCGTAAGCAGGAGTCCGATGATGGTGATATTGTTGAACTTCGGAACAAACTGCCGATCAAAATATTCCAGTCCCTTGCGTTTGATGACACTGACCCGTGTGAGCATGCCCCCTGTCAGGGGGATGACAACAAACAGCACCACCGAGAGTAACAGAGTACCCCACGGGATGCTGACACCTCCAACACCAAGCAAGACGGTTACGATGGGGACGAAGGCAATGAGGATGATGATGTCGTTGGTGGCCACCTGTACCACGGTGTAAGCGGGGTTGCCCCTCGTAAGGTGGCTCCACACGAACACCATTGCGGTGCACGGCGCGGCGCCCAACAGGATGGCACCAGCAAGGTAATCCGTTGCAAGGTCCTTTTCTATAAAGGTCCTGAAGACCACGAAGAAGAAGAACCAGGCAATGGCGAACATGGTGAAGGGCTTTATGAGCCAGTTGGTAGTCCATGTCACGAACAGCCCCTTCGGGTTCTTCCCAATGTTCCTGATGCTGGCAAAGTCAACTTTCATCATCATGGGGTATATCATAAGCCATATGAGGATCGCTATAGGCAGGGAGACCTGGTAGTATTCGAACTTTCCGAGGAAATCGGGAACAACCGGTAAGTACTTCCCTATTAGAACGCCGGCAGCCATGCATAGAATGACCCAAACGGTGAGGTACTTCTCGAAGAATCCGATGCCACCCCCGGAATTCTCCTTAGCAGTCGCAGATGCCTTTGCAGTCGTCAATATTATTACCTCTTTCATTAATCGACCTTGTTATGGATTTGATAACGTTGAATATATCCAGTATGCAATCGTCGGTGACGCGGTATAGATTGTTCTTGCCATCCCTCCGACACGCCACCATTCCACAATCCCTGAGGGTCTTCAAATGAAATGAAACCAGGGTCTGTTCGAGACCGGTGGCTGCGATGATATCACTGACGCACATCTCTTCATGACCGATAGCGCGCAGAATGGACCGGCGGCTTGGATCGACAATACATTTCAGGAACTTATCTTCATCCATGTTGGCTCAACACTTCAAGATATATGGATCGGTATTTATATGTGTCACCATACATGTGTAATGAATATAGATCGATATTCTCAGATAAATCATTGGAAGCGGTTGCACAGTGTGCCGGAAGATGGCTAAGAACGCCAGAAGTGCAGATGAATCTCGAAGCAAAAGTCGAGAATGCCTTCGATCCCATGACAGCACTCATGAGGGGTATTGTATCAACCCCGGCACTACTGGTAAACGGGAAGGTCACGATCTCGGGAAGGGTACCGGAATTGGAGGAGATCAATCGGGTATTGAAGAAGTGACTTCAGAGCCTGTCCGAGAAATGACCTTCATTCGCAGGGATGGAAAACATTGATTTAACAACAGATAGTTCGAGGGTAAAAAAACTCCTCTCTGTGATTCCATACCATTTCCTTTTTCCTGTTCATTTCTTCATCTCTTCGATCTGTTTTTTTGGCTACTTGTTTTATTTTCTTTGAGTCCATATTATATCCCTGCCTGATATCATTGGTCCTATTCACCAATTGGCCCTAGCATAGGTAGCAACTCGGTATCCATCCATTCGGAAATATCATCCCTGGTCCTTCTGAACATATCCTGATGCTCTTCCTTTGGACCTTCGAACTCTGACGGGTCCTGAAATCCTCTGTGGATGTACTCTTTCGCGCCGGGAAAAAACGGACAGCTTTCCTTCGCATTGTCACACACGGTTACAACAAGGTCGATATTCTCATCGATGAATTCTTCAACGCTTTTTGACCTGTTCGAAGAAATATCTATTCCGATCTCCTTCAAACATTTTACTGCCATAGGATGGACAGATGATGGCTTCGTTCCTGCACTGGCAACCTCAATTCGATCTCCGTACTTTTTTTTCATCAAACCTTCTGCCATCTGTGATCTTGCCGAGTTGTGAATACATAAAAAAAGCACTTTCTTCATTTCACTCAACTCCCTATCTTCCAGTTTAATTTTTGTGAGAGGTTGGATCGATATGAACACATCTTAATCAATCGGTCGTAATCTTGGATATTATCAGATCCTTTGCTTTCATGGTATCATCATCATCCAGTGCTTCATCTATATTCTGTCCTTTGGAACCTGCAACCCATAGTGACCTTTTCTTGATGTCGAGATCTCTTGTGAGAACAATGGAACTGTTGATTTCAGCACCAGTCTTCTCGACGATTTTCTTGGCACATTCCAGATCGCAACCATCAATTGTCACAACACATTTTGCGTTCTTTGTCATCTGTTCAACGGCTTCCAGACCGGTGGGAAGACCGGAGAGACAGCCGATACAGGCTTTGTCCAAACCCACCTCACGTATTGCATACATTGAAGCGAGTGATGTCATTACCCCCACATTGGAGAAACCTCCAAAGCATGCGAACAGTATCGCTCTTTTTTCATCTTCCATATCATCACCACTTTCTTCTCATGTTTACTGTTATCAGATGATCTCCATCAGATTGCCGTAGATGAATCCGGCAATGGTGGACATGACCACAACAACTGTCACATACACACTTGTTCTTTTTATTCCCATCACCTTTGTGATCACGATCATATTGGGCAGTGAAAGGGAAGGACCTGCAAGAAGAAGCGAGAGAGCGGCTCCGGAAGACATTACACCGTCAGAATAGCCGAATATCTCGCCAATGATGGGGACCTCCAGAAGTGTGGGCATATACAGAATGGCCCCAATGATGGAGGCGATGAAGGTCGAGAATATTGAATTGCTGCCCATCAGGGGACTGATTACATCCGGGGGAATGAAATATGCAAGTATCCCCGTTCCGAATGTTCCTATTACCAGTATTGGAAAGATCTTCAGTGTGAGGTCCCACGTCTCACGTCCCCATGTGCTTACCTCGTATCTTTCATACTTGTATATGAGAACGACCCCAACCGCAATTGTTAGAAGATAAGCGATCACAACCCTGGTCAGCATGGGCAAATACCCCGCGGTCAGGATTATCAGGATCCCAACCATGAGCGCAAAGAAGAGGATCGTCCAACCGATGTGTCTCTCTTTATCCTCCTGGAAGAGCATCATTCCACCGTTGCTTTTTTCCTCTTTTCTGAAAACAAAGGCCATGGTCAATCCGATAACAACGGACATCAGGATCGCGGATATTGCCCTGGCAATTCCCAGATCATATCCCAGTGCACTGGCGGTGTAGAATATTGCCAGAACGTTGATGGCAGGTCCTGCAAAGAGAAAGGTCGTAGAAGGTCCTATACCTGCCCCACGTTTGTAAATGCCGGTGAACAATGGGATAACAGTACAGGAACAAACGGCCAGAATCACTCCGGAAACCGATGCGATGCTATACGAGATGTATTTCTTTGTCTGTGCGCTGAAATACTTCAGTACAGCACCCTGTGAAACAAATGCGGAAATACCTCCCGCGATGAAGAATGCCGGGATGAGGCAGGTGATCACATGTTCGCTGAGGTATGATCCAAGGGTCGACAGCCCTGATTCGATGGACCTTTCATAGATCGGAGGATTCAGTGAGGTCAATATTCCGATCAGGTATAGGAGGACAACTATCAGGGAAGCCACGAAAGCAATGGTTACCCATTTGTTCTCGATGAGCCATTCCCTGATCGGGACCGTGATCCTTGCAATACCTTTGACCATTTCATCAACCTCTGTTTCAACTTTTCTTGAAACAGTAATTCCTTGATGGATAAATAGTTTGCGGTTTCAAAATGTTTTGAAACAAAAAGTTCTCATATGATTTTAATAAGAGGGTATTGCATGAAAAGGGAAGAACCAACTCCATGGAATGAAACCTTATGGATCTCTATCTTTCAGATCTGATATCTTCGATGAATCTATGAATCCTGGACTTGATCATATCCCTGATCTCGCGGTAATGTCTGAGTTTCTCATTTTCGGATCCCTTGAAAGTGGCGGGATCGGGTAATCCCCAGTTGTCTCTTTTATAGATTCCAGGAAAGACCGGACATCTCTCCTCCCACTTCTTGTCACATACGGTTATCACCCAATCGTATGCCCTTTCCTTTTTATACAGGTCCCAGATGTCATTTGTCTGCTTCTCAGATAGGTCCACACCCTCTTCCGACATGACCTCTACAATGATCGGATCGAGATTACCGGCCTCTATGCCTGCGCTTTCTACGATGAAATCATCCCCACCCAGTTTTCTCAGGTATTCCTCTGCTATCTGCGACCGGGCACTGTTCTTCACGCATACAAAGAGGACCTTTGTTTTCGACAGATCCCAAACCATAGCTACAAAAAAGAATTCTGATAGATAAATATGATCAATGATATTTTCATATTATACACGGTTTTTCTTCATTCAAAGATACTTTATCCTTTCTATGGATATGTGTCCTGCCTCCTTGAGCCATTTTCGTTCATTTATCGCTCTCACGAAATTCTGCGCTTTTTCCTCTTCATCAAGGACCTCCACAACAAGGGGAAGATCCAGTGCCAATCGTATGGGAGATACTGAATGGATACCTGTCATTCTATCGTAGCTCATTATTCCCCTGAGCGCCACTGCGGAGAACATTTCCATTTCCATAGCAAGATCGATCAGAGCCTTGTATAGAGGTTTTCCATCCACTCGATCCTTCTCGCTAATGTGAATCCTTAGAAGGAACCTGAAAGGCAGTTGTTCATAATCGATGCTCTTGACTTTTTCGTTGGCCCTGCTGTAATTCAATCATTTCACCTCCATATAATCACCGCAGACCTTGCAAGGTATACACCCAGGATACATCCTGCAAGATTGAGCATTATGTTCATCAGGGCTTTGATATGTTCCCTGTCTTCCATCAGACTGAAGGTCTCGATGCTGAACGTGCTCATGGTTGTGAAAGATCCAAGCAATCCTATCCCGAGCAACAACCTCCAGTGATGGGAAAAGGAACCAGTGAACGCATAGGAAAAGAAGAGAAGTCCGAGAAGGAAACTTCCGGTAAGGTTCACAACAAGGGTTCCTAAGGGAATGAAGCGCTTCTGAAAATCCCCGAGAGAAGATATCTCAGAACAGTCCCGATCGACCCTCCGAAACACACCATCAAAATGTTTATGATAACCTGTTTTTCGATCATGCCTTCGACCACCTGCCGGATAGTAATCGAGTAGAAGTCATCAGCCGATCCGGCGGTTCAAGGCAGACCTCATTGCCAGGGGCCTTTATTTCAATATGATATAAATTACATTTGGTCCCGGGAAAAATATTGGAAACATATCATACCACAAGGCAGGTAAGGTTTTAAAAACAACCACATTTATTCCCCGAAGACGAATAATTATTGATTTTCGAGAAAATGATGAGGTTGAATGAAAATGTTAAACGAGGATGAGGTTTTCCAGGCGATCCATGAATTTGCAGTAGAAAAATACGGGCAGGTCCTTGAATCTCTCTGGGAAAGATACGATCGAAAACATCCTCTTTCCCTTATTCCCCCCGGGGAGCCCAGGCACAATGATTTCATTTGCCATGTGATATTCGAGCTTCCATTCACCGATAATGGGGTTACAATCGCAGAGGAGTTTGCAAACGTCTCAAAAGATATCGACTCCAAAATGAAAGATAAAATAATGAAAATGAAGTATATGATAACCTACTTTCCGCAGTTTCAGATTTGCTAAAAACCGAATTTAATTTTTCTCGTGTC
>CAYULA010000052.1:0-22939 GCA_964445525.1 uncultured Thermoplasmatales archaeon | reverse complement strand
CCAGCATGAAGGGAAAGAAGAAGTGTTGAAGGGACCTGATGTGTCCTTCAGGTTCTTCGAGGTAGGTGTACACGAGATACAATTGAAGGTAACCGATTCCGAGGGGAATTTCGGATATTCCTACTTCTACGTCACCGTGATCGACACCGAGGATCCCGTTTCGGTTCCCGGTCCTGACATCGAGATAGAAAACGGTGAGGTTGCCGATTTCGACGGATCGGGGAGTCTGGATAACGATGTAATCGAGGAATATGTCTGGACCTTTGATTACGGTGGAAGGACCGAGACATTATCCGGAGAGAATCCCTCGTTCCTTTTCAACATACCGGGATACTACACAATTACCCTGACCGTTTCTGATTCGGAGGGGAATTCCCATTCGGATTCATTGGAGGTAACCGTTATTGACACCATATCTCCCGAAGCCGTGATCACTGGCAGTACAAAATTGATCGAAGGCGATCCTCTGGAACTGAGCGGACAATCATCCACCGACAACGGACGGATAGTGAAGTATGTCTGGAACTTCACAGATGATAAGGATATGATAATTGAAGGTCCTGATCTGGATCATACATTGCAGAGACAGGGATACATAGACGTCACCCTCACGGTCTATGATGAATGGAACAATTCGGATTCAACCACAATCACCGTGGAGGTCCCGGATACCAAGAAACCGAAGGCATCCGCGGGGGAGGACCTCACTGTGAAGATAGGAACCACTGTCACACTGGACGGGTCCTCTTCAACTGACAACGGAAGGATATCGAATTACAAGTGGAGATTCGATTACGATGGAGAGGAGCAGGTCCTTGAGGGAGATGTTGTGACCTTCACTTTCGAAGAAGCCGGGACCTACGAGATAGAATTGACAGTGACAGATCAGTTCCTGAACAGGGGTAGTGACAAGATAACCGTGACCGTTCTTGACAACGGGACCTTGAGTGGGATCGTCAAGGACAAGGACGGCAACCCCATCCAGGGAGCCAAGGTAACCGTCATCGATTCGGGTGGAAATCAATACACCGCAACTACCGGAACAGATGGTTCTTTTTCGGTATCTGTCCCGGAAGGTCAGGTTACCTGGACGATAGAGAAGAGCGGATACGGGAAATTGGAAGGGACCTCCAGTATTGAAGTTATGGAGGATACTTCTATTTCAGGATCCGAAACCATGATGAAGAGATCCGAAGGTGATGGAGGATCTCCGATCGTATTGATCATAATCATAGTGGTCATCTTGCTTCTTGTCGGAGCGGGTGTGGCAGTTTTTATATTAAGCAGAAAAAAGAAGGATGTGCCGGAGGAAACATCGGGAGAAGAACCCCTTCAATCAGAGGACAACACGGAAGATATTTTCTCACAATAGGAATCAATAAATCACCCGATCCCATCCTCAATACAATGCCAGAAGGTCCTCTGCTCGTGACAGGAGCCATCATTGCGAAAAACGGGAAGATCCTTGTTGCCAAGCGACACTCCGATTCCCGATTCGAACCCGACAAATGGGAGTTCCCCGGAGGGAAGGTAGACTTCGGAGAGCACCCGGAAGAGGCTCTTAAGAGAGAGTTGAAAGAAGAACTCGGGATCTTGATCGAGACAGGACCTCTCTACGAGGTCCTCTCCCATGTTTACGACAACGACGGTGACATCAGGCACGTGGTCCTACTTTTTTACATATGCGAAATACTGGAAGGGAAACCCGAACCCATCGACTGTCAGGACCTCCTGTGGATCGACAAAGAGGAGATGAGTTCCCTGGTATTCGTGAAAGGAGACATACCTCTCGTTGAACAGTTAGTTTCCGATTCCGGGATATGGGAGCTCACATCATGAATACCTTGAGGAACACCTTCGTGTTCCCGATGTAGTTGCTCTTCAGTGCGAATTCGTCCGGCATGTGGGCGGAATCCTCCATCTTTGACCAGACAGCCGCAGGATATCCTTTTCTCCTCAGGATCGCGGCGCAGGTACCTCCTCCTATGCCCTGGGGTGTGGCCTCCACTCCGTATACCTGGCTCACGGCAAGCCTGAGCATCTTGACCACTGGGTGGTCCGGCGGAGTCGGCGGGGCCGCCTGTTCATATTGCAATGTATCTATCTCCATCTCCACTCCGTGCTCCTTCGAATGCTCCACGCCCCTCTTTTTGATGTACTCCAGCACCTCTTCAGCCTTGTAGTGGGGCATTATCCTGCAATCCAGGTAACTCACATCCTCCCCTGGAACGGTATTCACGTTGGGGACATTGGCTTCCCTCTTTGAGGGGACGAACGAGGACCTCGGATAATCATAAAGCAGGTCCTCGTCGGGGTACATATCGTTCAGTTCGTCATGTATGGAAACGAGGAACCTCATTGCAGAAAGATTGGCATTCACTCCTTTCTGGGGCACCGAAGCATGGACCGACTTTCCCACGGTCTTGATCCTGACCCACATTATGGATTTCTCCGCAACCTCTATCATTGAGCCGTCAACCTCTCCCGCATCCGGAACAATGAAAAGATCCTCCTTAGCGAAAAGGTTTTCATGTTCGTTTATCAGGTAGACCATGCCCTTTGCGGATCCCACCTCTTCGTCGGCAACCAGAAACAGATTGATGTTTCGCTTGGGTCTGGTCCCCGAATCAAGCAGTGCTTTTGCGGCAAACAGGGATGACACAAGCTCCTGGCCGTTGTCCTCAACCCCCCTTGCAAACATCTTATCTCCCTCTATCCTCAATGTATAAGGATCGCCCGTCCACTTCTCCAGGTCCCCGGGGGGAACCACATCGGTGTGTGTGAAGACCCAGACAGAGGGAAGTTCGGGGTCCTCTCCTTTGATCCTGAGCAAAATATTCGGCCTCCTTCCTTCCGGAACCCTGTCATCGGGGGAATCATACCTCTCTACGGAATCGAATCCCCATCTCTCGACAAGCTCCAGTATGCGCTCGGCTTTTCGCATCTCCCCGCTGCCTCCGGATTCCGGTGCTATTGCGGGGATTGAAAGAATTTCCCTGGTGAATTCCATCATTTCCTCTGTCATTTTCTCTACGGGGTCATCTTCGTTAGCCAAGTTCTCCCTCCGGTCAGGGAATCGATACCTCTGTCAAAAACATTTGCTATATCTTCAACCTCGTCCATACCGGTCTGTGATCCGAGGCCCCCTCTCCGGGTTCTATTCCTGCCTCGACAACCTCAAGATCGTCGGATACGAGTATGTAATCGATATGTTTCTTTTCATGATCCAGACCTTTCGCGGGATATGTTGGCCTGTCCGGATCGGCTTTTCCCTCCTCTGTAGAATGCCAGGCGCTTTTGAGATCATATGAGGTCCTGTTCAATTCGGTATCCCCGCCGAATATCTCCGGATTGAGCGGCCCGATCATCTCCTCGTCGGGTTCCGTATTCAGATCTCCCCCGACAATCAAGGTTCCGTTATCGGTCTCGTCGATTAGGGCGAAGAGGTCCTCGAACTGCTTCTCCCTCTCATCCTCTTCCAGGCCGAAATGGGTGTTGATCAGGACCACCTCAACGGCCCCGAGGTCAGCTGTGCATTTTACAGCTATTCTCTGTATCCCATCCGATCTCAGTTTGATAATCTCCAGGTCATCCAGGGGGAATCGGGATAGAATTCCCGTACCCGGATTTCCCATTCCTGGGTCCCCCCCTCTGAAATAGAACATCTTCAGCTTGTTTGCGATGTAGGCACCCGGATCGAAGTTCCCCTCGGGTATCCTGAGCGAATCTGCTTCCTGCAAGAATACGATGTCGGGATCCAGACCCTCCAGTTCCTCGAGGTGTAAAACGGGATCGATCCTCCCGGAATTATCGAAACCGTGATGAATGTTGTATGTCACCACTGTAAGTATATCTCCCGCCTCGAGCTCGGTCTCATCTACCTTTACAGAATGGAATGCAATGGTCAGACCGCCCGTTATCAGTATCATGGCCATTGTGGCGGATCCCATCGATATGAAGAGGTTCCTGAGCCTGGTCGGTTTTCCCTCACCGAGGTGCAGATGGCCCGAACCCTCTCCTGCGGCCACCGTAGGCGAACCCATTCCGAGCTTCAATCTCTTCTGGAGGTTGGATGCGGGCTCCTCGGCGCTTCCCTTGGAGCAGGTGAAACCTCCCACCGCGAGAAGGACCACGGAGAGCATCATAATCACGGTAATGCCGCCCTTGAACATACTTCCCAGAGGTAAAAAGGACCAGTTGAGAGAATATGCTACCAGGAGGACAAGTACAAAAGCAAGGCCCAGACCGATGGTTACGATAACACCGAAATGAGCCGGTGACCTCCTCTTCTTCTTAACCGAGGAGAATCCGATGGTCCTCCTTGTTCCGTCCTCTCTCTCGATCTCCATTGGCTCCCCGGAAAATGGCTTATAATCGGACATGGCATCCAGTATCAACCACAGGTCCACCAGTGCTATCCAGGTGAATGCCAGTGGTATCACTCCGAGGTTGATCCCGAGGTAGAATATGTTGAAAGCTCCCCCGATCAGAATGGCATTTCCGAGAAGAGCTCCCCAGGGATTTGAAAACCCCCTTCTCAGGGCCATAAGCCAGGACATGCCCGAAATCAATGAAAACGAGAACAGACCCATGGAGATGACCGTGAAGGAGGATGCGGTTGTGAAATCCTCTCCCGTCCATCCGGTTATAAGATGGGGATCGGTTATGACAGTTGTCGAAACGAATACGAAAGCTCCGAGACCTATTGCAGGCATCCATGAATCAGATGCTCCTCCTGTTATCGAATACCCCGGTTCCTCGTCGGATTCCCTGGTATCATCCAGAAGGCAGCTCCTTCTCTGACAGTATATCATAGCCCCCATGCCCAGAGAGATGATTCCGGAAAGGGCAGGTGAGAGAAGGAATCCTGCGGCTTTGGGCACGATGGAAATGTCCAGACCGGAACCGGCGACCCTTAATGAGACCATTATCATTAGCGCCACCACGAATGAGACGGTCATGGACTGGGATGAGAAAACATCGGGATCGAGCTTTCTCTCCCTTCTTTGAAGTGCAAAGAAGATCGACAGCATGGTGGAAGATGATGCCAGAGCTGCCAGGGAAAAGAACAGATGGTACGGTTGTTCAAGACCCAAACCCATCGGGAGTCTGCTTGATGCCATGACGGCACCCAGCAGCAGATAGGTGTTCCTCCATTTCAATTTCAAAGCAAGGGGACCTGTCAGAAGCGGTGCAAGAAAGATCAGTAATGCCAGTATCCAGGGAGTGAGACCGAGTTCCACCAGATTGTAGTAATATATCGAGGATACGGTCTCCTTGAAGGACTGTAGAAGGATCAGGACCGTTATCATAAGGACCCCGTAATGGAATATGGAGTGGTTCCCGGGGACCTTCACAGCTGTTATGAGATCCCGTCTTTTCACTGCCCCTTTCAGCTATCCGTCCCCCTGCCTTTCGGCGGTTTGTTAATGTATATATCCATTTATCACCTTGTTGGTCCGAAAAGGGTGATCCATTGTATCTAGATTTTCCAATCTTCAGACATGTGGAATGGATAAACAACAGACCTCCGCCGGAATACGACCTCGCCTGGTCAAATATAAAACCGGATTGGAAGGGGGTGATTTCAGAGTGCACCGATCTCTCCCTGATGCGGGCCTCATCCCCCCTTGGCAGGCCGGAACTCAGAGAATATCTATCAGGCATATACGACACCGAACCGGACAGGATAGTACTCACCAATGGCTGTTCCGAGGCCAACTGGCTCGCCTATCTTGCCACCATCAGGAGGGGATCGAAGGTCCTCATCGAGAAACCTGTCTACACGCCTCTGATCGAGATTCCCAAAGCCTTGGGTGCCGAGGTTTCTACAATAAAGAGGAGGCCTCCCGACTACCGGTTCGACCTGCAGGAACTGGATGAGAAGCTCTCTTCGGGATGCGATCTGTTCGTCATGCAGAACCTCAACAATCCCACCGGAAAAGCGTTGCTTGAACCGGAGCTAAAAGCAATATCATCAATACTGGACAGTCACGGCGTCTACGCTCTTTCCGATGAGGTATACAGGGATTTCGCAATGAATTTCACTGATGAGGAATGCATAAGGGTCCTCCCCTCGCTTGCGGATGTATATGACAAGGCAATAGCCACATCCTCGGTCACAAAGGTATACGGGGCCGGGACACTCATGGGAGGATGGCTTGTGGGCCCGAAGAGAATTATCAACAGGGCAAGGAGGCTCAAGATCTACTCGACCCCCATGGTCAATCACATGGCCAACGACATGGTCCTGAATGTCCTGAAGAATGCCCATAAGGTACTACCACCCAATTTCGCATCGATCAGGGAGAACGAAAAACTTGTTTCCCAGTGGGCGGCGGGAAGGGATGATGTCAGCTGGTCCTCGCCTGACGGATGCGCAGTGGGTTTTCTGCTTTACGATCACCACATGCAGTCGGCGGACCTCTGCGAGATGCTCTACAAGGAAAAAGATATCAGGGTAATTCCCGGGGAATTCTTCCATCAGGAGGGAGGTTTCAGGATCTCCCTCGCGGCAGATTACGAAATATTGAAGGAAGCCCTGCTGAGGATAGATAATAAGTTTGATTCATTAAAGGAAGGAATCCAGTGAGGTATCCTCCTTTCCTGACAGATGGACCGTCTTCTCTTTCCAACCCTTCATGTCACATCTTCGGTCAGCCCCTTCGATCAGATCACCCATGCTCTCGAACTCCAGGGGAGCCTCCCGGAGAGCTCTCTTAACCGTCTCCCTGATAACCCACACCCCAAGTGGAGCCCAGTAATCCTCCGTGATCCATCTGATAACCGAGGCTCCCCCGCACCTTCCCATTTTTTCCAGATGTTCGAGTACGGAAAGCCTCGCGGCATAGTAGGCACCGGTTATCCTGGATGCGTAATCCTTCCTGCCTCTGGGCCCTTCATTATCTATTACAACACTTCCGCCTCCCCAAAGGGAACCCTTCTGCCACTGTTCCAGCATCTCGAATCTGAAAGGAGGCGGAAAAATCGCTATCAGGAAATGGTTTCCGAATCGGCTCCCGGAATAGAGAAGGTATCTGTCCAGTTCGGGGAGATCCATGACCTTTTCCCGTTTCTTCAAGGATAGAATATCATCCACCGCGGTGATCGACCATCTCGTGGGGACTATTTTCCTTCTCTTTCCCTCCCCGAGCAATCCAACCGAAAGCAGCCTGACGAGGTGGTCGATCCCGATACCATTGCCGTAGAGCTCTCCCATTATCGTGGAGGCATCCGCATCGGTATCCGAAGCACCCCTCTCCACGGGATTGGGTACGTCGGGATTACCGTGGAGATTCAGGGACCTCAGATCGACCGAGGGGCCCATGGGCATTGAAATGGCATCAACGGATACGGGTACCGTCTTCTCGAGCTTTCTTGTCAGCTTCATCTCGGTGTCAAGGGATCTGACAGATAGAGCAAGCTCCTGTACCGATGAGAGGATCTTCCTACCCCTTACCGGAATGGTTTTTTCCAGCTTGGAAAGGGATCCGGAGCCCGGTATCCCGGGCTCTCTCGCAGCCTTGACGCCTACCTTGTATCTCCCTCGAATCAGGGAGGACCGTACAGAATAGATATCCGATATGGTCCTGTCAAACAGGAACTCCGACCTTTCCAGCCTCTCCGGTGCCGGAATGGGGACCGGAGAGGCCAGGGGACCTATGGTAAGCCTCGGATATCCCGAACTGCCTATGAAAACCGATGGAGGAGATGGTCCTTCCACGGTGGACCCGGATGCTTCGATGGAACGGACCTTCGACCTCACCTCGTCAAGAAGGGGGCATCTTCCAAGACCGCACATATCCTTCGTTCCCTTGCAGATGTGGCAGTAAGGATAGACCATCCGGGGTTAAGGAGACGGATCCATATTTGATATCTATGGATATCACATTTCACTGGCAAAGCTCAAATACGGCCTTGTTTATGGGTAGCAACCCGAGGCGATGGAATGTCAAGAGAAATCGATCTTGAAAGGATGCGCCACGGCACGATCCTGCTGAAGCGGGGTTTTGCCAGGATGCAGAAGGGAGGCGTGGTGATGGACGTCACAGACGCCACCCAGGCTCACATTGCGGAAGATGCCGGCGCCGTTGCGGTAATGGCACTGGAGAGGGTTCCTGCCGACATCAGAGCCCAGGGCGGAGTGGCGAGAATGGCGGATCCCAGAAAGATACTCGAGATCATAGATACCGTTTCCATACCGGTCATGGCAAAGGCAAGGATCGGACATTTCGTGGAAGCCCAGATACTGGAATCTTTGGGAGTTGACATGATAGACGAATCCGAGGTGCTCACACCTGCCGATCCTCATTACCATATTGATAAAAGGGATTTCAAGGTACCCTTTGTATGCGGAGCGAGGGACCTGGGGGAGGCTCTCAGGAGAATTCATGAGGGGGCCGCCATGATAAGGACAAAGGGGGAGGCCGGTACCGGCGATGTCATCGAAGCGGTAAGGCATCAGCACGCCATCATGGGAATGGTAAGATCCCTGAAGGAGAAGACAGACCAGGAGCTCTTCCAGGTTGCAAGGGAGATAGAGGCACCCCCCGAACTTGTCGCGGAGGTCGCAAAGCTTCAGAGGCTTCCCGTGGTGAATTTTGCAGCAGGGGGCATAGCAACTCCCGCGGATGCGGGTCTCATGATGCAGCTTGGAGTTGACGGCGTTTTCGTGGGTTCGGGAATATTCAAGTCAAAGAAGCCTGAGATGATGGCCAAGGCCATCGTGGAGGCAACAACCCATTTCGACGATTCTTCGGTCCTGGCCGAGGTTTCAAAGGGCATAGGCGATCCCATGAGCGGGATAACCGCTTCGGATATCCCCCTTGAGAAACAGCTTCAGGGACGCGGTTGGTAATCGAAACAGACACCTGTTCCAAAAAAAACTTATAGACATCGATTTTTAGTTGTACGGGGTGCATAGGGTATAAGTCCCTTTCACTATCGTACCTCATTTGGCAGGTACCCCAAAATACAAACCGGTTGGGCCGCCCGCCAGGCCATCGCCTGTGCATCCCACCACCCTGGAGAGAGGGGAAGATATGAAGAGCATAAAAAAAGCGGAGCTTACTTTGAAGAACTGCCTGGCCATAAAGAGATCGGACAGGGTACTTGTCCTGTGCGACAGGAACACACTTCCCATAGGGCAGACCTTCTTTGACGCCTCCGAAAAAGTTACCATGACCCCTCTCCTGATAGAGATGCCCATCACAGATCATCACGGCATGGAGCCCCCCAATATTGTGGCGGATGCAATGATACACGCCGATGTTATTATCGCTCCGACAACATATTCTCTTACCTATACCAACGCCACAAGAGCGGCGCTTGCAAGGGGTGCCAGGATAGTAACGATGCCGGGTATAACGATGGAAATGCTCAGGGAAGGCGGACTGGATGCCGACTATCCCAGGATAGCAAAATCGATCAAGAAGTTCGGCAGGAAGTTCCAGAGATCAAAGGAGATCAGACTGACCACCGAGGAAGGTACGGATCTCACCGCCTCCATAGAGAACAGAAACTGGATACTGGATGATAACGGTCTCTGCAACAAGAGGGGCATGATCACCAATCTTCCGGCAGGCAAGGTTTTCATTGCCCCCATCGAATCCTCGATCAACGGAAAGCTCGTAATTGACGGGGTTTTCCTGCCCCGTATCGAGGGAGAGATAACGATGGATATCAGCAAAGGTGTGGCTGAAAACATCGAGGCCCCCTCCGAGGTAGTCGATCTGCTCAAGAGGTCCAAATGCGGCAGGACCATCTGCGAGCTCGGGATCGGAATGAATCCCCGGGCCAGGGTTTCGGGGAATATGCTCGAGGATCAGAAGGCGAAAGGAACGGTCCACGTTGGATTCGGGGACAACACCACATTCGGGGGGGAGGTCCGGTGCGACATGCACAATGATGGAATGCTTAAGGCCCCCACTCTGGAGATAGACGGCGTAACCGTGCTGGAAAAGGGGCGTTTCCTTCTGAACATATAGCAATTTGGCAGTCCATCGCCTTCATGATAATATCTTTATACCTTGTCACCTTCAAACGATGACATCGGAGGTTCACAGATGGCAGGACTTTCCAGCGAGGACAGGTCGGCTATAGAAAAGAAGTTCGAGTCGCTAGAGGGCCAGGTAACGATACTTCTCCACAAACCCGAGGGCAAGGAGGAGCATTTCGATGATTTCATGGCGGCGCTTGAGGAGATATGCTCAATGAGCGATCTCCTTTCCCACAAGGACATGGTGGAGATGGAGACAGACGAGGATATAATCCACGATGTTGACATGTTTCCAGCGCTTGTTCTCCTGGACAAGGACAGCAACGACCACGGAATCAGGTTTTACGGTGTCCCAACCAACAAGACCTTCACCGCCTTAATAGACACGATCGAGATGTTCTCCACCGGGGATTCCGGCCTGGGGGAAGAGGTCAGGGAGAAGATAGATTCCCTGGAGGAGAACAAGCTTCAGGTCCTCTGCACTCCCTCGGTTCCGGACCTGGAGAGATACCTCGATAACATATTGAGGCTTTCATTCGTCAACGAGAAGGTGGAATGCGCATTTGTGGATCTAATCCAGTTCCCGGAGGTTGCCGAAAAATATAGGGTCCTGGACATGCCCAAGACGATCTCCAACGAGGAGCTCAAGTTCACCGGGGTCTATGATCTTGAAGAGATCATCGAGATCCTCTCCAAGAAAATAGGCGACGCGGAAGGATGATTCGAGGTTCATCCATACATATCCTCCGTTAACCATAAGTTATTGTTATTGTTAACAATCCCGAAAGCGGTATTCATACACTCTAAAACATGCCGTTTGCGGGAATCTCCATGTCATTGATCAGAGCATCGGGCGAAAGGATAACAGAGGTCCTGATCCTTATTTTCATAATCGGAACCCTGGGTTCCGCAGCCTTTGGCATATATGGGCCCCAGGACCGGAGGCATCTGGCAGTGCCCCTCCTGATTCTGTTCCTTGTCTTGATAGCTCTTTCCCTTGTTATAAAGGGTTCCATAAACCCCCTCATGGCAAGGCTTGGACTAAGGAACCTTGTGAGGCACAAGGGAGATTCCCTGATAGCAATAATCGGTTTCATGGTGGGGACCTCCATAATCACTTCCTCACTTGTAATAGGGGACACAATGACCACGCTGGTGGAGTCCCTGATATACGAGAACTATCACAATGTGGACGAGGTAATCTACATCAGGGAGTCCTCGGGAAACAGGACCTTGATCGACGGAGAGACAGCATCCGAAATGGAGGAGAGGATACTGTCCATAAGGGATTCCGATGACCTTATAGACGGTATCTCGTTCGAGATTGACCTGGAGGTTTCCTTGAGCAATCCGAGAACCTCCCTTGTTGAGCCGGTGGTAACGTCACGTTCATTTTCCCCGGAGACAACGGGAGCCTTCGGAGAACTGATCTCCGGCGGAAGGAATCCTGGCCCTCCCGGGCCCGGTGAGGTTTACATGACGGAGGAGGCTGCCGATCTTGTAAATGCCGAGATCGGTGATGTTCTCAACGTCTCCTCAGGTGAAAAGGAATTGAAACTTGAACTCAAAGGGATCCTGGAACAGGAAGGAAGGGCCCAGCTTTTCGGAGGAGAGAACATGTACGTCTCCTTCGGAACCTCCTACGAGCTCCTGAACATAACCGATCCCAACGCTACAGGTGACGTAGGTCCCGGCAACTGGGAAGGAGGATACTACAACACCCTTTACATCTCAAACGAGGGAGACCGGGTGGAAGGGGGCGAACTCTGCGACAAGGTTGTCCCGAGAATAAACAATGCGCTGGAAGACCTCGAGATACCTCCAGGTTCGGGAAGGGTGCCCAGCGTGGTGTTTGACAAGGACAGCGGTGTGGATCAGGCAATGGAGGGTATAGATACATTCATCAAACTCTTCGTGACCCTTGCCGCATTCTCCATAATCGCCGGGATCACCCTGATAATAAACATATTCGTGATGCTGTCGGAGGAGAGGAGGGAGGAGATGGGAATATCCCGGGCCATAGGTCTCAGGAGATCCCACTTGAGAGCAACATATCTATTCGAGGGAGCCTCCTACTCATTTCTTTCATCATTGGTGGGCGTGATCGCAGGAGTGGCAGCGGCATTCGGAATAATGATCATTCTGGAAGAGTTGATAGCATCCTTTTCGGATATGGAAATTAACATCCTGCCGTATTTCTCGGTGGTCCCAACTACCCTGCTCGTATCATTTTCCGCGGGTTTTTCAATAACCCTGGGAACCACCTGGGCCATAACCCAGAGAATAGCCAATCTCAACATAGTTTCAGCAATAAAGAGCATACCGCCACCAAAGGTCCACACAGCTCCCCAGAAATTCATCAGGGACCTTTCAAGGTCCTGCACCGCAAAGGGGACGGACCTTCTGTGCATGATAGCAAGGGTCCTGGATTTCCTACTTGATCGTCTAATTATCTGGGGCGGACTGTTCATGGCGGCGGGCCTGTCCGTTCTCATATGGGGAATATGGATCCAGAATACCACTCCCGTCCAGGTCGGGATTACCCTCATGATCGTAGGGGGTGCCCTGATTGTCAGACATTATCTTCCGGACAGAGCGGTATACACCATAGCCTCGGTCCTGGTCCTGCTCCAGTGGTCGATCGACAATCCCCTCTTCGACAATTACGAGACAGGGCTTGAGATATTTCTCTTTCTGGGGTTGTTCATGGTCACTGCAGGTGTGATGCTGATAGTCTGGAACACTGACGTTATTCTCTTCATCATTACCAATATCTTCAGGCTTTTCGGGGTCACCCATGCGCCTATAAAGATGGCGATATCCTACCCGATGAAAAAGAGGTTCAGAACCGGTGTTACCATCTTCATGTTCGCCTTGATTATCTTCACCGTTACCGGCACCTCGATGTTCGTTCATATTTTCAACGTCAACATAGACGAATTCGAGAGAAGCGTGGGTGGCGGATACGATATTATCGGGATCTCCAACTCAAGACAGATCCCCGATCTAGAAGGCACAGTTGAAGAGAGATGGGGCGAGGAGAACTCCTCCTTGCTGGACTGGGACAGGACGACATCCCTCTCCATCGGATTTGCCGCAATCAATCTGTCGCTCCCTTTCGGAAATTCCATCGAGATACCCTACCGTGTTGTGGGGGTTACGGATGAGTTCAAAATACACAACACATACGGGTTCAACGACGTTGACTGGGATCTTCTGGAATCCAGAGGGATAACAGGCAGAGAGGATGAGGATGTCTGGTCCATACTGAAAGAACCGGACCTTATCATAGTGGATTCCAGCATAGGCGAGAATCAGTTCGGACCGCCAGGTCTCGGCAGGGAAGCAGGGGATGTTTTGAAGATAGAACTGGAAAACGGAACATCCGTGGAAAAGAGGATAGCCGCCATAACCGATCAGTTCGTTTTAACCGGGATATTCACCAATACCGATCTTGCGGCGGATATCTACAATACCACCCAGAAAAATCTCCATATGATCCAGGTTGCCGAGGGATCGGATATCGGCGATGTATCCGACGGTCTCCGGAAATCACTGATAACCTACGGTTTCATAACAATAGAGATCAAGGAGGTGGTAAGGGAGATACTGTCCATACAGAACTCGTTCTTTGACCTTTTTAACTCCTATCTCTCATTGGGGCTGATAATAGGTATAGTGGGACTCTCCATAGTGACCCTGAGGTCCGTTTACGAGAGGAGGCACGAGATAGGAATGATGAGGGCCATAGGCTTCAAGAGAAGGGCGGTGCTTGTATCATTCCTCGGGGAGGCAACCTTCATTGCCTCATCCGGAATATTCGTAGGTTCCGCAATGGGAATAGTAATGGGATGGAACCTCTGGAGGGACGAGGCAAGTGCGGACCTTCCGATTTTCGGGATACCATGGAGCCGTATATTGATAATCGGTGCCATAGCCCTTGGATTTGCACTCCTTTCCTGCATACCACCATCGAGAATGGCAACAAAGGTTGCACCCGCCGAAGCGCTGAGATACGAATGAAAAGCTAACCTTTCAGGAAAAGATCTCTGATTTCATTTCCTTGATCAGGGTTGCGCATTCTGCAAGGTTTCCCGCCTTCAGGGCTACCTCGGCCCTGATGTAGAGCTTTTCGCCCTTGGGATTTGGTTCCCCTCTCTTTCTCCTCGTGGAGAGCTCCCTGTCAAGGCTGGAAATGGCCTTTGTTATCTCCGTATGAAGTCGGGTCATCTTGACCGCGGATGATATGGCAAGCCTGAACTGTCTGAGAGCCCCCACATTGTCTCCATTTTGCATGTGGGAGATTCCTCTCGCATAGAGTGCCATTGATTCATCCAATTTTAGATTGGCCGGCAGCTTGGAGTAAAATGATTCGAGCTTCTCTTTTGCCCTTTCTGCATTTTTCATGGGAGTGGATGTCTGGGGCTGAACCTCCATGTCCATCATCTCGTCCACCATTCCGTTTAGACCTTTGACATCCATGGTCTTGTCCTTGCCCCACGGAAGGGATTCTTTCTCGATTTTTTCCTTTTGCTCAAGAGATGTGGATCCGCCTTTTTCCAGCTTTCTTATCCTGTCACCCGCAATGAGCCTTGCGATTCCAGCGATGTCTTCTTCCTGATCCGTTTTTTCTTTTTTCTCTTCGGATCTTGAAGGAGGCTCTTCCTCGGTTTTCCGAGGGGTCTCACCTTCCTTATCCATGGGATGCTCCTCTGTTTCCGGTTTTTCGGTGGCTGATCGAACCTCTTTTGGGTCTTTTGGTATTTTCTCGGCTTCGATTTCGGCTTCTGTCTCACTATCCTCAATGGTTGGAGACTCTTCCGCTGCAGGTCGGACATCCTCAACAATTTCGGGCGTCGGTTCGGATACGGCTTCCGGTTTCTTGACCCCTTCAAGGAGCTTCCTCTTTGCAGCCATGTCCTTGGCCAGTTTCTGTATCCCAAGCATTCCTCCCTTCTTTCCGGGACCCTGGCTCAGCTCCGATCTTTTCTTTCCCTTTCCCCTTACGAGTATCTCCATTCCCTTGTCTTCTTCCATCACGACCTCTCTTCCGCCGGTTGTGACCAACCTTCTGATCCTTTCCATCTGTCCCTCTATTCTCTCCCATACCCTGAAGAACTTGGCATGGTCACCTTTTTCCTTGAGTTCCTTCAGGGATTTCAGATCATTTGAAAGAAGACGGTCCTTGATATCAATCTCATACAAACCCATCTCAATCAGTGATTGCACCCTCTTTTCCGCCCTCCAGGAGTTCTCGAGATATTCAATTTCACTCCTGGCTGTTTTGAGGGTCTTCCTCATTATCTCGACCGTATCGGCGTCCGGGGAGTCATACAGGGCCGATGTTCCATCGATCAGTTTCTTGATCATCTTCCCGATAGAGTCGATCCTTTCTTGGAAAATCTCACCTTCGATCTCCTTGAATATCTCACTGGAGACCTCGTCGAGCTCCCCTATCTCCGAGAGCATGTTTTCTATATCCTGTATGTGGAGAAGTGATCTCAATTGGGAGATCTCATTGCCCAGTCTCTCGATGTCCGTTTCTGCATCCTTGATCTTGTCCTGCCTGATCCTCTTGAAGAGTTCCTCGGCTTCCCCGACTATGCTTCTGGCCCTGTCATCGTCAATGGATTTTCCGTTATCTATTACCGTGGAACATCTCGAAAGAAGCGCTTTTTTCCTGGCAGAGGCTTCCTTCTTTCTGAGATAATCGTCCGTCTCCATTATTCTCTGCAGTATCGTGGGAATGTCCCCTTTCCTGATGGCCTTTTCGAGTTTTGTCATGCTCTCGTTGAGGGAATCCACCTCTTCCTTTTCGAGAACATCCGCGGCTTCTTCGATTATGCCGTTTACGGTGCCGTCGAAATGATCGAAGATGGAAAGAACACCGGTGTTGAAAATCTCCAGAGCCCGGTCCTTGAGTTCCTTGACTCTGTTCATTCTATCGGGCATTTCCAATTTATCGGCATTTGAAAGGGTTTTGAATTCCTCTTCGATATTGCCTGGGTCAAGTTGAAGCTCGGTTATTGCATTGATGATCTCCTTGATTTTCGCAAGGTCGATCTCCACCGTTCTCTCTGCCAGTGAGGCTTTGAGTTTTTCAATATCTTCCAGGGCAAGGGTGATGGATCCGAATGCGTCCCTCTCGCTGTTGCTTTCGAGTAGGACTTCGGCCCTGTTGGCGTAGGAGAGGATCTCCATCAGCTCTTTTTGAGTGGCTCCCCTCTCGGTCAAATCCTCTACCTCATTCCGGACCTGTTCATTGATCTCCTTGACCCTTGTCGATAGAAGATCCCTAATTTTCCTTTCCAGCTCCGCTTCAAGAGAGACTGCTTCTTCCAGTATCTCAAGTGAGGATATTTCTTCTGCCCTTGTCTTAAGGTCCTGAAGGACCTTTTCATCCCATTTCAGGTCGAAACCGTAATCCGTCCCCTCCTCCAATAGAGTGTAGAGCAACTCCAATCTGGCATCGATTTCATCCGGGAGCCTCTCGACGAAGAAGTCCTGTATGCTGGTCTGGATTTTGGCCAGGGAGGTTACCACGGGAACGAGCGGACCCGGCGGGTCCTCTTCCTCCAGCACACCTTTTGTCTCATCGATGAGATCGTCCCATTCCTCATCCATTACAGAGAGCTTTCTGAATCTCTCTATCTCACCCAGGGAATCATACATGGACTCCTTGAGATCGTCTATGTAGTTCTCCCTGAGAAGTTTTTCCACGTTCTCGTATACTTCACCGGTAAGTATGTCCGCCAGCCGGTAGTTCTCGTTCTTCAGGGATCTCTCTATCACCCTTCTCACAGGTTCGACATTCTTGGCAATCTCCGTATCCATTCCCAGGGCATCAACATCTCCAAGAAGCTTGTCAAGACCCATCAGCTTCTCCCTTATCTCCGAAATTTTCTGCCTGATCTCCTGTTCCGAGACCCTGGATAGGATCTCCTGAAGTTCCCCGTGAACATTGATGGCCTTTTCTCCGTCATTCAATCTGTTCTCTATCTTGGCAAGGGACCTTTTGGGTTCTTTTGTGTCCTTGGATTCCTTATCAAGGATCGTTATCTTGTATCCAATCTCCTTTATCAGGTTCTCGACCTCTCTTTTGTAGTAGTTCTCGGAATCCTCCGAATAGGCCTTTGCAAAATCGAGATAACTGTCAAGTACGGCTTTTGGGCCATGATTGAATTTTTCCTTGAAGACCTTGAGCTTCCTCTCGAGCCTGGCGGTATCGAATTGGTCCTTTCCCTTGGCGAGTAGTTCCTCCATTTCTTTCAGCTTGTTGTTGAAATACTGCCTCCCGGTGTCGTTCCAGTATTCCTCCAGGGCTATCTGTATCTCCTTGAGCATGAAGGTGGCTCCCTCCACGTTCCCCTTGCTCTCCAGCTTCTTTATCTCATCCATTTTCGCCAGCAGTTCATCGTTTTTCAGGCCCACCTCATCAAGTTCCTTGAATCTTTTTTCAATATCCTGCTTCAACCTGGATTCTGTCCTGGTGTCCATTGACTTCAGGTCCGAAAGGAACGGCGATAGTTCCAACGAGATCTGTTTTCCGTCGAAATATCTCATCTGATCGATGTAATTGTGAAGGTCCAGGACCTTCGAGCGGAGATGTTTGTGAAAGGAATCTTCCACCTTGTACTTCTTCAGAAGATCACCGAACTGCACCAGCTGTTCCTTGAGGTTCAGCCTCAGGTTCTCGATCACCTTGATAAGGCTCTCGATCTCTTCCAGCATCCCCGGTCCCTTTGCGGTCTCGACCTTGGCATCCAGCTCCTCCAGGAAGAGGTTGATATTTTCATATTCCTTCTTGAGGTCATCCCTGTAAGATGGCTGGTTCTGGTTGAGATTGAGCATATTCTTCAGTGATGATATGAGAAACCGGAATATTCCCGGCCAGGAAATATGGAGATCAAGGTCTCTAACGGCCTTGTAGGATTTCAGGGATTGGCTCAGCTCTCCGAGTTTCAGGTGTATCTCCCCCTTGGCAAGGAGGGCCTCGAAATCCCTTGGATGCTGGTCAAGGATCCTGCTGTACATCTCCATTGCAGAATCCAGATCACCCATTCTCATCATCACCTGGGCCATGCTTCTCAATACCTCTTCATTGTGGGGATACAGATCCAGGGCCTTGTCCATCAATAGTTTGGCGCCTTGAAGCTCTCCCGTTTGAACGAGAACCTTAGCGAGGGTGACCATGGCCCTGTCATCGTCCGGAACGAGTTCCAGAGCCTTTTCCAGAACCTTGGCTGCAAGCTTGGGCTGGTCGGAGGCCTGGAGAGAGGCTCCCGCATCCACCAGGTTAGAAGGAACGATCAATTCGTAGTCCAACCCTTTTTTAAAATTCTCCCTGGCATCGGTTTCCCTGTGCATGTCGGAATATACCAGACCCATCCGGATCCAGGAGTCACCGAAATCCTGCTTGTAGGATATCGAGGTGTTTATCGATCTCATGGCCTTCTTGGATTCACCGAGCTCATGTTCCAGGTGTCCTTTCAGATACCAGAGAAAGTAGCTTTCCGGGAGATCGAACAGAAGGGAATCAACCTCCTTCAATTTCTTTTCAAGACCCCCGGAGAAATATTCCTTCAGGTCAAAGGATGGTATCTGGTTCTTCTCGAAAGTATCGTAGCATTCACTGCAAATAGGCGTGTTCTCATCGATCTCCTCATTGGAGTCGCAGAAAGAACATTTCAACATCTTCACCTTTCCCATTTACCGGAACCATCTCCCTTCTGGACCTAAATAAAGCTGTCCGGACAAGTGAAACACCCTTTCCATTGATATATTTTTCAGCATCATTTCTCTTCAACGATATCAAGCAGATGGTCCTCGAGATCCTCCAGTGGAACCTTTATCTGTTCCTTGGTTTCAAGGTTCTTGACAGATACCATTTTCCTCTCCAGTTCTTCCTCGCCCAGAACCAGGAGATGTGAGCATTCGCCGGAAACTGCTGATGAGATGGATTTCTTGAACCCCCTGCCCGAGGTCTCCACGATGCAGACCAATCCGTATGACCTAACGGACCGGGCAAGTGAGATGGCCCTTCTTTCGGCTTCCTCACCCATGGCAATGAGATAGACCCTCCCCTTTTCGGCTCTTGGAGGTTTGTCCTCTTCCAAAGCAACAAGGATCCTGTCGAATCCCAGGCCGAATCCGATACCCTCAACCTCGGAGCCAAACACGGATGACAGAGAATAGGCCCCTCCACCGCATATCTGTTTCTCGGCACCCAGGTTAGAGGCGTCTATCTCGAAGACCATTCCATCATAATAATCGAGGCCCCTTGATATCGAAGGATCCAACCTGATACCGGCGTCTGAATCCTTCAGAAATTCCATGACCCGGCCGAGCTCATCGACCTTATCTTCTATTCCGGTATGTTCAGCTCTCAATTTACTGAGTACCTCGCGGTATTCATCCGGACCATAAGTTGTGGTCACCAGCCGTATGAGGTCTTCCGGATCGCTTTCGAAACTTTCCTCAATGTATGATCTTATCCCATCCTCATCTTTCTTGTCGATCGAGATCATCAGGTCCCTGTCCTTGTCCGGGTCCGCACCGTAACCCTTCAGGATTGACGATAGCAAAGCGACATGGCCCACTCTTACAACAAATTCTTTTAAGCCCACCGCTTCGAGGGAGGAGACCGCCGCATCCACAACCTCTGCAAGGGCCAGAGGGGTTCTCTTACCAATATATTCAAGCCCCATCTGCCAGAATTCCCTGTACCTTCCCTTCTGGGGCCTCTCGTATCTGAAACAGTTGCCGAAATAAGAGATCCTGAGCGGTTTGGGATAATTCCTCAGGTCCGAGTGATAGAACCTCATGACAGGGGCTGTCAGTTCCGGCCTTAGGGAAAGGCTTCTCCCGCCTTTGTCCTGAAATTCGTATATCTGCTCCAGGACCTGTTTGCCGGATTTTGCAACGAAGAGATCGGTATTCTCGAATGTGGGAGTGGATATTTCCTGATATCCTATTGAGGCTATCGCGTCCCTCATTCTTTTTTCGGCCCATCTCCTGAATCTCATCTCCTCCGGGGTGAAATCCCGGGTTCCCCTGGGCCTGTGGAACTCTGGCATCGAATCACCTTTCAGCCGGCGGAAAGGGCTCTTATCATATATAAGGAACTATTACCTTGAGTCGGTTTCAGAGGCTGTCATCAAACAACTTTATAAGGACCGAATCGGATACCTACTGGTACGGGAAGTATTATATACAGGATGCTTCTTACTCCCCTTCCCCCATGGGTGATATCGGTCCTTCTGGCCGTTTGCTCATTGGGTAAAATGGTGCACCCCGCGAGGGAATGTAATGTCGCGGGGGAAGGTAGTAGGTGGAGCCTGTTTGGCTATGACACCAATGATCTCGATCATATGCATCCTGGACGTTTGTTGAGCCGGTAGTCTTGCGGTTACTACGCCGTTTGGTGGATGGCTTGGCTCGGGCGCCGATGAAGGTCGTACCAAGTTGCGATATGCGAGGGGTAGGCACATGGAGCCTTTAATCCCTTGATTGCCGAATGGGACTTCCTGGCGTTAGCCAACCCCATTAGGGGTGGGGAACCCGGGGAATTGAAACATCTTAGTACCCGGAGGAAAAGAAATCAATTGAGATGCCGTTAGTAAAGGCGATCGAAAGCGGCACAGGGCAAACCGAATCCCTCATGGAAACATGTGGGAGATGTGGAGCGGCCCGGTTACATCTTAACTCACCAACCAGAAGTCGGTTTGGAACTCCGCGCCATAGAGGGTGAAAGCCCCGTAAGGATAAGTGAGAAAGATGATTTCCGGGATCCTAGAGTACCGTACGTTGGAACTCGTGCGGGAATATGGGTGCCAGAAACATCCAACCCTAAATACGTCCCGAGACCGATAGTGTACTAGTAGCGTGAGTGAAAGCTGAAAAGTACCCTTGACGGGAGGTGCAAAGACCCTGAAATCAAACGGTTACAGACTGATAAGGCGGGAAAGGGAAACCGCCGTCTTATCGTTCGTCTCGAAAAACGAGCCAGGGAGTTCCGTTCAACGGCGAGGTTAAGTGGTTCATCCACGAAGCCGAAGGGAAACCGATAGCCCGCAGTTTACGAGGGGCAGGGTGCGCTCGCCCGGAGTCGTTGGAGGGATACCCGAAGCCCGTCGATCTATACCTGGGCAGGATGAAGCCTGAGGAAACTCGGGTGGAGGTCCGAACCGTTGTTGATGTGCAAATCACTCGGATGACCTGGGCATAGGGGTGAAAGGCCAATCTAGGCGGGCAATAGCTGGTTCCTCCCGAAATATCTCGCAGGATAGCCTCAGTGGAGATGGTCCGTGTTGTAGAGCACCATATGGGTGTTTAGGGGAAGAAATTCCTCGGCATCCTAATGAACTCCGAATGCGCGGACGTCGTAGATACTGGGAGTGAGAGCATCTGGCGTAAGGTTGATGTTCGAAAGGGGAACAACCCGGCCCGGTGTTAAGGTCCCAAAGTGTCAACTAAGTGTGAAGGGCAAAAAGGGTCCATGGTCTAAGACAACTGGAAGGTGGGCTTAGAAGCAGCCACCCTTTAAAGAGTTCGTAACAGATCACTAGTCGAGATCATGGGCATTGAAAATGGACGGGGCTAAGTTGACCACCGATACATCGGATATTCGCAAGAATATATGGTAGGGAGGTGTCGTGCGTGGGTAGAAGCAGGGCCGTGAGGTCCTGTGGACCGCGTTCGAATAAGAATCCTGGTACAAGTAGTAGCAAAGAACGGTGAGAATCCGTTCAGCCGGAGGGGCTAGGGTTCCTCGACAATGATCTTCAGTCGAGGGTTAGTCGGTCCTAAGGTTTACCTTAATCGGGAACGCCGAAAGGGAAACAGGTTAATATTCCTGTACCTGACTGTATTTTGCCCCTGGAAACGGATCGGGATATGCCGAGCAGGTTCACCAGCCTGTTCAAGCGGAGAAAGTCCGTGGAGAGTTGTAATGACGAGAAGCGGATGAAAACGTGATGTGGATGGCGTAACGCCGTCTTCGGCTGACTCCTGGTTCCCGTGAAAAATCCAGTGGGGTCGTACAATCAGACCGTACCGAGATCCGACACAGGTGCCCCTGGGTGAGTAGCCCAAGGCTTGTTGGTCCAACCGACGCGAGGGAACTCGGCAAATTAGCCCTGTATCTTCGGTATAAGGGGTGCCAGCTCCGTGAAGAGCTGGTCGCAGTGACAAGGGGACTCCGACTGTTTAATAAAAACATAGGTGGCAGCTAGTCCGAAAGGATGTGTATTGCCGCTGAATCCTGCTCAGTGCCGGTATCTGAAACACCGTTTCAAAGGTAAGAAGGACCGGTAAACAGCGGGGGTAACTATGACCCTCTTAAGGTAGCGTAATACCTTGTCGCTTAATTGGCGACTTGCACGAATGGCCCAACGAGAGTCCCGCTGTCCCCGCGTCGGATCCAATGAAAATGACTTACTGGCGCACAGTCCAGTACCTTCCAAAAGGAAGCGAAGACCCCGTAGAGCTTTACTGCAGCCTGTGGCTGCCGTACGGATCGGGATGTGCAGCGTAGGTAGGAGACGTCGAAACTCGGACGCCAGTTCGAGTGGAGTCAAACTTTGAGACACTACCCTTCCTGATTTGTACGGCTTACCATTTCGGTGGGACACCTATAGGTGGGCAGTTTGGGTGGGGCGCCACGCCCTCAAAAAAATATCAAGGGCGCCCAATGGTCAGCTCAGGTAGGTCAGAAATCTACCGTTGAGTGTAAGGGCAAAAGCTGGCTTGACGTGAACACGCACCACAAGTGTTCACGATGCGAAAGCAGGGCCTAACGAACTAATCACCCTTATTTCTGAGGGGGATTAATAGCAGAAAAGTTACCTCGGGGATAACTGAGTTGTCTCCAGCAAGAGTTCACATCGACCTGGAGGCTTGCTACTTCGATGTCGTCTCTTCCTATCCTGGTGGTGCAGCAGC
>CAYULA010000051.1:0-23367 GCA_964445525.1 uncultured Thermoplasmatales archaeon | reverse complement strand
ATCGAATGTCATCTCAAACTGATCCGGGGTTCAAATTACCTTCGGAACTACTGCTGGAGAGATCAAACCGTCTGGCGAATGTATGCCAGCTGACCGGTTGTCATATCCAATCCCACCTCAATATTGGAGTCGGAAGATGAGATAAACATACCGTAGGAAACTTTCTCGGAAAGTGTGGGGTCCAGATATCCCAGGAGAGGGTAATCCATATCCGCCTTTGTACCTATGGAAAAAGATTCCAGATCAAGCGGTCTTGAATCCTCAACCGAGTTCACGCCAAAGATCATCCTGGCTGCCTGGCTGTTCAAAACCGTGAGAAGCCTTTTTAAAGCCACCTCTCCTCCGGAATAGGTCAGAATGGAACCTATTTCATCCTTTCCAACCATAACAGGTTCGATGCTGTCTGTCAAACCAAGCGGACTGGCCTCCCTCCAGACAGTCTGGTTCCAGCATTCATCATCTTCCTGATCCCCTATGGAGAACCTCCACTGATCCTTTCCGATCACCTTGGTGAAATTTGAATACAGTCCGAAAGGATCGCTTCTTGTTCTCAGGAAATTTTTGAAATTCGGATTGTCCTCGAAAGTTGATACCGCATCCTGGGCGTCGAGATCAGACGGAATTGAACTGAATTTTCCTCCTGTTTGCGGGAAATATTTCCAGTTTGTATGAAATTCATCCGAGAGATCGGGATAGGGATCCTCTATATTCTGATAGATCTCATGGTAGTTTTCCACGAGTCCAAATACAACCGGATCATCGCCTCTTTCATGTTTGACCATGGTCTGGGAGTGATCAAGCGAGTTTCCCTCGGAGGTCACATTGACAACCGATCCGATGATCTGGGGGATGCCTTCGCCGATCCATATAGAAATGTCCAGTTCGGAGATCTTCAGCCTCTGCCTGGCTGATTCGTCAATGTCCATATCCAGTTTCAGAGAGGGAGTGTCCATTATTCGATCATACTCAACCGCCTCCCAGGAAAGATCATAGGACCCCCATCTGGTGGTTCCCCGGTCTCCCATTGTTATATTTCTCTCTGTGGATATGTCCTCCACTCTCAGGTCGGAGAAAGAGCTTGAAAGGGAGGGGTATGACCAGATCCTCTCATCTGAACTCTCCTTGGTCGAGGTCCCCGGCCCCTGAATCAACAGATCATATCCCACATCGGAAATGAAGGAGGTAGGTCGCTTGTTGAATAGATCGATATGAGATTTTTGCTTCATGGAGATGGTTCCGGTGATCGTGTTCTGAATATCCCCGGCCGATTCTGTTCTTATCGTACCGGCTATCTTGAGGTCCTGAGATGTGCTTCTTTCCAGATTCTTGTAGGAGGCTCCCAGTCCATCCCTTATATTTACCGGATCTTCGGATATGACAGTGACCATGGGGGAGGTATCGGTAGTCCAGAAATCCGCCTCCATTCTCCTGTAATCCAGACCGAAGTAGACGGTTTTTCTGACATCCTTAAGGTCGTTGTAGAGGAGGCGCCCCTCCACCTTGTAACTGGCCCTGTCGGAGAATCTTTCTCTTTCCAGGGATATTTCCTGTTTCTGAACGTTGATTGTCTCGAAGGTCTGGCTCGAACCGTCGTCTCCCTTGTAATCGAGCTTGACCTCGAAAACAACCGGTTTTTTAAAGAAAATCTCAAAGCTTCTGGAGGTCGGGGATCCGTTAACAATCTCGTAACCGGAAGGTTGTATCGACCATTCGTATATTCCATCTTCATCATCAGGAGAACCGGCAATGTTTACAATGTTACCCGCTTCGGGATTTATGTCGGATATTATCACAGAGGCTTGTATTGAACCATTACCTCCGTTTTGATCGTTTGTCATGGAAGAAAGAAGATAGACAGAGACTATGATCAAAACCACAGCGACGGCAATCGAACCTATCAGAAAGTATTTCTTTCCTGTATTTTTTTTAATTATTTCCGGATGAGAGGATTTCCCGGGGGATTTTACCTTTTCCTCCTCAAATTCTTTTTCATCATGAATTTTATCGAATTTTGTGATATCATCCTCTTCTTTGGGTGGTAAGTCCTTAACTTCATCTTTCAAGGGAGCGGGAGAAAGATCGAGTTCATTTTCCCGGTCCTGTTCGGGCTGAGGGGAGTATTCCTCATCATCCAGGTGATATCCCAGAAGGAGAAGATCCTCATCGGAACCGTCGGATTCCGATGTTACGATGTCCTCTCCTTCCTCGGGAATCGGTTCTTCCTCTATCCCGAGTAATTCCATATCCTCCTCGGTATTTTCGGGAGGTTGGGGCATCTGCTCATCATCGAGGGGAATGCCGTGGAGCTCCTGCCGGATCAGCTGTAATTTTCTCCTCTTGTACTCTTCTATGTCATTGAACAGAAGCTCCTCCATGCCGGAAGTGTCCATTCCCAGATCCTCGAACCTCTCAAGTGATTCTAGCTCCCTTTCCACATCTACGCTTCCCCCGCCATCTGAATCTGTTCCGGCTATGAGAGGTTCGTCCATGATGGTGGATAAACCATCACTGGTTTTAATTTATTGATTTCATGATTAAATTCAAGTTATTTTTTTATCGACATCGTACTTAACAGAATTTTTCTTTAATTATGGCGCATACAAGAACATTTCTTTTTTCTTTGATTCTCTATGTCTATTTTTTTGTTTTACATAATTTTTATAAAAAATATTTTTTAAAAGTATTAATTATGAAAAAACATTAAAGTATAGAGGAAGGGAAAATTAATATATAATTTTTGTAAGGTTTTATTTTTACGAGAAAAATTCTTAAGACATAAAACAATAAGGAAAGATTCTGGACATAATAGAAATTGACTATCGATATATGTGGCTGTCGGTCTCCCGAAGGCCACAAATAGAAATTACAATTTTTTACAATTGAGGGCGATTCCACCGGAAACATAGGTGTTAAAAACCGTTGAAACACCGGGAAAACCGAACTTGACATCAAATAATCAAAAATATTAATAAAAAAATAATGATAATACCGTAAATTATTATAGAACGATAAAATATGGTTGAAAACCCCCCATTTTTCAAGCGAATTTGGGTTTTCCATTGGAAAATCAGGTTTCCCCCTTCAAAACAGGTCCTTCAACAACATCGATTAGAAAATATGGGTTTCCTCTGTGAAGTTTCTCCTGCACTTGGTTGAAGGTTTGCTCATCGATAATTCCCTCTATCTCCGATCTGTAAATTATCCCGTCCCATTTCAGGTATCCGCAGTAGATGGGATTGGACAGGATCCTCTGAACGGTTTTCGGATCCCAACGGTTCCTTCCTTTCTTTGTTCTAATATCGTTCATTTCGAGGTCCCTGCAGATCTTTCTAAGTGTTGATCCCGACAGATACATGGAGAACATCTCCTTCACAACTTCCGATTCATCTTCATTGATCAGCAGGTCCCCGTCCTCGAAATCGAACCCATAGGGAGCATTGAATCCGAGGATCCCTTTTCCCTCGCTTGCTTTCTGTCTCATTCCGATATAGACCCTCTCACCTATCTGTTCTGATTCCAGCTGTGCGATCCTCTGAATGATGTCCATTACGAAACGACCCATGGCAGTTGTTGTGTCAAAGGATTCCTGCATGGATGTGAATTCCTTGTCCCAGTCTCTGAGCCCTTCCATCATCAATGTGAAATTCTTGGAATTCCTGTGTATCCTGTCCATCTTCAGGACTACCATGATGTCCCATTCATCTTTCTCTTTGAGCATTTTCTGGTATGCTGGCCTGTCATCCTTTCTTCCCGAATAACCGTCATCCACGTACACCTTCTCGATAGTCCAGCCCTTGGCCTTGCAATAGGCTTCTAGCCTCTCTCTCTGTGCCGATAAGGAGAAACCTTCCTTGGCCTGGTCCTCGGTGGAAACCCTGCAGTAGAGTGCCGCTCGATTCTTTTCTTCATTCATTTGCATACCTCCCTTCACCGAGGGGTATCAGGATCAACTTCCCGTTATCGAGTTCTATTCTGAATGAGTCATCAATTCCCATCCCCATCAGGTTGCAAAGTGATTTCGAAAGCAGGACTCCCCTCCCGTTCCCGATTCTCCTGATTTTTGTCTTCTCCAAAGAGTATCCCATGAATCTGTTATAGTTATAACATTATAATAATTTTGTTATAATCCTAGATTAAGTTTTTAGAGAAAAAGAAAAATTATTATAATAATAAGAAATAAAGAAAGGTTCTTACATGTAACAATTCTAGAATAATTATACGAGATCTAAAGGTCCTTCAGAGTCCGAATCTCCGTCATTCAGATGATCCTGTATCCTCGCTTCGCTCACCTACAGGATGAAAAGTAAAAAAAACCCTCATAATCTAATTTATCAAAATAATTATTGGAATAACAGTCGGGTTTTTTTGTAAGTCACTTTCGTAAATGAGAAAATGAAACGTGACTTCAAAACACAGCAAAACAGGACGTCAATTTTTAACACTGCTTTGCGTGGGTATGAAAATATGTATAATATCAAACAATCAATTTTCATACCAATAGTGGAGAGAGGGAGATTCGAACTTCCGCTAAATCAATAGATTCAGCTCACCTTTAGATCTCTCCGTGTATTATATGTTACGAGATCTAAAGATCCTACGGAGTCCGAATCTCCGTCATTCAGATGATCCTGTATCCTCGCTTCGCTCACCTACAGGATAAAAGTAAAAAAATGGTGGAGAGAGGGAGATTCGAACTCCCATAAAGCCGATCTGCAGTCGACCGCATAGCCGCTCTGCCATCTCTCCACGGGCTCCGGCGACCCTTTAATGAGATTAGTATTATATAATTTTCTTAACAGTTTATCAAAGTTTTCAATAATTCAAGATATCTCCTTTCATCAGCTCCCTGAGAAAGGAAGTGGCATAGGATCCTCGAAATAGCGTGAACATCAGATCCATTCCGGTCAGGTTCTCCTCATCGGTAACAATCTTCCACTTGAGATCGAATAGTGGAGAGATCAATTCCCTTCTGATTCCCTTGGAGGATAGGCCCTCAACCTCGAATATATCGTAATCCGAATGATCGATACCATCCATACCCGAGATCTTTCTTTCGATCTCCCCCATTTCGCCCTCTGCGAACCGTATCTCATTTCCCATGATGATCCCCGAGATGAATCCCAGGCCCTTTTCCACAAGTCTTTTCATCTCATCCCTGTTTGATTTTTTAACCTCGAAGAACCTGTAATGATCGGGGAGGTTCTTCTTGTTCAGCGGAATGATCAGATCCCCCACCTCAGGTTGACAAAGCGAAATCTTCCGCCTTATCCTCTCGGATAGTACCTTGTTGAATATGAAAGACTGGTATGCATGGATGAACATCATTCTGAGATTGTCGGGGAGGACCTCCAGGGCCCCCGACCAATCATCCGGATTTTTGGAGAGATGATGTATCATGGTTCTCTCGAAGGAATACACCTTCGGATAATACTCGAGAGCCTTCCCGAAGTCCATTTCCCTTTCCAATCTCTCCCTGGGTTCTCTCGACTGTCTGGGTTCCCCCGGAAGCGGATTTGCAATATAGGTCATAACCGCCTTTTTAAAATCCCTTTTTAGGATGTGCATTCCTATAAGATGCGTGATAGGTCTGATGGAACCGAACCTCTGGATGCCGAAAAAATTGGGAAATCCTCCAATTTCCAGGAGGCTGTCAATGACTTCATTCGCCCTCATTTCAGCTTCCGATTCTTCGAGTTCTATCCCGGTTATCCTTATTCTGAAATCGTTTCCGAACAGGTCTCCGATAGTGAGTTCCCTGTTGGATGTATAGAGGTCCGTTATCTTGACATCCTTTATCTTCAGGTTGGCCACATCATCCGGAGGACATTTGAATGACATCAATTGCGTTGTTACCGCCCTCTTGTCCTTGGTTCCGGCAAAACCTATTCTTCTTTTGGATATTCCCAGATTTTTGGCAAGGAACTTAATAAGTCTGTTCGTCTCCCAGTTTCTGACAGTAACCGTCGCAATGGTGTAATCGCCGGTCCTGTTTTCCATGGGTTTATCGGAAACTTCGGTTACAATGAAATCTTCAGGCCTTGCCTTGATCTTTCCGTTCAAGGGTTCGGTGTTTGAAAAAAATGTCTCGAGACCGATGGCCTTCTCCTGTTCGGGTGGTTCCGGATGCGGGACCATCCTATCAGCTCTGTTTTGCAAACTGACCCTGCATCTCCTTGAAGGTGTTGGAGAGGGCCTTGCATGCCTTCTTCAACGCATTCTGGGGCTTTCCCGAATTCACCTTGAAATAGAAGGGCGGGATGTCCAGCTGGGGATGTCTGACATTGTAATTTGCATATTCCACCGCAGAATCCTCAAGAAGCTGGTTCTTCAGGGGTACGACTATAGTCTCCCCTTCGTCGAGAAGCTTAAGCTCCATGGAGTCCTTTTCCTTGGATAATAACTCCACCTGCATAGATTCCCTTCCATGGGAGAATAGTACTTATACCTTTTCATTCTAGTGGGCTCCATGAAAGACGGGGAGAACAACAAAAGGGCAGACCTTCTCCTCTCAGAACTCGGTATAAAGGCCTTGAAATCCTTCGGACAGAATTTCCTTCTTGAGGAAAATATTGCAGATAGGATTGTGAACGAGGTTCCTTCCCAACATCTTGACAAGATTTTGGAGATCGGACCGGGACTGGGTGTTCTGACCGAAAGATTGCTTGAGAGGGGATCGAAGATAACAGCAATCGAAAAGGACAGAACACTGGCAAATTACCTTTCAGAGAAATTTTCGGTGACAGATAAAGGTGAGATAACCATAATCAACGAAGATGCCCTGAATATCCTTGATGATTTCCTCAAAAAGAATCTTTTCATTGTGTCCAATCTTCCCTTCAACATATCCTCCAGGTTAACCGGAAATATACTGGACAGCGTTCCTTTCATTCCCCGCAAATACAATCCGTTCAAAGGGGCTGTCATCATGTACCAGGAGGAATTCGCCAGAAGGCTCGTTTCCGGTCACGGAGGGAAGGAATATGGAAGGCTTTCAGTAATGTTCAGATCGAAGATGGACCATAATGAGGTGATGGATGTCCCCAAAGGAGCCTTCCACCCGGTTCCCAAGGTCAATGCGAAGGTGGTTCATTTTCATCCCAAGGATGAGTACGAAATTTGGCCCGTGGACGAGGAGCTTTTCAGAAAACTGGTGCATGTGGTATTCCTCAACAGAAGAAAGAAGATGAAGAATTCGGTCAATCCGAGGTCCTTCGGACTTGAACTTGAAATGGATGATATCAAATGGATCCTGGACGATTTAGACCTCACCGACAGGAGACCCGAGGAACTCTCACCGGAAATTTTCATAAGATTGTCCAACAGATTATCCGATCTGACCTGAGAGAAGCTTTATATGTCAAAGCCCGATAGTTGAATCATGAGGCGGATGGATGAACTGAATTGGACCATGAACTCCAAAGGAAGATCCGTTCCCACCGGAGTAAATGGAGTTGATTACGAACCATATTCCACTCATCTGGGTATGAGACCCAAGGTGGCAAGGGATGTAGGCAGGGTTACCAGATGGAGGAAGCCGGGCGATTCAAAAATGGCCGAAGATATCGATGATGCCCTTAAAAAGACGGGTCTTTCCGATGGGATGACCATCTCATTTCACCACCATCTCAGAAACGGAGATAATGTGTTGAACACGGTCCTGGAAAGGATCAGGAAAATGGGGATAAAAAACCTGAAGATTCTTCCATCGGCAATGTTCCCTGTCCATGAACCGGTCATAGATGCCATAAAGGATGGAACCGTCAGATCAATAGAAGGCTCCATGAACGGTCCGGTTGGAAGATTCGCAAGTCTGGGGAACATGGAGGAACCGGTAGTTCTTCGTAGTCATTCTGGCCGGGTGAGGGCGATATCCCAGGGGGAGCTTCATATTGATGTGGCATTTCTCGGAGCCTCCTGCTGCGATCCTCTTGGAAACTGCAACGGACTCAAGGGACCTTCGGCATTCGGACCCTTTGGTTTCGGTTTTGCGGATGCGCTCTATGCGGATAAAACCGTGATAATAACCGACAATATTGTTCCGTTCCCTGCAATTCCAATCTCGATTCCGGGGACGAATGTTGACTTTATAGTTGAGGTTGATTCCATAGGTGATCCAGGCGGAATATTATCAGGGACATTGAAGATAACCGAAAGGCCGGATCACCTGAAGATAGTCAAAAACACCATGGATGCAATGGAAGCCATGGGATTGTTAAGGGATGGTTTCTCATTCCAGGCAGGTGCGGGAGGAATATCTCTGGCACTCACAAAAAGAATAGGGGATCATTTCCGGGATAAGGGGCTTAAAGCATCCTATGCAAACGGTGGAACAACCGGATTCCTGGTTGAGATGCTTAAAAACGGTACCCTTGAGACACTGTCCACGGGACAGGCCTTCGATGTTACAGCCATCGAATCCCTCCTCAACGACAGGGATCATTTCGAGATAGTTGTGGATCAGTACTCCAACATCCATTCCGGAGCAACAACCACCGAACCCGAACACGCGGCATTTCTCGGAGCCACGGAGGTGGACGTGGAGTTCAATGTAAACGTAAATACCCATTCCGACGGATATCTTCTCCACGGAATAGGAGGCCACCAGGATGTGGCATATGGATCCCAGATAACCTTCATAACGGCCCCCCTCGCAAGAAAAGGGAATCCCATCGTTAAGGATAGGGTTACCACGATCACCACTCCCGGTGAGCTAGTGGATGTTATTGTGACAGAGATCGGAATCGCCATAAATACCCACGATGTAAGGCCGGAGGTGAGGCAGAGAAACGAGGATATGGAAGAATCCTTGAGGAAATCCGGTCTGCCGATATTGAAAGTGGAGGAATTGAGGGCCATTGCATTGAAAGATGGTGAGGATATTCAACCCAGATTAGGAGATCAGCTCATTGGATTGATAAAATACATTGACGGAACGGTACTAGACAGTGTCCTCTCGGTCAGGGAATGAAGTGTCAATTTATGGATCTCATCTCATCTTCCACAGATCGGTCCTCCGGTCTCTTGTGGAGATATTTTCTGAGACATTGCTTGTATTCCTCCGTTTTACCTAAAGCTCCGTAGGACCTTCCCATTATGAGCCATGCCTCGATCCTCTCGGTATCCATGGAAAGGACCTCCTCGCATGTGATGATTGCATCGGAATAATCTTCCAGATTTTTCTGAAGATTGGATAAAAGAAGACCGATTTCGGGATTGGGTGAACCCTCCATGGCTCTTTTCAGGATTCCTTTGGCCTTTTGATATTGTTCCCTTTTTATAAGATGCCTGGCAAGAAGGTTGGCCACCTCGCTGTTTGAGGGTATCAAAAATTGTGCGTTCTTCAACGCCTTAACGGCTTTTTCCTCTTCCTTCATCTTCAAGAGGACTTTGGCCATCTCCAGCCATACCTTTCCAACCTTGGAGTTGGTCTTGCAGATTCTCTTCAGATCCTTCAGGGCCTTCCCGTGATCTCCGTTGCCGCTGTGCAGTCTGGCCATCTGAAAGAGCGATTCCTCGTATGTTCCATGATGGTATCTTGAGGCTTTCTCGTATGCATTTAGCGCACCCTTGTAATCCCTGTTGGCCCTGAGAATCTCCCCCAGTTCGAACCAAGCAAGCGGAAATTCCTCCCTGACCTCTATGGCTTTTTCGATGGATTCCTTTGCCTCATCAAGGAGGTCAAGACCTTTCAGGATCCGGCCTTTGTAATAATGGGCTATATAGAAATCGGGGTTGATCGAGGCGGCGGCGTCAAAACAGATCATGGAATCGTCATACCTGTCCAGATGATAGAGGGCCAGTCCCTTCCCGCAAAGGGAATGAATATTGGTGGGGTCCAGTTCAAGTGCCCTGTCAAAATGATCAATGGCCTTTTCGTAAAGCTCCTGGTCGAGAAAGGTGATCCCGAGATTGGAAAGGGCCCTGGATCGGTCCTTTCCGGTTGTGAGTGTGTTCTTGAAATCCTTTATGCCCTCTGCGTGTTTTCTCATGTTGTACCAGGCAACACCGCGGTTCAGATAGGCCTCCTGCATCGTGGGAGCCATGGCAATCACGAGATCATAATTCTGTATTGCAAGGGCATGGTTTCCCATCTCCTCGTATGTGTTGGCCAGATTGAAGAGAGCTTCCTTTGGATTGGGGGCCATATCCTTTGCCTGGTCGAAAAATTCCAAAGCCTTTTCGAGGTCACCCAGTTCTCTGTGGACGAGTCCCAATCCCAAGGCGGCTTTGTATTTCAGTGTCTTGTCCTTTTCCTCCTTTATTACATGAGAAAATTCACTGTGTGCGGCCTTGAGGTCCCTGTTCTTGAGAGCTTTGTATCCCTTAAAAAGGGAATGATCGGTCATTGTGGCCTCTCCTTTCCCACAATGAAACTACAAGAGAATTAAAACTTTCTTAAACATATGTAACGCTTTTTGGGTAACTTGATTCATGAAAGAAACCTTAATATCATCTTATCAGACTTCCACAGGATACGGGTGATCCTTTGTCCAACGATTCCGGGGAAGGGGAAAACAATCAAAAACAGAGCGCTCAGGATATAAACAAGGCCATATCCGATCTTCTGCAGAGATCCTCAAGGGTCAGGATTTCGGGTTTGAACGGCCAGGACAACATTGCCGTGGGACTTTCCGGCGACTACGAGATCGACATAAAGGGTAATGCAGGTAGATATCTGGGGGCTTTCAATTCGGGTCCGGTTATCATTCTTCAGGGATCCTGCGGAGATCTGGCGGCGGACAACTTGATCAGCGGAGGGCTGATAATCTCCGGTTCATGCGGAAGAAAATGCGGACTCGGAATGATCGGGGGAATAATGGTTGTGAAGGGAGACTGCGGAACCGATCTCGGAAGGTTCAATCATAACGGAACCATAATCGTGGACGGTGATGTGGAGGGAAATGTAGGCAATGGGATGAAAGGTGGGAGAATCATGATCACCGGCAATGTAAAAGGAGAGATCGGCAAGGATTTCCAAGGGGGGTCCGTATTCGTTATCGGTACGGTTGGAAACATACCTTCACAAATCAAAGAGACCAAGCCCGATACCAAGGACCTTCAGAAATTGAAGAGGTATCTTGACCATTACGGGATCGAAGCCGTTGCCAAGAGTTTCAGGAAATACATTCTATCCGGGGTGAAATAATATGGAGATCAATAGTCAATTCAAAGTACTGGATTCCATAAGGTTCAGGACTTCCACCCTTAAAAGATTGAAAATGGATTCAACGGATAAATCTCCAGATTGCCTGACAATCGGAGAGGGCAGGGTCAATAGACCGTTCAAGATCCAAAACAACCTTTTCCTGCCTCCGCATTTAACAAGAAAACTTGACCGTGAGACCTTTCTGGGAGTTTCTCTCGGATCCTGTCTGGCCGGGGGCAATATGAATCTCCACGGTCCACTTTCCAGTGATGCAAAGGAGCTGGTCCGTATCAATTCCGCTCCCCTTATCCTTGACCTTGTCAGTTCCAGGAACGTTATATCCAATGAGATGCTCCACAATTGTTCGATGGTCTGGATCGAGATCGGAGGAAATGAATTCCCGTTCAGAATCGATTCTCCATCGGATGATACTGGCATACCTCCCGAAATAGAGGAGCCAAAGGACCTGATACACCTTGTTTCCATGTTCAAAGAGATGCTCGAGGTTCCGGTCGTCCTGTCAATCAGGGGTATGGATATCGACATGGACATGGACAATATACTCGTGACTCCCGCCGATGCTGTTCATATTTCATGCGGATTCGATGTTGACCGGAGGTCCTCTCCCGTCTCAAAAGGTCTCACAAGCGAACCGGTTACCTCGGTTGTGGAGGCCTTGAAACATATGGAGGTTTTCAGATCCGCGGAAAAAGGTGTGAAAATACTCCTATCCGGTCCCATCCGGGGCTCCACCGATATAATGAAATTAAGGGCAATGGGAGTTGACGGATTCGGTCCGGACATGATCATCGAGGATCTGATAAGAAATGAGTTGACGTCTGCAAATGAGGAACCGGATTGGGCCCTGATCGGGGAAAAGGTGGAGGAAAGGTTCGAATCGATCATGGAAGGTATCGAAACTGATCTGAAGATCCTAGGATTAGGATCCATGAATGAGATGAAAAGGGATATGCTGGTGGTGGACAATTATCATGCCGCGGCCCTGACAGGGCTTCCTCTCTCCGGTTACGGAATGGAAATTCCCTTCTGGAGACATTGATCAGGAAAGCTCGTATTCCACCCTGATCTTTCCCGACCCCTTTGATTTTCTCTTGATTATTTTCATCTCTCCTATCTCGGACAATGACTTCACATGGGTTCCCGCACATGGGCAAATGTCGATTTCCCCTTCCCTTCCTATGAATATGGTTCTAAGTTTCTTAACCGAAGATGGAAGCCTGGACAGATCCACTCTCTCGTTTTCCACCTTCTCCTCCACGGTTTCCCTTGGGACTTCCTTTAGTGATACCTCGTGTCCTTCCTCTATCAACCTGTTAACCTCGGTTTCCACATCCTTCAACTCTCCCATTGTGAATGAAGCCGGATGAAAATCGATGTGGGACCTGTCTGAATGGATCTGATTTCCAACAGTGGACGCCCTGAATTTTTTCCAGATAACCGCAGAAAGGAGATGCTGGGAGGTGTGCATTTTCATATGTGAATATCTCCTGTCCCAGTCGATGGTACCTTTTACCCTTGTTCCTGCCTCTGGAATACTTCCTTCCAGGTAGTGTTTGATGATACCTTTCTTCAGCACCTGTTTGACATCGGCCTTGCCTTCATCCCATTCAATAACGCCCATGTCGGTGGGTTGTCCCCCTCCGAGGGGGTAGAATGCCGTTCTGTCGAGTTCTATCCAGCCCTCTTCCTCATTCACTCGTTTAACCTCGGCCTCGAATTGGCGCATGTAACAGTCTTCAATGGCATTCATGTATAGGACTTCTGTCATGATCGATACCTCTTTCGTTGCAAACATCAAGGAAAGCAGTGATTTTACTGTTTGGGTATAGACAATTTTTATATATGGAATCGAATATGAGCGCCAAGTCTACATAAGGTGAACATTCATGGCACTTTGGCAGGGAAGATCCAGAAGGAAAGCCACCGGCGGACGTTACAGGACCCACAAGGGTAAGAGGAAGTCGGAGATAGGAAGGGAGCAGCAGATCACCGTTATCGGAAAGTACGCCAAAAAGAGGGTAAGGACATTCGGCGGAAATCTGAAATTCAGGGTACTTCAAACGGAGGTTGCAAATCTATACGATCCGAAATCAAAGAAAACCCTGAGGGTAAACATCAAAACGGTTCTTGAGAATCCCGCCAATCCCAACTATGTAAGAAGGAACATCATTACCAAGGGTGCCATCATCGAGACCGACAAGGGCAAGGCAAGGGTTACATCAAGACCCGGCCAGCACGGTACGATCAATGCGGTTCTGATATGATGGAAGTGTAATATTGGCCAGGAGAGATCACAGCGGGATAATCCTTTGGCCGGAGTATTTTGATTCGAATTTAACCAGGTCTAAGGGAAGGAGAGTCCCCAGGGATCTTGCGGTACCTTCCCCCAATGCCGAGGAATTGTATCAGGTTTGCAGAAAGCTCGGCCTTTCACCTGACCTCGAAAAGGACAGGGCTCACCCCTCGAGATGGTTTGATCCCAAGGGACGTGTAAGGGTAATAGAGAGCTATTCCAAGGCCGAAACGATAGCCAAGGTTGCAAGGGGTCTTGCAAAGAAGAGATAGACGGGCCTTACCGATCCGGTTTATCCGTAATCTATTTAGTCCTATGGTGGAAAGATATTCATACAAGGGTAATCTTGGGTAAAAAAAAATTCGAGGAATCTCCATGACAGACGGTACCAAATACGTTTATCTTTTCAAAGAGGGGAACAGGGAAATGAAGAACCTGCTTGGCGGGAAAGGTGCGAACCTTGCCGAGATGAGCGGAATCGGAATACCCGTTCCCCCCGGTTTCACGATCACAACAGAGGTCTGCAACATATTCGTCAAAGAGGGCGGAAAGTACCCCGAAGGGCTGGAGGAACAGGTAAAAACCGCCATCTCCAATATCGAGAGTGATATGAGTATGAGATTCGGCGATCCCGGAAATCCCCTGCTGCTTTCTGTCAGGTCCGGCGCTAGAGTATCCATGCCGGGAATGATGGATACTGTTTTGAATCTCGGAATAAACGAAAAAGTGGTTCAGGGATTGATAGAGAGGACCGGTGATGAAAGGTTCGCCTGGGATTCCTACAGAAGATTCATCCAGATGTACGGCGACGTCGTGATGGGCCTCAAACCCGAAAGCAAGGATGACCTTGATCCCTTCGAGGTGGAAATAGACAGGATGAAGGAGGAGTCCGGTGTGGAATATGACCTGGACCTCACCGCCGAAAATTTGAAGGAGCTCTCATCGAGGTTCAAGGACCTCATCAGTAAAAAGACCGGCCAATCATTTCCGGAGGACCCGTGGCAGCAGCTCTGGGGAGCCATCGGAGCGGTATTCAGCTCCTGGAACAACGAAAGGGCCGTAAAATACAGGAAAATGAACGATATACCCTCCGAATGGGGAACCGCTGTCAATGTCCAGACAATGGTTTTCGGAAATATGGGGAGCAATTGTGCGACCGGGGTAGCCTTTACCAGGGACCCGGCAACGGGGGAGAAGGTATTCTTCGGAGAATACCTGACAAATGCCCAGGGAGAGGATGTGGTGGCGGGAATAAGAACACCTTATCAGATAACAAGGGACGGATCGATAAAATGGGCCACCAGCAACGGTATATCCGATGAGGAGAGAAAGGAAAAATACCTCTCTCTCGAAGAGAGAATGCCGGAGATGTACAAGGAACTGGAATCCGCATACCGAAAGCTTGAGCTGCATTACAGGGACATGCAGGACATCGAATTCACGATACAGGACGGAAAGCTCTGGCTGCTTCAGACCAGGACAGGCAAGAGAACCGCCGCCGCGGCTGTCAAAATAGCCGTGGAGATGGTTGACGAGGAGCTGATAGACAGGAAGGAAGCTGTCTCGAGGGTGCAACCATCCCAGCTCGATCAGCTTCTTCATCCCACATTCGACAAGGTGGGAAAGAGAGACGTTATTGCCAGAGGCCTTCCCGCTTCCCCGGGAGCCGCATCGGGAATGGTTGTCTTCAATGCAGATGATGCGGAGGAGTGGGCCGACGAGATGGGAAGAAAGGTCATTCTTGTCAGGGTCGAAACCTCTCCCGAGGATATCGGTGGCATGAAATCCGCACAGGGTATCCTCACCGCAAGGGGAGGAATGACGAGCCACGCAGCGGTGGTTGCAAGAGGAATGGGAAAGTGCTGTGTCTCGGGATGCGGAGAGCTCAGAATAGACTACAGGAAGAAGACAATGGAGGTCCGGGGCAACACCGTGAAGGAAGGAGACTGGATCTCTCTGGATGGGACAACCGGAGAGGTTATGCTCGGACAGCTTCCCACGATTCCTCCGAGAATCGGAGGGGATTTCGGTAAATTGATGTCCTGGGCCGATGAGATAAGATTGCTCGGGGTAAGGACCAATGCGGATACGCCGGAAGATTCCGAGGTGGCAAGGAAATTCGGTGCGGAAGGCATAGGACTTTGCAGGACAGAGCACATGTTCTTCGAAGGCGAGAGGATCAAGGCAATGAGGGAGATGATACTATCAAGCGATGAGACAGGGAGGAGGAAAGCTCTGGACAAGCTTCTTCCCTATCAGAGATCCGATTTTTCCGGCATATTCAAGGCAATGGAGGGATTGCCCGTCACCATAAGGCTCCTGGATCCTCCGCTTCACGAATTCCTTCCCCATGACGAGAAAGCTCAGACAGAGATTGCAGATGAGCTCGGCATATCCCAGGAAGAGATCAGGGAGAGAACGGAATCGCTCTCGGAATTCAATCCGATGCTTGGTCACAGAGGATGCAGACTGGGTATAACCTATCCCGAGATCACCGAGATGCAGACAAGGGCGATAATCGAAGCCGCCTGTGACCTTGCCGCAGATGGTGTGGATGTCAAACCCGAAATAATGGTTCCACTGATAGGGACACGCAAGGAACTTGCCCTTCAAAGAAGTATTATCGACAAGGTAGCGAAACTTGTAATGGATGAAAAGGGAACAAAGGTGGATTACCTTGTTGGCACCATGATAGAGATACCAAGGGCCGCCCTCACTGCAGAAGAAGTGGCCGAAGAGGCCGATTTCTTCTCCTTCGGAACAAATGATCTCACCCAGATGACATTCGGATACAGCAGGGATGATTCGGGTTCGTTCCTGCCCGAATATATTGAAAAGGAGATCCTTCCAAAGGACCCCTTCAAGGTTCTGGACAGAGAAGGCGTGGGACAGCTCGTGGAACTGGGTACCTGCCGGGGAAGGAACAAAAATCCCCAATTGAAGGTGGGCATTTGCGGAGAGCATGGCGGGGAACCTTCATCGATCGAGTTCTGCCACAAGGTGGGAATGAACTATGTCAGCTGTTCTCCGTACAGGGTTCCCATAGCAAGGCTTGCTGCGGCACATGCTTCGCTCAAATTGGAGAATAAGTGAGGATTCACTGGGAAATCCAGTCATTGACCGCATTTATCGATCCGCATCTGGAGCATTTGATCTTGCTGCTCATCTTCATTGAACAGTGTATGCATCTCTCCCTTCCCAGAGGTGTGAGAGATCTGCAATTGGGGCATCTTACCAGATATTCCTCGTCTTTAGGACACCAGTAGAAGAATCTGGGTGTATCGCAGGAGGGGCATTTCTTTACCTCCCTGTCCAGATGATCGTTGCAGAGGGGGCAGGTCTGAACCTTCTCCCTCTTCTTTTTGATCTTTGTTACCTTGAATTCCCCTTTTGAGAACGCAAGGGCCAGGTTCCTGAAGAAACCCCCGTCCGTGATGAATTCAAGATGGGGTGCCTTGAACCTGTCTTCAGGATATCCCGAAAGATAGATAAGAGAAGGTATGAGGATCAGTTCGCCTGAAAAGTAAAGGGCTTTGTATAGGCCCGGAGTTCCAAGGGACCCGTCGGCCCATCTTATCCATCCCACAACACTGAAAAGTGCAGACCAATAGAAAAGGAACAGAACAAGAAAATAGAGACCCATGGGAACGTAGGTGCCCTCGAGGGCGATCATGTTCCTTCTCTCTTTCAGAAAATACCAGAGGTAACCGGTTATCAGAAAGGATCCCGCAAGGATGGAATAACCGAGTATCATTAAGAAGAAGTTACCGTGTCTCTCGTAAAGGGAAAACGATATGAAACCTCCGAGAATGATCAGCAGGTATATACCCGAAAGCCATAGTACAATGAAAAAATATCTCTCCAGCCTTCGATACAGAAGCAGGAATCCCATCACCCCCAGTGCCATCCATCCGAAGAAGGAGATAAGACCATCGCCCATGCTGAACAGGAGTGAGAGAAAAAGCATCAGGAAAGCTCCCCACTTGAGCTGGGACCTTCTCTCATACCTGACCCTGCTCCACCATCTGTCAACGGTCCTGGAGGCCCATCCCATGGCCGAGTATCCATAGATGATGTCAAATATGTTTCGGTCCGCAGGTGTAAATATGTTGTCAAAATAACAGCAAAACAATGATATATCCCCGGAGAATTAGTTGATAACATGACAGAATCCGAGGATGATTCCGGTGTAATCCTCTGCGATCACGAGGAATCTCATTCGGACCATTCCATATGGGTGAAGCCATCCCCGTCGGAGAGGATCCACGCTCCGGCCCAGAAGAGACCCTACTGCAAGGTATGCGGACGGATAAAATATCTCGGAAGCGCCCCCACCAAGAAGATGGGTTTCTACATCAACATATTAAAAGAAGTCCAGAGGAAAGTGGATGTTCTTCACAGAAGAAAGATAACCAGACACAAGCTGACCCAGGTCCAGATGAGGTTGATCCTGAAAGAACTAGGGTCCGATGTTGAATTCAACGACAGATTCTCAAACAACAGATACAACCAATGGGACCATTTCAAATCCACCGTGAAGAGGTACTGTGATATAGACGAGGAGTTGTTGGATTCGATATACAGGGATTTCAAGGGATAGTAATGCCGTCATGTTTTTATGCATGGGCACCTGTTTGGTATCGGTGGTAAATCATGGCCTCCGACGACGCACAGAAACAGATCGAAAAGGCCAACATGCAGTTGGCCTCGGGTGATTACAAGAAATCCTTCAACACATTGAAGAAACTGACAAAGGAGAATCCGGATATCGCCGAAGCCTGGTTCGGAATGGCTGAAGCAGCAATAGGTATACCCAAGCTCACGATCCAGGAGATAGCATCCTATTATCAGAAAGCCTGCGATCTTGCCCCGGAAGAGCCCCTCTATTTCGCAAGCTACGGTAATTTCTGTTTCGAGAACGGAATACTGAAAAAGGGAGAGGAATGCTTCCAGAAGGCTGCCGAGATAGATGAGGACAACTCTTCGGTATATCTATCGGATCTGGCAACTTCATATTTCTTTTCCGCAAAGAGGTTCAGGAATCATTATCCGAACATGACAGACGAGGAGATCCTCAAGACCTCATTGAAGTATATCCTGCTGGCATTCGATATCGACAAGAACAAGGCCAAGGACCTTATCGGGACCATCGAGTGAAAAGATCAACCCGGATGATGTACCATTCATCCACAACCAATATTTATTCATAATTTATTCGTATGTAATCAAAAAGATAAGGAGGAATGAAGGTCGGCTTCTTCGATATAGATAAACCATCCAGGGCGCTGGACCCAAGGCTCGGAGTCAGGTTCTCCGAAGAGGAGATAAAATCTCTTGCGATTGCGGTAACGGCTCTTACCATAGCCTTTACGGTTGTATTCTCCGGCGGACTGAGGAATCTTCTGTCAAATATCGGAAATACCGAAACAATGGTGGATTTCGGTTTGAATCTGGTAATCTCCTTCTTTGCGGTCCTTACCGCCTTCGTTTTACATGAGATCGGCCACAAGATCGTTGCAAACCATTACGGATATCCCGCGGCTTTTTCCTACTCGAAGAACGGATTGATAATGGCCGTGGTTGTTTCACTGCTTCTTGGTTTCCTTATCGCAGCCCCCGGTGCGGTCCTGATCTATGGCTATCCGGATAAAAAAGAAAACGGCATAATATCTGCTGCGGGACCTCTTACGAATCTGCTGGTGGCGGGAGTGGCATTCGGACTGTTCGTCTCTCTGTTGTTACTCTCTCCTTTCATAGGGTCATCCGGTTTCGTCTTCGCTCTCTTTTCGACCCTGATGATAATAAATGTGATAATAGGTGCATTCAACTTGATCCCCATCGGTATTCTGGATGGGGCAAAAATACTCAGATGGAACAAAGCCGTCTATTTCACAATGGTGGCACTGTATGTGCCCGGGATACTGCTCTTTTTCGTGTTGCCGAATTTTATTTCATAAGAATTGATCAAAATGGGGAATTAAGATGGACGTGCAAGCTCTCAGGGAGGATTTCCCGGTCCTTTCCTCTTCCAGGTACGGTGAAGGTCTGATCTATTTCGACAATGCCTGCATGACGCTGAGGCCAAGGCAGGTGATTGACAAGATCATGGAATACTATAAGGAATATCCGGGCTGCGGAGGAAGGTCCCTCCACAAGCTGGCAGGTTTTGTCACCGAAGGATACGAGCAGGCGAGGGAGAAGGTCAAAGAATTCATCAATGCCGAAGATGTCGATGGAATAATCTTTACCAAGAACACATCAGAAGCAATCAATCTGGTAGCCAGGTCCTATCCTTTTCAGAGAGGGGACAAGGTCCTGGGAACCGATCACGAACACAATTCCAATCTCGTTCCATGGGTCTTTCTTCACCAGGAAGGGAGGATCAGGTATGTACCCGTTCCTTCCGGTGAAGAGAACGAATTCGATCTTGAGGTCTTTAAAGATATGATAAAAGGAACAAGGCTTGTTGCAATGGTACACGTTTCCAATCTTGACGGGACCATGATACCTGCCAAGGATGTCATAGAGATCGCCCACGATGCGGGAGCGGATGTGATGCTGGATTGTGCCCAATCCATTCCACACATGCCTATCGATATGAAGGACATGGACCTGGATCTTCTCGTATTCTCCGGCCACAAGGCCGTGGGACCCACGGGAACGGGAGTTCTTGCCGGAAAGATGGATGTAATTGAGAAATTCTCTCCGTTTTTGATAGGGGGAGACACGGTGAAGGAGACCACATATGAAAAAGTGGAATTTCTGTCATCTCCCAAGAAATTCGAGGCCGGATTGCAGAATTATGCCGGTTTCATAGGACTCGGTGCGGCCCTCGATTATCTGACAGGTGTAGGATTGACCAACATTCATGAGCATGAGATGGAATTGAACAGGTATGCAACCGACCTTTTGAAGGACAGGGTCAGGATAATGGGTCCGGAGGATCCTTCCAGGAGAGGGGGAATATTACCCTTTCAGGTGGAAGGATTGAATCCCCATGATATCTCGATGATGCTCGATGAACTGGCCAATATCGCCATAAGGTCCGGCAGGCACTGTGTCCATTCCTGGTTCAACAGCAGGGGAGAGGAATCAACAGCAAGGGCCTCCTTCTATCTATACAATACCAGAGAAGAGGTAAAGAAATTTGCCGACACCCTGGATGATATCATTTCGGAGTTCATCTGATTGATTTCATTGCAAGTTTTATTATGTTATCTGACCATTAGTCGATTGATCGGTCAGGACGGTGGATGATGCCAGAGGAGGAGTCTGAGAATCCTTTCTACGAACAGCTGGAGAAGTTGATCCGCTCAACACAGCTCAAGATGAGGACCACCACTCACAGGTATGCCCCCCTCATCGATGATATGATCAACTACGTTGAGGGAGCTCTCTATTCCAACCTGATCAGATTGTATCAGAAGAACATGAACGAGGAGTTCTTCGAAATGGTCAAGATGAACAGGAGGGACCGACAGCAGCTTAGAAATCTCCTTGAACCGTTTTTCACCAGGGCCAACGAGACATACGAAGAGATCTTCAACAAGGGTGAAGTGGATTTCCTCATGTATCAGGATTTCAGAAGGACCATATACGGATTCGGAGACGATGCCTACTGGTTATTGCTTGGTGTGGAAAAATACGCAGATATAATAAGGTGCGAGCACAGGATAATCCAGTTCAAGAACGATCTGCTTGGATGATGTTTGAGGATTGCCGGGAGGTCCCCGGGTATCCGGAAGGGACCTTTTTATGGAGTGAAATCCTAGATGACCATATGAATCAAAGGGAGCCATTGAGACTGCGTAAGGAAAGGAACCTGAAAGAAAGGGATCACGATCTGGGTTCCTCGGTTGAATCCAACAGTCTGATCAGAGGAGAATTCATAAGAAGGGAGGAATTGCACCCTTCAGATATTGATCTTTCAAGAGTTGTATGTCCCAGGTGCGGATACAGGACCTCCGGATATTTTCTTGATCAGATTACCGGGTCTTACAATTTCTTCTGCTCCTGCTGCAGGCACGAGTGGGAATACTGAATCGAGACACAGCAATAATCTTTGAAAAAAGTAAATTTCAATATATTTTAATAGTCATTTCAATTGTCAGGATCAGATGTGGGTCCTCACGCTTCTTCTCATCTACGGAATCGGAGCTATTGCAGGTTGGATAATCGAGGTCATCTACAGATCATCCAATGCAAAAAGGCTTGTAAATCCGGGATTTCTCAATGGACCCTATCTTCCCATGTACGGAGCAGGGACCGTATTCCTTTTTCTGATTTCATCCCTTGAGACAGATTTTCTGATCAAAGTTGTCCTGTTCATTGTCGGTACCACAGGCCTCGAGCTTGTGACCGGGATCATTTTCACGGAATATTTCAACATCAAACTGTGGGACTATTCAAATCAACCCTTGAACTTCAGAGGACTAATCTGCCTCAAATTCTCCGCTTTTTGGGCCATACTTTCCATAATTTTTTATTTGCTGGTATTCCCGTTTATTGAGGATATCACGGAGTTATACCAGGATCATATCTGGACCTCGCTGTTTGTGGGATTCTTCTACGGAGTGTTCTTGACGGATGTGTACAGTCAGTTCTCCCTGGCTTTCAAGATCAGAAAAGCGGTGAAGAGATTCAACAGGGAATACGTCGTGAAATTCAGGATGGACATGAAACAGCTCAGAAGGGAGCTCAGACATCATCTCAAAGACAACAGAATAGCAAATTCCCTGGAGAGGTACTTCATCCCCTTCAACAGGATCTCCCGGACCGATCTTCTCGACCGCTTCGAGGACCAGCTCGGGTCCTATCTTGACGAGATAGATGACGGAATGAAAAAGAGGGGCAAGGAGATTAAAAAAAGGATAAGGGAGGACCTTAAAACAATCGAAAAAAGGATGAAATGAAGTTTATTATCATGCTTTCATTGACCTAATCATCTGTTTTTTGATGAAGAAGCAGGGCATTATCTTGGGTTTTTTCTCTATTCTCACGAGGATCACATTTCCATCCACCTCGTATTCGCCGGTCACTCCTTTTCCCCTGAACACTCCAGAATCAAAATCGCCCTCGAACATTATACCGAACCTGTCAGTGAATTTCTTGGTATTTTCGAGGCTTTTCTTTATGTCGCCTTCGATGTCCAGCCTGAAATTGTCGCATTTGCCCATTGAAATTCCCCCGGATTTTTTTTATATACAGATTAAAACTATTCCATCAGGAGCTCCTTGATATCATTCGGAACATCGCTCCTGACATGCTCCATCTGACCTTTTGAGATCTTTTCGTTGAGGAAATCCAGAACTCCCGTCACCACATATTCGGGATCAACATCGGGATCGTTGTCGAAATATGAATGCACCCTGCTTATCAGTGCAGACCCATCCATCTTGACAGGTGTCTTCGAGGGATCGTAACCATCATAATAGACACCTTTGAGCAAAAGAGGAAGCTGGGCCGCCAGATCCGTAGCTTCTTCCACCGTCAATCTGTCCCTTAAGAGATGAAGGGTGGCTCTGAGACCTTTGTAGGTATCCCTTTCCTCCATCTTCATCTGTTCGCTCAGTTCATGCAGCCACTTATTGGTCTTGTTGACAGTCGGTTCGAATATCTTGGGGTCCATTTGATTCACCTGTGTAAGAACCTTCCACTGAGTTTATTTAATGATTATCCAACCTCCAATTTTATCCATTATCAAATATCCCAATATATGAATCCTTATTTGGTTGTTAAAATTGATCTGCTTATGCCATTGCCCGTAATCTCAGGATTCTTCTAATAAATTTTAAATTACGAATAATTAATTATTACAGGGTGTTGCAAGCTGCAAAATAGGAATTGAATAGAGGGCCATGGAACCTTCCAGCAAAAAGCTAGAAGTGTTGACAAGTCCATGACCCAT
>CAYULA010000050.1:24811-24890 GCA_964445525.1 uncultured Thermoplasmatales archaeon | reverse complement strand
TAGAATTAGGTGTTCTAAACATTCTTATTCTTGCGGTGGATTTTCGTACCAAAATCTCAGGATATGGTGCGTCACATTG
>CAYULA010000050.1:0-24711 GCA_964445525.1 uncultured Thermoplasmatales archaeon | reverse complement strand
ATTATACACGATGAAAAGTGATAAAAAACAATGATGATCGCTTTTCATCTCACCCTAAGAACTTGGGTATCGTCAATTCTAAGACAGTTCTCAGGGTCCCGGCGCCTGCACCATCTTTGCTTTCCATAACACAGATTACTCATGGAAAGCAAAGGCCAGCCAAATGTTCGATTTGGCGAGGTATCCTTTTCGTCAATCATATAAAAATCTCAGGATATGGTGCGTCACATTGATTATACACGATGAAAAGTGATAAAAAACAATGATGATCGCTTTTCATCTCACCCCCCGAACCTGGCAAGCGTCAATTTATTGATGGTTCGAGGGGTCCCGGCGCCTGCACCTTATCCTATTCATATCATCAATTTCCAATTCATGAATAGGATCCATGGATGTGTCTCGGGATTTGAACCCTTGGGTGGTTGAGTATCGTTATTATGAAATTGACGAGAAAGATGCTCAACCCATACACAGATCTTGATTGCAGCGATTATGAGAAATGCAACAAAAGAAAGAAGAGAGTGACCAATCCCTGAAAGCAGGTCCATATTATAGCAATAATATTTCCCACCGTTTTCACATTGTCGGCAGGTTTGAACCTGAAACTGTAAACAACCCCTCCGATCTCGAATATAAGGGAGATCACGAGGATGATCAACCCGATCAGAGGAACTATGAAAAATATCACCGCTCCGATAAAAAATGCCAATAGACCGAACATGAATATAGCATCCGTTCCGTCCGGAAGGATACTGTCAATGGATCCTCTATTTGTTTGACTAAAGATTTTGTTGAAATCCGGATAATCACTGATCTGAATCCAATCATTGTCCATTTCCGACTTAATACAATCCTTCTTATCCAGTTCCCTTGCACTGAGCATGAAGGAAACATCATCCCATTTCAGAGGACCCTTGATCTCATCATCTTTTTTGGTGAACCATTGAATGGACCTCACATCGAATCCATCTTTTTCTTCCATTTTATCTTGCCTTCCCCTTCGCGGAATGTATCATAAAAATAGGAAATATTATTTTCTGACCTCCTAAAGGTTGAAAAATTCATTGGAAAAGATATTTCCGGATATCAGTGATCCAATTTTTCGAGCCACTCCACCCAGCGGTCCTTCCTTATCCCCACGAGTTTAACCGATTCCAATCTATCTATCTCCTTTCCATCATCATCATAGGCTATCACCGTAGGAACATAATTCAACCCGAGGTCGATCCATCCGGGGTCCTCATGACCGTCAAGCATTACCTCCTCTCCATCCGGATGATCACGGTAGAACATTCTCCTGAAATGTTTGCAGAAGGGACACTGCTCCATCTGATAGAGAACCAGCTTCATGAGGTCCTCATCAATCAGAACATATTAATTGCCTTGGCCCCTGATATCTAATAGTAAACCTGATACACCGTTAACTTTTAATATATGTCTAAATCCCGTTCCAGTCTTACTTAATAAAGGACATTACCATGATTACCCCGGTGTGAAGGATGAGATCGAACATCTACATTATCCTGCTCGTTTCCACGATGGTGGCATCATTATCGCTGGGATTTTTACTTCCGGAAGGTGAAGGTGCCGTGGCGGATGGAATTGATTATCTTTCTCTGGAAATCGACTCCGGTATCAGAAATCACTATGCCATCACCGAATTCTCAGCTTCCCTGAAAAATACTGGGACCAACGATCGGGAATGCATTTTCAAGATGGTGGTCCCCGATGGCGGGATGCTGACCAATTTCTCTCTGGAGACAGGGGGGTTAATTCATTATGCCGATGTGGCAACCAAGGAGGAAGCACAAGAGAGATATGACGATGCAAAAGATGAGAACAAAACAGCCTCGCAGGTCATATCCTCTTCACCCAACGAATTCGTTTTCCAGATCAACATTGCTCCCGGAAGACTGGTCAACATTTCCATCAGATACGAACAGGTAATTTACAAGGTCCTGGGAAGATACGATTTCAGCCTTCCATTTGATTCAATAGGAGGTTACACCAACTTCAATGAAGTTGATGCCAGACTATCAATAACCGGTTTGGGTGACATCAAAGGATTCGACAGATCGGGATCAACCGTCAGCCTGAGCGAGAGCTGGGACGGCAACAAGACAGTGATACTCGATCATTTCTCATCGAGCCTGAATGAGGGAGATCTGATCAAGGTCTCATATTCTGAGGATTCCCCACCCGTCGAGGGGGACCTCAAGGTCCATGTCTCGGATGACAATGGCTACTTCATGCACGTTTTCTCTCCCGAAATTGACGACCTCGGGACCTACCTCCCGAAGAATATCATCTTCATTCTGGATAAATCGGGTTCAATGGAGGGGGAGAAGATCTCCCAGATGAAGGATGCTTTCAACGAGGTTGTGGACCAGCTCCATGCAGAGGACAGATTCGATCTGCTCACATTTTCCTCTGAAGTTGAACGGTGGAAAGGAGAGATCGTCGATGCGACAACGGATAATAAAGAATCGGCCAAGGATTTCATAAGCCTTATTTCCGCAACAGGTTCCACGAACATTGTTGATGCATTGACAGATGGTTTGGACCAGATGGAGCATCAGGAAGACAGGGTTCCCGTTCTGGTATTCCTTACGGACGGCCAGCCCACCGCTGGACATACCCAGGACCCTGAAGGGATCAGAAGAGGAGTGAAGCAGATGAATAAAGAGAGGAACTCGATCTACTCCCTTGGATTCGGGACCGATCTGGATTTCGACTTCATCAAAGCACTGTCACTTGAAAACAACGGTTTTGCAATAGCAATTCCCGAAGGCCAGGACGCATCATCTTTGATGACAGGATTTTACGACACCATCTCCACACCTCTGGTGAAGGACCTCAACTTCGATTACTCGGGGATGACATATGATGTGATGCCCGCAAGGATGCCTTCCCTTTATCAGGGCTCTGAAGCTGTGATAGTCGGCAGATTCGACCCGGATTCGGATACCATAACATCCAATGTCTCGGGATTCACCAGTGAAGGTATGAGATACTGGGAGAAATCATTCGACATCGAGACTGAGGAGGACAACTCTTTCATCGAGAGGTTGTGGGCCCACAGAGTGATAATGAGGACCCTTGATGATATTGTTGTGGAAGGTGAAACGGATGCTCTCGTTGACAAGGTCACATCCCTGGCACTAAATTATTCCTTCGTAACCCCCTACACTTCTTTCATACTGGTGGTGGATGAAGACGAAGATGATTCGGAGGAACTCACCGGAGAGGATGATGATCAGGCCAGGAAAGGAGACGAGGATGACCAATCAAACTATTCCCCTTCTACCCCAGGGTATTCTCCGGGAACTGGTGACGAAGCAATAAGCGATGATGAATCAAATGATGGAGGAGGAAGCTGGGGAGATCTGGACCCATTCAGTGCGCCAAGTTCAGAAGATGAATCAAATTCCATAATTTTGGTCATAATCTCAATCGGAATTGTAGGATCAATCTTGTTGTTAATTGGCTTTGTTATCTACACCAGACTCAAGGAAGATGATCTACTCAAACAGAAGAATAGAAAGAAGATCTACGATCACATAATGGACAATCCCGGGGACCATTTCAGGGAAATTCAGAGAGCGGTGGACCTCGAGGTGGGTACTCTTTCACACCATCTGAACATTCTGGAAAAGGAGCAGCTGATCGTATCCGAGCAGGACGGGAACAACCGTCTCTTCTGGGTTGCCGGGGTCAAGAGAGACACGGGAAAGATAAGGCTTTCAAGAATTCAGGAAAACATCCTAAAGGAGATACAGAAGGAACCGGGGATCACACAGGTTCAGATCGCAAAGAAGATCGGTGTTTCCAGGAAGGTTGTCTTCTATCACGTCAAATTCCTGACGAAGGCACAGATGGTGATGGAGGAAAAGGTCAAGAGGAGGGCCCATTATTATCCTAATGATTGAAAGGTATTATCAAAACGTGATTCTACTGTACTACCATATTAATATCAACAACATTCAATTCGAACCGGGAACGTAATTCCACTCATCGAGCGGATCAATGAATGCATGAACGATTCAGGTTCCCGGGAGCAAAGACATGGAATGGGAATCGATCCTCTATTTGATTCTCCTCACTATAGCTCTGAGTCTTTCAGTGGCAATCCTCATAATCAGTCTTTTGAAGAGGAAGGTCAGATCATCGATTCCTTTTGCGGTAATGATGATCGGTCTGATAATATGGACCTCTTTTTCCATATTGCAGATTCCTTTCGATGATTTCAATGTTCTTAGAATTCTTGTGAGGTTCGAATATATGGGAATAGTTTTGGTACCCACGGCCTTTCTCGCATTCTCGATCAGCTACACCGGTTTGGGCAAGAACCTGAAGAGGATCCATATGGTCTTATTTCTCATCGAGCCTTTGCTCGTAATAATCTTTTCATGGACAAATGAACTGCATAATCTGTTCTGGGTTGAGGAGGGAACTTTTGATTTTGCAGGTGTGATCCTCTTTACCGGCAAATACGGAATGGTATTCTGGGCCCATACGGTATATTCCTATGTCATTCTCATATCGGCGGCCGTAATACTGATAGCCTATTCCATCAAGAACTTCTCGTTGTACAAGATGCAGTCCACTACCCTGATGGTGGGTCTGCTGATTCCAGTTGGAGGAAATTTCCTCTCTATCACGGGCCTTCTACCCCTCAACGGCCTGGACATAACCCCCATCTGCTTCGTGACCACATGTCTGCTTTTCGCCGTTTCCATTTTCAAGTTCGACCTTCTGAAACTCACCCCTGTTGCGAGGGTCAAGATCCTCGAGGCGATCAACGAAGGAGTCCTGGTTATCGATGAAAACCACAGGATAACCGATATTAATCCGGCGGGAACAGAAATGTTCGAAACCCCGGGAGGGGAAGCTGTTGGAAAAAAATTGAATGAAATCCTTCAGATAGATCCTGAAATAATCGAAAACCTCATCTCCACCGACGGAGGAGAGGTAGAAGTGCGGATACCCAGACAGGATTCGGTACGGTTTTACAGGATCATGTTCAAGAATCTGGATAATGTTTCCAGGAGATATCAGGGCAAGGTGCTGATCATAACAGACATCACCATCAGAAAGAGGACCGAGATTGCCCTGAAGGAAGCAAGGGACAACCTTGAATTGAAGGTTCAGGATAGAACAAGGGAACTGCAGAGGTTGAATCTGACACTTCAGGAAGAGGTCATTAAAAAGATTAGGGCGGAAGAGGACCTGAAAAAGAGCAAGGAACGGTACAAGAACCTTTTCAGCAACGCACCGGTGGGAATTTACAGGTCAACGCCAGAAGGGAAACTTCTTGACGCAAATCCTACATTGATAAGGATGCTGGGCTATCCCAACCAGGAGGAGCTTTTTAACGAAGATCTTGAAAACTGCCGTAGCATGCCTGATTATCCGAGAAAATTCTTCAAGAACATGATAGAAAAGAGGGGAGAGGTTGTTGGTTTGGAAATCCACTGGAGAAGATATGACGGAAGGATGATCTTCGTCAGGGAAAATGCTCGGGCGGTTAGAGACAAAGATGGGCGGACCGTATACTACGAGGGAACACTTGAGGATATAACCAATACCAAGAAGCAGGCGGAGATGATCAGAAAGAGACTGGATTACGAGAAGGTATTTTCCAGGGTAACCTCGAGATTTGTCAGTGAACCGGATCTGAATGAGGCTATAGATTCATCCATAAAGGATCTGGGAATCTTCGTTGGAGCCGACAGAGTGGCACTGTTTCTGATGTCAGGTGATATCGATAAAATTTTCTTGAGCAACGAATGGCTCAGATCAGGTGTTGAGGAAAGAATCAGGAAAATAGACGGCATACAATCATCCCTTCTGAAATTATGGTTAAAAATGGTGCCCGACAACATCAGGAGACCTTCATTTCCGGAATTGGAAGAAGATAATTCGAACATCTCCCTGCTGAAGAAATCGGGATTGGAATCCATGATGGTTCTTCCCATGATCAGCGGTTCGAACCTGGTAGGTTTCATAGGTATGGAGAGAAAGGGCTCATCCAAGGATTGGAGCAGGGATGAGATCAACCTGATGAAGGTGATATCCGAGGTAATATCCGGATCGATCACAAGGAAGCAGGCAGAAACCAGGGTTAAGGAGGAATGGCAGAGGGCCGAGTTCTATCTTGATCTCATAAATCATGACCTTGGTAATATAAATCAAGGAATTCTGTCCAGGATCCAACTGTTTCCCTACCTGCTCGAGGACCGGGATAGAACAAAAGAGAATATTGAACAGCTTGACAATCTGATAAAAAGATCTGTAAGACTGCTTAGGAATGTTAAGATCATCTCGGATCTCAATTCTATAGATCTTAAAATCGGAAAGGTTGATATAAAAGGAGTGGTAGATCGAACACTAAAATCAATCTACATTGAAAATGAAGAGAAAAATATCGAAATCCAGGTTGATATTGACAAAAACCACAGCCATGTAATGGCTGGCGAACTTCTTTCTGAAGTTATCTACAATTTGCTGGAAAACTCCATAAAGGTCCAGAAGGAAAACACCCCTTGGATCGAGATAAAGAGCAGATATCAGAGGGAGGGTGACAAGCTGATTTTAACCATCTCCGACAAGGGTCCTGGAATCTTTGATGAAAATAAACCCTCGGTATTTGACAGAAGGATATGTATCGGAGAGAAAATGATGACCGGACTGGGTCTGACTGTCGTCAGAACCCTGGTTGAAGCTTATGGAGGAAAAATTCGTATCGAAGACAGGATAAAGGGAGATCATCGAAAAGGCACCAGCTTCCTTATCGAGCTTCCAGGGTGCGGTGGACCGAATTGTGACAGAACGATCTCAGTTAAAACAAAGAATGTTTCCTCTGTCGAGACCTGAAAACAATTCTTCTGAGAAGGAAAATCCTTATTTGTCAATTACCGTTGCCAAATCATGGTCCTCATCCTGGATGCCTCCGCTTTTCTCTCGGGCGCTGCCGCATCCCTGAAGTTCAGGCCGGGCGAGGTTTTTGTGACCCATGAAGTTGTGGAAGAAGTTGGAAAAGGCAAACCAAAACAATTGATAGACCGTTTGTTTTCGGTTGGTTTGGAGATCAGAGATGCTCCCGATTTTGATCTGGCAAGAAAAGCAGCAGGGGAGACAGGGGATATGGAATTACTATCAGAGGCGGATATATCAGTGATAGCACTGGCAATGGAAAACAAGGGATCGACGGTTATGACCGACGATTTCAGGATACAGAATGTCCTGAAATTGCTGAAAATTGAATTCATACCGGCAGGGGAGCTTGGTGATAGAAAGATTGAAGAGGTATGGAGATGGACCTTCAGATGCAAGGGCTGCGGAAGATACTTCGAAAATTCGCCGGGAACGGACTGCCCGGTTTGTGGGTCTCCAATAAGAAAGGTCCGTAAGAAGATCTAGGTCAATGGAATGAGATCCAGATTGGGGTATCCGTGCTTGTCGCTTGGAAGTATGGCATAGATGGTGGTTTCCGGCTTTACTCCGAAGAAGCATGGTATTGCATTGATTCTCATCATTCTCAGATAAATATCAGACATGTTCCTGATTCCCTGTCCGATCTTGAGGCCGGGCTTGGCAATACCTATTCCCAGTGTTTTTGTGACCTTTGTTTTGGATACACCTGTCAAAAGGTGTCTCAAGGTCAGCGATTCCCCTATCAGGTATTCCATCGTATCCAGACCGACAAAGTCAAGATACGGTTTTTGCTCACCCCCCCTTAGTTTCTGATAGATCTCAAGTCCTTTCTGCTGTAAGCCATCCTTCCTCGTTGCACCCATGGGAATAACATATTCCTTTGATGAAGATGTTGCGAAATAATCAAGAAAGTACAGCTTGTCGGAAAGGGTGTCAAGTTCGATGAAATCCATTAGATCTCCCCTGATCGATTCAGGGTGCTCTCCGGCAGGTGTGACCATTAAGACACCCTGATCATGGTGAAGGAAGTTGAGAAGCACCGGTCTCAATAAAAGAAGGTACTCCGATGAAAGGATATTGTCGTCAACATCCAAGATATTGTATGATCCCCTCTTGAATCCTCCTCCAAGTATATCGTCCAGATCGTCTATGCCTGTGGAGAAATGGGTCTCTGTGTCTTCAATGGGAATCCATTGGCCTTTTTCAACAGTGTCAACGGACCATGGTTTGAATGACCGGAACCTCCCGTGATGAAGTGTGAAAAGGTAATTGGAATTTCTAACCTCCACTCCCCTCATCTTCTCGAAAGTCAAGGCCCTGAACCTCCTGCCCTCCTTCTCGTCAAAATAAAGCCTGACAACCCCGCCTGCAAGGTGGTCCAGATATGTAGTTCCCTCCTTCTCCTGAACAATAATGGCAGAAACATTGGATCCCTGGACCAATGATACTATCTCCTTCATCTTTCTCTCGGGGTTCTCGTACTGTTCGGTAATTGCGTTGATGGGATCAAAGAGCATGAAACCGATCCCTTCCTCGTTCTTGTGATTGAGATAATCAAATTCCCTCTTGAACCAGTTGGGGTCTGCCATCTTGGTGTTCCCGTGGAAGGCAAGCAGATTGTGATGGTTTTCACCTTCAACCAACCAACCGTATTCTGAACTCAACTGATCCTGGTCCATCCTTGGAAATATTGTTATACCCTTCCTCCTCTTGCAAAGTGCCTTCATGCATTCGAGGGAAAACATGGTCTTTCCCGAACCTGGAGGTCCTTTCACGAGCAGAATCTCTCCTACATTCTCCCTGAAAAAACTAATAACCTCTGCGGGAATATGGTCCACCGGGTCCGGGCTCATTGCAGAAATATCCGGACCTGGCGTAATAAAGATGTCGATGTTTTTAGGGTCGGTGGAAAAACAGATGTCTCATAAAGAAGATGAAGAAAGCGGTAAGATCGAGGTCAGATACAAGCTGGACGCCTCCGAAAAGACAAAGACCGTGGCCTCTACCCTCGAGGAGGTGTTCAACGGTCCTCTCTTTGCAAGAATGGTGAGAAATGCGGTGGAGGAGATGATCCTCGAAGGCAAACTGACCTATGATTTGGAAACCGATACCATAGACATACCCGAAGATATCGTAAAGAGATGGGCTTCAAGGATGGAGAGGGAGGTATGGTCCGAAAAAAAAAAGGATTCATCCTCCTCCAAAGAGTGAAGGAAGGACTATCCACAAGGCAACCAGGGTCCCGAGTACTGCCTCTCCCACCATCAATCCGGTCGCCATCATGTATGTTCCCATTATCTTGAAGGTCTTCATATCCTCTCCCCAGTTCTCTCTCTCCGACTTAGGTTCCAGATATTTCTTTTCCCAGAGGTCCCTGGCGGCTCCACCCACGATCATCGGGATCTGAATACCCAGGGGCAGGTACATTCCCAGGCCGAAAGCCGTTCCCATTCCTATCAGCAATTCCAGCAATATTCCGATGAATACACCGGCGAAGAATATCCTGAGCTGAATTGCCCCCTCAACGATGGCTTTCACGAATACCGAGAAAGCATGGGCCTGGGGAGCCGGCAAATTCAGATCTCCCGTCCCCAACCCATATGAGAATATCACTGCGAAAATTCCCGATATAATCGCTCCCGGGATAATACCCATTGTCAAACCCTTTACCAGGTCATGGGGCCTGTTTCCGCAGTAGAGACCGATCTTGAAGTTCATGACAACGTCTCCGGACATTGAGATCGCCGCACCGAAGACAGTGGTTCCCACAAGCGACATGACAATCATCTCGCTTTGAGACATGTTCACACCGAAAAGGGGAAGAACAAAGGAAAAAACAAACATCAGAATGAGGAGAACAAGAAAAGATGTTGCTGAAACAGGTTCCGTACCCGTCTCGCCCATTACCTTGACAGCAATGGCCCCGAGCAGGAATGTGAGAAAGACAAGGAGTATGGAAAATACAATAGAAGAGACCGGATGAAAACCCCCGATGATGAAGAATACCGAAACCAAAACTATCGTTGTGAAGAATACTATCCAGATGTGAACAGCGGGCCATTCGTACCATCCCTTCCCGGGCATGAAAAACGCCTTGTTCTCATCCTCGATCTCCCCTCCCTTTATGGATGTCATAACATCCTTGAATACGGTCTTGAACACGGGAAGCATTTTTACAAGTGCGGTAACACCGCCACCGAGAATGCAGCCTATCGCCATCACCCTTGCCATTGAATAAGCGGCGTTTGCGGGCGAGGCGGGTATACCTTCGTATATGGTACCGACAAGATCGGCTCCGAAGAAAAGATGCATAAGGGATACGTCGAAATACTCACCCGAATTGGCCCAGAAATAGGGAGCGTGGGTCCATACGGCAACGGGTACAACAACGAACCAAGTGAAGGCGGTTCCAAGAAAAATCAGGAAGGCTGTCTTGAACTTCATGAACCAACCCAGTCCGAACTGGATCGGTATCAGGGTAATGGAAAGGAAGGTGACTTTGGCAGGTTCGGGTGTGAAGATGATATCACCCGCCTGGTAGTATTTACCAATCCCGAAGGCCATAGCGATCCTGTCCATTATGGATACTTCACCTCCAATCGGAGAGAAAGGACCTGTGCTTTTGAAAAGGGGAAAATCTCGAAAGAAAGTGAAAAGAGCCGTTATGCCAATCCATCCCATTGCCTGGTTGAAGGAAGTCTTTGCCTGTGCGGTGGCTTCGGCGGAGGCAGCCCTTGAGAGGTCTAAAAGTTTTACCATGGCCTCGAATCCGGGTGTGGGCAGGGGATCCTCAACCAGCCAAATTCTCCTAAAGATGATGAAATACATAACACCAAGGACCCCGGAAATCATGACGGAGACGATGGCAATCGGAAGCAGAGGCGAAAGGGCTGATTCGTTTATGAGAAAACTGCCTCCCACCTTTTCTGCCGGATCGAGAGCAAGAATGTATATGGCCGGGAACGTGAAGACGAATCCTGTGCATATCATGGCGGCTCCGTTTGAGGCGGTGGCTGCAATGTTCAGTGTGGGTGGTTTCAATTTTGCCGCCATTCCGAGAAGGTAAACCATATACCAGGAACCGGCCACAACCATGCCCACCTTCAGGCCCACGTACTGGTTGACCATTGCAAAAAGGCCGCCTATTGCTATGGATATCAGAACCCATTTCCATGACCAGGCCTTTATCTCGAATCCGGCCTTTCTGTTCTTTTCATCGAGGTACTGTTCAAGTGCACCTGTGTTGAAATTGATGAACATCTCCGGATCGAACCATTTCAGGCTTCCCTTCTCAAGACCTTCAATACCCTTCGGTGTGAGAGGCTGCCTGTAGGTGGACTTCCTGACCCTGCCCATCGAACCACCGCCAGGGTATTAAGAAAAATGAACCCGGCACTGGATTAATGATAAATCCATATATAATGGTTGGTCAGATGCTTTGATTAAGGTTATATCGGGAGGTTACATACCCCAATAACCGTATGGGTTTTTCCCGTCGCCCAAAGGATGTGAACCTATGTTCTCGGTAGAGGTCAAGGTAGGTCTGAAGAAAGGTGTCAGCGATCCCGAAGGAGCAAATACGCTGAAATCACTTGAACTGCTCGGTTTCGGAAACCTGAAAGATGTAAAGAGCCTCAAGGTATACAGGATGGAGATTGATGCCCCATCCGAGGATGAGGCAAGGAAAATGGTAGAGGAGATGTGCCGGAAGCTTCTGACAAACCCGGTTATCCATACCCACGAGATCGTCTTCAGGTGAGGGTTGAAAATGGATATATCCCATCTTTTCATTGATCTCGAACTCGAGGTCCCCGTGAGGCGGGTCCTGATCTCGGATGCAAAGGAGGATGACCTGAAAGCTATCTCGGAAGCCATGGCCATTGGTCTATCAACCGAGGAGATGTCAAGGGTTCGCGATCATTTCGCGAATGAAGGTCGGGAACCCACGGACATCGAGCTGGAGGCCCTGGGACAGGCCTGGTCCGAACACTGCTGCTACAAATCATCAAAATATTTCATGAAGAGGTCTTTTATCGGAATAAAAGCTCCTCAAACACTGGTGGAGGGAGAGGATGCAGGAGTTGTCGACTTCGACAGGGACCATGTCTACGTGGTGGGATTGGAGTCCCACAACCATCCTTCCGCTATCGGCCCTTACGGAGGTTCGGCAACGGGGGTTGGCGGGATTATCAGAGATGTTCTTTGCATGGGAGCTCAACCGATAGCAGTAATAGATCCACTGTTCTTCGGTCCTCTGGATACCCCTTATGAGGAGGTTCCCGAAGGTGTGAACCACCCACGCTATATCTACTCCGGAGTTGTTGCCGGGATAAGGGATTACGGAAACAGGATCGGGATTCCCACCGTTGCAGGTATGGTCAGCTTCCACCCGGGTTACACTGGCAATCCGCTCGTAAACGTCGGTTGTGTTGGAATAGGAAAAAAAGAGAATATTATCCATTCCAGGGTGGGAGGTCCGGGAGAGATCTATATCCTGGCGGGAGGAAGAACCGGAAGAGACGGCATCCATGGCGTAACATTCGCTTCCGCTGACCTCTCCGCCGAATCCGAGGAAAAGGATAGAGGATCTGTACAGCTGGGTGACCCAATAACAAAAGAGCCCCTGATCCATTCCTGTTTGGAGTTGAACGAGAGAGGGTTGTTAAGGGGCATGAAGGACCTGGGCGGAGGAGGACTTTCCTGTGTAAGCGGAGAGATGGCCCTGGATGGTGGTGCGGGAGCTATCATTCATCTTGAGAGGATACCCCTGAAAGAGGAAGGTCTTGCTCCCTGGGAGATCTGGGTGTCGGAATCCCAGGAGAGGATGATGGTTTCCGTTCTTCCCGAGAACGTCGATGAGGTTCTTCACATTTTCAAGAAATGGGATGTAGAGGCAGTTATCGTCGGTGAGGTGGTGGAGGGTAAGAGAGTAAAAGCAATGTGGCATGACGAGACTATACTGGACCTGGACCTTGAATTCTTCACCGCAGGCCCCGAATACTGCAGGATATACGAATCCAGAGCTATAGAGAGGTCCATACCGGAACCATCGTACCCTCCCCTGGACAGGTCTTCTTATGAGGAATCCATTTTGTCCTTGTTAGCATCTCCCAATATCTGCGGCAAGGAGGATGTGTTCAGAACCTACGATCACGAGGTCAGGGGGAGGACCGTTATCAAACCGGCTGTCGGAGATCCTTTCCACCCTGGTCCCTCGGATGCTGCTGTTATCAAGCCTCTGGAGGATTCCAACAAGGGAATTGCGGTGACCGCCGATGTCAATCCGTATTTCTGCGAGATCGATCCGTACAGAGGTTCTCTGTCGGCAATGGAAGAAGCCATGAGAAATCTCGTTTCGGTTGGGGCCTCACCTCATTCAGTTACCGACTGTCTGAACTTCGGAAATCCGGAAAAACCGGACAGGCTGGGAGACTTCGAGAGAGCTTGCGAGGCAATAGGAGATTTTGCCAGAAAGTTTGCCATTCCGGTCATATCGGGAAATGTTTCCCTGTACAATGAATCGGAGATAGGAAAGGTTCCCCCTACCCCCACAATAATGATGATAGGCCTGATGGATGATATTGCCAGGGCCACAACCTCGGATCTGAAGGAGGAGGGGAACATCCTCTACCTCACTGGCATCACCAGACAGGAAATGGGAGGCTCCGCTTTTTACAGGCATATGGACATGGAATGCTCCTGCGTTCCGGAAGTTGACCTGGACCTGGCCGAAAAATCCATGAAAGCCATGATGGAGATGAACGGCGAAGGACATCTGCGCTCGGTACACGACCTATCGGAAGGAGGCCTTGCCGTGGCAATCGCTGAGATGTGCATAGGAGGGAGAAAAGGGGCCGATATCAATGTTAGAAGTGTGGGATCACTTTCGGAGGAGGGAGGGAAACCTCTCAGAATTGAGGAGAAGCTGTTTTCCGAATCCAATTCAAGGTATCTGATAGAGGTCCCCACCGATTTTGCTTACAAGGTCGAGGACTGCCTTTCGAGGTACGAGGTCCCTTATACCAAACTGGGAACCGTGGGCAATGGCTCCTTGAGGTTAACACATGGGGAAGAGCTTCTGGCGGATATTCCAATAGAGGTTCTGGACCATCAATGGAGAGGTGGATTGGGATTCGCCGCGGGGGGATCCGAATGAAGATCGAGAATGTGAAAGTCTGTATACTGAGGATGGAAGGGACAAACTGTGAGCAGGAAACCTTCGACGCATTCAAACGTTTGGGAGCTTCCCCCGAGTTTGTTCACATCAAACAGCTTGAGGGCAGGGATACTTACGCGGGTGAGAAGAGGTCGCTTGAGGATTTTCAGATACTGATGTTTCCCGGAGGCTTTTCTGCAGGGGATTATATCAGGGCAGGAGCCATCTTTGCGGCCAGGTTGAAAGCTTCCATATCCGAGGATATCCTGAATTTTATCGAGGAAGGCAAAGCCGCAGGTGGTTTCTGCAACGGATTCCAGATAATGGTGGAACTGGGAATTCTTCCCGCAATGGATTCCTTGATGAGCGAGAAACCGGAAGCTGTTCTCCATGCAAACGATTCTGGAAAGTTCGAATGCAGGCCCACTCTACTCAAACATGTGAACAAGGGAAGGTGCATATGGACCTCGAAGCTCAAGGAAGGAGAGCTGAGACTGATTCCATCCGCCCATGCGGAGGGGAAGTTCATTCTTCCCGGTGAATCCCAGGAAAAGGAGGATGCCCTCTACAGGAGATTATTCGATGATGACAGGGTGGTTTTCATGTACTCGGATCCGGAAGGAGATATTGACGCACCCTATCCTTTCAACCCCAACGGTTCGAGATACAATATCGCCGGCATCACCAACGAGATGGGGAACGTTTTCGGCATGATGCCACACCCCGAGAGGGTGTTCTTCAGGAATACCCATCCCGACTGGTACAGGAGAAAGGTAGGGCCCGAGGAAGGCGACGGAAGAAAGGTCTTCGAATCTGTTCTGGAAAACATTGTTACCAGATTCTAGCCTTCCTGGACCATTTCGAACTGCATCCTGGTGGGTTTCAGGTCGAAATAATCGTCAAGCTCATTCATCAGAAGCCCGTAGGCACCGCTTTCCTCGAAATGGGCGGCGTTTTCTTTTGTCTGCCAGTAGCCTATATCCATGGCCTTACCAGTAACCTTATCCGCGAACATCTCCGCCCTGATGAAACCCGGTTGTCTTTTGGCTTCCGGTAGAACCTTCTCCCTCCATTCATGAAGAGCTTGCTCTATCGTCTCCGGTTTGAATTTGTACAGAATTACTCCAACATACATCTCCTACACCTGTATTTGTAAGATATGTGAATTGGGGATATTTATTATTTTGACCGGTTTTGACCTGATAATCACTATCAGATATTATCAGGTCCTCTCTGGTAGACCATCACCTTGATGAGGACAACCGCGGTGTGTTGAACATTATCTATCCTGATGGTGAGATCATCCCTGGTATTGGGAACACCACCGACGGAGAGCTCCGGTTCGGGAAGGTTCCTCGAATCCTCCTGATCTATCTGCAATCTCATCAGGAATCCCGCACAGAGGTCCATGGAAGTTTTGTACCTACTGGCTTCGAAGGTATCGTTGGCTCTTTCGGCCATAAGATATGAATCGCAGACAGCCTCGACTCTGCTGGATGTGGAGGACCTGGCCCTCAAGGAAAACGCACCTATGAAAAAGGGATCATTCATGGTTGTAGGACCGATCTGTCCTCTCTTGCATGCATTGGCCATGGCATAGCCCTTTTGCTTGAGCTTTTGTCCTCCTTCGAGATCATGAAGATAAGCTATTGCCTCGGTTGCCCAGGGAGAATATGCCGTGTAGATATCGGGGAAGTATTCGTTGTAATATTCCAGTCCCGACCTCAAAACATATAGTACTTCCGGATCATTTGTCATCTGATGATATTTCGCAAGAGCCAACAGGGCCTCCCCGGGATAGTAATCGGAATGCTTGTCCTCCTTGCTTCCGTAATAGCATTGAAGGCTGCCGTTATCCCTGCTCATCTCTACTATGAAATTCTTCAATCCCTTCAATTCCCTATCATATCCGGCCTCCGGGTCCACCTTTTTAACTTCAAGTAATGCCAGCAGGGAAAGTGCCGGTCCTCCCAGTTTGGTGTATGAACCCTTTCTTACGATAGCGATCTCCTTTCCTTCTTCATCCCTGAAATCCAGGTATGTGGAGAATAGATTGTTCAGGGTCCTGATGGTCCCGTTGTAATGGTCGGGATCCCTTCCGTATCTGAAAATGAGGGCCAGGGAATATGTGGTGCCAGCATGCCTCAGCACATTGTATCCTCCATTGCTCTTACCGGAGGAGGCATTGAATTCGTAATCCCAGCTCCCGTCTTCATTGATATGGTTGACCAGATAATCCCCTGCCAAAAGAACTGAATTCATTATAGTATCGTTGAGGTCCTCGTTTTCCGGGAAAGCGAATCTATCCAGGTTCTGGGCGGGATCGTAGGGATAGTCCCTGTGTTCGTCCTTTCCGTATTCTGTGAAAAAATAACATACGAATGCCGAATAGCCCCCAAGCAATAGGAGAACAACCAATCCGAAAATGACCCACTTCCTCATGCGGGATCATCGATTATCGACTAAAAGTCTTTTCTGGAAGGGTCCTGGACATCCTGAGGGTCCATGTGGACATGAACGAATGTATCCTTGCCGAATTCATCCCTCAATCTGTTTTCAACTTCCAGTGAGATTTCATGAGCTTTGGTCAGGGAAAGTTCTCCCGGGGCCTTTATGTGTACATCAATGGCAATATCCGATCCGATATTCCTGGTCCTGAGGTTATGAGGGTCATTTGCCCCTTCAACAGTCTCGATTATTTCCATGATTTTCTCTTCTGTTCCTTTATCGAGTGAAGCTTCCGAAAGCTCCATCAAAGCCTCTTTTAATAGGTCCCACGCCACTTTCACGATGAGGACACTGACCACAAGCGCCGCTATTGGATCGAGGATCGTCCATTTTCCTCCCAAAATTATCGCTCCGCCAACACCAATGAGGACCGCGATTGAAGAGAGAGAGTCGGTCCGGTGATGCCAGGCATTTGCCTTTAAGGCCTTTGATCGGATTTTCTCGGCAACCTTCAGGGTATACCAGAAAAGGACCTCCTTCAGGATTATGGAAAGTAGAGCGGCTCCCACTGCTATCCATCCCGGTCTTTGGGGGGCCTCGCCATTAATGAATTTGATTATTCCCGTTCCGGACGAATATACGATTCCACCCGAAACCGCTATCAAAAAAAGTCCTATGAAAGCTGTTACCAGCGTTTCGAACTTCCCGTGACCGAAATCGTGGCTCTCATCCCTTGGTTTATCCGCAACCTTAAGCCCAAAAATTACTGCTATATCAGTTGAGATATCCGAGAAGGAATGGACACCATCGGCTATCATGGCCGATGATCTGCCCATGATCCCGGCTATGATCTTGGCAACTGTAAGGAGCAGGTTGACCATTAGACCTATCCAGGTGGCTCTCTGGCCCTCCCTTGTTCTCGAAGTGGGTCTCAATATATCGATTTGTCAAAAGATATCGATACTATAAATAATCGAAGTCGAACAGTATTGTATGTAAAAACTGGAATTCACTTATTCTGTTGTTTTGTTTTACCTCGCTTGATCCTAGTGATGAGGCCTATGATTGATAGAAGAAGCAATCCGAATAATATCAAGACAAGAGTGTAGATCATCATTTTGCTTACGGCCTCTTCCTCCTTTTCCCTAACCGTAAGAGTGAAATCAACCTGATCCACCCTGTTAATGCCAGGATTATTTGTTGTTGCCTTGATAGTGACCAGGCCGGATCCGCTTGCTCCATCTTTGGCTACTATTGTGATATGGAACCTTCTTGAAGCTCCGCTTGTCATTCCAACTGTGTCCTGTTCAGGAATGACTTCGATATAATCCATATCGGTGATTACCTCGATGTGGATGTTATCCTCGCAATTACCAAGGTTCTGGATCCAGAGAACCTCCTCGGTCTCTTTCCCTTCTTTCACATCTATCGTATAACCCATCTCCACCGGAAGGGAAAGGTCAACCGACCCGTAGGGTATGGCTTTTAATACACAGCCAGAAGGGGATATCTCACCATCACCGTAACCGCGATCATATTCCCAGATACCTGTAATCTCAAGGACCTGGTTTGAGTGGGCGTTGTAACCTTCGTCCACAATAACCTCGAATATCAATTTTGCTTCAGTGTTCTCCCCTGTGAAAGAGTATTGGGTTTTTCCATCCACCACGAAAAAGGCAACCGATGGAAATAGAATAACGGTACAGCCTATTCCTTCGGGAACAGATTGGGGGATCTCGCAGTGAACCTTGCCCGTAAGATAAGTGGTCCTGTCGCTTCTACCAGGTTCAACACAGCATTGGTAAACATCCTTATCCAGTTTTATATATACCTCAGGCTCCATGACCGCATTTGGTCCTCCCTCCGCTTCAATTGGAACCTGTATATTGAGGTATATCGCGAGTAAAATGAATGGAATTATTTTGGACCATTTCATTTTATTTACCACTATTTAATGATCGGGATGAAATAAATACCTAATCATCACGATTAAAACATTTCCAATCAATTTATCTTGAGATGACAATAATCGCCGTGGACCTTATATGTAACCTCTGCAATTGACGGAAAATAATTCTTGCAGAGGTAGCTAAGCCCGGCCCCAACCCTTTTCAACAAGTGAAAAGCGTTGACGGAATCCGCCAGGTCAAATGCCTTGCATTTCACCTGGCTATCGGCGCATAACCTCGAGCAAAGCTCTCGGGGCGCCGTGGGCCTTATATGCAACCTCTGCAATTGCCGAAAAATAATTCTTGCAGAGGTAGCTAAGCCCGGCCCACGGCGCCGGACTTGAAATCCGGTGGGCGCAAGCCCTCGGGGGTTCGAATCCCTCCCTCTGCGCCTATTTATCCTTTCATGTTTACATTCCTTTTTTTTCCTGAAAGGATTGGTTTGGAGGGATGAGAACCCCGCAGGGTCCTGAGACCATGGTACGACAATTAAACTGGAGTGGTCTCAGGGTGAGCAAAATTTCTAATTTTGTGGAAGTTCGAATTCCTCCCTCTGCGCTTTTCCTTTTACTTCTGTTAATTTTTTTCATATATACCAGAAATCAATATCAATGAAAATGACATTGGAAGAGCGATATCCTTGAATCATGGAACGAGAGCAACAATTGCCGGGGTCCTCCTTGTAATATTTCTCCTCATATTCATCATGCTGGTTTTACAGGTCGCTATAGACCCCAAGGGGGTCGGTTTGGAAGAACAGACGGATTTTCTAAGGGAGGATATACTGGGCAATTTCATTTTAATATCACCGGGAGTTATTTCAATAATATTCGCCCTTTTTCTTGTCTGGATATGGTCCTCGTACAACAAGGAAAAGGACCTCAGATACAAGATGGCTTTTTACCTGTACCATTCGAAGGTGAACAAGGACGATATAATACCCCTGGATCACCTTGCGAGAGTGGCCGTTTGCTCAGTCCCGGAGATTGCAACAACCCTGGAGAGAATGATAAACAAGGGAGAATTGAAGGGCATAGTCAACAGAAAGAAGGGGCTCTACATTCACAAAGGCCTTACAAAGAGAACAATGAGGATACTCCAGGCACTTCCTCCGGCAAAGACGGAGATGCTCTCGAATGTAAAGAAATGGGCTCTGAAAGGAGCCTCGGCATATGAAGAGGAAATTGAAGAACTGGAACCCATCAACATCGAGGAGCTGCCACCCGCCACTGAGGAGATCCGGATCAAGAGCAAGGAGAAAACAATTCCATGTCCGTCCTGCGGGAAGATGAACAGACCTAGTGATCACTTCTGCACATACTGCGGAGAGGTGGTGGATGACGTGATTCCTCCAGGATCATATTAAAAGCGAACCGATAACCTTAATTTATATGACGTCACCATTTTGTACAGGTATAATGCAACCCTCGCCAAACTCAGGTTTCAGTATAGTTATCTGTCTTTCTCTTATTCTTACAATATTTGCCATATCTATTCCGTCAGATCCAGAGGATTCGGATTCTGGATTACCTCTTTTGCTGCGGGCAGGAGGGGATGTATCCAATTCCGGCCTTCAGAAACTTGAGGATGTTGCCGATATACATATACTTGGAATGTACAATGAGGGCCTTAAATCCGGAATCGGAGGTTCAATGGGATTGAAGGATATTGACGGAGATAAAATAGATGACCTGTACTTCGGATTCGGCAAATTCAAGAGCAATTCCGCACTGGTTGGATTCAGAGGAGGTGATGACCATATAAAGGGAATTGTAGATATGGAGGATACCGAACCCGAGTTGGAATACCATATCCAACAATCCATGTGGTTGGATACCGGTGATATGAACGGTGACGGTAATCTCGATCTCGTTGCAGGAGGAATCCATGGTTCCGGAACTGTCTACCTGGGTGACGGATCAGGATTCAACTATTACTCCATGATAATGGCAGGCGGACCCGATGATCCTTTGAATTACCAATACACCGACCATGTACTTATGGAGGATCTGGACGGAGACGGTCTGGATGAGGCATTGGGTGGATATTTCTTTAACAACCCTTACACTCCTACTCCCCCTCCCCATCAGGTAAATATTTTCTGGGGAACGGGTGAAAAAACAAAAATCGCAACCGGATCCAAATGGATGCTGGGAGCATCCATGGCCTCGGGTGATATTGACGGGGACGGAAGCGAAGATCTGATCCTGGGCGGCTATTACTGGAAAGATGTCAAGAGGGATCGGGCTCAAACGGGTTCGGTTTTCATCTTTTTCAACGCATCGAGATTGAAGGTTTCAAGTGAGGTGGATCCCAGGGAAGCCTGTGATTGCTGGATAAAGGGGAGCTCGGTGGAGGATTTCTTCGGTTATTCTATCGAGATTGAGGACCTGGACCGGGACGGAAAAGATGATATGATAATCGGATCCCCGGGTTCCGATGATCCTGCAACAGTGGAATACAACACCGGCGCAATTCATGTTTTCAAGGGTGATGTCAAATCCTCTTTTCCCAAAAATTTGTATTCCAATGATGGTGCCGACCAGATAATTTTCGGTTCAACCGGAAAATATGACGGTAACGGAGGTCCCGATTATAGCGGGGACAAGATCGGGAGAGTATACGAGGTGGGCGACTTCGACGGTGACCAGGAATTCGAACTTGCGGTTGCAATCCCCGGAAAACATACCGAGGGGAATCCTGTCCATGGTGTGGGTTTCATAGCCGGGGCCGTGACCATACACGAAACAAAGGAGGCATTCCCGGCATCGGGAGGTTATGTAAAATTATCCTATCCATCAAAGACCTTCACGGTAGAGGGGAACGATCCCAGGGATGTTACAGGATGGCAGATATCCGAGGGGGACATCAACAACGACAATGTTTCGGACCTTTTGATCGCCGTTCCGGGAGGAGACGGGATAAATAACTCAAGACAGGAATGCGGAGAAGTATTTCTGGTGCTCGGCAATGCATTGAGAGTGGAAGGATTCGAGATCTCAGGGGATGGATTCCATGAAGAATTCATAGTTCCCGGAGAAGAAACAGTGGTGCTTAAGACAACTTACAGTCATACCAGAGGTCCCGAATTGGTTGGTGAAACGCATCTCATCCTGGACCCGGAAGGTTCCGGAATTGAAATTGTGATTGATGAATCTAACTGCAGGATATTGAATGATCAATGGAATTCAATTAATGTTGAAGGTTTTTCAACGGGTAGGAATGGATACACCGGCTGGATGGAATGCGAAATTAAACTCGGTCTAGACGTTCCCATCAAAGGGAAGTTCGACATCAGAATAGAACTGAGGGAGGATAACGAAAGGAACGTAACCTATCTTGTAAAATCTCCCGCATCCGTTTCCAAATCAATAGGGATAAGCCCGGGAATTGACTTTTTGATCGAGGGCAAAAAAACGGATCATGAGGGAGCATGGGTAAGAGAGAATTCCATGATAGATATCACGGGTATCCAGCTCTTTAACACCGATACCGGTCTATCCATGAATCTGGATGAATTGGGATTGGTCCTTCTTAGTGGATCCGGAAATACACTTGACACCAGATACGGTGATGAAGGAAAATTATCCATGAATTCCAATGACCTGTCAGAGGGAACTCCGCGTGTTGAATTAGTGCTTGAAGAAGAGAAGTTCCCGCAATCATATCCGGATAAGCTACTTCCGGACCTGCCTGACCCCAAACCGGTCAGACTCAGATTGGATGATTCAAATCCTGTATCTCCCCATGATGTAAAGATAATAGACAGTACAGGATCCTCAAGCGGGTTAATGTCACCTGGATCGGTGAAAATTGATGTGAATGCCACTATGGGAGAGGAGTTGGATCCCGAGGGCTCGGGAGTGGATCGAATTGAGCTCTCGGTCAATGGAGAACCATACGAGCCGATGATGGAGAAAGGCGGACTTCTGGGATCCTATTACAGAACCAGATATTTCGAGGACCTGGCAAAGGATCAGGTTGATAATAAAATCCTATTTGACTGGGGGAGGTTCGGACCTGACACAAACCTGGGAATTCATTACAACAACTTTGCAGTGAGTTGGAGGGGATGGTTCATCTCTCCGTGGGAATTTCCGTTCAGTTTCAGACTGGAAGGATACGGATCAGCAAGATTGGAGGTTGATGGAGAAGAAGTGATACCCTGGTCGGATATATCCAGATCCAGAACATCTGCCGAACTGTTTTTGAATGAAGGATCCATACACAGGATAGATATTCATTTCAAAAACATTCCAGGGCAGGACAGAACGGGAATAAACCTCAAGTGGCTCGAGGAAGACGGCAGGTTCTGGACAGTGCATGAATCTTACCTTTTCTATCCATCCAACTCGACCATGATCGAGACCCTTTATGACCGCGAAAGCATTTTGATCCAAGCCAGATGTGTGGACGGGGTGGGTCATTACTCAGAGGAAACAAAGACGATTGGAAGGAAGGATGATGTAGGTCCATCATTCGATCCTTACAGGATCCCCGAATGGACCGGGGATCACAAACCCGATCTTGCGGTCAGAATCAAGGACAGGGCCTCCGACGGGGGACCGGGAAGTGGAGTTGATAAGGATACTATTGCTTACAGAACCATTTCCGCTCTGGGAATCGAAAGCGGTTGGAAGGAAGTTGAAGGAAATATGGAAGATAACAGGGTCGATATTGAATTCTCTCCGAACCTTCCGGAGGGTTTCAGAGGTTTCGTACAGCTCAGGGCCGGAGATCTTTTCGGCAACAATGCAACCTCCTCCAGTTACCCTCTGAATCTGGATGCCGATCCGCCCGAATTTGAACTTCAGGGACTGGGGAGGTATCTACTGACAGGCTCCGAAGGAATCGTTTTAAACCTCCGAGTTAAGGATCAGGGAGGTTCCGGAGTTGATGGTGATACTGTCCAAGTGAGATACAGGAAATCGGGGGATAAGGAATGGGGAGAATGGGCTCTTTTCGGTGAGGGGGGAAGTTCCACAGATCTGCTTGTCGAAGATTCCATATTCATATTCGAGGGAGATTATCAGCTCCAGTTCCGGGGAGATGACAACGTGGGAAATACGGGTGTTTCAGGACCAATAAATATTACAATTGAGGTTCCGGTGGAGGACATGCCACCGGTTCCCGTTATCTCATCCCCCTCCAATGGATCCAGCTTCAGAATAGGAGTGCCCATGGAACTTGATGCAACAGGTACCACCGATGACGGATTATCTGGTGAGGAATTGACCCTGACATGGTTTTCCAATATTTCGGGATACCTGCATTCCGGAGGAAAAGGTAAGGTATACCTAGAAACCGGATTTCACAGGATTACCCTTTATGTCGACGATGGATTCCCAGGCCATAACGTCAGCACATACGTGGATATCGAGATCTACGATCCAACCGATTCAGGACCCGGGGGAGATGGTGGAGGAAGCGGAGATGGAACCGCAGAAGGAGAGGATGAGGGGGACATCACATGGATGCTTGTTATCGTCATTCTATCATTTCTTGCAGTGATCGGCGGAGTCTCTTACATGGTTTTGAAAAAAAGAAGAGAGGAAGAGGTCCAGATTGGTTTCAGGGAGAGGACCTCCGATGATAAGGAGAATATTGACAATAATAATAGTTGAAAAGTTCTTTATTAAAAATATTCCGAATATCTTATCCAGAAAATCATACACTTAAGCATTTTGATAATCTGAAGAAAGGTTTTATTAATGCAAATTCCGGTTGAAATCAGGAATGCAGGTTCAAATATAAAATCGGTGAATTGAGGTAAATCTGAATTTGGGAATTTCAGGTTATCACTGGAAACTGGACCCTTTCAATAAAAGATCGGAGTTATGAAGGATGGTGAGAAAATCCAGGAAACAGGACAAGTCCGATCAATATCAGGATGAAGAAAACCAACCCGAATTCTACAGAGAGGTGTTTCACAAGAGCAGGGATGGATTTGTTAAGGTTGACAAGGTAGGTAGGATTCTTGATGTAAATGAGGCTTTTTGTAATATGCTGGGATATTCCATAAGAGAGTTACGCAATATTGAAAGTTTTTACGAAATAACTCCAAAAAAATGGCATAAGTGGGAGCAGGATGAGATATGGAATAATCGTCTGTTGAAAAATGGATATTCCGGAATATACGAAAAGGAGTATATCCGCAAGGATGGTACCCTACTTTCCGCAGTTTCAGATTTGCTAAAAACCGAATTTAATCTTTCTCGTGTC
>CAYULA010000049.1:0-25309 GCA_964445525.1 uncultured Thermoplasmatales archaeon | reverse complement strand
TTTCGGTACTTTGTTTAGATATTTCATTCAAAACTGTATTTCTCGGACAGGCTCTTCGGAAAAAAGAAAAAGGATAAGTCTCAAAATCCGGAAGGTGATCAATCCGGTGATAGTGTTCCTGATGTGAATTTGATTAACAAGAGAAAAGGAATTGAATTCAGATACAGATCTGGAATGATGACATATGAACAATACATGTCCGAAATGGAGAAATTGAAGTATGATGGAAAGTAACATCAGAGTTGAAATCGGGCTGATATAGCGTGAAACAGGACCTGTCCGGCACAATTTTCTTGAGGAGCATCGGATCCTAATTGAAATAACAATACAAATCCAATCATGTTTGAAAAGATTCGAAAAATGATTTTACCGAAATCGACTATGAGCCAATGTGAACCAAAGATTCACGGATCACATAAAAGTGATTAAAAACCACCGCAGGGAACTGTACTGTTTGCTCCTTCTCCTCATCTCTGCTCTCATGCTGAGGATACTTTTCCTGGATCGGGAATCATTGTGGATTGATGAGGCGATGACCGCTACCAGGTCCCGATGGTCATATCCCGACATGATCCTGTCAATAGGAGAAAGGGACCATCTTCCACTCTACTATTCCATCATGTGGGTGTGGACCAGGGTCTTTGGTTTTTCAGCAATATCCATCAGGTCCTTTTCCGCGATCACGGGGTCCTTATCCGTGATTCCATTGTATCTGATCGGAAGGAGGATAGGGAAGAAGGAAGGAATATACATCGGAGCAGTCGGAGCAACCCTGCCCGTCTTGATATACTTCTCACAGGAAGCGAAGATGTACTCGCTTCTCATTCTTCTTGCAGCTATTTCGCATCTGCTCTTCCTTGAGTATGGAGAACCAAGGATATTTGGTAAATTATAATCGGGTTTCTTTCTCATGATCACGGGGATTCTCATCGTATACACTCATTACTACGGATTCCTGTTCATAGTGGCCCAGATAATTGCGGAGACCTATCTGATGAAAAAGAGGGGATCGGAGTTTAGACGTATTCCCGGAGAATTCATGAGAGATGGTTGGCCCTTTTATATCCCGATCTTATCATCCGTGTTCTGGTGGATTTTCCTGATATCCAACGGTTTTCTCTTCTCCCAATCCACCGGAGGCGGGATACCGCTTTCGATTCTATCCATTCCTGCAGTGATCCCCTTTATATTCGGAGCTTACAGGGTACCCGATTCGATCGAATACATTCCAATGATCCTGGTTTCTGTCTGTATGTTCATTCTGTTGATAACCGGTATCACAGGAACTTCTAAAAGAACGGAAGAAAGAAGGTCCGAATTGATCATGATTTCATTTGTCTTGTCCGTATCACTGCTCATATCCTTTCTGATCATTAACATCTACGGATACAGATATTTTCTGATCCTTGTCCCCATGATCCTTTCTCTCATGGTTGTAAAAGGAAAGACCGGAGCATTCAGGAAGGCCCTGGTGGTATCCGTTATCGTTCTTTCGCTTGTGGCAAACGGTGTGTTGTATATTGAAAAGGAGAAGGATGATTGGAGGGGAGCCGTTAATTTCATAGAAGATAAGGGGGAAAAAGGAGATGTCGTGGTCCCGGTTCCTTACTGGGAAAGATACACGATCGATTATTACACCGATGATCTGGTAGTTGTCTTTTCATCCAAAGAGGAGGACCTCTCGATGAAATTGAATGAAACCGATTCATTGTGGTTGATATTGAGGGAAGACAAGGATGATACGTGGACGAGGGAGTTGCTTGAAAGGGAATTCGGATTACCTGTTTCCGGAAAAGAATTCACCGGACTCGAGGTTTATCGATTCGAGAGGTGAATGTACATTCACTTCACATGGATCGAAATGGAAGAATTTTATCTGTTACTCCTCGTCGTCTTCCTCTTTCTCCTTCATGAGCTCTATCAGTTTCTTGAGGTTCGAATTGACATCAATGAGATGGTTCTCCAGGGATGCGTTGATCTCGTGGATCGAAAAGAAGAGGATCACCTGCTCGCATAGCATCCTCCATAGTATGTTCAATATGAAAAAGGATAGGATCGTGGCGACTATCCAGACAAGGATTCCAACTGCGATCATTCCGCCTTCGAGATCCAGGGCGTAGGCTCCCGTCACTGCGGCGATTATGCCTCCGGCAAAACCGACAAGAAGTGACAGATTGATCAGGATCAATCCCAGAACGTGGATGAACTTGATTATTCCCGGAGTTATGAGCTTCCTGAAGGAGAAATACCCACCGAATCCCTTTGTCTTGGACATAGATACCTCATGGTTAATTTGAGATTAATACGTATCCATATGGAATCCGAAACCGTATCAACGTTACAAATCCTTTTTTTATAAAATTCCGAATGTGGATCTCAACAATTTAAAAGTTTTAAAAGACCTGAAAGGTAAGGGCAAAACACCATTGGTAGTCAATTCATATGACTCTTAAGGTGAATAGAAAATGAAGGTAACAAGGAATATGGGGGCCGTCGACAGGTCCGTAAGGGCCATTGTAGGTCTCGCCCTGATAATCATGGGATTTTTTACGGGACTGTGGTGGTTGTACATCATAGCAGCCATCATGCTTATTACGTCAGCAATAGGGATATGTCCTTTGTACATGCCATTCGGTTTCAGGTCAATGACCAAAAAAGAAAAGGAAAAATGCTGTAACTGAATCCAAAACATTACTGGGAATCCCCGGATGAAATGGCAGGATATCCAAATCACCAAATAATTTATCATAAACCCCTTGTATCAATCAATACGGGGAGGTAATACGATTACAAAAAGCATCCCGTTGGATGAGGCCCTCGCCATCTGTAAAAGGGTCCGTTCCCGGATGATATTCAGCCAGTGCTGGGGTTGCATGAAGTATTCCAAGGAGGACCCCGAAAAGATGTGTTTCCATGACCCTCCGGAAAACAGGGGATGTTCCAGGATCAACAAGGAATTCGATAGAAAGTTGAAAACCAGGTGATGATTTATTTTTAGGCAGAACGGACTATATGGATTTCAATCCGGAAGATGAAAAAGGCAGTTATAACGAAAGGATAGAGGATCTCAGAGATCGATACCAAACCATCTTTTAATGGCTTTTAATAAATGAACAGCGTTAAAAGGTCAGGTGAACAGATGGGTTTGAAAAGCATGTTCGGGAAGAAGGAGAAAAAATCAGGGGTAAAAATTGTTGATGAGAAGGGAGTGGGACATGGTGATCACTGGGCAGCGGTGATCGGCGACCACGGTCTTGAAATGCTGCAGCAGAGACTGATGTCAAAACTGGAACAGGGTATGCCCGTTGTTCACCAGATAAAATGGGTGGGCCACAACATACAGCACGACAAGAAGATGGTAAATGTTACAACGGCACTGATGACCCAAGAGGGAAATTTGAGGGACATGATGGTGCTTGTAAACAAATCTGTATGGACCTCCTATCCCGTTACATTGATGGGAGTCAATATTCCTTCCCTATACAGTGTGGCAATGACATGGGAGAATCGAATAGAGGGATGGCTCGGAGTATATTTTCCAATCAACAAGGATGGCTCGACCGCTTATCTGAATGTATTTGATCCCACCTTCTACTATCACAGAGGGAAGCTCCCTCAGACAGGAAGGATAACGCTAAGAGCATTCAACTACATGATGAGGAAGAGGGACCCTGATAGAAAGATTATCAATCCCATGGGGGAAGAGGTGGAATTGGCCGAGAACTTCTCGGGTGTCTTTCCCATGGGTAGACCAGGTCTCGATGATCTCAACATCACGATGGTTGTAAGGCAAAGAGAGGAGATCGATCTTGGAGGAGCTCCCGGTTATGTTTTTCATGGCGAGGTTTTCGGTCCCGAGAGCTCGTTCCATTTTCCGATATTGACCAGAGCGGACAGGATCCAGGGAGAGGTTCCTGCGGTTGGGGAATCTCTGGAATCGAAAGCATGGGTTGTAGGTACGCCTGAACTTTCAAATGTAAAACCAAATGGTATTCCGGTAAAGAGAAAAAAATGACACTTAAAAAAAAATTATATTTTTTCAAGACCCTTTTTTCTTTTGAAATAGGTTATCACAATTATTCCAAGGATTATTATTGATACTGCAACAATAATTATCCAGTAAGGAAATTTTTCATCCTCTTTCTCTTCTACTTCATCCTCCTTATCCATTTTCACTTCTGAAATGACCATCGGAAGAAATGATATGCTTTCCACCTTTCCTTGACCATTCTTGAACTGGATGGTGAAATTGTTTACAAATGCATTTCCATCATCGAATTTAAGCTCCAGTCCATGATCAAATTCTTCGGTATGGAGTATGTAACTCATCCCTCCCATTTCAGATCCGCCGTTGATGTCAAAGAAGAAGATATTCTTCCCTTCTGATATATCTCCGCCCACCAGACGACCTTTCACATTTTCCTCGTTCCAATCAGTATCGATCGCATCCTCAACACCTATCCCGGTCTCATCGGAGATTATCCCTCCCTCTCTCACAGATAGTAATCCACCTTCTTGATCCTCCATGAAGATGTCAAGATAGGATGAATTGATGTCCTTTTCCATACATCTGGATAGAAGTTGAATCACGGAACCATCCGGTTGAATAACGGTATAAAGTACCGCACTGTATTTTCGCGATCCTTCTTTGGTATTGACAGTGTAATGGTATTCCTCCATGCCTATCTCGTATCCCTCGATAGTGAAAGAACCCGAACTCTGTTTTATCGTGGTATTCGTTGGATTGTAATTCACGACTCTCTGTCCCGTGGACCTGTTCTCGAAATACATGTGGCCGTATGTTTCATCAGCTTTCCAGGTGGAACCATCCCAGAAAAGACATCCGTTAACGTTTTCGTAATTCCCGTCCCATTGGCTTGGAGAGCCCCAATCGATGTCTCCACCGGTTTCCATCTCAATGGTGATCTTATCCGTTCCCCTGGTGATCTCTCCTCTAACAGGCAAACTGAAGAGAAATATGATTGACAGAATGGCAATGCATCGGACTATCTTCATCTTCCTTTTCCCCGTGTGGAGGATTATTCAATGGGAGATATTAATATTTCCAAAGATTTGATGATTTTCCTGATGAAGATTTATTCAATTGTATCCTTATCCCGAGGAAAAGCACCACCATTGCCATCATCTGGATCACATGGAAGAAACTGTTCTGGTCGAACTCCCAGATAATGGTAACCACCTGGGGTCCTACCGCATTGATTATACCAAAAATGACCGAGAGAAGGATCACGGCAGTTACAACCCCCACAATCAACTTGTAATGAAACTCTCCCGTTTTTCTTGACAGATAAATGAAACCTCCGAAGGAAAAAACCATGGCTGTCCCCTCGTAGATAACAAAAAGCAGGAATACCCCCGGGATTAGGACCGTGAACAGGAAAAAAAGTATCCCGAGTCCGATGAAATATGGAAGACATTTTCTCGACTTTTTAGGACCCCATATCTCGAGTACCCCCAATCCCAAAACAAAAGATATTGTGAGGCCCAGAGAGAAGTTGAGAGGCATCCACATGATCCTGTTCAGGTGGTCCGACATCTCCAGTCCGTGTGCAAGAGCGCCGGTCCCGGAAGCAAAACCGAGCAGCATAAAGATGGATGTCCAGTATCCGGTTCTACCATTATCTTTCGAATGTCTAAGTCTCCAGATCAGGAAAGCAAGTATGAAACAAACGATACTAAGAATAAGATCTGTGAATGCTGTTGTCCTTTCGGTGGGAGAGTCAATGAACACCTTGGATCCCTTCTTATATTGATTCGGATATAGTTAATCATTAGCTGATTTATTATCCATTACATTTTTTTTATCATATGGGAAATTCAAAGCCTTCATTTACATAGCTCTTTATGTATGTGATATACTGAAGAACACCCAACACTAAGGGGTGGGGGTTTGTAAGTCGGGACCCGATGCTTTTGATCGGGTTCCGTTTTTTAAATCCTTCTTTCTAGGAGACAATATTGGTGATTTCTTATGATCCACAAACATAGAAAAAGAATAAATAAGTCAAGAGACCTGTTTTTATTATGGATTATACTTTTACCCTTATTGTAGAGGAAGGGGAAGACGGATACTATATCTCAGATGTTGTGGAGCTTCCTGGATGTCATTCACAGGGTAAAACCATCGATGAACTTCTTACCAGGACAAAAGAGGCCATAGAATTATATCTTGAGGTGATGGATGAAGAAGAATACAGACCCAGATTCATCGGGGTTCAACGGATAAAGATCGAGGGTTGATATTGTTAAAACTACCCTTGATGAATGCCATTCAACTTTCCAAGGTATTGCAAAATCTTGGTTTTGAACTTAGAAGACAAAAAGGAAGTCATATGTTCTTTGCTCATCCGGATGGTAGGACGACAATTATTCCAAATCATCCTGGTGAGAAGATAGATAGAGGTCTGCTAAACAAGATAGTAAAACATGATCTGAAAATCACAAGAGAAGAATTTCAAAAATATTTATAATCTCATTCAACTTAAATATTCTCTTAATTATTGGAATAAGTCATTATTTATCAACATCATTAATAATATTTGACCGGATCGGAATAACTCCAGAGCTTTGGACTTTCCCTTGAATTATTCCAAGATTCATCAATGAATATTATATTCCTGGAATTACATTGATGACATAGGGAGAGTATGAGATCGAAGGTCCTCACCGCAACGATAATGGTCGCTTTATTTCTTATACAATTATCAGCCGCGGATGGCTGCAAATCGATCATTGCAAAGGAATCCGCAACACCGGGAGATTACACCCTCCATATGAAGATAAGGGACCCCAGCAGGGGAGGGGATCAGGTCCTATTCATATGCGAGCCAGGATACCAGTACACCTACCACCACCCCACCACCGGAGAGGATATGCAGTTTACTGTAGAGAACCGGGTAATAGGGGTTGCTTCCTCGGGAGATGTACCTCCGGATATCATGAAGGCCGGGATGGCCCTTACTGATAAGGGAATCTCCTACGGGGACAACGATATTGATCTTCTTTACGTGAATCCTTCCGAAAATGCCTGGGACGATTTCGATTGGTTAAGGTATGGATACCAGACAGCCCGGGATGAGGATTCCTCCGTAAGACTCCTGGTTGACGAGGCGGTCCACGATCTCCACGCAACAGGGAAAGGGGAAGTATTGTATGTTGTAGGACCCGACCACGCTTACGTGATCGAAGCCAACGCCAAGGATGCGGTTGTTGACGAGGTGGAGGATGTCTATGTCAGGACCAATTATCCGGTGAAATTATGGGAGACCTCCACCAAGGAGTCGCATCAGTACGGTCCTCACTTCGATTCCAGCTTCGACGGCTGGGCCAGGATGGGGGAGACTGTCAAACTCGGTCCGGGTTGTCTTTACGGAGTAATATTGGAAAATATCAATGAAAACAGTGTCAAGGTAAGATCGATACACAGGGAAACCGAATCCATTGAATTGAAAGAAGGGGAAGTCAAATCTCTTTGCGGATTCAGGGTAGGATTGAAGGAGACCGACACTCAGGGGATACCCGGAGCCAGAATTACCTTATGCTATCACTATCTTGAATGGGAAGAGAGAATGGATAAAATGGTAATGGAGGAATACGGAAACATCACCATCGAGGATATGATGAGGTGGAGCCGGCTTCATGGAGAGGACCTCGGGAACCTCAGGCCAATGTGCGAGGGGTCCTCCGATAACGGAGAATCTGTTGCAATCTACTCCATACCCGACAACAATCCCGAGGTTCTGAGTTCATTCTGGTATACCTGCCTTCCCTGCGCTTCCATATACTCTCCCGTCCATATCTGCGTGGAGGAGCTCCACGAACCCTACACCACGGAGGAGGCTTTCGATCTCTTCGAGAGAAGTCTGAACAACAGGGGCCACAGCAATGACACCGATCTATTCGAAAACGTGGAATCGGTTTTCATGAATGAGAACGATTTCATGGAGGGTCTGGCCTATAATCTGATCATGCAGGGTAAAGGAGACCTGGTCGCGCAATTGATGACCCATTCGGACCTGATGATGCAAAAGCATGCTCTTTTGATGGTCAAACTCTCAATGTCCGAGGAACCCGGTATCCTCGAGGATGTGTGGAGATGCGATTACGAGAGGACCTTGGCAGAATTCGAGGATCTCCTTCCCGGACTGTCGGAGGAAGGATCCCATGATCTGATGGAGATTTGTGAAAATGCAGCTTACCACAAGGTCAGGCAAGCAATGATAATGGATGGTAATGAAACGATTGGTGCCAGGGCAGCCTATGATGAATACAAGGCGGCAAGAAGGGATCAAGAAAATGGGAGGTACGAGGAAGCTCTTGACGGATTCAGAACATCTTTTTTGATCTCCCAGAGGATCCTGGAAGGCGAGGATTACGAAGACTCTATCCGGACCTCCGATCCGTTGTCGAATACGGCCGTTATCTCGATTATCGGAGTCGTTATTCTACTCGGTATCGCCACTGCATTCCTCATAAAAAAGAACAGAAAAACCTGAGATAACTTACCAGTTCAATTCATCTGGATACTGCTGGTCGGAGGTGTCATCCGGAGGTGGAGCGGATGAAAATGCTTTTCCCTGAAGTTCCTTCAAGGAAGCCAGAATGACTATGTATAAAACCCCCGGTATCCATCCTCCGCTTAACAAACTGAGGACCACCAGGGCTATGAGAATCGGTTTGTCACCCATTGAAATAGTCCCATTCTTGAAACTCTTGTAGATACCGAGGCCCCATTTCATCTTCATTACAGGTATGGCAATTATGATGAGAACGAAAATAACCGAAACGGCCATGCAGAGGGCTCCCGTGCTGGAATTTCCCCCGGAGAAGACCATTGCTCCAACAAAGATACCCTGAAAGAGATAGAGCATCCCCAATATGACCGCGGTAACCAATTCTAATATTACAAATATCAAGGCTATAAGGCTCAAGGTCTTACCAGTTCCGTAATCCATGTATTATCCTCCTCGATTTTCCCCGTTACACGAACTTTTTGATAATATTTAAATATTCTTGAATAATCAACCCAAAATTCAGTTTAATGTATATTATGGTTTTTTGAACCCACCTTCTCCGGATAAGAAAAGATTAAAATTGGGATCAACCTATGTTCAAATGGAAAGGAGAGTTATAAATGAGATCGATTGCAGCAATATCAGGTGTGGTAATTCTTCTCGTTCTGGGTTGTTTTGCATTCGTTCCCTGGGAATCCGATGCAGCAGATAACGAGGCTATCGTCAGGGTCGAATATCCCGGTCCTTACTGGGGAACGATAAGAGGTGACGAGGAGCAGATCATTGAGATGGAGGGTACTCAGGAATACGAGGTAACTGGTCAGATCATTTACGTTATAATGAACAAGGCGGATGAATCCGATCAGGAAATGACGGTTTCAATAATCGTCAACGGAGCTCCGAGGGTAACGGAATCAACCTCGGATCCTTTGGGTGAGGTCCGTCTGAGCTTTTCCTTCGGAGGCGGTCTCAACGACGACGATGACGATGAAGAGGAAGACGGGGATAACAATTTCGGCTGTCAGGAGATAATCCTGGTCTCCTCAGCGATCTTGACAGCCGGTGTTCTGATTCTGGTGAAGAGAAAAACCGGAAAATGATAGACATATTTCATTTCAACGAACTGATCGAGATTCTTTCCGTTGCCAGTATGTAGGCGTACGTCGATTGACTCAATCGATCAAGGAAATTAAAAAAACTTACAATATTTTTTGATTTTTTTCTTTTTTTGTTAGGAATTTGGAGAATTCTTGTCTAAAATCAATATATACTATGATGCTATTATATGATTGGTGTCTACCCCAGGGGGAAAATTATGAAGATTACAGGATATGCTATTGGAATTCTGGTAGTTTTGATGGGTCTTGGTATTCTTGTGAATGTGAATGCTGAAGTGAGCTACGACCACTCTTACACCGATGCATCGGGGGATGTGGTTCCCAGTCAGAATGACGATATCGACCTCATCAGTTTCTCATCCGAGAAATCAGGGGATGAGGTTCTGATAGAATTGAAGGTAGTGGGAGATTTCAACGCTGTTTCCATTGCAATCGAGATGGAAGTGGATGGAACACAGACCATGATTTCCTACCAGATGGGTTTTGTGACAATGGTAAAAGGTAGCTCAATGGTCACACCGCCTCCAACCGCCTCATTGGAGGGAGATACCGCCACATTCACCACCAATGCCACGAATGTGGAAGCCACAACCTCGTTCGAGCTGATCGAGGCAGGCACAATTGATGCGGGTGGAAATGTGGATGCCCTGGAGACCGAAAATCCTCCCGGAGACGATGACGATGACACTGACGACGATGATGACGAAGAATACAACGACGACGAGATGTATGCCCCTGATGAGGAATACGAGAACTCAAACGATCCTGCAACAGAGACACCAACTGACCTCTCGATCTCGGTTGACATAGAATCATTCGATTTCGATTACACCAAAGGGGATACCCATGAGGAATGGTCCGAGGAGATGGCAGGTACAACGTCAGGTAGTGTTTTCACATGCGCTTTCACCAAGGTATTCTACCTCAAGGACGGTTCAACATCCGGAGAATGCAGTGTTCAGATAGAATGGACCACCGGACCCTACAATCTTCCCAAGATGACAATGACAAACACCCAGATGCAGCAGTATTTCAAAGGAATGGGGGATGGCGGGGCCGATGACTGGTCCGAGTGGGAGGAATATTACTGGGGAAAAGCTCCCGTTGATGAATCGGACGGGGACAGAGGATCCTGCGTGGACATGGACGAGGTCGATTACGTTATGATATTTGTAAGAGCCTTCAGCGACGAGGATTTTAACAACTGGAACCAGGACTCCATGGATATAACCGATTATTACAAGGGAACCGTAGGTGACGACGACGATACGGATGATGACGATACCACCGACGATGATGACACCTCGGGTGACGGCAATGAAACAGATGAGGAAGAGGATGACTCGCCAGGGTTCGGGATGCTGATAATTGCCGCATCCTTGATAGTAGCGGTGTTCATAGTCAGAAGGCGAAAATGAGAAATTATAAGATATGAAACAGAATAATCCTATATATCACCATTTCCAATATAGGTGCGATCTTACCCTTGTCAGGTTGAGATCAGGTTGGGGGAATATGAAGAACGGATTGATGATTCTGGTAGTTATACTGTTAACTTTGAACATATGGATCTCAGGGTGCCTGAAAAGCGAGGAGGAAGGGGAGGAAATTATCGGAGATTCATATTCAATTGACGAAGATGGTGGTTATATTATTCCTGAGGATGGAGGGATGAATCTCTTCTTCATGCCCGGAAGTGTCCCTGGGCAGACCGAGATCACCGTATCAAAATCAGGTGATCTTCCTGATGACGACGGTGTTATCAGGGAAGCAGCTTACGAACTTGGTCCCGGAGGAGTATACTTTTCCAATCCTGTCAGGTTGTCAATCAACTATTCAGGTTTGGAGCTTCCGGACGGGATCGAGGAATATATGCTAAGACTTGCCAGGGTTTCGGAGGATGGGTATGACCTGATTCCTGAAAGCAGGGTTGATCCGGATAGCAAGATGGTTACAGGCGAGATCATTTCCTTTTCAAAATATACCATTGTGGGTCGTAGTTACGGTATGACGATGGGAGCAAACCCTGAGAGGATCGCCGCAAACGGAGAGGATATCTCCAAGGTAGGAGTTGTAATAAAAAAGATGCAAAAGGGTGATACATCCGAACCAACTGGAGAGGTTGTTCCCGATAAGAATGTAAGGTTCGAGATAATCAATGAAAAGGGGATGAAGTCCACTGGAGCCAATATCAAGACCAATCAATACGGTCTTGCCACATTCGATTTCACGAACGAAAAGGCCGGAACATACAGAATAAGAGCACAATCCACATACGAGAAATTGCAGATGATAGTCTACGTTAAAGTGGGAGGTAAATGGCCCTACTACAATGGATTCGATGATGAACCAGGAGAGGAGTGGTCTCTTTACTCGATCGTTATGCAGGAAGGAAGCCGAACATATGACGGACCCAGACAGATGACCACGGAATACGCTCCGAAAGGCGGAGCGAGATTTCTGGGGAAATTTACACAACATGAGCTAGTACTGAGATTCGATGATCTCCCTGAACACTATCGAGTGGTGTTGGAATATGATTTCATTGCAATAGGACCTTGGCAGGGAGGTTATTCCGATCAGACATGGGCTCACATAAAAAATGATCCGGATGAGGCTGGCTATGTATACTGCTCCGCTCATATATCCATTCAGGAAGATGACTTCACCGGTGGTTTCGATGAGAATGATATCATCAATACACTGGGTTACGACACTTCGGACCTTGTTTTCGAGAACCAGAAGGGAGAGGAAGTAACACTAGAGAGAGGAGATGGTGTCTTTGAGATTCATACAAACATGATACAGCACATGAGGGATAGCATTGAAATTGCAATAACCGTTGATGAGAGGGGATTCGGGGAAAACTCGGATCAGGGTCAGTACTGGGGGATTGACAACATATACGTTAGACTGTGGACCGGGGCCTGGATATAGATCGAATGATCATAAAATGGACGGATCATGTCCTTTTCCTTTTTTCAAATATCACCAGGATCATGACAAGCAGGAGAACAACTGGAATCATCAGTATTCCCGGATGGGGAGTTACCGAGGATGATTCCTTTATTCCAATGGTGTATTCAAGTGTACATCTCTCGGCCCCCTCATTGGTCCATATGAAGAGATAATATCCGTAATTGTTGCCTTCTATCTTGATGTCTCCGTTGTGGGAATGGCCGGAATGCCAATCAACTTGTTCCGTCTGAGGCCAGGTTGCATCGTTCCAGAACGTATCCGTGTAGTAGACCTCCAGGTATACGTCATGCTTGGAAGCATCGAAATCGGTCACCTTGTATCTGTAATAGAGTGTATCCCCATCGGAGCTCTCTGCTTTTACCGATTCCCTGTGCTCCTCTCTGTAACCGGTTGGGGGCGGGTCCTGGTAGGAATAAACGGTCACACCGTCGCTTTCTTCAAGAACCTTACCCTCTGCAATAACCGGAATAATTACGCTTCCTGCTAAAATGGATAATATCGCAATGGCTGCTATCGACCTCGTAATGCTCATTTTAATCCCCGGAGATAATTGTATGAAAAGGTATTTTATACTTCCATTTTGAAGGTCTTTTTCATCCATCAAGTTCCGGATGCGAGTAATCCGGTTCCACGTGACCGAACATTGATGGGTCCTTCCTGTACATCCTTCTTGCATAGGAAGTCAGGAACCTCGATCTCAGCTGCCGATTTGCCAGGACCTGTTTTGCGGGAGGAAGCTTGAGAACTATTCCTATGAATTTTCTCATTGCTCCGTAGGTCCACAGATCCTGATTCTTGAAGAGAAAGTTCTGGAGCTTGCCCTGTTCCACGGCATTCATCACGATCCTCTCCATGGAATCTCTCGGAACGAATCTGGTGATCTTTCTTCTCTTCATCTCGATTGCATCAGACGGACAGAACCTCGAACACACCCCGCATCCGAAGCAAACATCGATTTCAACATTTACCTTTCCCTTCCCTTTTCTTATGGCATCCACCGGGCATTTCTCGATACAGACCCCGCAGAGGGTACAATCATCTCCAATAACCGGCTGGAAATTGGAATTCACCTTGGGCATGTAGCCGAGCCTCTTGTATCCCTGAATTGCCTCGCAGCAGCAGGAGCAGCAGTTGCATATCCAGTTCACACCGGTCTGGACATTGTCACCGATCTGGACCAGTCCGAGTTTCCTAACCTTTTCCAGGATCCTCATTGCCTCCTCTTTGCTTATCTCCCTTGCAATGCCGTGTTTCGACAATGTTTTGGCGGCTCCGTTGAAGGTCAGGCAAACATCCTGGGGCATGTCACAAGCCTTCCCCAGGTGCTCGGCCTTGTGCCTGCAGTAGCAGGTCCCCACCGTGATGCAGTTTGCAGTATCGATCACCTTCGAAGCTCTCTCGTAATCCAGTATCACGAGTTCTCTATCCAGCTGGTCCTCGTGAACGAATACTCTGTCGATGGGAGGTTCGATTGCCAGTACCTGGTGTAGAAAATCCTCCTCGACGTTGATATACTGGTAATAGAGTTCCGCCAGAACCTTCCTGTCGAATTTTCCATCGGTCCTCATGAGGGAGAATTCAAAGAAACCCGCCATTGTCGGGGTCAGCATGTAGTAATGATCCCCTTCCTTGTCCGAATCGAACAAAATTCCCTTGTCCGCCAGTTCATCCAGAATGCGAAAGGTCTCCTCCCGGTCCTTCTTCCAGAGCTTTCCCGCATCTTCCACGGAAAAGGGAATCAGGGGAAGCTTGGAAACGAGAAAAGCTTCCTCCTCGGAGAAGAGGACCTCCAGGATCCTGAAGAGAGTTTCCGAGGCGGGAGCTCCCTGGTTTGAAAGGTCCAGCCTCTCCTGCAACTTTCTGTAGGACCCGGAATGCCCCATGCTGGTCAAGGTATACTATGCATTAAAGGGTTTATCATATCTTTCAAGAACCCGACTTTGATTCGAACCTGATCCAACCATTATTTATATCATTGTCAGGAAATTGAAATCAAACAGGCAGGGAGATTCCATTGCGAATAGGTTATGGACTCATAATAACGATCGTTATCACGTTCCTTGTTATTCCACAGTTCCACACTTATAGTGCCGGGCCATCGGCGGATTCCGACGGAGACGGCCGGCCTGATGATTTCGAGATATGGCAGGGTCTCGATGAAAATGAAAACGATGTAGAGTGGACCTTCCTTGTCTACTGCTGCGGTGACGATGTTCCGGCGGGAAACAAGACCGGAACCATACTTCCCGAGATGTGGGAATTCGTTGAAAAACTGAGCTGGGTGGGATGCACGGACAACATCAATATTGTGGTCCAGTTCGACGGTTCCGACCAGCTCAACGGAAATCATCAGGATATTTTCTGGAACGATATTCCAAATAACAGGAACAAAGAAGAAATCGAAGGTACCACAACCAGACGTTTTCTGGTCGGAAAGGACACCAGGGGGTGGGATCCTTCGATAATTCTTGACGATGACTGCACGAACAATACCCTGGTGGACCTCTACGATGTTACGGACTGGGATCCCGAAAACACCGGAAAGTCCCATTCGGGGACCTGGGAAGCCAATATGGCGGACCCGTATACATTCCACGAGTTCATCTCATGGGGGATGGATACATTCCCCTCCGATAATTACTGTCTTTACGTTGATTCGCATGGCGACGGGGTATTCGGATTCGGATACGATCACAGAACGGATTCGGGGCCGACTCACCGGGAGAAGGACCTCCTCACATTGGATGATATAGGAATTGTCTCCGATCTGATGGAAGAGGAGGATAAGAAGATCGATGTTGTAATGCTCCTGTCCTGTCTGATGGGAAATATGGAATTCAACACCGAGTTCATGTCATTGTGCGACCATTACGTCGCATCCGAGAATCTGATGCACATAACGGGAAACCAGGATGACAGGGTTCTTGAAAACCTCGAAAGAGAACCTTCATGGTCATCCGAGAGGCTCGTGAGGGAATTCATAGATGTCGAATACCACTATTCCAGGGACGGCATTGCGAATCCGCCCTGGAATATCATGGACTGGGATGGAAAGGAACGGCTTACCATATCCTGTATCAACAATTCCTTTCTGAGAAAAGAGGACATCTTTACCCTGATCGATGAGATGAACAGGGCACTTCTGGATGGAATTGAAATCGATCCGGGATGGTATGTTCCCAATCTGAAATACTCTCTTTCGAGGTTGAACACAGACCATTACACCAGCGATCTTGGTTATCTTCAGATAGACTACCCCTACTTCCTGGATTACTGGACCGATGTTGAGGGTCCCGATGACGAATATATTCCGGTGATAAGGAACCTTTCGAGAGAGATCGGGGAGATACTATGGAATTCCGATCCTTCCCACAGGGGGATTGAATACGAAAAACACGATCTCTCCTATTTTCAAAGGACAAGGGGTATTGCTGTCTACTGCCCTGCATATCTTGCCGAATGGAGGAGCATAATCGAGGAATACAGCCGTTCTGGGTTCACCGAAGATACCTCATGGAATTCGGTGATCGATGTGATCCATGCAAATCTGCCGCCCATACTGAAAATACCGGAAAGGATCAAATTCTACCCGGGTGAACTCGTCCTTTACTCATTCGATGCAACCGACCTCAATGGCGACAGGGTGGAATTATCCATACAGGAAATCAATGCTCCGTTCGAAATTATGGTGGCAGATCACCTATCCATTGCATTGGAACCGGGGATGGAGGACATAGGCCTTCACTCCATCAGTGTCGCCTTCGATGACGGGAACGGGTCCCGGGTGATCCGGGATATTTTTCTTGAGGTAGTGTCCCTTAATATTCCTCCCGCTATCGATGACATTCCTCCGGTAAAGGGAAATCCCGGCAAGGAACTGATACTTGAACTCAATATTACAGATCCCAACCCGGGAGATCAGCTTTCTGTTTGGTTTGAGAGTGAGATCCAATGTGATATCTGGATAGATGAAGGATTCCGTCTCCATATAATACCCGACCAGGTTGAAAGGGGTTTGATAACCATATTCGTTTCGGACAACAACGGTTCTACCGTGAACATATCATTCGACCTGGATATTTCAGTAAGAAATTATTCTCCCACCGGACCCGAAAGCATTTCGCTAGATATAAAGGCAGGCGAGAGAGCGTTGCATAACTTCCGATACTCGGATTTGAACGGTGATGAACTTTTCCTTGAAGGGATTGCAGGACTTTCAGATTGGCTTTCCGTTTCTTTCGAGGATGAGCTTATTGTCGGTATGGAGCCCTCAAACGGTGATGTCGGTGTCTGGGAGTTCCCTCTTCATCTTACAGATGAAAAGGGAGGCGGGATCGGGATAACTCTGGAAATCCAGGTTCTACCGCCTATCGAACCGCATCTGATCCTGTCCGAGGAAATATCGGTCAGGGAAAGAGAGGAGCTGATCCTGAAACTGGAATCCGATTACATGGGTTCGGGCGCGGTTCATTTCGAACTTCTGCGGGGATGGAACCTTTTCATCAGACACAAGGGCGAAAAACTCCTGATAACCCCCCGTGACGGTGACCACGGAACCTACTCCCTCAGGATAAGAACCTCTGTTGTGGGAGGTGGATTCTCCGTTTCTGAACATGTCCTGGAGGTGCAGAGGAACCTCTCCACCCTTGAGGTCCGTCTCTCGTTGGGTCCGGAAAAGGAAACATATTTTCCGGGAGATATTATCAGGATCAGATTGGAATATCTGGGTTATGGTTCGGACCTGGACCTGAGCATTTGTATCCTTGATGGCGGCAGAACCATCGTGGCGGTCAACGATACCTATCTGCGGTTCACACCGGATCACGGATCGGATTTAACGATCATGATCGGACAGGATGGAGATTTTCTACCTGATACCTATGAAATCAAGGTACGCGAAGCGGAAAAGGAGGAGGAGAATTCGATCCTTTCTCCAATGGTTGCAGTCTCATCGATCCTGGGTCTGGGGATCATCATTTTTCTGGGCATCATTACTAGGAGTCTCCTCGGTAGAAATCATTATTAAGGCCCAGATCAAGGATATCTCCTATGTTGGAAAAACTTGATATCGGAAACGAAAAAGTGCTTGCGTACAGGGCCTCGGGCGAAGTGACAAGAGATGATATAAAGACAATGGAACCGGAAATGGACAGGACCATTCAGGAAAACGGAAGGGCCAACCTTCTTCTGGAAATGAAGGATTACAAGAACATCACGGTAAGAGGACTCTTGGAAGAAGCCCGGATGGTACCCAAGATGAATAATATCGACAGGGTTGCCGTGGTCGGTGATTCGGGTATACAGAAGAATATGGCGGAGATCACCGATTTCATCGGCAAAGCCTCCGAAACGGAAGTGAAATACTTTGACAAAAGGGATGAGGCGGCCGATTGGGTTAATCAGAAATGATCATCAGATCGTTTCCCCGTTCCAGCAGTAGAGACATAGATTATCCTTCGGAAGCCCTATGGCTTCCACCATGTCGGAAAGCCTCTGATACTGCAGGGAGTCCAGATCAAGGTCTTTTCTGATCCATTCTATCATCTTGGAATATTGTTCGGAATCCGGATCCAGATAGCTGTCTATCTCCTCGTCTCCGAGTTCTCTTCCCTCCAGGGCTTTTATCGCCCTTCTGGCCACCAGTTCCTCCTTGGATCTCGTGGAGAGCATGTATCTGCAGGGATACATCAGAGGAGGACATGCCGGTCTTACGTGAACCTCTTTGGCTCCCGCATCTCTGAGCTTGTGAACCGTGAAGTTCTTGAGCTGGGTACCTCTCACTATCGAATCCTCGCATAAAATTATCCTGTTATCTCTGATAGTCTTCTCATTTGCTATGAGCTTCATCTGGGCAACGCGATCCCTTTCGCCCTGGGTCAGTGGAGTGTAGCTTCTTCCGTAACCCGGTGTATATTTCATCAGCACCCTCCTGAAGGGTATGCCGGCTTTCATGGCATATCCTATGGCATGGGCCGTTCCGGAATCGGGGACACCTGCGGCAAGATCTGCTTTTACGGTATCCCTTTTTGCGAGGTAGCTCCCGCAGTTCTCCCTAACTTTCTCGGTGTTGATCCCCTCGTAATTCGCACATGGAAAACCGGTGTAGATCCACAAGAATGCGCATATCTTCAGCCTGTTTCCCTCGGCCCTGTAAACGGTCTTTATTCCCGAATGGTTGATGAATACGATCTCTCCCGGATCAAGGTATTTCCTTGTCTCGAATCCCAGATTCACAAAGGAGCTGCTCTCGCTTGCCACAACAAGATCGCTTTCCTTTTCTCCGATAACCAGCGGGCTGACACCGTGGAGGTCTCTGGCGGCATAGATCCCATCCTGGGTCAATATCAATATTGAGGCGGAACCGTCAATGGAATCCCACATCTTCGAGATCCCATCCTCTATGCTATCACCTTCATTGATAAGATTGGCAACCAGGTCAGCCTGGTTTATCTCTCCGTGATAGACCTCCGCAAAACAGGTACCCTCCTCTATCATCCTCTCTTTGATCTCCTCCTTGTTGATGATCAAACCGTTCATGGCAATGGCAAATGGCCCGAATTTGGAAACGAATGTGAGAGGTTGAGGATCCTTATCCGAGATAACCCCAATGGAAAGACCTGACCCCACCCCGTTCACTTCATCGTAGAACTTGGACTTGAACTGGGAATTGCCGATATCATGGATCTTCTTGACGGGGTCCCCCTTGTCATCTATGAAGGCGATCCCTCCGTATTTTGTACCGAGATGGCTGTGATAATCCGTTCCGTAGTACATTATCGAGTTTGCATCGTGCTCGCTAACCACACCGAAAAGACCCGTCATCTTGAAAACACCCGAATCCCGGAATGTTTTTTGGATAATTTAATGTTGTTAGGTGGTCGGTGGATTCTAGCATATCCTAATCATATTTCTTTCAATTTATAATATCAGCTTTCTATGATCTGGTCCGATGAAAAAGGAATTAATATCAATTAATACATCTTATAAGGGGGGGAACCTGGTTTGAGGTTCATATGGACTGTAATTACAACCGTACTATTATTGTTCGGATCAATTATCGTGTTCCATCCCGGGAACCCGGATGGAATCGAACCGTCGAGAGAACCCACGGATCCTCCGATCAGGATCGATTCGGATACGGACCTGGAATCCCAGGCTACCGCCAACGGATGGCCTGGTAGCGGGACAGAATCAGATCCTTTTATAATCGAGAACTACACAATCGAGGGGACAGATGAAGGTTATTGCATATACATAGGGAACACTACTAATCATTTTGTGATAAGAAACTGCACTGTTTCCAATGCCAGTTACAGCGATCAGTATCAATACAGTCAATTTTCAAAATATTACGGTGAGAACGGGATCAACTTATACAATGTTGAAAACGGTATATTGAAGGATTTATCATCTTCAGGAAATCTGGGACACGGAGCCTGCCTTGACCTCAACAACGGGATCATTTCCAATTCCAATCTCAGTATCAATGGAAAATTGGGTCTCCATATCTCGGGAGATGAAGTTCGTATACTTGAGAACGATTTCGTTGGAAATGGGGGAAACGGTCTAGTATGTGATGGTTTGAAAAACGGAAACATATCGAAAAATATATTCCGGAGAAACGGTGAACCGGGTTTGTCGATACAGTGGAACTCCATTAACAACACCCTGCAAAAGAATCTTTTCAGGGACAATAACGGTTCTGACATACAGATTATGAATTCAAAGGAAACCTACCTTTCTGGAAATGATATGTCACTGGGATTGAACTTCATGGAAGGATACTCGGATGACATCACCACGGTCTATCTCGATGATACCAATCTTCTGGATGGCGGAATTATCAGATATTACAGAAATTCACTTCCAACATAACTTGATCTGAACTCACCCCATATCATTATGGTAAATATATCAGATATTCAGGTAGACGAATTCGAGAGTAAGCACACTATCAGTTCCATGGTCTTAATCAACTGCGACAATGTCAGGGTGTCAGATTCAATATTCCACGATTCCCCGGGAAATGGATTACTGGCACTTCTTTGCAAGAATATGACAGTTTCCAATTGCTCCAGTACCGGGAACAGAATCGGTTTCCAATTGGAGGGATCATTCTCACAGACGATCATTAATTGCCAATCAACAGAAAACGAGGAGACAGGCATTTCCGTTGAGGTATCAGGTCTTGATGATGAGATACTTGTCAGGGATAACATTGCAAACAGGAATGGCGGACCTGGAGTGACGGTCATCCAGACGTCCGGAAACGCATCCTGCAGTGTCTTTAACAATACAATTACGAATAACGAATATGGATTGGGCTATTCATCCGCCAAAGGTGGCTATTTCGATGGAGGCTACGGTCTGGATATCATTCGAGGAAACACCGTTTCGGGAAATGAAAATCATGGGATGCAGATTGCATTATCTCATTCAAGATATTTTACCAGGGTTTCTAAGAATGCAATTTTCGAAAACGGAGCGGGAATAATGCTGGCCGATAGTTCCAACGGGGGGACAGTGATCGAAAGAAATGAGATCAGGGACAATGACGGTGACGGATTCTCATGCAGTCTTTCAAATGGATTCATTGATTACATGGGGAGGAGGATATCATGTGGAATATTCAATAATTCAATCACTGGTAATGGAGGTTATGGATCTAGAATGATAACAAGTTCGGGCGGAGGAGTACCACACGAAAACAATGTAATATCCAACAATGGATGGGATGGTATATTTTTTAAAAGTACTCATAACGGAGGTCCGAATGATATCAAAGGAAATATCATCGAGGGCAACGGGGGAGTGGGAATCGAGATGGGTTCTATATCAAATGGTGGAAAACAGAGGATCAGCAACAATACAATAAGATTCAATGGAGGATGGAATTCCTATTTCAGAGATGTGGAGTTTCATGAAGAATTAACAGGTGGGATCCTTATTGTAACCGATTCTTCCTCAGGTTATCCAATTATCAACAATATCATCTCTGACAACAACGGAACGGGTATCAGATTATTCGTGTCAAGTTCGGGATCGGGAAACATCTCCGGAAATGAGATTTCCAGAAATAGGGGTGACGGGATCGAAATTTTAATGTCAAGTGCTGGTGACAGGAACATCCGCAACAATACGATCATTGACCATAGGGATTCCGGGATTGAACTTGGCAACGGAATCTTTAGAGGATATACAATGAGTGAGAATATCATCTATGGAAATAAGGAAGGCATCTATCTCCATGGAGCCAATGGGACGGCAATCAGAAGGAATATCATAACTGAAAACGAGGTGGGGGTCCTCTCTCTCGGTGGAGACAATGCAACCGTTAACATGAATCTCTTTTCGGACAACACCGATTATGGAATAAAGATAGAATACGGGAACCTCAGCAGTATCTGGAACAATTCATTCTTCGGTAACAACGGAGCTTCATCAGCATATGATGAGGACCACAAACAGGGATGCGACAACGGGACCGGCAATATCTGGTATGATAATGAGACCGGGAACTACTGGGATGACTGGAGGAATGCCTCCGCCATACCAATCAGGACCGATCCCTATCCTCTCGCATGCGGAGCCGGATCGGAGGACCTCTATCCGCTTGGTTTTTCTCCGTACGGTCCTTTCGAGGCGGACCTTGTGATAGAGTCTCCCGAGGAAGGTTCCCATCTTCCGGATTCAACGGTAGTCATCGATTTCACGATACTGTCAAACGGGGCCAGGATCGAGGCCGTGGAAGGCTCCCTGGATGGAGGATTCTGGTTGATAATCGAAGAAGAGGGACAGTGGACGCTTACGGATCTCGAGGGAGGTCCTCATTCCGTTACTATCTCCATTCTGGAGGTCGGGGGGAGGATCGTTGAGAGGACCGTGAATTTCAATGTGGACCTCACCGATCCCGAGATCCTGGACTATTCACCAACCGGAGATAATGTACTGGTCGATTCATCCATGGTCGTTGAATTCTCGGAACAACTCATGCAATACGGAACAGAATTCGATTTTGCGATCATCGGAAATGTTTCGATAGAGGATAACATCGCCACTTTTTCCCCCACATATCCCATGGAAGAGAATACGGAATACAGTGTGGGAGTACTCGCCAGGGACCTCTCGGGGAGGACCGTTGAGTTCAACTGGACCTTCACAACGGCGGGAGCCTCATACAGGGTTTTCGGGAGGGTTGTCGATGAGGACGGAAAGGGACTCGATGGGGCCAATGTTGTAATATCCTATCTGGGAAATCAAAGTGAGATATACAATGAGATCACATCGAACTTCGGTGAGTTCGAGGCAAGGGCCGAGCCGGGATCATACATTATCATATTGACCAAAGAAGGTTACGAGGACCTCGAGATGGAATTCGAGATAACTGATAACCTCCGGGACCTGGGTAACATCGAGATGGAGGAGGTTGAAGAGGATCCTGATGGGTTGAATATCTGTCTGATTGCAGGTATCGCATCCCTGATCGTTCTGGTGATCTTACTCCTGATCATCTTCCTGTTTACAAGGACAAAGAAGAAAGAAGAGACGGAGGAATGATTGATCCTTGAAAAAGAACTGTGATGAAAAGGTTCATCTCCATTGAAGGTCCTGTGTCATTCAAAGGAGGAGAAATTCATGTTCGATGATCCGGAAGGACCTATAGAGCATTTTTCCTGGGGAACCTTCATTATCAAGGGTGAGGAGCATTCAAAGGGAGTCGGAGTGGGAAAGGACATCTGTGTTATAGGTGACGAGGTCCTTCAATGGGAGAGGATGGGCGATCATCATCTGAAGAGGAAATCCGTAAGGATGCTCAAGGGAATGGACATTGACACCTTGATAATCGGAAACGGTGTCAACGGTGTCGTGGAGGTTTCCGACAAGGTCAAAGATGAGGTTGAGAAGATGGGAGTACCCCATCTGATCATAGAGACTACTCCACAATCGTGCAAAACCTACAATGAGAAATCCAGGAAAGGAGAGAAGGTCTGTTTACTTGCGCATGGAACCTGTTAGTGGTAGAAATATGTTACTCAATAATTAAGATTCAAATTATGGCATTTTTAAATATTGTAGGTAAAATTAAATATTAATTGCAATCCTCTTATTGTGAAAATTTAGAGATTGGGGTATCAAATGGCTCAAAATATTTTCAGGATCATGGCTTATTATTTACCATTCTCTTACCTTAGAAGTCTTTTTCTCAATCTTGGCGGAGTAAAAATTGGATCGAATTCCATGATAAGTAGAGGTGTATTTATAAAAGGTAATGTAAAAATCGGTAAAAATGTAAAAATCAAGTCCTTCTCAGAAATCGAAGCGTCTACAATTGGAGAAGGTGTTGTTATAGATAAGAATGCAAGTGTCAACTACTCCGATGTTGGAGAAGATTCTTGGATACAGACCGGAGCTATATTGAGGGGTTATAAAGAGAGTAGGATAAAAATCGGAAAGGGGGTCGTTGTTGGATATAATTGGTATATCGACGGTATAGGGGGTGTGGAGGTTGAAGATAATGTTAATCTTGGGAGTCATTGCGGAGGGATATTTTCCCACAGCGGACTTAAAAATCGCATTCTTGGAAACTCATTCAGAGCAATAGAAAATTTAGAGAAAAAACCTGTAAAAATTGAAACCTGCTCCTGGTTGGGCGGGAAGGTTACTATTCAGCCAGGTATTACAATAGGACACCATTGTGCAGTTATGCCAAATAGCTCAGTAATCAGTGACGTCCCTCCTTATACGATGGTGGGAGGAGTGCCAGCAAAGCCTTTGAAAAGAATTAAAATTAATGGAGACAAGGTTTCATTTAAGAGTATTTAGAGATACTTTTCAGGATTTCAATCCGATAATATTTCTGGCTTCATTTGGTTCTGCAATATCTCTGCCGAGTTCTTCAGCTATTCTTACTATTCTTCCAACAAGTTTTTCATTTGTTGCCAGTTCTTTTTTTGGATAATTGTAGTAAATTGAATCTTCAATACCTACCCTTACATGTCCTCCCATCAATATTGCAGCGGCATTTACCTGAGTCTGAAATCTGCCTATGCCTGTTGCTGACCAAACACATTTTTTTGGTATGGAATCAACAAGATAGGTAAGATCACGTATATTTGCCGGAACTGCGCCAAGTGATCCAAGAAGAAGATTGAAATGTAGTGGTTTCTTCAAAATATTTTTCTTTTCCAGATATCTGGCATAATTGATGAATCCGGATTCGAATATTTCAAGTTCGGGTATTATTCCGTTTTCGATCATTTTCCTGGCAAGGGTCTGAATTGTGTGAGGTGGATTTACGGAGGGATATTTTGGGAAATTCATTGATCCCATGGTCAGACTTGCCATTTCAGGTCTTAGATTGAGTACCTCAGACCTGTGTTCTACCTGTGGAGTAATCCTGCCACTTGTGGTGGCACATATGATCACATCTGGTATCTTGTTCAGGATACCGTCAAAGATATCCCTGAAGACCTCCTCTTTGTGTGTGGGAGTACCATCCATCCTTCTTGCGTGAATATGAACAACCGAAGCTCCCTTTTTGTATACCTTTACAGCATCCTCAATTATCTCTTTGGGAGTAATTGGAACATGGGGAGTTTGCTCTTTTGTAGGTATCATTCCGGTTAATCCTATTTTCCGCACATCTGAGAATGCTAAAACTCGATTTATATAACCTTG
>CAYULA010000048.1:0-28416 GCA_964445525.1 uncultured Thermoplasmatales archaeon | reverse complement strand
CCCAAAAATAATGTGAATGAAGTCCTATGGGTTAACTTTTACCGAGTTAAGGTTTTATAAAATGAATAGGGCGGTTCACATGCCGCCCTTTCCAAATCAAAATATTTTATTGCGTTTTTTCCTGGGATACATTCACCTTATCCGAGTTCTTTTTTTCATCTAGTTCAAACCTCCCGGCGGATTCCTGGAGGCTCACCGCCATCTCCGAGAGGTCCTGGGCCCTCGCCGTGAGTTCTTCCATTGATGCAGTGAGCTCCTCCGTGGATGCCGAGGATTCCTCTGTCGATGATGCGGATTCCTCTGCAACGGAAGCTATTGTTTCCATGGCTCCCACAGCTTCTTCAGCTCCGGCCCTCTGGAGCTGTGTTGCGGCGGAGATCTCCTGGACCTTGCCCGAGGTATCCTCGGCCATATCTGCTATCTCGCCCAGAGCGGTATCTGTCTCCTGTATGGATGTCATACCTTCCTCAACCGCCGCCGTCCCCTTTCTCATCGCTTCCACGGCCCTCTGGGTCTCGGTCTCTATCTCCTTTATCATCTTGGCGATGTTCTCGGCGGATTCCCTGGAGTTTTCCGCCAGTTTCTTGACCTCGTCCGCGACAACGGCGAATCCTCTCCCTTGTTCTCCTGCCCTGGCTGCTTCGATTGCAGCATTGAGTGCCAAAAGTGTTGTCTGATCAGTGATGTCTGTGATTACATCAACGATCTGGACTATTTCTGTAGATTTCTTGGAGAGGTCCTCTATTGTATTAGCGGATTCATTGACAACCGCCTGTATCTCAGACATTTTCTGGACCGTCTTCTGGACGGTGTCCCTTCCCTTCTTTGCTGAATCGTTGGTCTTCATCGCAGTCTCGGCAGAGAGATTGGACGAGTTTGCCACATCCTCCACGGATTTCAGCATCTCCTGCATGGACATCGTTGTATCTGTTGCCTGCTGGGCCTGTTGCTGAGCTCCCTCCGATATCTGTGTTATGGCGGCGGAAACCTGCTCGGTGGAGGCATTCATCTCCTCTGTCATGGATGCCATTTCCTGGGAAACGGAACCCACGCTTTCTGCCGCATTCTGTATGTCGCTCACCAGTTTTCTCAGATTCTCGGTCATCTTGCCGAAAGCGGTCTGTATCTCCTTTATCTCGCCCTTTGCATTTGCTTTGACACTCTTTGTCAGGTCTCCCAGGGATATCGCCGTGGAAATCCTGTTGAGCTCCTGAATGGGCCCCTTTGTATTCTCCAGCATTCTATCGTAGGAGTCCACCATCTCTCCTATCTCGTCCTTGGATCTCCTGGCATCAAGTTTCACATTGAAATCTCCCTCCGCCAATTTCCCGGAGATCTTCACGAGCTTCCTGATAGGTCTGGTTATCGTTCTGGCAAAGAGCAGGGAGGCAATCACAACCACCACTGCCGAGGAGATCAGGACGCATATGATGATCACGAGCATTGTAGTCGTTGCGGTATTTCCCTCCTTCTCCATCGAATGGACGGAAGCGAATGCTTCCTCCTCGTCGATCTCTCCGATAATGGCCCAGTTCAGATCGCCATCGAAGAAGCTGATCGAATCATAGGCGGATAGAACCTTAACGCCCCTGTAATCAACAATATGATGGTGACCATGCTCACCTTCCAGGGCCAGATCAACGGATTCTGTTAAGATGCTTGTAACTCCTATGTCGCTCGATGCTCCATCGTTGAACCTTGATTCGGACCTCATCAGATTGTCAGGTCCCACAAGATATGTTTCACCCGTTTCTCCCATTCCGGTTGCATCCGTCATGATCGAGGTTATATGTTCGGTATTGAGTTGTAATGATACTACCATGATAACCTCTCCGTCATCGATCACGGGAGAAGAAACAAATGCGGCATGTTCATCGGATGGAGCATAGTACTCGAAGTCGCCGAAAGTTACCCTCTTTTCCGAAAGGCATCTGTTGAATGTATCAGCCAGGTTTGTTTCCTTGAACTCACCTGTCTTCAGATTCGTGTGATAATCCGCCTCGTGCCCGACCGAGTAAAAAATGTATCCATCGGGATTTATCAGGAACAGGTCGTAATATTCGTAATGCTCAACAAACTGGTGGAAGTAATCTCCGGAGTCTGTCATAGGCGTGAAGGCTTCTTCCTCATCCATTTCCGTGATAACCGCCCAGTTCAATCCGTCAATGGACAGTTTTCTGTAAACTCCAAGTACCGGGATACCTCTGTAATCGTTGTAAATGGCTGATTGAACATTTGTTGATGCTGTCTGAGTTGCATGTGTGTCGATAATGAGGTCCGTATCCAGTATGGTGCTGGTATCTGAAAACCTTGAATCGGACCTCATCATGTTGTCAACAAGGGAAATGAGATAGGATTCACCGGTTTCTCCCAATCCTTGTGTACTTGTCATTATATCGTTTATCTGCTGTATGTTGATCTGAAGTGCCACAACGGTCTCGACCTCGCCTTTGTATTTTACCGGAACCGCTATGAATGCTGCCGGGGCGGAGCTGGGTTCGTAGTATTTGAAATCGGAGATCACCGCTCCGTCGGATGTGAGAGCTCTTGTGAACAACTCAGCCAGATTGGAGTCCTTGAAGGGACCTGTAATCATATTGGTTTGATAATCTGATTCTTCGTATACGCTGTAGTATACATACCCGTCCGGATTTATGAGAAAAAGATCATAATAACCATATATGTCACAATAAGATGAAAAATAATCTCCGGATGAGGTTGTGGGGGTTAGAGCTTCCACCTGGTCTATTTCCGATGCCAGCATCCAATTTAGTCCCTCGATCTCGAGTTTCTTGTAGCATCCCAGTACCGGAACCTCCCGATAGTCATTGTAGATAGAACAGGTCCGTGTTGTGGTAGCGTGTCGGGTTGCATAAGTGTCGATCTCTCTTTGAAGAATCGTAGACTCGGTAGAAAATCTGGATGTGGTTCTCATCAGGTTATCGTCAAGAGAAAGCAGGTAAGCCTCGCCTGAGTCCCCCATGCCGTCAGTGTTTGTCATTATCGAGTTAATCTCAACAGTATTGAGTTGTATGGCAAGTATGGAGAATATGGTACCGTTTGAGTACAACGGTATTGACATGAACATGGCCGGTTCTCCGCTTGGCTCGTAGTATTTGAAATCCGCGTAGAATATTTTCCCCTGTTCAGCTTCCCTTGATGATCTCCAAGCATCTGCAAGGCCGCATTCATTCAATGGACCCGCACCCAGATTGGTTCCGAGATCGGATTCCCTTTCCGCGGTGTACATCACGTGGCCATGGGGTTCGCAGATCAGAAAAATATCATAATAGTCGAAGTTATCCATGAATGTTGAAAAGACAGGGTCCCATCTGTCCCAGATGGTATCATATTCGGATGTGTCAACATCAAGAGGACTGTCATGGCTGGTGTTCATGATGTCATGATAATACTTGAAGTCAACAAATGCCTGATATGCTGCCCCTTCCATGGTATCTGCGATTGAAAGGATCTGACTCTCCTTCTCATAAAAATAATTCTCGATCTGGTTGGCCTTCTGTCCCGATATGGCATACATTTTGTCGTATGAACTCAGTATATTGTAGTCTGTCATCTCTCCCAGCGCTTCGGCGTCACCCATCCTCTCGTCGAAATACTGCTGGATCCTGTCTGCCTGTGTGGTGCCGATCGATTCCATCTTCGAGGATACCTCGTCCCTCATATAATCGGCCATCCTGCCCAGTGCGTCCGCATCATTTTCCCTGGCAGTGAAGTACTCCGTGATCTGTCCTTTTTTCAGGGAAAGAGATGTTTCCAGTTTATCGTAGTTTGCTTCCTCGAGCGATTCCTTTCCTTCCGTTGTCAGATCGTCGAATCCCCCGCTTGCTGTTGTGAATGATACAACAGCTGCAATCAGCAGTGGGATAAGTGAGATTGCAAGGCAAATCGAAATCAGCTTCATTCCCAGTTTCATGAGATCACCATCGAATTCAGAAATTATATTTTCCGAACCTACCCCTCTCCTTCTCATCATTCCTATATAATGCCTTGATGGAAAAAACTAAGAAGGAAAATCAAGATTGATTTGGGAATAAAAAACTTTAAATAAAGATTATATGGAAACCTCAAAATAATTACAAGTAATGACATATTTGTCCATATTATTCTCATGGTTATATTTTAAAAAAAAATAATGACAGAAGTTTAAGAATAAAAAGACAGTATTAAAAATCTTTAATAATAATATAAACACAAAATAAAAAATATTAAGGCCCTTGATGAGGGCCTTTTTTCTGATTCACTGATTCTTGGTGATTAAGAATTCACCGTAATCATTACCGCATTCAATTCCTTTAGTCTGTTCGCATTTATATGAATCGAATCCGGTCTTTCCCGTGGAATCATATTCTCCGCCGTAGGCGAGGTCCATGAAAGCCGCGCAAACTCCACGTATCATGTAAGCCGCCGGCCTCGAGGATCTTCCGTATTTGACAATGTCAGACTCGTAGTAATCGTAGGCTCTAACGATCATCTTCTCTCCTGGTACGAGGTCAACTATCTCGGTTTTGGCCCATCCCCAGGCAGTGAATACGGCGAAAGCTCCATGAAGAATATCCTCAGGGACATTCTCGATCATCGGCTCGACAACTGCCTTCCACTCATCGGATGTAATTATTCCGTATCCGGTGTGGTATCCGCATTCGTGTGCTGCGTTGTATAGCAGGTATTCGGTTGATTCTATCAGGTCCTGATCGACCTTGCTGATCAATCTGTCAGCGAACCCGTTCCAGAAATCGGCCGGGAACTGGTTCACAAGCACGTTGAATCCGTCAATAAGTCCGTTCTCATCTCCCGCAACCTCGATACTTGACAGATCCTCGATGACCTTCTTTCTATCTATTGCCATAATATCAGGCCTCCTTTGAGATCTTGAATACGGATTTTTCCGCACCCATTGCTATGCTCTCCATCTCGATGGTTCTGTAGGTTCCCACCTTCTGGTCATTTACAGCCGCAAACATGGCCGAGATATAACCGGCCCCGATGTAGTTCACCGGTTTGTCATATTCATTCCATTTCTTCAACCAACCGCTGTCCAGATGGGATTTTTCGAGCTCAACCTCTCCTGAAGTTTCACCCAGATAGATCACATTCATCTTTCCCATGCCCATTGCTGAAAAATACTGAACCGCGATCTCGATCCTTGAGTTTACATCCTCGATCCCGTGCAAATTGTAGTAGTTAACAAGGACCTTGTGAAATGTCTCCTCGGATACCCTTAAAAGGAGATCTGTTTCTCCGGCATCTATGGCCAGCTGGGTATAGAGAGTGGAATAGTGGTGGCAGTGCATTACGGACATCACACCATTCAGATAATGTCTGGAGGATTTCGGCTCGAATTCATGGTCAATTTCTAATTCCGTTTTCTTGAAAAACGCACACATTTCTATCACCTTTATGAAAACTCCTTTTTTATCTCTTCAAGCGCCTTTTTGAAAGCGCTGATGTTCTCCGGGGAATCCGGGGCTGATCCCGCTGAGCTGGATGAGATTTTGGTTATCATGGCCATTCTCATCTTTGCCTTAACACCGCCTAATTTGGCAGCCTGTTCATAGAAATCGCTTAATTTCTGACCCAATAGATCACCATGAATCTATTTTAAAAATACATTAAAATAGTAATGCTTCATTTATCAAATAGCGAATTATATTAAAATAAAAAAATTTTAATATGCATCGAGAATATTCTTGATATTTCCTATTTCTTCTTCAATATTTTTTGTAGGTACGATTACTGTAATTCTATTTTGTCCGATAACTCCTTTCATAATGGTTCCTGTATCATTTTTGATTCTAAAAAAGGGTCTGGAAAACTTTTCATATAATTTACCATGGTTATTTATATTTATTTTATCAAAAAAACTCTTATCTATGGAGGAATCAAAGAATATCTCGAAAATGGATGTTCCGTCAATACATTTCTCCTTCTCCTTAATCTCATAAGATTTTTTCATCATCAAATAGAAGCTATTTTTTAATATAATTATTGTTTTTATTAGGAATCAGAACTGATAATAACAACTAGAAAAATAGAGAAGGGCGGTCGGTTAACCGCCCTTGAATGATAAACCATCGTTCACTCTTTCGGTTTTGCCTTATCCAGCCTGAATCTTCCTGCGGATTCCTGTAGGCTGATGGCCATCTCCGAGAGGTCCTGGGCCCTCGCCGTGAGTTCTTCCATGGAGGCTGTCAATTCTTCCGTGGATGCAGAAGATTCCTCGGTTGATGACGCGGATTCCTCTGCAACGGAAGCGATCGCCTCCATGGCTCCGACGGCTTCTTCGGCGCCTGCTTTCTGGAACTCAGTTGCATTGGAGATCTCCTGAACCTTTGTCGATGTGTCCTCGGCCATGTTGGCGATCTCACCCAGAGCTGTATCGGTATCCTGGATTGAGGTCATTCCTTCCTCCACAGCCGCGGTTCCCTTTCTCATGGCTTCAACAGCCCTCTGGGTCTCGGTCTCGATCTCCTTGATCATCTTTGCGATGTTCTCGGCGGATTCCCTGGAGTTCTCTGCCAGTTTCTTTACCTCGTCGGCTACCACCGCGAATCCTCTTCCCTGCTCTCCTGCGCGTGCGGCCTCTATTGCCGCGTTTAGCGCCAGGAGAGTTGTCTGGTCGGTGATATCGGTGATGACATCGACTATCTGGACTATCTCTGTGGATTTCATCGAAAGATTCTCAATTGTATTGGCAGATTCCATTACAACCGATTGGATCTCCGACATCTTCTGCACCGTTTTCTGAACGGTATCCCTTCCCTTTTTTGCGGATTCGTTGGTCCTCTGTGCGGTTTCAGCCGAGAGGTTGGATGTATTGGAGACTTCCTCAACGGAATTCAGCATTTCCTGGAGGGCCATTGTTGTATCGGTAGACTGCTGTGCTTGTTGTTGAGCTCCCTCTGAGATCTGTGTTATGGCGGCGGATACCTGCTCTGTTGAGGCGTTCATCTCCTCTGTCATTGAGGCCATTTCCTGTGAGATCGAGGCAACATCTGTGGATGTATTCTGGATATCATTCACAAGTCCCTTCAGGTTCTCCTGCATCTTCTTGAAAGAATCAACGATCCTGGATACATCACCCTTTGCCTCGATCTCGATATTTTTTGTCAGATCTCCTTCGGCAATTGCAGTGGACGCCTCATCAATCTTCTTTAGAGGTCCTGTAATATTATCCAGCATTAGGTTAATAGAGTCGGCCATCCTTCCAATTTCATCCTTTCTCTTGAGGAGGGTTCTTTTGCCTAGATCTCCCGTCTCAGCGAGATCCTCCACCTGTTTTCCTACCTTGTTTATGGGTTTCTCGATTATGATTTTGCATAGTAAAAATATCCCTAATGCAAAGAGCAGAAGGAAAACTATTCCCGATATTGCTAGGATCTTGAGAAAATCCATCGAAGATGCGTTTATCTCTGACTCCTTCTGTGTGAAGACCATGTACCAATCATATCTCAGATTATCCTCGGGAATATCGATGCTGGTTGATACATAGTGACGGGAAGAACCACCTTTGCCTGAGGTGAATTCTTTCCTTCCATCCCTAACCTTCGATGTTATGGAATCGAAGTCGGATTTCTTTTCCTCATCAAGTATGTATTCCGTGTTCGGGTGTGAGAGTATCATTCCCCTTTCATCAAGGAAGAACATGTATCCTGTATCACCAACCTCCACTGAATCCACGAATATATCGGTGAAATAGCTCATCTGCGGTGCAATTACAGCAACCCCTACCAGCTGACCCGATGCATCCTTTACAGCTGAAGAAATCACAAATATCGGATTTCCTCTCAATATGCTGGGATACACCTCACTGATGTAGAAATCCTTGCCCTCGTTGATGGCCTTAATATAGCTGAATTCCGGACTGCATTTCCCTATTGTATTGCCTGATACGGTATCTGTAAAGAAATTACCATTCTGTATTGTCTTTGTTTCTCCATCAACAATAACATCAAAGCTTTCGCCTTGATCCAGGATCGCTGCAAGGGGTAAATTTTCGTAGAATTCGTATTGCGTATGGATGGATAGAAGGTAATCATGTGCCTGGGATACCTTATCAGCATCTCTCGGATCACTGCAGGCATCGATCACTCTTGTATCATGTGCAATCATCTTGACAACCCTTATCTGATCATCGATCCAGTTTTCCAGGGCGATCTTGGTTTGTTCAGTAGCTTGTTCTCCAATCTCCTTCATGGATTCCTCTTGATTCTGACTCTCCACAAGGAAGATTATTCCGGTCAGTGCAAGCAGGAAAACAATCAGTATTGGTATGGTCCAGCTGAGGAACCTAAAGACTATTTTTCCATGGTTATTTCTAATTCTCAATTATTCACTCCCCTGATTTTTTTAGGGTTTTCTTAAGAGTTTTTCCGTCCTTGTCTAGCCTGAACCTCCCGGCGGATTCCTGGAGGCTGATGGCCATCTCAGAGAGGTCCTGGGCCCTCGCTGTGAGTTCTTCCATGGAAGCCGTCAGCTCCTCCGTGGATGCCGAGGATTCCTCGGTTGAAGAGGCGGATTCCTCGGCAACGGAAGCGATCGTCTCCATTGCTCCCACAGCTTCTTCAGCTCCGGCTCTCTGGAGCTGTGTAGCGGCTGATATCTCCTGGACCTTGCCCGAGGTGTCCTCGGCCATGTTTGCGATCTCGCCAAGGGCGGTATCCGTTTCCTGTATGGAGGACATTCCCTCCTCAACAGCAGCGGTTCCCTTTCTCATGGCTTCCACGGCCTTCTGGGTCTCGGTCTCGATCTCCTTGATCATCTTGGCGATGTTCTCCGCGGATTCCCTGGAGTTCTCGGCAAGCTTCTTGACCTCGTCTGCGACAACCGCGAATCCCCTTCCCTGCTCTCCTGCACGAGCGGCCTCAATGGCTGCGTTTAGTGCAAGGAGGGTTGTCTGGTCCGTGATATCGGTGATGACATCCACGATCTGAACAATTTCGGTAGATTTCTTCGAGAGGTCCTCTATCGTATTGGCGGATTCCAGTACCACTGTCTGGATTTCCGACATCTTCTGGACCGTTTTCTGGACCGTATCCCTTCCTTTCTTGGAGAATTCATTGGTCCTCATTGCTGTTTCCGCAGAGAGATTGGAGGAGTTAGCAACCTCCTCAACGGAGTTGAGCATCTCCTGCAGTGCCATCGTGGTATCGGTTGCATTCTGCGCTTGCTGCTGGGCTCCTTCTGATATCTGTGTTATTGCGGCGGATACCTGCTCCGTGGAAGCGTTCATCTCCTCTGTCATGGATGCCATTTCCTGGGAGATGGAAGCCACGTCGGTGGAGGCCTTCTGGATATCCTTGACCAGTCCCTTGAGGTTCTCCTGCATCTTCTTGAAGGATCCGGCGATCTTGCCGATGTCTCCTTTTGCCTTGATATCGACCTTCCTTGTGAGATCACCATTAGCGATAGCAGCTGATGCTTCATTTATCTCCTGGAGAGGTCCTGATGTATTGTCCAGCATGTCGCTGTAGGCCTGGACCATCTCTCCAACCTCGTCTTTTGATTTTTTGATATCCAGCTCGACATTGAAATCTCCCTCTGCGAGTTTCTTTGAAACTTCCGACAGTTTCACAATTGGTTTGGTGATACTTCTCGAGATCAAAAACCCGACAAGGGCAACAACAACAGCTGCGATTATCGCAACAATGATGCTCATGATCAGAGAAACATTGGATTTTTCTTGAAGCGTGCTTGCAAGTTCGTGTGCTTCCTTCTCTGCCTCGGCCTTGGGCATTGTTGCGGCGATGCTGTATTGCTTGTCACCGAAATTGATAGGCGCATATGATACGAATTTTGTGACTCCTTCGAATGAATACTCATCGAATCCAGAATTTCCGGCGGTCATATGACCGCTGACAATATTGGCGAGTTCTTCACCGTTGCTCGCATCTGAAAGGTCCTTTCCATCTGCATATTTGTAGGTCGGATGTGAGGTCAGGATTCCTTCTTCATTGATGATATAAAGATAACCGGTTTCTCCGATAGTAACCTGGGCTATAATGTCCGATATCATAAAGTAATGCATGTTCATGGATATATAGCCCCTTCTCACCCCATTGTAATCAATGGGCGTGATTATCCTCATCATGTCCTCTCCATCGTTATTGACAATGATTTCCGAGAAGTAGACCTGCCCCGATGCAAGTTCTGTTCCCTTCTGGAACCAGGATTCGGAACCGTAACTTCTAATCCTGTCTGTTGATGCTTCACCTTCAGTAGCAGAAATCAGCTCATTTCCATTTTCATCAATGAAAACAATAGAATGGTATAGGTCCTTCGTGTTTTCACCGATAGTTATAAGCTTCATCAATTCAAATCCTATGAATGCATTCTCGAGAGCCTTCTCAGCCTCCAGGAGTGGTAATTTATTAAGTTCCTTTACAGGGATGGTCGTTGCAATGGTGAATTGCCTGTGTCCTGCATTGAAAGGTGCATATGCAACGTATTTATCAACTTCTTCGAATGTGTACCTGTCGATACCCGATTTTCCCTGCAGCATCATGTTGGATACAATATTAGCTAGTTTTTCCCCGACTACCGTAACATCCGTTGCATCGAATTCATCAGCAATCGAATATTTCGGGTGACTTACAAGCCATCCCCTTTCATCCACTATATACATGTATCCGGTTTCCCCGAAGCGGACATCCTCTATCATCTTTGATACAATGAAATAATGACTCCTAAGATCCACCACACCAGCGAACTCTCCATCATAATATATAGGTGAACTTATGTGGATCATATCCTCAACCTCCCCGTTTTCCATTGTTTCAGCAACCGGATGACCGAAATAGGTATCTCCTTCATTCAGGGAAACAGCCTTGGTGAACCAATCCTCGGAGGAATGGGTCCTGCTTGTATCGGTAACATCCGTTCCCTCCTCTGTCATAACTATCTCCCTGCCGAATTCATCGGTCAGGGTCAGATGACAGTACAGATCAATGGTCTCATTTCCTACATCTATCAACTTGTTTTTTTGGAACTCGGTAAAATGAAATCGGATATCATTTAAAGATTCGCTTGCTGCAATGTCATACAAGGCGTTGGAAAGAATTGATGAGATTACATACCAGCCTTTACCATCAACATTTAGCTTGTTATACACAGCTGAATATTGTGTGCCATTTTTATCGTAAACCACATATCCGGATGATCCCGTGAGTTGGTCCGGAGTGACTTCAAATGCGTATTCGTCACCCTCTTCTATGTAATAGAAGTCATCATCTGTTGGTTTGTCGAGTATTACAGTATGAGTCAGCGTTTCCCCTTCTGCATTCCTGTAATCTTTATCCACAACATAGGTATCACCTTCCAGTTCCGGAATAGCTATGGCTATATCGTTTGTGATTGCAGGTCCTGCAGCGAAATTAACAATCATCAAGCCAAGTCTTTCCCCGTCAACATCAAAAGGAGTGCCGAACCTTATTGCTGGTGAGTTTGTCGCCCTGGCAATACTAATAGCTGAGGTAAACATATCGCCTTCGTCATAGATAGCAGGATTCATAATATCCGAAAACCACCCTTTGTCTCCCTTGTAGTCACTGGAATCATTTACTCCGAGTTTTACACCACAAAGAATGTCTCCGTTTTCGTAGAACAATCTGATCATGTCCATTTCAGGGAACCTGTCTGCGATGTCGAAAAATGCATTTTTTAGGGTAGTATAATTTGCACTGTACTCACCCGGAATGTAATTGGTTTTATTTTCCGGGTCCTCTATCCCGTAATTCTTCATGTCGGAGAGTACACTTTTAATCAGTGGTCTGTAGTTGCTGGACCATTCATTTACATAGTTCCTGTGGGTCTCTACATTCTTCTCCATTACCTGTGCAGTCCTTCCGTTGGTCGCTTGTATCATTGGAAGAACTACCTGGTTGGTGACCGAATCCTCTCCCTTCAATGCGGCAAAGTAATTTGATATCTCACTTGAAGAGCCCAATGATTTTGCATCCAACTCCCTTTCTTTGAAATATGTATTTATTGACTGGCTCCAACTTTCAACAGAAGTGACCAGTTCTCCCTTGCCAAGGGTATTTCCAACGGTGTCATTTGTATCAACCGCATCCAGGTACCTCACCATCGCATGAAGTTGGGTGAGAGTTTTGGCATCAACCTCTCTCTCATCGATATAGAATTGGAGCTCCTCCTGCTTGGCGGAGATCTCATTGACCATATTTTCTTCCATTTTTTTATCAAGTGCATGGGCACTCTCATCCTCGGCGGTTCCGGCAAGGTCCGTGCTGTTGTAAACAGATATTCCGGTAATGACCGCAATCGGTACAAGAGACAGTACAAGCAGAAATGATATCAGTTTCATACCCAGTTTCATGGTAACACCTTTTCCATTATCGTTTTTCGATTAAGGAGATATGTTTTCCAAGCCTTTTTGGACATACCCGAAGAAACGATCTCGAATGGTAATATATAAACCAGAGACTGCCATTATTAAGTCCAAAAATCATCGCTGATAATATTATTTACATTATTGTATGGCCGTATTAAAAAAGGAAAAATATAGTGTTGAAAATAAAAATATTAATATTTATATCGTGTTTCCTAATAATTAAAAAAATATATAAACAATCTAAAAACACAGGTATAATATTTTTAAAAATAGTAAACAAACTTTAGTTTTTTTATTATGCAAATATAAATACACAATGTTTTTATATTATATTAATGAATGCCTTTTCATGGATGAAAAAGAGGTCCAGGAACTGATTCCACTTGTGGAGGTCCTCCTTACTCCTCTTGAAAAAGATGAGGGGAGATCCCTTCTTCAACATCTCATTGGGGTTATGGGTCCGGGTAAACCGAGTCTTGATGCCGAGGATGTGAAAAGAGCGGTATCCCGAGAGAAGAACATTCTTGCATCCAGGATGGACGGCCCTCTCGGGGGCAGGCCCAATCTCGTTGAAGATTATACTGCCAAATATAAAGAAGCACTCGATGAAGGGGATCCGGAAAAGGCGAATGAGATTAAAAGGGAAGTAAGGGAGAAGATGAGCAGGTCCTCCTACTACAAGTTCACATCACTTGCGGGAATATCCGAAGAAGCAATAGCAAAACGGGGCAGACCCACCAAGGTCGATACCTACATAGAAGAATACAGTAAATTGAAGGAAGAGGGCAAGAGAAGGGAGGCAAGATCCGTCCTTGAAAAAGCCAAGGACGAGCTTAGCCCCTCCTCCTATTACAAGCTTTTGAGAGAGCTCCATCTGAAGAAGAAGGCCGGAGTTGGAAGACCTTCCAAAGTTGAATTATTCGAGAAAGCATACAAGGATCATATGAGGGAAGGAAATACCGATTTCGCGGAATCTGTCCTGGATTATGCTAAATCCAAACTCTCCAGGTCCTCCTTCTTCAAGTTGAAGAAAAGGATCAGGGAAATGGATCATTTTTGAAACAATCACATGTCCATTACCTTCTGTGCCAGTGTGGATAGTCTTTCGGTATTGGTGGCCATCTCGTTCGCGCTTGCCGTTACCTGGTCAAGCGAGGATGTTACCTCCTCGACAGAAGCGGAGACCTCCTCCGAGCTTGCGGCATTCTGCTCGGTTACGCTGTTGACCTGCTTCAACCCTTCATCAACCGATGCCACCAAGACCGGTATCTCGTTGAATGCCTTCATTGCATCATCCACTGCTGAAGAACCATTGATCACATATTCTGTGCTTTTGCCCATTGATGAAGCTGCAAGGTCAATCTCCTTTTGGATCTCCTTTATCATATCTCTGATCTGGTCGGTCTCCTTTCTCGAATCTTCCGCCAAAGCCCTTACCTCATCCGCAACAACTGCAAAACCTCTCCCGGCATCCCCTGCCCTGGCAGCTTCAATGGCTGCGTTCAATGCAAGCAGGTTCGTCTGTTCGGATATGGAATTGATGGTCTCAACAATTCGGTTGATCTCCTTCGATTTGGATTCAAGACCCTTGATTATTCCTGTTGCCTCCTCTATTACGGTCTTTATCTCGTCCATCCTCTCTTTGACCTGGGTGGCAACCTGCTGTCCCTGTTTGGCACTTGAGTCGGTTTCGTTGGAAGCCTTCATTGCATCCTGGCCGGCCTGTGAGAGAACCTGAGCTCCCTGAGCAACCTCCTGTATCGTGGAGGTGATCTCTTCCATGGAGGCATTTACCTCTTCAGCGGAAGCGGCGAGCTCCTGAGAGGAGGAGGAGAAGTTTTCCGCCATTGCGGCCAGATCTCTTGACATTGCCTTTCTATCGGTTATGTCCTGTATCAGCTCGAAGCCACCCACTGCTTTCCCGTCTTTATCAAATAAAGCGTTGCAGCAGGCTCTGATATCGATCTTGGTTCCGTCACGCTTTATCGCTGTTGTATCTGCCACTATCGGCTCCTTCGTCTTCATGCATTTCTTGATGGTACAATCCGAAGTATTGCATACGGGCGTCCTGCAGAGTTCTCCGCAGGACATCTTCCCCACGACCTCCTTCCTCGAATAACCCATGGCTTTCAGGAAAGCCTCGTTACAGTCGTTGATTATCAGATCCTTGTTGGTTGTGAAGACGGGATCTGGAATTCCGGTCATAAGGCTCTTCTGTTTTGCCATCTCGTTCTCTTCCTTGGTGAGATCCGTTATGATTTCACAGCCGCCTATGACCTTTCCCGAATTGTCCATTATCGGAGAGCATGTGGCCCTGACCGGGATCTTCTTTCCGTTCTTGTGAGCGGCCTTGGTCTTTGCCACAACAGGTTCTTTTGTTTTCATTGCGTTCACAAGCGTGCATTTGGCCGTACCACAGACCGGTGTTTTGCAGACGGAACCGCAGTTGATCTTCTTACCCTCAATATCAGACCGGCTGTAACCGAGCAACGTGAGGGCCTGGTCATTTATGTACTGTATGTTGAGGTCCTTGTCGACGATAAAATACGGATCATAAACACCTCTTATGATCGGTTGAGAATGGTTGATCTCTCTGTTTATTCCTTTCCTGCCTATATTCATTTGAAACCCTCGTAACAGGTTTCTTCGAGGGAGTATATAATGTCGGTCCGATTTTTTTTGGATAAAAAAATCAAAATTGATAATTCCGTAGTTTGAAATTTATAGTTTGATTTGAAAAATAGCTATTATTATACCATTATGTACAATTGATATTTCCAAGATAATACCTTATTATTTACCGGGGTAGTACATGTCAATATACTTCTCGTCGATCCTCTTCAGTTCCTCCTTGGGGATCATCGTGAGGAGCTCCCAGGCCATCTTCAGGGTATCCTCGATGGACCTGTCCTCCTCCGCACTCTGTGAAATGAACCTCTTTTCAAACTCATCGGAGAATCTCAGATAGGACCTGTCCCTGTCGGTCAGGGCCTCCTCACCCACGACGGCAACGAGGTCCCTGAGATTCACTCCCTCGGCGTAAGCTGCATACAGCTGGTTCGAAACCTGGTCGTGGTCCGCCCTTGTTCTTCCCTCGCCGATACCCTGCTTCATCAGTCTTGACAGACAGGGGAGGGGATTGACAGGAGGTCTGACGGCTTTCCTGTGGAGCTCCCTCGAGAGTACGATCTGCCCTTCCGTGATATAACCGGTTAGGTCCGGTATCGGATGGGTTATGTCGTCATCCGGCATTGTGAGGATGGGGATCTGTGTTATGGATCCCTGCTTGCCCTCTATTCTTCCGGCCCTCTCGTATATGGATGAAAGATCGGTATACATGTAACCGGGATAACCCCTTCTTCCGGGGACCTCATCCCTGGCAGCTGCGATCTCCCTTAAAGCCTCGCAGTAGTTGGTCATGTCGGTCAGGATAACGAGGATGTGCATCCCTTTTTCAAAAGCCAGATATTCGGCAGTGGTGAGGGCCATCCTGGGAATGATGATCCTCTCTATTGAGGGATCATCGGCCAGATTAAGGAATAGAACAGCTCTTTCAAGCGCCCCGGACTGTTCGAAGGATTTCTTGAAGAAGTTTGCCTCCTCCGAGGTGATTCCCATTGCGCAGAATATCACCGCAAAATCCTCTCTGCTTCCAAGTACCTTGGCCTGTCTGGCTATCTGGGCCGCCAGGTCGTTGTGGGGAAGACCCGAAGCGGAAAAAATCGGGAGTTTCTGCCCCCTTACCAGGGTGTTCATTCCGTCTATGGTGGATATACCCGACTGGATGAACTCTCTGGGGTATTCCCTGGCGGTGGGATTTATCGGCTCTCCGTTGATATCCTTTCTCTGTTCTGGAATGATGGCCGGTCCTTCATCAATGGGATTTGCTGTGCCCGAAAAAACCCTTCCCAGCATCTCGGGGGAGACGGGTATCTTCATGGTCTCGCCCGTGAACCTCACGGCAGTTTTGTCCGTGTCGATCCCTTTGGTCCCCTCGAAGACCTGGATGACGGCTTTGTCCATATGGGCCTCAAGGACCTGCCCCAGCCTTGTCTTGCCCTCGGGCGACCTTACCTTTACCACTTCATTGTAAGAGGCGCCCTCGACCCCTTCCACGACCATCAGAGGTCCCGAAACCTCTGTGACGGTGGAATATTCGATATCCTTGGAGTCCGATCGAGACATGGAAAGGGGGATGTATAGGTCCGTTATTAATGTTTAGTCCCGTCTCCTTAACAGCAGCGTAACGATAATCAAAATGACAGCTACAAAGGCAAGTGCAATGGCAAGTATTCGTAACCAGTTGTCACCTGACTCCCCTTCCTCGCTAACGCTCAAGACCATTTCATTGTTCTCCAGGAGTATCCCGTTCATCCCCGAATACTCATCATTGGATCTGACAGACACCAGTATTTCATGGTCACCCTCCTCCAGATCTACTATGGGCATCTCAAGGTCGGTTTCGACACCTTTTTCCAGGGAAACCTTCTGCGAGAACCTGTAGGTCCCATCGACATATAGCGTGATCTTCACATCATTCGCCCTTGAGCCGTTGGAGATCAGTGTGACCACGACATCTCCTCCTTTTCTCTTCATATCCTGGATGGATATGTCGGTCATCGGTAGAACCAGTTCAACGGTCATTGCCTCGGAGACCTTTACGGTCGTGCTTGCATTGGCGTTTCCCCAGGATCCAGTTATGCTGTAGTCGATATGGACAGGATCCGAATCTGGTATGAAATAACCCCAGACCATGCCTACAGAACCGGATTCGATTCCGCTGCTCCTTCCCAAAACGGAATTGATCTCAATACCGGCACCCTCGATCGCTTCTCCGTAAGGTCCCTTTATGATGATCTCGATAGGTCCCCAGTAGGAAATATTCGATATTGCATCATTTCCCGGTTGGAAGGATATGCCGGGTACGGTTACCTCATCCCAGGTCTGCGCCTGAACGCCCCATCTGGAGAAATTGGACACGATGTTATTTTCCCCCTCAATATCCCAGTCGCCTTCCAGTATCAATCCTATCTCGACATTGTTTACATGTGCATTCGTGATCCGGGTGCTTGTGGAGGTAAGTATTCCGTAAGAAGCATTGTCTATACTGAGGTTTGTGATATTGACCATTCCCGGACCTGAAATCGATAGACCCCTGAACACGCTTTCCACCTTGGTATTGGATACTGATATCATCCCGGGGCACTGGTATATCTCAACAGCCGTCTGTGAACCGATTATTTCCAATCCGTCGATCAACCTCGGACAGCTCTCCAAAAGCCTCACTCCGTACTGGGATACGGGCAGGTCCACTTCAAGGTCCGAGATATTCACTTCAGCATCACTGGCATATACCGCACCACCATAGGTCCCGTTAACCCGGATGTCTTTCATGCTCAGGGAACCCCCCTCGCATGAAATTGCGGCTATTGAATTTGCAAACGATGTGTTGGAAGTCACAAAGCTGTTTGTGATAGTCAGATTCCCCGTTCCTATAAGTGAAGTGCCCGTTCCATCCATTCTGGAATCATTTATCGTGACATTTCCCGAAAGTGCGATGATGCCGGAAAAACTGGATTTTTCAATTCTTACGGATTCGATTCCGGTCTGAATCATTCCGGACCGGACCATGGTGGTGTTGACCATGGAAAGATCTCCACCCATGGAATACAGGCCGAAATACATATTCGATCTATCCAGGCAATCAAGGATTGAGACATTGTGAAGCTTCAAATTACCATATGATTCCATATAGAATCCCGACTCGGGATTCAATGGTGATATTCTGGAATCAATGATTTCAAGGGTACCGTTTTCCCTCACAATGATGCCCTCGCCGGACAATGTCAAATCGGAGTCTATGATGGTAAGGTGATCCTCAACGATTATGCTTCCGTTGACGGATCTATCGCCTGTCCATTCGGTGAGATCTACTATGATCTCGCTTTCAACGGAATAGAATGGAGGTTCGTCCGGGGATACGCACTGTCCTGATGCCTGAACCATGATTCCCATTGTTGCCAGTAAAAGCAAGGCGGTTATTGCGGCTTTCAATCGCACAACTCCGTTTCACATATTGCACCAGCTGCAGTTGCCGGTTCCCTTGCAAACGGAACAGTTGCCGGTTCCCTTGCATGTGGGGCATTCGTCACCGAATGTCTTTCCGGCTCCATTGCAGGTGGAGCATTTGCCGCCTCCATCGCACCACACGCATTTACCTGTTCCCTTACAGGAGAGACAATTGGGATCTCCGGATCCCGGACTTCCAGCCCCCACCTTGGGTTTTCCGGAGGAGTCATCATTGGCAGATTTCCCTCCTTTGGAATTCCCTTCATCCTTGGGCTGGTTTTTCAACTTGAGCAAGACCTTCTTCCTGAAAAAGTTGCTCTCCTTGTTTTCAGGGTCCATTGAAAGGGCCTTATCGAAAAGCTCCAGTGATTTTTCCAGGTTCCCCTCCCTGTAAAGATCCTTTGCCTCCTGGATTATGGTGGAAATATCTTCTACCTCCTCCTCTTTGAGGATGATCTTTCCGTCCGCTCCCCTTCTGGAGGTCTGGTTCTCGTATCCCTCTACCTGATATGGATCATTCATGCCCTTGGCAAACATCTCCAGTTCCTGATCGCCGGTCTTGTGTGCCTCTTTGAGAAGTGACGCTTTGAGCTTCAATAACCTCTTGATCTTTTCCTTGAAGGATTCGTATTCCGTGTTCAGTTCATCGGACTCTCCTTCCAGGAGAGGATTAATCCTGGAGACATCGATGCCCCTGTTTGCGAGCTCTGTCAGTTTTCTTGATATCTCTCCTCTCTTCTTCTCTTCCTTCTTGACAAGGGATTTGAGCTCTGTGAACTTTTGCAGGGTTTCGTGTGATTTTTCAGGATCGTTCATATTCTCCTTGACCGCCGATTCGTGTTCCGGGAACCATCCCCTCTCGTAAGTTGGAAATTCATTCTTGAATGATTCCAGGGATGCAACCGCTCGTGTGAACTGAAGGATGACCTTCTCCAGTCCTTCCAGGGTCTTCTCATTGCTCGTACTTGCCAGAATGGCGTCTATCTTGTAACCCTGTGATTTCCAGGTCTTCAAGAGATTGTTGAGTTCCATCCTCTTTTCTCTTATATTTTCCATCGAGGAGACCTCTTTCTGCAACTGGGACATCTCCTTGCGTATGGATTCTATCAGTTCGGGATTCTTTATCTTCAGGTTGATCCGGTGGATCTGATCCTGAATGTCCCTGGGATTCATTTCCTTTATTCTTGCCTCGTAGTCCATGAGTTCCTTTATCCTCTCGGAATAATCCTGGTATATCTTCTCAGCCTGTTCAATATCGTTTTTAAGGGCATTTTCCAGTTTGGATATCTTGAATCCCATTCCGCTCCATTCCTTGACAGCGTTTTCGATCTTCTGGGACCTCATCCTCTGGTTCAGGATCCTTTCCTTGAGGTCGTTCAGGTCCTTTTCGATCTCGTCGATGTTTGTCGGATCGAACAGTCTTTCCGATATGGATGACACATTTTCTTCGAATCCTGTTGCATCGAGCTTGAACAATTTTTCCTTTAGGTTCTTCAGCCTTGCGGTCTGCCTTATGAAAACATCGTATTCCTCTTCGAGCAGGTTCATATCATCATCGAGAAGCTGCTCCACCATTTCGATCTTGAATCCCTCCGACCTGTATTTCTCAAGGCTGCTTTTTATCTCGTTTCTTCTCTTGTTTTCTTCTTCCAGGCGTTTGTCCTGTTCCTTTGCTTTTTTCAATGCCTTTTCTATCTCAAGCATTCTCTCTACTACCTGGTCGAGCATCCATGGATCATCGATCATGTTTTCAAGCTCTTTTACCTGGGATAGGAACCTGTCTATCATTTCGTTGTTCTTCAGTGTTTTGAGCTTGTTTTTCTCCTTCAGCAGAAAATCGATATTGGATTCGTATATCTTGAATTGTTTATCCAGATACTCCATGTCCTCGTCGTTGTCTATCATTTCTTCAAGGGAAGAGGTGTTCAGGCCATTCCTCTTGAAACGGTTGATCCTGTTTCGGAGGTTCCTGTAGTCTCCTTCCACAGACTTTATGGTTGAGGTAACCGATCTGAGCCTCCTTTCGATATCATCCAGTCTGTCGAGTCTGAAAACCGCCCTCTCGATATCATCGAGTTTCTTGAAATAACTCTGGCCAACGTGTGAGAAATCCTCCCTTATCTGGGAGATCTTTCCCCTTATACCTTCGGCCTTTTCTATCTGTTCGCCTATTGATATGAACCTCTTCTCAATCTGATCGAATGACCTTGAAAAGAGACTATCATCGGTTTCGAAAAGGTATCCCTTTTTTCTCCACCCGCCTATGATGACCTTCCACTCCTCTATTTTCTTCTCCATCTGAGCGGTGTTGTCCCTGATCAGGGCGAAAACTCCTTTTCCCCTTCTGGACTTCTGGCTGTCTCCTTTTTCATCTTTGGATTGCCCTGCTTTCACCCGAAGGCTCTTGAGTTCGATGATGCATTCGGTTGCAATCCTGTATGCATCCTCGATTTTGCCACTGTCCAGATCACTTCTGGCTTTGGAGAACTTCTCCTTGTAAGGATTGGTTTCCAGTCCCTTCTTATCCAGCATGCCTATGATCATATCTCCTTTTTTTATGACCATCTCTAGCTTTTGGATTCTCGGGTCGTCCTTAACGGAACCGGCCAATTGTTGGATACCCCCTTCTCCCAAATCATCAATCCCCTTTTAAAAATGTTCCATCCCCTATACGTTTTTTGAGAAATAATGGCCTCAAAATTGACCAACTGCTGGATCAATAAACGACAATTTGTCCTTTGACCCCTCGGTTGGGACATAATAAGTGTTAAGTAATACGATGGATTAAGCCCCATCGGTTTCAAAAAGGGCTCTGGTGATGTTAAAATGGGCGATGAGGATCTCGGAAAGCTATTGGAGGCTGAAAAAACAGCCGAGAGGTCCGTAAAGGAGGCCAGGAAAAGTTCCGAAAGGATTCTTTCAAAGGCAGAGGAAGACGCCCTTAAAAGCCGGGAAATCAAATTACGGGAATTCGAGGACTCAAGAAAAAACAGGCTGGCAGAGGTCAAGGAAGCTGCCATAGTTGAGTCGGGAAAGATCAGGAAGGACGGAGTTTCCCTGGCCGGGGATATGAGGAAGAAAGCCAAGGGAAGGATGGAGGAAGCAGTGGAAACGGTCCTCGAAACCATAAGAGATGGTTTTCAACAATAAGGCGGTCTGGTCTTGTATCCACAAAGAATGGAACGGGTCGAGGTCTTCCTGATGAGGAGCGACCTCCAAAAGGTTCTCCGGGACCTTCAGGGATCCAGATTGATCCAGTCCATCGATGTTGAAACATCCAGAGAGCTCAATATCGACCCGGTTCTGCTGGATCTCAGATCCAGACTGGATAGGATACAGGATCTTCTCGAACCTCTTGAGCCATCTTTAAAAGGTCTGAAAACTTTGCTAAAAGATAGCAAAATCAAATACAGAACCCCCGAAGTTGATGTAGGCTCGGCGGCACGGAGATGGCTCGCATCTGCCGAGAAGAAGACCAAACCCCTGGAGTCCTCAATGAAGAAGATAGAGGATGATTTGGATCAGATCGATGAGATCATGTCAAAGCTTACAACGATTTCCGGACTGGATGTGGATATTCAAACACTTTCCTCCCTTAAAAGAGCGAGAGTACGGTTGGGTACAACCAGAAGATTCGATGAATTGAAAAAAACCGTTGAGAGTCTGGGCGGCCACGTCCAGGATTCACTCCTGGACAGGAAAGAGGGTCTGCACTCGGTAAGGATCGCTTATACTTCCTCCGTCGACAACAGGATGACCGAAGCCCTCAGGGGAAGGATATTCACGGAGATGAACATTGATACCGAAAGGATCAGAACACTTCTCAGACGCAATAATGTGGATACCGATATTCTGAACCTCAAGGTGGATAGGCTACTTCCCAGGTTGGAGACTGTCAAGGGAATGATCGAGTCCGGGTATGATGAGATCAAGGATTCCGGAGGAAGGATCGCCGGAGAGATTCTTCCCCCTCTCAGAGCATACATTGAATTGGTGGAAATGGAGATCGAGAGGGAGACAATGGGCTCTTCCGTTTTCAAGACAAGGTATACTGCTCTTGTGACCGGATGGGTGGAGACGGAGAGGATCCCGGAACTGAAAGATATCCTGACCACCCGGTGCAGGCAGATGTTCCACCTCAAAAGCAGGCCCCCTGAAAAGGAGGAGATAGAGGAAAACCAGGTCCCCACCAGGCTGAAGAACGGCTGGCTTGGAACAATGTTCGAACCCCTGACCAACACATTCGCCGTTCCCAAGTACAATGAAATTGACCCCAGTCTCTGGATATCTCTCCCCTTCATCCTATTTTTCGGTTTGATGCTCGGGGATGCCGGTTACGGTATCCTCATTATGATTGTATCCTCGCTGGGTGTAATTCTTATCCGTAACAGTCCGGCCATGAGGATGACAGCATGGATGGGATTCCTGATGGGACTGGCAACAACCCTGTCCGGTATATGGATGGGCGCTTTCTTCGGCGACCTGGTTCCAAGGGTCATTCTGGGACAGGCGGGAGCTCCGCTGTTCACCTTCGAGCTCTTTGGATATCGAATGCCGTATGACACCTTGAAGGACCCCATGTTGCTTTTCCAGGTATCACTTTATATCGGCCTCGCCCAGCTCAACATCGGGATAATCCTTCTTGGTATCGATAGAATACTGAAGAGGGATTTATTCGGATTCATGAAAGGCACCATATCCTGGATACTCATACAGATTGGAGGGGTGATATTTGTCGGAGCTCTTCTGATAGGCTGGTGGGAGCTCAATGGAACACTTACTGTGGTAGGGGGTGTTTCATTTGTCGTCGGGGCAGTTCTGCTCGCTCTCGAAGCAAAAGGCATGGTACTGTTCGATATCGAGGGATTCGTTGGCGACTGGATCTCCTATACCAGGATCCTCGCTCTTGGTCTGTCCACTTTCGGTCTTGCCATGGCCTTCAACATAGTTGGAAAGATGCTAGTGGATGCGAGCCTTGCTATGATACCTGTGGTGATATTGCTTCTGATCCTGCTGCATATATTCAATCTTCTGCTACAGGCCCTGGGAGCGGCCGTCCATTCACTGAGACTTCAGTTCGTGGAGTTCTTCGGTAGGTTCTACGAGGGAGGGGGAAGGAGTTTCGAGCCCTTCGGCATGGAAAGAATATACACCCGACCACCTGCCGACTGCTCTATGAGAGGGGGTGATGAGGATGCATGCTGACATTTCCTCCATCAAGTATAATAACGTTCATTATCTCAAATATCCAATCGGAGGCGAACAGAATGAATAGATATCCAATGATGACTTTCGGAATTGTGGTGCTGACCCTGCTTGCCCTTTTCATGGTTTCGGGCGGCGTTTCGGCGGACAGGACTCCCGAAAAGGACCTGGATTTCGACGGTATGGATGATGACTGGGAGGGAGTCAACTCCCTGGATAACACCACAAATGATGCCAATGAGGATCCCGATGACGACGGGATGACCAACATTGAGGAGTACCTGGAGTACACGGACCCCAATAACCAGGAGGATTCACTCCTCGTAAAGGAGAACAGGATGCTGGTTTTCATTGGCGTGGCCCTGGCAATGGGTGTTGCAGCTATAACGTCCTCCATCGGCATCGGGATCGCCGGAGCCGGAGCCACGGGGGTTGCGGCGGAGAGACCGGACAAGTTCGGTAGATTGATAGTTTACCAGGCACTTCCGATGACACAGGGAATCTACGGGCTGCTTATCTCAATCCTGGTTCTGAACTTCACCGGACTTACTGGAGGACCCGAATTCGAGATACTAAAGCTGCCATTCGTGGGCTGGGGAGCTCTTGCCATAGGTATAGTCATTGCCTTTTCCAGCGTGTCCGCCATACCCCAGGGTATGACCGCTTCGGCTGCCGCCGCTGCATTTGGCAGAAACAACAAGGTTTTCGGACAGGGTGTCATATTCGCCGTGATGTCGGAGACCATGGCCATATTCGGTTTCCTGGTGGCAATATTCCTGCTGCTTGCATCGGGGATGCTCTGATCCCATAGAAGGGGGTACTTCCCATGGGATTGGAGGAGCTGATCGACAGGATAAAGCAGGAGGCCCATTCCGAGGTCGAGATCATACTGGGAGAAGCCCGAAAAAAGGCTGATTCCATCAAGGCCGGGGAAGATGTCAAACTTCGCAGGGAGCTAGATGAGAGAGAGAAAAAACTCGAAAAGGAGATAAAAAACACCAGGAACATTCACATCTCCGACGGAAAGAGGAAGGCAAGGCAGGCCCTGCTAAGTGCAAAGGAGGACCTGATATGGGAGACCATTTCCCTTGTAAGAAAGAGATTTTCCGAAATGGGACCTGCAGAGCTTGAAAACTACCTGCATCCCATGTTCGAAAAGGCCTCCTCTTCCCTCGGACAGGATATGATCGTGTATCCCGTAAGGGAGATGGACAGGGACATCCTATCGAAAATGAAGAATGTTCAGACCCCGCTGGAAGATATGGAAAACCCCCCCGAAACCGTATCCAGATACAAGGGAAGGGATATGATTGGTGGTTTCATCGCCGTTGCCTCCGACGGAAAGAAGGTGGTGAACATGACCTTTTCCGGTATACTGGAAAAAGAGGAAGAGAAGGTCAGGGAAACCATTGCCAGGAAACTGTTCGGTGAATGAGAGGGATATAATTTGGTTGAGATATTTGGAATGTCAACAACCGTTCTTGCCGTGATAGGGGCCGGAGGAGCCGGCCTTGTCACTTTCGGCACGGTTGTGGGAATAAGGAAGCTGATACGGATGGGTCAGTTTGCATACCACAATTCCAGATTATCCACTGTCGGGAATCCGTATGTGATGAAGGATGAGGTCCTTCCATTGGTTGAATTGGGTTCCCCGGATTCTCTTTCCAAGACCGTGCAGTCCGACCTCGGTCCTTCTACCTCGCCCGGTTCTTTCAGGGAGCTGGATGCCAATGTCATGAAAGGATTCCATTCCATTGTCGGGGATATGGTGAATTCATCTCCCCCTTCGGTTGCTCCGTTTGTCAAGGCCTATATTTCGAGACTGGAAGGTGAGGAACTCAAGAGGCTTCTCCGTCTTGTGGGAAACAGGAAAGAACCCCTTTTTCCCGTGGGAAGGATTACCGAGGATGTCGAGAGACAGATGCTGACATCCAAGGACCTCAACACAGCCGTGGAGGTCCTTGAGGGCCTTTCGATCGCCGGTAGAATATCGTCTGTCATGAGATCGGAGGATGGTATCGATCTCCACGTTTTGGATGAAGCAATAGACAGGCACTCCCTTGGTATGATGGAATCCATGGAAGGACTCAACTTCAGCAGCAGGAGAGGAGCAAGAGCCTTTTTCGACCTTCTCTGCGACAGGTTCAATCTTCATTACATCATAAGGTCCAAGAACAGCGGAATGGAAAGGGAGTCCGTGATCAAGGGTTTGTATGCAAATGGAGGTATTCTGGGACGCCCCACTCTGGAGCAGATGGTCGATTCCGCCGGAAAGAGGGAAGCTCTTTCCGTACTATCCGGAACCTATCTCGAACCCTTCATCAAGGAGATCGATCAGTCGGACCTGACATCCTTAGAGACCGCCCTCGACAGGATGATGCTCGAGGGTGTGAAGGGACTCTCCCACACGTACGGATCTACCATCGGTCCCACCATAAGATTTCTCTTTTCCAAGGAAATGGAATTGAGAAATCTTAGAATAATCTTCCAGGGAGCTTTTTCCGGATGGGATACTGAGCGGACCAGGAAACTTCTGGTCCTGGAGGAGGGATCGTGATGGGCGGTGGTATCTGCGCGGCGGTCTCAGAGGACATCGCACTGGGATTATCACTCGCGGGTGTTACGGAAATATTGGTATTCCGGAAAGAGCAGACGGTGGATGATCTCAGGAGATGGTACAGGGAAAGGATCGGGGAAAACGTGGGTGTGATGATCCTTTCAAAGGAATGCGGGGAACAATTGTCAGGGGAGCTCTTCGAAAGAAGAGTCTCGGGTAAGATGCTCCCCGTAACCGTGATAATCCCCGGGGAGGAGGAGGACAGGAGGGCGTCGGAACTCATCAAGAGGGCCATAGGAATGGATCCCTCCAGAACAATTCAGGATCAGGAGGATAGGTGATGATCGAATTACAGGAGGCTTTGAGTTGAGCCAGGAAAACAAGGATGCCGAACATAGTTACATCGATATGATTGCCGGTCCGGTTGTGAAGGCAAAGGGAATGCGCGGATCGAAGATGTATGATGTGGTCTACGTGGGCAGTCAGGGTCTCATGGGAGAGATAATCGGACTGGAGGATGATACTGCAACAATCCAGGTATACGAGGAAACCGCGGGAATTGCTCCGGGCGAGGTTGTTGTAAAATCCGGGGAGCCTCTTTCAGTCGAACTCGGTCCCGGTCTCATGTCGATGATCTACGATGGCATACAGAGGCCTCTGGAATCGATCCAGGAACAGACAGGTGATTTCATAGCAAGGGGTGTGAACGTGAGGCCCCTGGACCATGAGAGGAAATGGCCCTTTCATCCCATTGTTCAGCCGGGAGCCCACCTCAAAGGCGGCGACAAGATTGGGTGGGTCCAGGAGACATCCACCGTCAAGCATACCGTCATGGTGCCTCCGAATATCGAGGGAAAGGTGATATCGGTTGCCCCGGAAGGTCATTACAACATAGATCACATAGTCTGCAAACTGGAAGGGACAAACGAAAAACATGACATAGCAATGTTTCAGAAATGGCCTGTTAGAGCTCCGAGGCCGTTCGATCTGAAGAAGGACCCCTATGTTCCCCTGATCACGGGACAGAGGATCCTTGACACCTTCTTCCCCATCGCCAAAGGAGGTACAGCGGCCATACCCGGCGGATTCGGCACCGGGAAAACCGTAACCCAGCACCAGCTTGCAAAATGGTCCGATGCGGATGTGATAGTTTACATCGGCTGCGGTGAAAGGGGAAACGAGATGACGGATGTTCTGAGGGAGTTCCCGGAACTGGAGGATCCGAGAACCGGGGAGCCTCTAATGTCAAGAACGGTGCTCATCGCCAATACCTCGAACATGCCTGTGGCAGCAAGGGAAGCTTCCGTCTACACGGGAATAACCATCGCGGAGTATTACAGGGACATGGGTTACGATGTAGCTCTAATGGCAGATTCCACCTCCAGGTGGGCGGAGGCCCTGAGAGAGATATCGGGAAGGCTGGAGGAAATGCCCGGCGAGGAAGGGTATCCCGCATATCTTGCAAGCAGGCTTGCAAATTTCTACGAGAGGGCCGGGGCCATAGAATGCATAGGAACCGAGAGCAGGGACGGATCAATTTCAGTGATAGGAGCGGTGTCTCCTCCCGGAGGTGATTTCTCGGAACCTGTCACACAGAACACCCTGAGGATAGTGAAGGTGTTCTGGGCCCTTGATTCCAACCTGGCAGACAAGAGGCATTTCCCCTCAATAAACTGGCTAAAATCCTATTCACTGTACCTGGACAAGGTTGAGGATTGGTGGAAGACCTCCGTTTCATCGGAATGGCTTGCCATGAGGAACAAAGCAATGGCACTCCTTCAGGAGGAATCCGAATTGAACGAGATCATTCAGCTCGTGGGACCGGATGCGCTGCCTCCATCACAGCAGGTTACCCTGGAGACCACCAGAATGATAAGGGAGGATTTCCTCCAGCAGAATGCATTCCACGAGGTGGATTCTTTCTGTCCGGAGGGGAAACAGGTCAGGATGCTCAATGCAATACTCACCTTCGATCGGTCCGCCCAGGCGGCGGTGAAGAGGGGTGCATCGGTTGACAGGATCAGGTCGGCCAAATGCAGGATAACCATATCCCGCATGGCCAGAATGGACAACAAGGATTTCTCTCCAAAGATCGATCAGGTTGAAAAGGAGATCAAGACCGAGATGTCCTCACTCTGACCGGGTTGACTTGGTTTAAGTTACAACAGGGTGTTGCACAAACAAAATAGGAATATAAACTGTGAAACCGTTTTCAAAA
>CAYULA010000047.1:0-28533 GCA_964445525.1 uncultured Thermoplasmatales archaeon | reverse complement strand
GAGAGCGTATGTGATAATCGTCAAGGACTGATCGATTTATTTTGTCCCACAGCCGTCTGGTTGCAAGATTTTTCATTCCGTTATGAAAGATATTTTCCGGATACAACGAACAATCCGATAAGCCGAAATAGGAAAAATGCATCCGGCTCCTCCAGTGATAGTGAAATCGGCTTTTCGTAATATCATCAGGTCAATTCCCAAGAATCCGCTACCGGATAAGGACCCTTTCAACATTGGTCTTGTTGTCATACTGCTGATGGTGGCCGTTTTTCCCAGATTCTTTTTCATAGGGCACGACATATCCCCCAACGGTGTTGATGAAGGTATACAGATAATGGCCGGCAGGATGATGGACAATGGATATGAATTGTATGATCAGATAAACAGTGTTCAACCACCCTTCATGATAATGGTATACAGTCTGGTGGATCTTCCTCCGACATTTTTCAGGGTCCTTTCGGCACTATCCTCGATTCTTATCATAGGTCTGGTCATATTTGCCGCGGGCAGGGCAGGCGGATGGAAGGTGATGGTGGCATCGGGTTCGTTCCTTATTCTGGATGTGATGTTCCTGCTAGAATCAAGACTGGCTTCCCTGGATATGTTTTCACTATTTTGGTCCGTTCTGGGGGTGACCTATCTAATCGTTTTCAGGGAAACCGGAAGGAGAGGATACCTAATTTTCTCCGGTATATTGGTAGGCATCTCGGCAATGACAAAACTGTTCGGAGTCATAACATTCGGATCCATTGGAATAATTCTTCTGCTGGATATATTCAAGGTTAAATATCCCCTAAAAACAATGATGAGGAAGGTGAGACTTCCGAAAAGGAAGGGGTATCAGCCATCGGTTCTTGACCCCACAGTATTCTCCCTCGGATTCCTTTTAATCGTTTTTGGGACACTTCTCTGGTTTGGCCCCTATGATATTATTAACGGGACAATACTCAACCAGATGCACAGACCTGTGGCATCTCCCTCGATAAAGCTGGAACAATTCCTCGAATACCTTCTCCCGGTTACGGCGACGGTAATATTTTTCTTCCTTGGATTGAAGGACTTATACAAGATGAGTGAGGGTGTTGTGGTAATCATAGGCTCGATTTTTCTCGTATATTTCCTTCTTCAAGCAATGACATTCGACCATCATCTCATATTCCTTTCTCCCATGTTCGCATTGGGAGCCGGTTTCGGGATCAAAAGATTCCTCTCCATCATGGAGAGAATGCATATTAGGCCTTTAAAGGAACTATCCCGGGTTGGTCCGGTCATTCTCATTCTTGCCGCCTCATCAGTTGGCTCGGGATTGATATTGCATGTTCATTATCGGGGAGAACCTGCCCCGGAGAGGGTGGCGGGCATAGTAGAAGATATTACAGATTCGAATGATTTCATCATCTCGGGAGATCCCCTGATTCCCGTAATCGCCGACAGGCCTGTTCCACCATCTCTGGTTAACGTGGCCAAAATTCAATATCCGGAGATTGACTCCGATCTTCTCAACAGGTCCTTGATCGATTACGGGGTTGAGGTAGTGATTTTAACCTATCATCTATCGGAAATCGAAGGTTTTTCCAAACTTGTTCATGATAATTTTCACTTGAGGCACAGGATCAGCGACAGGCAAAATCCCATCTCAGATGACGAAGTAGTGTACTGTGTTTTTGTAATAAGGAGCGATTCGATACTAATGGATAACCCGAGGTGGTGTTCCTCTAAGTTATTGAGTGATTGAAATATCCTTTTAAAGGACAATCCCTCCAACAAAGTTTTTCTATTCATTTTTCGTTGGTAGTATGGGGATCAATTGGGGAAAAAGCCATCCAAAAGAACGGAGAAAGAACTGCTTTCAGATGAACGCAACGATCTTTTGGACAGGGGAGATATGATGATGAGGGAGAAAAACCACCTCAAAGCACTCTCTTTTTTCGAGGAGGTAACCCGAATCGATCCCGGATACAGAACCGGCTGGTTGAGAAAGGGAGATGCTCTGAGGATGCTCAGAAGGTTCAGGGAATCCATCGAATCTTACGATGAGGCCATCTCCATTGATCCCGATATGGCCCTTGCCCACGAGAGGAAAGGCATGGCCCTCATGATGCTCAAGCGTTACGACCAGGCTTCCAGATGCTTTGTGGAATCACTGAAGAAATCCCCGAAAAACAAGGAAGCCTGGTACCTCAACGGTCTGGCCAAACTCAGATTGGGAAAGCTTTCGGAATCCCTGGAGAGTTTCGACCGGGCCCTTCATATCGATCCCAGAGACAAAACGGTATGGAAAGGCAAAGCGGAGGTCCTTTTCGGCCTGGGGGAACTTGAAGCTTCCGAGAAGGCCGTAGCCAGGGCTCTCGAGATAGATCCCTCCTATGTCAAGGCTCTTGACCTGAAAGACATGATAGAAGATGAGTTCGCAAAAAGAGGTCAAGAGGACCTCGATGAACTTGAGGAGCTGGAAGAACTGGATGAGATGGAGGAATGATCCTCAATCATCCCGCTCAGGTTGAAGATGTTCCATCTCCAGTACCAGTTCGAAAGAGTTACCGGTATCGGGGAGGTCCATAAAGCCTATTCCGAAATTGGGTTCCCAGTCACCCGCATTGGTGAGAGTTACAACCACCGTTAGATTTCCCTGATTGTATATTCCGCCGATCTCTTCTTCCTTGAAATTATGTGATCCTCTAAGTGAACCGCTTCCCCCGCTCGAGGGTGCCAGGACAGTTGAATTTCCTTCCGGTGTCATGATCACCACCGAGAACTGATCGGGCTGGTTGTCGTACCTTCTGACCCTGGGTCTTCCCGGAGGATCGTTCTCATCGGTCCAGGTGAGACTGTAGCTGATATTGGAGAGAATTCTTTCCCCGGTGTTTTCCACGGTTATCTCCATGGAGGCACCTTCCTCGAGCTCCCCCGGAACATTTCTCGTGGTACCGATTTCAAGATAGTCCTCTACCCCGGGGGGAAGTCCGGAATCTCCTCTGGATCCGATTATACTCAGAATTTCCGCCCTTCCGAGCATGTCGGTATTGGCTTCCGCATTGAATACGAGGTAGGTCAGACCTATAACCAGAAAGACGGAAACCCAGGATGTGATCTTCTTGTTCTTTACAAATATCAGATCGTTGAGATCATGCATACCGCTTCCGATACTGGAAAAGATCGAGGAATCACTTTCCGCCATTGTCCTACCTGTTTTCAGTTAGGGTAGGAAAGATATTATATTTTGTGGTCCGAGGGTAGGAGAAATTTCATAGTGGTATCATATTCAGATGTGTTTCGGATAGTTTTTTCTATTAAATGGGCCTTCCATATGCGTTGACGGGGTGAGACCGATATGGACATTCTGATAATGATCCTCATTGGGTTCGGACTGCTGATATTCGTGATAGCCATAATATGGTTCATCTCCAGACAGCAGAGAAGACAGGTGGAGGCCATAGAGGAAGAACCGAGGGCGGTTGGCAGAAGAGAGATGATACCTTTTGACGATGAGGCCGCGGAGGTCCTGGAGAGAAGGATAGTTCGATGCTCGAAGTGTGAAGAAGAGGTAAGTCCCTATGACGAGGAATGCCCTCACTGCGGTGCGAGGCTTTCCGTAGGTATCTATGAGTGCTCCTCCTGCGGAAAGGAGGTCGATCCCAGGGACAAGGAATGTCCGCACTGCGGCGAGATCCTCCTTCCGGAGCCCTATGTATGCCCAAGCTGCGGAAAGCCGGTGGAAGAGGATGCCAGGAAATGCGACAGCTGCGGAGCAAGGTTCTGGAGCCCCATACTTCTGGATGAGAGGTCCCTCAAGAAGAAGACCATCAGGGAGGAACCGGAGCCCGAACCCGAACCGGAGAGGGATGTCGTGAGGAGACCTCTGAGGAGAAGGGCCCTCAGATGAGAAAGTTCGCCAGGGATGCCTTACTTGAAATGAGATGGGGAAAGCAAAGACTGGACGATGTGTTGATCAGATATGTGAGCAGAGGCAGTCCTGGCGATACGGCCTTCATCCGGGGAGAGGATATTTCCGATATAGGCAGATCCTTTGTCATCCTGAATGATGAGACCCATATTCCATACCACAGGATGAGGGAGATCAGGTGCAACGGAGAATTGATCTGGATCAGGGAAGGGAGGTAACCTTCAGGTCCAGTGCCATCATCGACTGGGAGGGGGAATAATTATGAACCTCCCTCATCCCCGACGGTTCCAGTTTCTTGTTGGATGATTTTCCCGTCTCCATCACCTCTTTTAGATAGTTCATCACATTTTCCTGCTCGATGATGGAATAGATGTGTATGAATCCCTTCTCAACGAGGTACAGGGCAGTATCCAGGAAATCCAGGGCCCCATGGGGAAGATTCATGATGACCCTGTCGAAAGGCCCCATCCCGAGAGGTGCTTCCCTGGCATCCCCGAGGTAGGCTTCCACTTTATCCTCCAGCGAGTTAAGGCGGATATTTGTGGAGAAATACTCTATGCAATCCGGATTCAGGTCAATTCCCACAACCTCATCGGGACTTCCGTGCCTTCCTATCGTCAGCGAGAAGGATCCGACACCGGCAAACATGTCCAGTACCTTTCCTCCTTCTGTCTGCTGAGCGATCCTCATTCTCTCGGTGGAAAGTCTTGGCGAGAAATAGACCCTGCTCGGATCGAGTCTGAATCTTAGATTGTTTTCCACATGGGTTGTCTCGAGGTCCTCCTGACCGGCAATAACTTCGAGGTCCCTTATCCTGAATTCTCCTTTAACACCTCTGTCAATGGCCACGGTCTTGAGGTTCCTCTTGGTCTCGAGGATGGCCTTCCCGATCTCTTGTTTATGCGATATCAGATCATCTGTCAACTTGAGTATGCAGATATCCCCTACGATATCGAATGATGATGGGAGCTGTTCCTGTAATTGTGGTGGAAGTGAGAGAAGGTCCCTGTAAGTTCGGGGAGGTTTCTCCACGGGTTCGAAATCAGCTTTTTCCAGTACGCCGAAATCCTTCAGATCGGATCGATCCTCTGTTTCCTTCAATGGAAGGAGGATATTATCTCCCGTTCCTTTCACACGGAGGTCCAGGTTCAGGATATTTCTCCTGAGTAATTCCCGGCGTATCTTTTCTGCAGATTTTTTTTCAACCCTGAGACATTCGGATTCCATCGAGGGGGTTTAGAACCTTTGGATATATAATCTGATTGCAGTGGCCAATCATAATCAAAAAACTCACAGGTTTCCCGAATCCACTTTACCCTCTTCCGGTATGGGTTCGTCATCGTCATAATCCTCGTCAGTCCATTCCTCTTCATCTTCCCACTCTACGTTCTTTATGCTCCTTCTTCTGAAAAACAGGATGGTTCCAATGGATATCCCGGCCAGCAATATCACAAAAAGTATGACAAGTACAAAATCGAAGGTCTCCGGGATACCATCATCCGATTCCGGTTTCGTATCACTGTCATTTCCCACTAACTGTCCGTCATCACCAGATAGGTTTCCGTTGCCGGTTTGATTTGCCGAAACCGATAATGAACCATTGACAATCAGGAGATCAACTTGTTTTTCAGGAAAAGCACCGGTCAGGCATACGACTCCCAGAACAAGGACCAGCATAGATACAGTCTTGATCTTTCCGAAATTTCCGATCATGGATGATTGTAGTTATCATCCGGTTGTAATAATCATTTTTTGGTTCCATGATACAAACTATATTTCAAAGAATCAATTATCTTTGATCTTGGATGATTCCTTCCATATCATGACACCCATTATCACCACGGCCAAAATGGATATGATTGCCGCGGGAATGGATATTCTGAAACCCTCTCTCTCACCAAGAAGGGGCGAAAGCGCCAGAAGCATTGAGAGAAAGAAGAGAAAAACCATGGATAACAGAAAGCTTCCCCTGAACTTATCCCTGGATGGAGCATTGACAGGAAGCGATCCTTCGGTTATTTCCTTGTAGGCGGTTACAAAACCGAGGAACTGTGTGAACCAGGATATCATAATTGCCCATAGCGCAATTGATATGGATATCACAACGGGATAGACCAAATCAACAGTCCCCGATACGACCAGTGCCGCTGACAGGATAAGGGCAAGAATGAAGACAGCAAGAAGCATGTTCCTCCCAATGGAGCTTAGAAATGACTTGATGGGAACTCCGGGATTGAGCGGAGTGCCCATCTCGATCACCCAATTGGATGGATCGGAAAGGGTTCTTGCTAGGTCTTCCGGTCTTCCGAGAGCGGAGATGAGCTCTTCCATTGTTTTCTTTTTGGAATGGATGGAATCGATCCTGGACTTTATCAATTCGGTAAGTGCATCGGCCACCTCTTTATCCCTCAACCTCAGAGAGGATGAGAATCTCCTCAGGAATTCATCGGCGGGGTTTCTTTCTTTCTTTCTTCCTTTCAAGCGGGATCCCGGCTGACCTATATTCTCAATCGGTAAAAACCCTACCCTTGGATTCCGATACATTTTTCAGCTCTCTTTATAGATTAGATAATGATTATTTATTAAATATTATATAACAAACCCATTATTCAATAAATATTCAATAAATAACCATAATAAACAACGTTATTAATTCAGAAAAGGTATCTTTTCTATTGAAATATTTCATCAATCCTCGTAAAAACCGAGTTTTAAAAACATGTACAATATATACACTCATTGACGAACCTCGCTTTCATTTGATATAGCAATAATTATAAATAATCAAACTACTGGATGGGTGTCCAGAAAATTCAATGGGGGTTCGATCCTGACAGAAATTCTTAATCCTCTTAGAAGCGAGGTTGATTCCCCGCTTCTTCGGAAAGCTGGTTTTGATAATCTTTTCGATATGTTCGATAAAAGCTGCCGAAAAAATCCGGAGAAAAACCTCGTATTATACAAGATAAAGAAAGGCCACTGGGGCTCCATGAGCTATGGAGACATGAGGCTTGGTGCCCAGGATTGCGCTTCCGCCCTTTTGGCTCTTGGAATCGGGAAAGGGGACAGGGTAACATTCGCCTGTAATAACAGATATGAATGGATGATGATTGACCTTGGCATACACAGGATAGGAGCCGTAAATGTTACGAATTATGTTACTCCCGATCCGGAAAAACTCGTGGTCAAGGAGATAGCATTCAACATAAACAATTCAGGTTCCAGAGTAGCTTTTGTCGCCGGAAGCTACATCGATAAATTCCTTGAAGCCAAGGACAAAGGGGTTTTCGAAACCATCGAAAAGGTGGTAGTCTTCGACCTCGAAAGGGGATTCGAGGACCGGGAGGATGTGATCACATTCTCGAACTTCTTAAAATTGGGAAAGAAAAATTCCAAAAAGCTCGAAAAATACAGGGAAGATGTGTCACTCAATGATAATGCCACCATCATCTATACATCGGGTTCAACGGGCATACCCAAAGGAGTGGTTCTGACCCATGGAAATCTGCTTTCCAATGTGGAGAACATACTTCAGATGATCGATCTGAGGTCAACCGATGTTGAGATGAGCTTCCTTCCCCTGGGCCACGTTTTCGAGAGAATAATCAATTATCTTCTGATCAGGTTCGGTGGAACCGTTGGATACGCCGAATCCATAAACACCATTGCAGATGATGCCCTGGTGGTAAGACCAACGGTATTTCCCGCCGTTCCCAGGGTTTTCGAGAAGTTCAAAGCCAAGGTAGAGGAAAACGCCATGAGCAAAGGTAAACTCTCATATGGGATCTACAACTGGTCAACAAGAGTCGGGACCAAGGTAACAACCGGAAAGAAGGATCCCCTTACAAGATTCCAGTACATGTTGGCAAAGAAGCTGGTTTTCGAAAAGGTGGTAAAGAAACTCGGGGGCAGGGTACGCTTCTTCGTTTCTTCCTCCGCTCCCCTCTCGGCAGAAACCGCCAATTTCTTCAAGTCCATGAACTTCCAGATCCTGGAAGCTTACGGAATGACAGAGGCAGGTCCCCTCATCTCCATCAACAAGAACGGCAAGGAAAGGATTGGGACGGTGGGGGAGTTCATACCCGAGCTGGATTACAATCTTTCCGATGACAAAGAGATATGGATCAAAAGCCCATCGATAATGAAAGGATTCTGGTACAGGCCAGATGCGGAAGAGGAAGCTTTTGAGGATGGCTGGTTAAAGACGGGAGACATAGGAGAGGTTTCCAAGGATGGTTACCTTACCATAACAGACAGAAAGAAGAACCTGATCAAGACTAGCAACGGGAAATACGTTCCCCCCGCCCCAATAGAGGACAAACTCATCTCCAACCAGTACATATCACAAGCTTTGATAATAGGTGATTGCAGACCTCACTGTTCAGCCATAATCGTTCCGGATTTCCAGAGACTTGAATCCTATGCACAGCAGAACGATATCCATTATACCAGCTACAAGGAACTGGCCTCCAACCGAAACATACGCACCTTCTATCAGGGAGTGATCGAGAAGGAAACAGAATCCTTTGCCCATCACGAACAACCAAAGAAGGTGATAATAGGTGATACAGAGTGGACGTGGGAGACCGGAGAATTGACACCTACCCAGAAGGTTAGGAGATCCGTGATTCAAAAGAAGTTCAGAGACGAGATTGAAAAGCTCTATTCCAGTTGACCTGATCCCTAAGTCTATAGCATCAAAGTTCCTTCATTTTCTTCATGATGATATCGAGGGCTCGGTCAGACCCGATTTCATCAAGATAAAAAATATGAATATTTGAGAATCTCCTTTTCCACTTTCTCTGCTTCCTTGCAAGTTCAACCGTTGCTTTGATGATCATATTTTTGGTTTCTTCAGTATCGAGCTTTCCCTGAACATGCTCGAACATCTCCGGATAACCTATTGAGCTGCATCCGGGCATATCCGGCGAAATACCCATTTCAGAGAGTTTTTCGACTTCCTCCCTCCATCCGATCTCTATCATCTTCGAATACCTGCTCTCGATCCTCTCTCTCAATGCATTAATTGACCTGTCAAAGTGGAAATGCATGATGGTTCCATCAAGAGGTTCAATACCTTCATTATGAGTATCCATCAATGCCAGCTCCAGGTATCTGATGATGCGGTTGATGTTGTTCGGATGGACCTTCGATGCAAGTGCCGGGTCCGTCCTTTTCAGCAATGAATGGAGATGGCCTTCCCCCATCTCCTTTTCTTCTTGCCTCAGTCTGGATCTCAAAGAGGGTGATGGGTCAGGACCCGGATCGATTCCATTAAGGATACTCTCCACAATATGATGGGAACCTCCGCACATGATGGGAATTTTATCCCTATGGTAAATGTCATTCAGGGAATCCTTGGCCCTTTTTACCAGATCGTGGGTTGACATGGTATCTTCGGGATGGGCAATATCTATCAGATGATATGCAACCTCATCAGAATTGAATACCTTGCCTGTTCCGATATCCAGATATCGGTAGATCATCCTTGAATCGCAGGATACTATCTCTCCGTCCAAAATCTCTGCCAGTTTTTCCGCCACACCGGTCTTTCCCGAAGCGGTGGGACCCGTGATTATCAAGGTCCTGTTTCTGATCCCCGACACATTATTCCTCATTCAGAAAGTTGTATTATACAACAGCCTGGGTCTAATTCCCTTTAGCTTGCTTAGTATTCCTCCGTGAAGGTTGTTTATGACCTCCGTGGACGGAATGTTGGCTTCCACTACCGTTGTCCTTCCGTGCCTTCCGAAGGATATTACTTTGGATTGAATCAAGCCGAGCTTATCCAGCTCGCCCATCAGATTGACCACCTGTCTTCTTCCGAGCACGGTGAGGTCCAATCTCTGGGCATAATAGGAGTAGGTCTCGACAACTTCTTTGGTGGTTGTCTTGATCCTTCCCCCCATCTTCAACTGCAGTATGGAATATAGAACCAGTTTGGTCTGAAGAGGCAGGGTCCTCACAACCTGGGCAACCCTGTCCATCTCAATTTTTTTCTGGGCCTGCCTGACATATACCTCGGAGAGTTTGGGAGAATGATCCCTCTCGGCCATTTCAGCAGAAACTCTCAGAATATCCAGTGCCTTCCTGGCATCTCCATTCTCCTGGGCCGCCAGGCCCGCACAGTATCCGATGACATCGTAATCCAACGCCTCAGGATAGAAGGCCTCCTCGGATCTCTGTTTGAGGATATCCATGAGCTGGGGTGCGTTGTAAGGATCGAATACGAGCTCCTCTGCACCGAGCGATGATTTCACTCTGGAATCGAGATAGTCCAGGAAATGAAGATTGTTGGAAATTCCTATCAGGGAGAGCCTCGAGTTTTTCAGATCCTCGTTGATCCTGGTCAGGGTGTAAAGAATATCATCCCCTGATTTGAAAACCAGCCTGTCGATCTCATCCATTATTACCAGCACAAGCGAATCCGAGGAGTCAAGCCTCTCAATTAGCCTGTTGTTGACCTCATCGATGGGGAGTCCGGATACGGGCAGCCGATCCTCCTCGTTGTAGGGGGTCAGCCTGTTTGCAATCTGGGTCATGACCCTGTATTGTGTATCCATCTGCTGACAGTTGATGTAAATACATTTTACAGGTTTGAAAATCATCCTGAGGAGATCTCTCCCCCATATCTCGAATCTTCCCAGATGGTTGGATGCTTTTCTGAGATCCTCCATCAGTCCCTCGGGCATATAGTTCGAGGTTACCTCCTGGAAAGTATCGAAATAGATATCTTCGATCAATTCGGATTTTTCTTGAAGAGCTTTCATGAGGAGTTTTGATACAACGGTCTTACCTGTTCCTGTCATACCGTAGATCATGATGTTGGAAGGAGTATGGCCTTTCAGGGAAGTTATGAGTATCCTTGCAAGAGTTTGGATCTCCTTCTCACGGTGAGGAAGAGTGTCCGGGATGTAGGAATAGCGCAAGACCTCCCGGTTTTTGAATATCCTACCGCCAAGTTCAAGAATATCAAAGATATCCTTTCCTATCCCTTTCAACAAAGTCACCTGTGTCCCCTTTGAAATCCCCCAGAAATAAATAGCTCAAGCTACCTGAATTGCTACTGGGGCATCCCTATGAGAGGTATAAATGAGATAGATATTTATTGTTTTCTTCCCCGACAGTCCTGCCTTTATAAGGAGTGATGCTTACCGGATTTGAAAAATTTATCACCCCTTAATTATGGTATGTCCTAACAGGAATATAATATCAGGTAAAATATTTGACCAACAAGGAATTGATTCCACAGGAAACACAACCCTGCAGGATTGTAATGGTTAAACCCTTATCGGCCGAACATTCCTACCTTCCTGACCCTTGAATAATATTGCACTCATCTTCTTCCAACAATGGAAATAGATTGATTCGATGGAACACTAATAGGTAAAATTTCATCATGCAAAGAAAGGGTATTTGTTTGCAGTTTTATACGAAGGATTCCCGCTTTTCAAGGAATAGGAAGGAGATACCCATGACTGTAATGAGTTTATGAACTCCGGTAGAAATGCGAAAAAGAATAAAGAACACCTCTTCATTAAGTGGACTGGTGCCATGTCGGAAAGAAACAGGATAATTAAGAAGGTACTCAAATCCCTAAACGGCAGCATCGAAATAATCTCCAAGCTGGAGAGGGATGTACCGATCACCTCCATAGCCAGCATGGAGATGAACAATGTCTTTGCCGAGTCCGGTATAGGAGATGTGGGACGGGAATCACTGAAGGTTGGAAAGAGACTGAACGAATACAAGAAGAATTACTGGAAACTGGAATTGCTGATCAGGCAGCATTTTCTTGATATCCTCAAAAAAAGGGGCTATTTGCCTGGAAGGTCCTTGGAAGTCGAATCACTCGCGGGTGCCCTTCCCGAAGCAATGATCAAGGGAGATGAGAGGATATGGATATATTCCTATGATCACTACCTTCCCAAGATCGCAGAAAGCGTAGGAAGAGATGTTTCCGGAGCACCAAATGGAAATGAGGTCTGGACCGCCGTGGAAAAACGGTTCAAAAAGAGGATCGACAATCTGGTGGATGATGCAAACTCGGCTCTTCCGGAGGTTTTCTACCTTAAATCCAGATTGTCAACGCTTATCCGGAACAGGGATCTTGATTTGAAGGATGTTAGGGTTAGGAAACCCAGGGTCACAAGGGTGGAAAGACCCATAAAAAAGGTAATGATAGTAAAAAGACCCATTCCTCTGGCAGGAAAGGTCAAGAAACCCCGTAAAAGGGTGTTAAAGAAGCCGAGTTTCGAGGTTATCGGTCCGGAGGACGGAAAATGAGGAATTTCAGGAAGATAGCCGTTTTTCTGTCCTGCCTGTTTCTTTTGATACTTTCCCTTTTCGCTTTCCTCTTCCCTGTTTACAAACCACCCTTGGAAGGGGAACTTACGATAAAATGGTCCAGACCGTCAGGTATCCAGCTCAACGATTTAAGAGAGAATGACAGACTGGATATATGGTTCAAATCGGATGCCGATGTCAGTGTATATCTGATAACCCGGGAACAGGCCGATGAACTCAGGTCCCCCTCCTATTACAAGGATCCTCTGCCTGCACCTTTGATAACAGACATTGAAGGGGAGGTCGAGGTCAAAATTGAGGAAGACGGAGATTTCGAGATTCTGTTCTGGAACGGGTCATTCAGAAGGGATCACCGGGTAGAATACAGGGTAGATACTCAATTGGGCAAAGACCTCACGATATCAATAGTGTCTGGAACCTCCCTCTTGTTATTGGCCGCCGTTCCTCCCGTTGTCTGGGTCCTGATAAGGAGAAGGGAGGGAAATTACCCTCCTGTGGGGGATCGATTTAAATAATGTACCTATCATTTTTTCTATCAGTATATAACTAAGGAGTCCTAAGCAGAGGAAGCTCTGGTTCGGGGGCAGGATATGTTCAGGAGCCTAAAGGAAGTAAAAACAGGGACAGGAATAAAGATATCATCTATCCTGGTCGCAGTATTTTTGGTGTTTTTTTCACTCAACACTATGATGTTTGAAGGAAACAGTCTCGATTTTGGTGAAGGATTACCTTCGAGGTCCGTTCCCTCGCTGGACGGGGAATTCACAATCAATGAGATCGCATCCGGAACAATAACGGGGGAGACCTCTTCCGATTCCAAGGGTCTTTTAGGAAATACAATGGGTTATGCCGATGTAAACGGCGATGGTATCATGGATTTCTATGCTTCGGCACCTGCCCTGCTTGGTGTGCCTGATGAAGATAATAGTGGAAAATGCTTCATCTGGTACGGAGGGGAAGACGTCAACCTGGTTGATATCGACCTGGACAGGGATGATCCGGATATAATCATAAAAGGCTCCAAGATCGATTCCGAAGCGGTTGGAACCCTAAAAACCGGTGATGTGGACGGGGATGGCAACACGGACATAGTAATTGGCAATCCAGACCAACCGGAATCGGGAAAAGTTTTCATCCTCTGGGGATCGGGTTCATGGCCATCGGAGATCACACTTCCTCCTGTGGAAGGCGATGAACCAAACGGAAATCCCGTGGGATTTCTGAGAACAAGCGAATATCTCGTCATCAGCGGTTTAGTAACCACAAATGTTCTCGGAAGGAAACTTGGCTACGACATTGAAGTGGAGGATCTTGACAATGATACCTATGACGATGTCGTATTCTCCTTTCACGGTTGGAACACGGTGATGATAGGTTGGGGCGGATCCGATCGGTTCAATTTCGGCTCCGGCCTTACCTATCTAAAGGAGAGCACGGAAGCCGCCATGTATGGTAAGGAGGTTGAGGTGGGTGACCTCGATGACAACGGAGAATTGGACCTTGTTGTATCAGCTCACAATATCAACGACGAGGGCAGGTCCCTGACAAGGACCGGAGCGGTTTATGTCTACTACGGCATCGGAAAAATAAAGGGAAATTCCTCCGCACCGGCGGATGATCCAGATTTTCTCAGACCGAGGATCTGGGGAAGCGATTCCTACGACACACTCGGAGTAAGCCTCATCCTGAAGGACATCAACGGAGATAACAAGGATGATATCCTGATCGGAGTGCCGGGAGACGACGGACCCCAGGATGGCAGAATGGAATGTGGTCAGATCCAGGTTATTTACGGGGATGACATCACGGCCTTTCCCGTCTCCTTTGTCGGAGCTTCTGCCGCTGATGTTCTGATTTACGGAGAAAAGGGAAAATCGGGAAGTATACCTGGAGACAGACTTGGACAGTCATTTTCCGTGGGGGACATCGATGGAGATGGAGAGACCGAACTCCTTGCCGCTTATCCCTCCATGGACGGGGATGGTGGAGCAACCAATCTCGGTCTCGTCTCCCTATACGAGACAAGGAATTCCCTGGGTATCGCAGGGGGTGTTGCGGATCTTGCAAGTGTTCAGGCCGAGATGAAACTATGGGGAGAGGATATCGAGGATAATCTGGGCAACGGTATTGCGGTCTTCGACCTGAATAATGACGGGGTGGATGACATCCTCCTTTCTGCTCCTTCGGCGGACGGACCTGATAATAACAGGGCTGGCTGCGGTGAAGTATATTCGATTTTCGGAACCACCCTTTCCATAGGCGGAATAGCACTTTCGGGAGTAGGAGTAAGAGACGGAAACATATATTCCGGACTGGGACAGGTTGTCTTTACCATACCGCTTTTAAAATGGCCGACAGCCGATGATATCGAGGATGTCTACGTTCATATGGACCCTGATGGAAAAAACATCACATTCCATATGAACGGAGGTGTTAAGGAGATATTGAACGATCCTCACGGGACCATATCATTGAACAGCGGAGGATCATCAATAGTAAAAACCATGAACAGGGCAACGGTTACAATATCATTTGATACCACTCTCTTTCTTTCACTTCCGGAGGTATTCGACATAATTGTTAGGGTGGAGGCCTCTGACGACCTGACCGTGGAGAGAAGATATCCGGAGTTCATGGGAAATCTGAATGATCTAAAACCGGACGGAAAAATCGAGATCATGAGAAACGGAAACAGGACCATCACCCTGAATGACTGGTTCACCGGATTCGACACTCTGACGGTTTCGGGTCTGGTCCCTGTATACTCCGAGGATCCTGCGACTCGGTACCCCGGAGATGAATTGTCAATATCACTTTCGAATAATGTGATGATCATCGATACCGTTGATCTTTCCAATGACTGGTCAATAAGCCGAATGCTGGATTTCCAAAGTGCTGGAGAGTTCATGCTTACCCTGGGAATAAGACCCTCCGAAATTCCCTCCGGTTACCCGATAGAGGACCTCCCCGAAACTGGTGACCCGGTTACCTTCGACATAAGGATAGACGGAGATGCCCCATCCGAACCGTCGGGAATCAGTACCATACCCGATCCCGAAAGGGAATCACCATTCGATGATGACACCTCATGGATACTGGAATGGAATGAAACCGTAGGATCAACTCTTGATATGAACGGATCGGGTGTAAAACATTTTCAGGTTTCTGTCAATGATTCCGGTTGGATGGTTTCCCATGAAAAAGGAGGACTGTGGGCCACATATTTCAGCGGAAGGAATTTCGAAAATATCCACATCGGCTCCGAAGGGATTGACAGGACGATGTCCCATCCTAAATCAGAATGGGGCCTCTTCCCTCCAATAACGGGACTGGATCCGGGAGATTATTCCGTAAGGTTCCACGGTTGGTTCCTGGCGGAATCCTCCAGGGAGCATGTGTTCGGTATGACCGGATCAGGTGCGGCAAGGCTGATACTTGACGGTGAGACCATAATCGATTCCGGGGAGATACATCAAACACCGGTATCTGATCCGGTTTACCTGGCCGAGGGTCAGATAGTTCCCATCATCCTTCTGTTTCAGAACAGCGAGCGTCCGGAAGGCTCATGGATGTCCCTAAGGCTGGAGGATTCCACAGGGTCAATGGAACTCATTGAAAATGACCAGCTTCTCTATCCGTCCAACCGAACAGATATCCAGGTGCCCGCTGGCGGCGATTTCGAGATAGAGGTCAGATCCGTCGATTGGGTAGGTCTGAAATCGGGATCATCCATCGTAGAGGCATATATCGATGATCTTGCTCCGGGGTACGGTCTTTCCTCGGTTGCCAGATGGTATTCAACCTCTGAACCGGTGGTAAGTTTCAGGGTCACGGATCCTCCTCAGGCCTACGGCCCGGGCTCCGGGGTTGACACAGGATCAATTCAGTACAGGACCAAACCTGTAAATGATATAGCCTGGACCAACTGGACAGATGTTGATTCCACCGAGATCGAGGTGGAAGGACCCGACGGACCTCTGGAGGTTTCGGCTGCCATTGAACTGGAACTGACCGAGGTATGGAGGGGATCGATTCAATTCAGGTCCTCCGATATGGTAGGCAACTTGCAGACCTCATCCATACTGGATATCGGTGTGGATATGAGAGGTCCAGAGTTCGAAGTCCTCCTTCCCAATCTTGTTGTGGTCCAGAATGAGGGAGACCTCGAGTTCACGGTAAAGGTCCTGGACAGGCCAGGGGCAGGAGTGAACGGATCCACCATACGGATGAGGTATGCCACGGAGGATACGGATTGGTCCATCTGGTATGCCATGAATGGTTCGGGGGTCGCCGAAGAACTCGTTGCATCCCTCGAGATGTATTTCTCCGAGGGGGATTATGAACTCCAGTTTACAGCAAGCGATTCCCTGGGCAATACCGGCACCTCGGATATGCTGCAGCTGAAGGTGCAGGAAAGGATTGTGGATGACCCGCCCGTGGCCGTCATCTCTTCCCCGCAGGACGGTTCGGTTATCAAGGAAGGGACTCCGATCATTCTGGATTCGGAGGGCTCCTATGACGATGGCTTGGGAAGGTACGAAGAACCCGTATTCACGTGGTTTTCCAATACCACGGGCCTGCTGGGCGTGGGTGAAAGATTACCCGTTTATATCAACGAGATCGGGACACACAGGATAACCCTCTATGTCGATGACGGAACACCGGGCCACAATGTATCGACATCTGTAAATATCACAATCGAAGAAGTCCGGACCGACAGCGGTGATCCTGCGGTGAACGAGACCGAGGAAGATGATCCTCTCATGGCCGTTATCATCGTATCGATAATTACCATCGTTGTCCTTGCCTTGATCTTTGCGGCACTGTTGATGAGGTACAAAAAGAGAAAGGAAGAAGAGATAGTGCTCGCGTACAGTTCCAGGACCGAGGACGATCAATTATACGAAGAAAAGATCGAAAAAGAGGAAAGAGAAATGGGAATCGGAGAAGATTCAGGTAAGCTTTCCGATGAGGAACTGGAGAAGGAGAGAGCCTCACTTTACGGCGAGATGTGAAGTGATCTGAACCGGAAAAGGTTTCCCACCATCCTTAATCATCTGTCTTGATGCCTGGGCAATGGTTCTTCCTTTGATCTGTCCCAGAGAGTTCCTATCTTATCATAAAGCAATTCCTCTGCCAGTCCTTTGAGTTCATCATAGGTGTATTCCCTGCCCTCGGGAGGAGGAGGTACATTCCATGGATCCCCTATCAAAACATGTACCTTCTTGAATAACCTGGGTTTTTTTCCTTTGGGCCAGGCCCTTGTTCCTCCTGATATGCCAACGGGAACTATGGGGACATCCGCCATCAATGCAAGCCTTATGACGCCGGTATGGGCTTCTCCCAGTTCTCTTCCGTCACCCCTTGTCCCTTCCGGGAAGATTCCTATCCATTTGCCATTCTTCAAAGCATTCACTGCTTTCTCCATGGCGGCCTTGTCGGATTTTCCCCTCTTGATTGGTATCGTACCAAGTCCCCTCTGTATGAATCCGTGTATGGGTTTTTTGAAAAGCTCCTCCTTTCCCAAAAACCTCACCGGCCTGTATCTTATGGTGTTGAGCAAGGCACCTTCCGCATTGGAGTTGTGATTGGCCGCAAATATCAGACCACCCTCCGGGAGTTTCTTCAAGCCCTTCTTCCTCCAGCTGATAAAGATGGTCTTGAAGAATGAACTCACAAAGGGCCACACAATGTAAAAGAGCCAGGCCAATTTTCTACACCCGTTGCAGTGTAATAATCATGTTTTATTTGTTTTTTAACCATCCATAGTGACGGCAGGTTCTATCTATCCCCTCTTCGAGAGTTACCATCTCCTTGAAGGATAGTTCATCCCTGATCCTTTCGGATGACATTGTCCAGATATCGCTGGTGAGGGCCCTGTATTTGGTCCATGAGAGGGGGGGAGGTCCCTTCACAAGCGGTTTGATGGTTTCAGACAACAAGGTTAACATCCAAAGAATTGATTTGGGGTAGCGCTTGTGCCCCTTCTTTCCCATGGCTGTTCCGATTTTCCCTATTACCTCTTTTTGAGTATAGGGCTTTTCGCACACGTGGTAGAGGCGGAACTTGTATGCCGATCCGGCAGTCTTTTCCAGGGAGACAATGACGGCATGGACCAGGTTTTCCACGTAGAGCATATTCAATGTCGTTTCGCCCTTTCCCACCAGCGGCATTATACCTTTTCTTATTGAGGTGAATGTCTTCATGCCCGAGGAATCGAGATTCATTCCCGGTCCGTAAAGAACGGAGGGTCTCAATATGATCACATTCAATTCGTTCTTTTCTGATTCCTTTTTCAGATATTGTTCCGCCTCGAGTTTGGACCTTCCATATGCGTCGGAGGGGGATGGGTCCATATCCTCCGTCATAGGCTGGTCCCTGCTTCCAAGAGGACCCAATGCGCTTATCGAGGATATGAAGATGAAGTTATCAACACGGGATCTCACGGATTTCTCGAAAACATTGATCGTGCCCTCGTAATTGACCTTCATCAAGGCTTCCTGGGTGGGATGTGATGATTCCAGAATGCCGGCACAGTGGATCATCGAGTCGCATTCCGGAATACAAAAGGAAGAAGGATTGGTGATGTCACCTCTGAAAACGTTTTTCAATCCATCGGTATTTTCTCCTTCCATTGCCATGGGAAATACTTCGTGTCCCTTTTTCACCAGTGCCTTGCAGATCCTTCTGCCGAGGAATCCTCCGGCTCCTGTAACGGCAACCTTCATCGCTTTGGCTATGCTTGGGTAATATATAAAATTAAAAATTGAAGAGGAGGAGCCCGAACGGGCTCCTCTTGGTTTGTTTTATTATCTGTTCTTTACCAGATTATCTACCACGGAGGGGTCGGCCAGGGTAGAAGTGTCCCCGATCTGCTCCTCTTCATTGGAGGCTATCTTCCTGAGGATCCTTCTCATGATCTTTCCGGACCTTGTCTTCGGAAGTCCAGGAGCCCAGTGGATAACATCGGGGGAGGCGATCGGTCCGATCTCCGTCCTGACGTGTTTGACAAGCTCCTTTTTCAGATCGTCCTCGTACTCGAAACCGCCCTTGAGGGTTACGTAGGCATAGATTCCCTGTCCCTTGATCTCGTGGGGGAAACCGACAACCGCTGCTTCTGCGACGGCAGGGTGGGAAACAAGGGCGGATTCCACCTCTGCTGTTCCCATTCTGTGTCCGGATACGTTGATCACATCGTCGATCCTGCCTGTGATCCAGTAGTATCCGTCCTCGTCCCTCTTTGCGCCGTCTCCGGTGGTGTAGTAACCCTTGAACATGGAGAAATAGGTATCGTAGAACCTCTGATGATCGCCATATATGGTTCTCATCATTCCGGGCCACGGGCCCTTGATCAGGAGAGGTCCGGATGCAACACCTTCCTGCTCCTTGCCGTCACTATCGACTATGACCGGCTGAACACCGAAGAAAGGCCTGGTGGCGGATCCTGGCTTGAGAGGTGTGGCGCCGGGAAGGGGTGTAATGAGTATTCCACCTGTCTCGGTTTGCCACCATGTGTCCACGATTGGGCTTTTTCCCTCTCCGACCACATTGTAATACCATTTCCAGGCTTCCGGATTGATCGGTTCACCCACGGAGCCTAGAACCCTGAGAGAGGACCTGTCGTGTTTCTTGACCCATTCGTCTCCTTCCTTGATCAGGGCCCTTATTGCAGTTGGTGCGGTGTAGAACTGGTTGATCTTGTGCTTTTCCACTATTGCCCAGAACCTTCCCGCATCCGGGTAGGAGGGAACTCCCTCGAACATGACTGAGGTTGCACCGTTTAGTAGGGGTCCGTAAACGATATAGGAGTGGCCGGTGACCCAGCCTATATCCGCCGTGCACCAGTAAACGTCATCCTCGTGGTAATCGAATACGTACTTGTGGGTTGTGGAGGTATAGACCATGTATCCTCCGGTTGTGTGGAGAACTCCCTTGGGTTTTCCCGTGGAACCGGAAGTGTAGAGGATGAAGAGGGGGTCCTCCGCATCCATTTCCTCGTAGAACGGATCAGCTTCCGCCTGGGCCATCTCCTCGTCCCACCAGAGGTCCCTTCCCTCCGTGATGGGAACTTCCAGTCCGGTCCTTCTGACAACGAATACCTTCTCTATTGATGGGGTGTTAGCAAGAGCTTTGTCGGCGTTTGTCTTCATGGGAATGGTGTTCTTCTTACCCCTCAATGCCGTGTCCTGGGTGATGAGGACCTTGCATTCGGAGTCGTTGATCCTGTCTTTAAGAGCGTCAGGTGAGAAAGCTCCGAAGACAATGGAATGGATGGCCCCGATCCTGGCGCAGGCGAGCATCGCTATTGGAAGCTGCGGGATCATCTGGAGATATATGGCGACCCTGTCGCCCTTTTTTACTCCATTTTTCCTCAAGACGGAGGCGAATTTCAGAACCTGTTCATAGAGGTCTTTGTAGGTGAATTTCTGATCCTCTTCGGGGGAATTTCCCTCCCAGATGATCGCTACCTTGTCGCCCCTCTTTTCAAGGTTGCGGTCCAGACAGTTGTAGCATATGTTTGTCTTGCCTCCGTCGAACCATTTGATCTCGGGTTTTGTGAAATCAAAGCTCATGATCTCGTCCCATTTCTTGAACCAGGTGAATTCCTCTGCGATCTCTCCCCAGAATCCTTCGGGGTCGTCCAAGGACCTCTTGTACATTTCCTGGTATTTTTCCATGCTATCGATATGTGCCTTCTTCTTGATATCCTCAGAAGGATGATATACCTCTTCAGGTGCCATTTGGTGGTTCCTCCATTATTCCAATGTGTTGTTACTCCACCGGTATCTGACGCTTCTGATCCCGTGGGGTTGCAGGGCGAACAGTATGTTTCTATATAACGCTTTCACCTTCACATGAGACGGGACGATTTTTAACCAGTAATTATACATTTGTTGCCTGCAAAATACATACACATTATGAAAGTTTGATTGAACGGGAAATGATAAGGAGAAATTACCCCCATCAGGCCCTATAACACCTCTTTAGACAACATTGATAAAGATGGCCAACGTTAGGGAGTCAGGTAGGAAACCCTCATTCGGGGGAGATAGATTGAAGGATCTGGTCACAATAGAAAACCTCAGGACGGCGATACAGAGATCACTCGACACCGCCACTGCACAGGACAAGGATTGGATAGATCAGATCGCTTTGTTCGTAATGGATTTCTTCGGTTTTGAGGAGCGAATACTTGATAACAGATTGACCCCGAGGGACAGGGATATATTCTACATGCTTGAAGGAATGGGACTCCTAAAAACAGAGATGGAGGAGGCAACAATTCAGAAAGGCAAGGTATGGAGGATACATTACTGGATTCTCAACAGGGAAAAGATCGCCTCTCTTGTCAAAACCCCGGAAGCCGTGCAAGAGCCGGAAAACTCCTATTCGGAGGGAAAGGTTTACGAGAACCTCTCCGAGAGCCAGTGGGATATGCATTCAAGGAAATAATATTGATAATTTTCAGAGGATGTAATTATCATCGGATATCCATAAATACGAGGTATGAATAGTGGGTCCAATCACATGCTGGACTTCATCTTTAATATCTCATGGGAACTTCTACTGTTCGTACTTATCCTGCTGATATGGTCAACCGCCGTAATATATGCTGACAAGTCCAGGAAGTTGAAGAAGTTCAACATGGACAGGATTTGGTTCATAGCCCTCATGTGGAGGACAAAGAGGGGGAGGAAGCTAATAGACAGGATAGCCTCCCCAAAGAAGATGTGGATGAGGATTTCCACCGTGGGTTTTGTGTTCTTCTTCATCGGTATGATTTTAATGTTCATACTGGTGGCACTTTCAGCCTGGATAGCTTCCACAAGCCCTCTGGTTAAACCTGTGGGGGCAGAAGAGGTACTGGTCCTTCCGGGTATCAATCCCTACGTTCCCTTTATCTACGGTCTGATCGGCCTGATAATCGCAGTTGTCGCCCATGAGTTCAGTCACGGAATAATCGCCAGGGTTATGGATTTCAAGGTGAAGGCACTGGGTTTGCTATTCATCGTTGTTCCCATCGGAGCTTTCATGGAACCGGATGACGAGGAGGTTAACAAGGGTCCGAGGATTGCCAGGATGAGGATGTTCGCCGCGGGACCCATAATGAATTTCATACTTGCCTTCCTTTTCATAGGGATCTTCTCCTGGGGTATGATGGGATCCGTCGAGGCAGATGGATCACCACTTATCATAACCGATGTTTCAAAGCATACACCCCTCCATTTGTCTTTTGAGGATCATCCCAAGGCCCTCTACACCATAAACGGAACCGAGATATCTTCACTGTCGGAGCTTTACGAATACGACGGTAACGATCCGGGACAGTGGACCCAGGTTGATATGAAGATGGACGGTGGGAGATACAAGGTACCCATGATCGCCGGAGTAATAATAACCGGTGTTGGCGATGACACTCCGGCGGATCAATCCGAACTTCCCCTGGGATCCATCATCTATTCCCTGGACGGTGAAGTGATACAGAGTTCCAGGGAGTTCTCGGAGCTAATGGATGATACTCTGGAGGAACAGGAGATAAATCTGACACTTCTGGTTCCCGAAATGGATGAGGATGAGATCGATGTATCGGTAAGACCTCCCTGGAACCTGTCGGATACGGACAGGACATATTCCGGAATTGAACTATTTCCCGATTATGCCATGAAATCGTTCAACATTACATTGGACGACAAGTATGACTACTACAGAATGGATCAATACAGGGGAAAAGGGTACATCGGGATTACATCGAGCTATCTGGGTGTGACGGGTATTGGCAGCGAGGAATTCATAGAGGTTCTCAACAGGCCGATTTTTTCCGCTGATACCTTTTCAGGAAGGATGGCAAACGTTGTATACATAACCTTCAGACTCCCCCTGGAATTGAATAAAATGCCCTTCCACGATCCACTCACGGATATATACGATGTTAAAGGTCCTCTCTCGATAATTCCGGAACCGGCCTTCTGGTTTATTGCCAATACCCTTTTCTACACCTTCTGGCTCAATATACTCCTCGGTCTTTTCAATGCACTGCCCATGGTTCCACTGGACGGAGGGTTCGTGTTCAGGGATGCAACCGTTCTGATACTGAGGAAATTCTTCAAGGACCGACCGGAAGAAAAGCTCGAAAAGACCGCCAAGACGGTATCGACTACAGCATCGATTCTGGTATTGGTGCTGATAATAATGTCGATAATGGGTCCCAGACTGCAGCTTCTGTTCTGATCGGATCCTCTACTCTGTATATCTCTCATGTTCCGAGAAAACACAACCGCAGTAGGGCTGCCTGTAAAGTTTGAGTTCTTTTGATAACCTTACAGATTCCTTCCACTGTTTTCTCAGGTCTCGATAGATGAATTCGATGTCATATTTATCCTGCAACTCCCTGCAGCAGGCCCTGATCCCCTCATGGTCCTGGTGTCTGGAAAGAAGCATTGTGGTTGAAAAGCAGTCGAATCCTTTTTCCCTGGCACAAATTGCGGTCCTTTCCAATCTTTTTCTATAGCAGAATACGCACCTGGCCTTTCTCTGGTCGGGTCCCATTTTCTGAGGATCCTCTTTGGCGGTATCATCAATCGAGGTCACAACTTTTTGGATCTGACCCTTCAGGAACTCGTACTGATCGAAACCCTCCTCCTGGACAGAATCCATTGGAGATAAAAAGAGGTATCTCTGGAAGGTTTGAAGCCTCTTCTCGTGTTCTGTATATGGGTGAATATTGGGATTGTACCAGTAAGCTGTGACCTCGAAACCCTCTTCCTCAAGCGGGATCCTTGATCCGCAAAGACAGGGAGCGCAGCAGGTGTGAAGCAAAAGTCTCATGTGATCATCTCCAGAATCCTTTCCAGTTCCTCATCCAGCAGAGAGGATACCACTCTCCCGTCGATCTTTCCTCTGAGTTCCTTCATTACCAGTCCCATCAATGGTCCCCTGGCCCCTTTTCCCTTCTCTATGATGATGTCCTTTTTACCATTTGCCATATTCCTTATTAATTCCCTTGCCTCCCGTCTATCGATTTTCAGTCCCTTCTGCGTACTTATCAAGGAATCGAGGATCTCCTCTATTGTTTTCTTTTTTATTTCATCCCCTGCATTTTTCTTTTCCTTGATCCTCATTTTCAGCTCCTTGAAGATATGGGAAGCGGCTTCCTTTGCGATGACCCCTTCATTGATGGAATTCACCACTTTTCGCAGCATCTCCTCTGAAACGAACGTCTCACCCTCCTGTTTTGAAAATATTTCCGGAAGAATGGAAAGAAGTATTCTGGCAGCCGCGGGACCGGAACCGCTTTCAGTGGATATACTTCGAAAAGTCCCTGCCAGATCTTTTTCGTATATCTGGGTAGCTGTTTCCCTTCCAATTTCTCCGGATCTGACAAGTTCCTCTATCTCCCCCTCCCCGGACCCGGGAATCAATTCTCTTGCCTGAGCTATCATACTCTCTGTAACGGGAATTGATCCAAGGTCGGTTTCGGGATACATCCTCATTTCACCCGCTATCGGCCTGAGAAATTCGGTTTCCCCCCCAGGCAGGGCCCTCCTTACCTCGGGAGGAACTCCCATGAAAGCTTCCTCTGCCCTTCGGACAACGATTTCGATAATTGACCTGACCGTTTTCTCATCCCCTCCAATCACGATCATTTCATCCTTTTGAGGATCGATATTCATCTTTTTTATTGCATTTTCAAAGATATCTTCATTCTCTTTCCTTTCAAGTACCTTCATGGTATACAAGACGGGATCGGTTCCGTGAACTGTCTTGATCCTACCGAAAAATTCCCCGATAAGTGGGGTCAAAAGACCTCCGAACCCCCTCAACCTGATTCCGAAATTTGTTTCACCAGGTTTATTTTCATCGTGTTTTTCAGCATCCGAATTCCCGAAAATGGCTGTAAGGTCGAATATATCTTTTTCACCAATCCTCATCCGGGGATTCCTTTTCGAGAGGATCTCCGCGGCATCCAGAAGTAGCCGCTGCCTGACAGCCTCTTTCCTTATCAGGACAGGAATCAGGTCCGGGTCCTGAACGTGTTTTATCTCTACTCGTGATCCCCCTTTGATCGATACGTTGACATCCTGACGCACGGTCCCGATCCCTCTTTTGAACCTCCCGGTCGATCTTAGCAGGGAACCGATTCCGAGGGCCGCATCCCTTACCGTTTCAGGAGAAGCATCCGAGGGGCTTGTGGTGATCTCTATCTCGGGAGTCCCGAGCCTGTCCAGTCTGAATATCCTGGTGTCTCCTTCCTGTCCAATCTTCCTTGCGGAATCTTCTTCCAGACAGACGGATTCGATACCGATATTGGTATCATTTACCGGGAGGCTCCCTCCAAATCCTATAATGGAGGTTCTCTGAAATCCCGCGGGATTGGAGCCATCCACCACGATCTTCCTCATGAAAACAAGTTCATCGGGAAGGTCCGTTTTCAGCATCAAGGAGACGATCAAAGCGGTTTTCACGGCAAATTCCGATGGGGGGTGCGGAGGTTCCTCGTCCAGATCGACCAGGCAGGAGTTCGAGGTTACCTGGTATCCAATTCCGGATCCTCTCCTCATCTCCCTGGCTGCCGCATCATCCAATCCTCCGGTTTCCGACAGGGCCGGGTGCAATTTCCTTGAAACCGTTGCCACATGTTCCTCGGGGCTCTTCAGGGACGAATCGCAGTGACAGAACAATTTCCTGCCCTTTATCTGTCTATGCACCTCCAGTCCAGTCAGTAGACCAAGGTCCCTCAGGTCGATTTCTCCCTGGTTGCGGTATTCTCTAATCCGGTCCACCCCCCTGGAGATCAGGAATTTTCGGTTTGGGGGAGATATACGGGTGTATCGGGTCCCATTCTCCGGAAATATTTGTTCTGAAAAGCGTTAGGGGATCTTCTCCTGTTTTTAAAGAGGTTCCAATGGACCACATCAGCTTGACATGAGCCGTTTCCGGGGTCATGGGACCCGAATCAATGATTCCCGCATCCCTGAGATTACGGCCGGTGGAATATACCTCCAGCTCCACCCTTCCGAAAATGCACGATGAGGCAAGAACTATTATCCTTTCTTTTTCCACGTATTTTTTTACGGTTGGAATGAGATCGGATCTTATATGACCGAGTCCCGTTCCGACGATAACGGAAGCTTTGTTTGCTTCAAACAGGTCCTTCAAATCACTTTCCTTGGTTGTGGGAGACAACCACAACATCGGAACAGTCGGATCGATTTCACCTCTTAATTTTGGTTTCGACATTGGTCTTTCAGTATTTTCGTGGGTATGCGAGATTATCTTTCCGTCATTGAGGACCATAACCGGAGAACCGTCAATTGACCTGACCGCATCCCTTCTTGTTGTGTGTATCTTTCTTACCCTGGTTCCCGGATATATTACGGATTCTTCATCATCCAGATTTTGTCTGGATAATACATAAACCCCCGGGAACAGGCCGCTCGAAGCGGCGGTAAGGGAATCGGTGAGATTCTGAAAAGAGTCGGAAGATGGTCTGTCGGTTGACCTCATGCTGCCGGTTAGAATGACCGGTCCTGGCAGGTCCCGCAGAAAAAAGGAGAGAGCGGCCGATGAATAATGGATCGTATCCGTTCCATGAAGAACAACAACACCCGATGCCTTCTCTTCGAATCCCTTCACTGTCTCCAAAGCAATTGTTTTCCAATCGTCCGGTATCATATCCTCGGACAGTTTGTTCATTATACTCCTGAACCGGATCCTGGTGTCCCTCTTCTTTTCGAAATCTTTTTTCAGTGTTTTCGGAAATTGCTGGCTCGGATGGACTCCACCTGTCCTGTAATCTATTTTTGACAGGATGGTCCCTCCCGTTCCGAGTATGCATATATGTGGCCCGCATGCATCCCGGATATTTCGAGGCTGCTCTTCATGGATTTTTATTCTGTCTCTTTCCTCGATTATTCTAACCCTGGACTTCCTGAATCTCATGTTGTATCCGTTATTCAGCTTGATCGTTATCAGGTCCTCTTCGCCATCGTGGTCCAAGAGGATGCAGCTGAATCTAACAGGTTTTTCATCCTCTCTTTCAGAAAGATCTGAAGGTAGCAGCTCGACCAGGCCCCTTCTTCCGGTGAATCCAATGTTTTTCCGGGCAGACGGATCAGCCATATTTTTCCAGATGATTTAAGGGGATTTAAAAACTTCACGAACCTTCCATATTTACTACCTTGAAATCGTTTAAATAACACGATACCCTTTTCGAGCCGAACGGACAGGGGTTTCAGATGGCAAGGATCATGATAGTTGACGATGAGACGGAACTTCTTTCATTGTATTCCGAGATGCTAAAGGTATTTGGTCATGACATAGTAGCAGCCGTTCCCAACGGAGAGGAGGCTCTAAAAGCTTACAGGGAAATTGATGAGAGACCGGACCTGATCATTCTCGATCACAGAATGCCCGTCAGGAACGGACTGGAAACCGCTTCCGAGATACTTGCCATGGACCCTGATGAGAGAATAATTTTCATCTCCGCGGACTCATCGATCAGGAATGCCGCATTGGAGATGGGAGCCATAGAATTCCTCGAGAAGCCGTTCGTGCTTAAGACATTGAAAGAGACCGTCCAGAGGGTCCTCAGAGAATGAAGGTGTTATCTTGACCGTTAAGATCCTTGTACCGACAGCGGGGCCTGAGCCAGCGAGAAGGAACGCCAAGCGGATAATAAACATCGCCAGGAATTTCAATGCCAGGCTGATAGTTGTTCATATAAGGGATCAGGGTGAAGCCAGAGGCGAAGGAGATCAGGCTCTTGATATATTCAGCCGGCTGGCGATAGAGGCGGGAGTTGACCATGAGCTTGTTCCGGCCATCGGTGAGATATCTTCAACCATTATCGGCCAGGCCAAATTCCACGAAGTGGACCTGATAATCATGGGAGCCACCGAAGGAAGAGGAGTGGCCGGATGGATCATGGACAGGATAATGTCAAATGTGGATATTCCCGTACTAATATTACCCTGGACCAGCAACTGATCAAAAATAAAAGTGGTATTTTTGCTACTATGAAAATATTATAACGGGAAAGAAGGTGTTTTTACAGGGGAATCAGCCATTTGAGGAACTCGATAACGGTGATGGAGATGACGCCTGCCGCGAGTACAACCCTGGGATCAATTTTCAGGGCTGTTTCCTCCTCCGCATCGAAATATCTGATCAATCCCGCTGCAGAATGAAAGCCTTCTCCTTTTTTCCCTTTCTTCGGAGGAGCCATGACGCTGGAATCGAGATCGGTTATATATAATTTTTCTGCTGGAGCAGTAGTTCCGAATGTATCGCTCTGTTTCACACAGGTTTTATTATGTGAAAAA